>NZ_JBIAEC010000003.1:0-133123 GCF_042868225.1 Streptomyces sp. NPDC007856 | reverse complement strand
GTGACGGGCCGCCGCCCCAGTCCCGCGACGGGCCGCCGCCCCAGTCCCGCGGCGGGCCGCCGCCCAGCCCCGAGAGGGGCCGGCCGGCTCCCCGCCCCGAGAGGGGCCGACCGGCTCCCCGCCCCGACAGGCCGGCCGGCTCCCCGCCCAGCCCCGAGACGCCGACCGGCTCCCCCACCCTCGGAGTTGCTGACCCGCAGGGCCGAACCGCCCCGGGATTGGGCCGGGCCCGCCGCGGCCTCAGGGTCGTACCAGCAGGTGGAGCCAGGCCTGATCGGGGTGGAACCAGGTCCGATCGAGGCGGAGTCAGGGTCGTACCCGCACACGGGGTGCACCCGCGCTCCACCTTCAGGAGGTGGAGCCGGCCCCACCCCTACAACCTGAGGGGGACGCCGCTTCGGGACCTGGGGGCGATCCGCCGCAGGGTGGACCACTCCTAGCGTGGAGCCATGACCACACCCGTCTGCACCAGCGCCTCGGCCGCCGCCGCACCAAGGCGGCAGACCCTCCCGCATCCCCGGCTCCGGCCGGGCGGGGAGACTCCGACATATCCGACGTTCGCGTCGTATGTGCGGGCTCGTCAGCCGGTCCTGCTGCGCACCGCCCGCTCGCTCACCGCGAATCTGAGCGACGCCGAGGACCTGCTGCAGACCGCGCTCGCCAAGACCTATGTGGCCTGGGAGCGGATCGAGGACCAGCGGGCGCTGGACGGCTATGTGCGCCGGGCGCTGCTGAACACCCGCACCTCGCAGTGGCGCAAGCGCAGGGTGGACGAGTTCACCTGCGACGAGCTGCCCGAGCCGGAGCCCGTGCCGGGCGACGACGACCCGGCTGAGCGGCAGGCGCTGCACGACGCCATGTGGCGGGCGATCGGCAAGCTGCCGACGCGGCAGCGGGCGATGGTCGTCCTGCGGTACTACGAGGACCTGAGCGAGGCCCAGACCGCCGAGGTGCTCGGGGTGTCGGTGGGCACGGTGAAGTCGGCCGTGTCGCGCGCGCTGGCCAAGCTGCGCGAGGATCCGGAGCTGGGACTGGTCCGCTAGGCGGGGACTTCCCCGAGTTTTCCCGGGTTTCCTGCCCGGATTTTCTCCAGAGTGACACACCGCCTAGTGACATACCGCGCGGTATGTGCGCAGAATCAGCGGAACCTCTACCACCGCGTAGGCAGTGCCGCCCCGGGAGGACTCCGTGCTGAGCACCATGCAGGACGTACCGCTGACCGTCACCCGCATCCTGACGCACGGGACGCTGGTGCACGGGCGGTCCCAGATCATCACCTGGACCGGGGAAACCGAACCCCAGCGGCGCAGTTTCGCCGAGGCCGGAGTGCGCGCGGTACAGCTGGCGAACGCCCTGCGCGACGAACTCGGCGTCCGGGGCGACGACCGGGTCGCCACCCTGATGTGGAACAACGCCGAGCACGTCGAGGCCTACTTCGCGATCCCGTCCATGGGCGCGGTGCTGCACACGCTCAATCTGCGGCTGCCCGCCGAGCAGTTGGTGTGGATCGTCAACCACGCGGCCGACAAGGTGATCATCGTCAACGGCTCCCTGATCCCGCTGCTCGCCCCGCTGCTGGCCAAGCTGCCGACGGTCGAGCACATCGTCGTCTCCGGCCCCGGCGACCGCTCCCCGCTCCAGGGCGCGCACGCCCGGATCCACGAGTACGAGGAGCTGATCGCGGACCGCCCCACCACGTACGACTGGCCGGAGCTGGACGAACGCCAGGCCGCCGCCATGTGCTACACCTCCGGCACGACCGGCGACCCCAAGGGCGTGGTGTACAGCCACCGTTCGATCTACCTGCACTCCATGCAGGTCAACATGACCCAGTCGATGGGCCTGACCGACCGGGACACCTCGCTGGTCGTCGTCCCCCAGTTCCACGTCAACGCCTGGGGTCTGCCGCACGCCACCTTCATGACCGGCGTCAACATGCTGATGCCGGACCGGTTCCTCCAGCCGGCGCCGCTCGCCGAGATGATCGAGGGCGAGAGGCCGACCCACGCCGCGGCCGTGCCGACCATCTGGCAGGGCCTGCTCGCCGAGCTGACCAACCGGCCCCGCGACGTCTCCTCCCTCACCCAGGTCACCATCGGCGGCTCCGCCTGCCCGCCCTCCCTCATGGAGGCCTTCGACCGGCTCGGCATGCGCGTCTGCCACGCCTGGGGCATGACGGAGACGTCCCCGCTCGGCACGGTCGCCCGTCCCCCGGCCCACGCGGCCGGCACCGACGAGGAGTTCGCCTACCGCCTCACCCAGGGCCGCTTCCCGGCCGGCGTCGAGGCCCGGCTCACCGGCCCCGGTGGCGAACGCCTCCCCTGGGACGGCGAGTCGGCGGGCGAGCTGGAGGTGCGCGGCCCCTGGATCAGCGGCGCCTACTACAACGGCCCCGACGCCGAACCGCTGCGCCCCGCCGACAAGTTCAGCGCGGACGGCTGGCTGAAGACCGGTGACGTCGGCACCATCTCCCCCGACGGCTACCTCACCCTCACCGACCGCGCCAAGGACGTCATCAAGTCCGGCGGCGAGTGGATCTCCTCGGTGGAGCTGGAGAACGCGCTGATGTCCCACCCGGACGTCGCCGAGGCCGCGGTGGTCGCCGTACCCGACGAGAAGTGGGGCGAGCGCCCGCTGGCCACGGTCGTCCTGCGGGAGGGCGCCACCGCCGACTTCGAGACCCTGCGCGTCTTCCTCGCCGAGGAGGGGCGCATCGCCAGGTGGCAGCTGCCCGAACGCTGGACGATCGTCGAGTCGGTGCCGAAGACGAGCGTCGGCAAGTTCGACAAGAAGGTGCTGCGCAGGCGATACGCGGACGGGGAACTGGACGTCACCCGCCTGTGACACCGCGCGGCGCGCGGGGCAGCAGGCCTGCTGCCCCGCGCGCGTGCCCGGTGTCAGCCGCCGGGCACCTGCGAGCTAGTTGGTGCCGATCCGCGCCAGCAGATCCACGATCCGGCTCTGCACCTCCGCGCTCGTGGACCGCTCGGCAAGGAACAGGACCGTCTCGCCCGAGGCCAGCCGGGGCAGGTCGGCCTGGTCGACGGCGGCGGTGTAGACGACCAGCGGAGTGCGGTTGAGCTGCCCGTTCGCGCGCAGCCAGTCGATGATCTCGGTGACCCCCGCCTGCCGGCGCTGCACCTGCATCAGGTCCATCACCACGAGGTTCGGCCGGAACTGCCCCGCCAGCGTCACCGCGTCGTGGTCGCTCGCGGCCCGCGCCACCTGCATCCCGCGCCGCTCCAGCGTCGCCGTCAGCGCCAGCGCGATCTCCGCGTGCTCCTCGATGAGCAGCACCCGCGGCGGATGCTGCTCGCTGTCCCGCGGCGCCAGCGCCTTCAGCAGTACGGCGGGATCGGCGCCGTACGCCGCCTCGCGCGTCGCCTGTCCGAGCCCGGCCGTGACCAGCACCGGCACCTCGGCCGCGACGGCCGCCTGCCGCAGCGACTGCAGTGCCGTACGCGTGATGGGCCCCGTCAGCGGGTCCACGAACAGCGCGGCGGGGAACGCCGCGATCTGCGCGTCGACCTCCTCACGGGAGTGCACGATCACCGGCCGGTAGCCGCGGTCGCTCAGCGCCTGCTGGGTCGTCGCGTCCGGCGCGGGCCACACCAGCAGCCGGCGCGGGTTGTCCAGCGGCTCCGGCGGCAGCTCGTCGTCGAGCGGCTGCGGCCGCGGGGTGTCCGCGATCTCGATGGCACCCCCGGGGCCGTCCAGCGGCTCGGGGCCCTCGGCGGCGTCGGCGTCCGGCGCGCCTATGGCGTACGACCGTCCGGCGCCCTCGGTGCCCGGAGCCAGCCGGGACTGCCCGGCCAGGGACGGATGCGCGGTCGTCGGCTGTTCGGCCGCCGGATGCGGCCGGCCCGCCTGCTCCGGCTGCTGCTCCGGACGCTTGGCCGGGTCCGGAGGCGTGCCCAGCTTGCGTCGGCGGCCGGAACCGCCCGGCGCGTGCGGCGGCGGGGTCGCCGTCGGCTGCTGCACCTGAGCGGCCTGCCGGGAGAACGGCACACCCTGACCGAGCGTGCGGACGCTGATCGCCCGCCCCTGCGTCGAGTTCGGGTCGGCCGCCGGACCCTCGGCGGGCAACGGCTGCGCGACCCGCGGCGCCTGGCCCCCGGCGCGTTCCGCGGGGAGCGGGGTGCCGGGGGTCGGCGTGCCGGTCTGCGGTACGGGCGTGCCCGCACCGGAGGTGCCGTCGGCGCCGGGCCACTGCTGGGGCACAGCGGGCGCGGGAACGGCCGCCGGCACCGGTCCGGCAGCGGCCTCCGCGGGCAGCGGCTGGGCGCCCGGGGTGCCACCGGGCGGCGTCGCGGTTGTCGGCGCGGCGGGCTGCTGGGCCGGGACCGCCTGCCCTGGAGCCGCCGCAGCCGGCCGGCCGGCGGTGTCGTGCGCGGGCGCGGCGGGGTGCGGTACGGGCGGCTGCGGAACGGCCGCCTGCTGACGGGGCGCGGAGGCACCGGCCGGAGCGCCGGGTGCCGCAGTAGGAGGCAGCGCGGGACCGGCATGGGCGGGGATGCCCTGACCGGCCGTACCCTGCCCCGGAATGCCGTGAACGGGCGTGCCCTGACCGGGAGTCGGCGTCCCCGCCGGGTGCGGCCCGGCCTGCCCGGGAGCGACCGGAACCCCCTGAGGGGGAGTCACCTGCCCCGGCACGGCCGGTGCGGCCTGACCCGGAACGCCCTGCGCCGGAGCCGTCTGCGGGGGAACCGGCTGCTCCGGAGCGGCCTGGGCGGGAGCGAGCTGTCCCTGAGCGGGATTCGCCGGCTGGGCCGCGGCCCGGCGGCGCCGGCCGGTCGGCGCGCTGGTCGGATGCGGCTGCGGCGGGGTGTGATCCGCGGTCTGGTCGAGCGGTACGGCGTCGTGCCGGCCGTCGTCACCCGGTACCGCCACGGCGGACGGCGGCAGCTGAGCGGGCACCGGCGCCGGAACGGAGGCCTGAGGGGGAAGCGGAAGGGGACCGGTAACCTGTCCGGCGCCCGTACCGACCGGCACAGCGCCCCCCGGCCCCATGGGCACACCGGCACCCGGAAGGCCACCGGCCACACCGGCCGCCGGAACCGTACCGACGCCGTTCGCCGAGTCCGCGGACTCCGGGGTGCGGTCGGCCTCGGCCGGCGGCAGGGCGAAGACCGTACGTGCGCCCGCCTCCTGGGCGGCTGCACGCTCCGCCGCGGCGGCCAGCGCACGCCGGCGCCGCCCGGTCGGCTGCCCACCGTCGGCCGGAACACCCTCGCCACCCGGGACAGCCTGCGCGCCCGGCGTCGGCTCGCTGCCGGCCACCGGCAGTGCGGGCGCGGGCGGCAGGGCGGCCTGCGGGGCGCCGGAGTCCTGGCGGGCGCGCCGGCCCGTGGGCACGGGCACGCCCTGCGGCGGTACGGCCGGACCCAGCCCCGTACCGGAGGCGGCGGCCCCCGCGGCATGCTCGGCCGCCGTCACCACCGCGCCCTCGCTCACATCGGCGCCGCCCTCGGCGGGCCGGCCACGGCGTCGCCCGGTACCCCCGGACGCGGCCTCCACGGCCTCGGCCGGTACCGGGCCGGTCTCGTCGGCGGGCGCGCCGGCGCGCCTGCGACGGCGCCCGGTCGGCGCGGCCGCGTCGGCCTCACCGGCAGCGGGAACGTCACTCTCCAGGAAGGCGTCGGTGGAGGGCCGCCAGGCCCGCCGCCGTCCGCCACCGGCGGCCTGCTCGGTGGCACCGGCCTCGACCACGGCGACCTCACCGGCGCCGGAGACCTGCCCGCCCGCTTCCGGCGCGGCGGCCGGAAGCGCAGCGGCGGCGACCTGCCCCGCGCCCGCGCCGGCGACCGTGCCGGCGCCACCGCCGAGCGGCACCTCCAGCACATACGCGCTGCCGCTCATGCCCGGCACCTCGTGCGTCTGCAGCACGCCGCCGTGGGCCCGCACGATCCCGCGCACGATCGGCTCGTGCACCGCGTCTCCCCCGGCGTACGGCCCGCGCACCTCGATCCGCGCCACCTCACCGCGCTGCGCGGCCGCGACCACGACGGTGTTGTCCAGATAACCGCCCGCGGAGACGGGCGAGTTGCCGGTCGCGTCCACACCGGCGACATCCGCCACCAGATGGGCCAGCGCGGTGGCGAGCCGCTGCGGGTCGACCTCCGCCTCGATGGGCGGCGCGTGCACGGCGAACTGGACCCGCCCCGGGCCGATCAGTTCGACTGCGCCGTCGACACCGGCGGCGACGACGGCGTCCAGCAGCACCTTCGTACGGGTGATGTCCTCGGCGCCCGCGTCCAGCCGCTGGTACCCGAGGACGTTGTCGATGAGCGTCGTGATCCGCGAATATCCGGCCGAAAGGTGATGCAGCACCTGGTTGGCCTCGGGCCACAGCTGCCCGGCGTCGTCGGCGGCCAGTGCCGCCAGCTCGCGCCGCAGCTCCTCCAGCGGTCCGCGCAGCGACTGCCCGAGCAGGGTCAGCAACTGCTCGTGCCGCCCGCTGAGGGCCTCGTACCGGTCCTTCTCCCGCTCGGCGAGCGCGGCGTACCGCTCCTCGCCGGCTCCGAGCTCCTCGGCGTGCTTCTCCCGCAGCTCCTCGACCTCGGTCACATGCTGCTGACGCAGCGCGGTCAGGTCGGAGGCGTGCTCCTCGGAGAGCCGCTCGACCTCCTCCGCGTGCGCCTTCTCCAGCGCGGCCTTCTCCTCGGCGAGGGCCTCGTAGGGCCGCCGGTCGGTGAAGGTCATCACGGCACCGACGAGCTGGTCCCCGTCGCGCACGGGCGCGGTGGTCAGATCGACCGAGACCTTCTGGTCCCCCTTGGACCACAGCACCTGCCCGCGCACCCGGTGCTTGCGCCCGGAGCGCAGGGTGTCGGCGAGCGGCGACTCCTCGTACGGGAACGGCGAGCCGTCGGCGCGCGAGTGCAGCACCAGCGTGTGCAGCTCCTTGCCGCCGAGCTCTCCGGCCCGGTATCCCAGGATCTGGGCGGCGGCCGGGTTGACGAGCACGATCCGCCCGTCGGTGTCGGTCCCCACGACACCCTCGGCGGCGGCCCGCAGGATCATCTCGGTCTGCCGCTGCGAGCGTGCCAGCTCCGCCTCGGTGTCGACGGTCCCGGACAGGTCCCGGACGACGATCATCAGCAGCTCGTCACCCGTGTAGCCGTAACCGTCGTACGCCTGCTGCCCGTTCTCCAGGTTCGCGCTCGTGACCTCGACGGGGAACTCGGACCCGTCGGTGCGCCGCGCGACCATCCGCGTGGGCTTGGTCCGTCCCCGCGGATCCATGTGATCGGGCCGCCGCATGGACCCGGGGATCAGCCGCGAGTCGAACTCGGGCAGCAGATCGAGCAGCCCACGCCCCACGAGCGCCGTACCGGGTGCCTCGAATGCTTCGAGCGCGATGGTGTTGGCGTTGACGACGGTTCCGTTGGCGTTGACCAGGACCAACGCGTCCGGCAGCGCGTCGAGTATGGCTGCGAGGCGAGCAGCGCCTCGGGATGGCCTGCTGCTCACGAGACGCCTTCCTCCCTGTTACCGCACCTTGCCGACCGCTCGGGCCATCTTGCCAACCGACCCGCGACGTGTCACGCGAGGGAGTCTAAGGGCACACGTTGCGCTCGCGACGCCGGATGAGAGGGAGGTCCCACGAGGAAGTGACACCGAACCGGCCACCACGGGCCGGCCACGCCCTCCGGCTCCGCGAGACCTTCGCGGGACTTTTACGGGACCGGTGATTCTGCTGGGGAAGCTGGGAGCAGGCCGGCTGTGCGGGCCGGTGGGCTGGTGGGCCGGTAGGTGGGCAGGCACTGATCCCTGGGGCGGCGGGTTGCCGGGCCGGTGGATTGCTGGGTCTGTGGCGCGCTGGGCCGGCGGGGGCCGAGGGGCCGGCGGGTCCGCGGGCGCACGGGCCCATGGGTCCACGGAAGGGTCGGCGGGCGTACGCATGTATGAGCCCCGGGCTGCCGGGCCCACGACGAGCCGGGCCCCGGGGTGACGGGCGCACGAGGAGCGGGGCGCCGGGGTGACGGGCGCACGAGGAGCGGGGCGCCGGGGTGACGGGCCCACGAGGAGCGGGGCGCCGGGGTGACGGGCCGGACGCGCTGCCGGTCCGCATCGCCGCCGGGTCCACGGGGAGCCGGGCCCGCGGGCCTACGCCGCCGAGCCCAGCCTCGGCAGCAGTGGCACCATCCGGTCCCACCGCCCGATCTCGCACCCGTTGCTGCGGTCGTAGGCGGCATCGACGGGGCGTCCTGTCCAGGTGCCGGTCACCCGGGCGGTGGCCGGTCCGCCGTAGAGCATGGTGCAGAGGGCGCCGGGTGCCACCGGGGCGAAGAGGTCCCGCCCCCACTGTGTGCGCTCGTCCAGCACCCGGCACGCCTCCGCCGCGTCCGGGTGGCTCCCGGCCGCCGGATGACAGAACAGTTCGTACGTCCCGTCCTGCCCGGCCCCGGCATGCCGCACGACGACGGTGAGGTGATCAACGACCCGGTCCTCGGGCCGCACGGGCGGCGGCATGATGGGCGCGGCGACGGCGGGTACGGCAGAGAGGGTGACCAGGGCGGATACGCCGGCGAGGACGGCCGAGCCACAGCCATGAAGAAGAAAAGCCATGCCCTGCCCAACGCCCCAGCCCCCCGGACGTTGCGTCCCGCGCCGCGCCGGGCAGAAGCCCTTTGCCCTGCGGCCCGAGTGCCTAGTACCGTGGGGGGCGATTGGTGACAGGCCGCTCGGCTGTGTCATCATCTGCACGCACCACTCGCGCGCTCGCGTGAGCGGTTGTGCTGGAGGCGTCGCCTAGTCCGGTCTATGGCGCCGCACTGCTAATGCGGTTTGGGCCTTAAAGCCCATCGAGGGTTCAAATCCCTCCGCCTCCGCACCGATCCCGAAGCCCCGGTCCCCAGGACCGGGGCTTCGGCGTTCCCGCCCTCCGTCGCCGCTCAGCCCGCCTGCGGGCGTTTTCGCAGGTCACAAGGGGTGCGCCAAACGGATTTCACATGTCGACGGCAGTCATGTAATGTTCTTCCTGTCGCCGGGACGGGCCGAAAGGGCCGAAACGGAGACAAGGACAAAAGAACAAGCACTCGTAGCTTAACGGATAGAGCATCTGACTACGGATCAGAAGGTTGCAGGTTCGAATCCTGCCGAGTGCGCACAGGTCAAAGGCCCTTCAGGATCATCCTGAAGGGCCTTTGACATCAACCCCCGACATCAACGCGAGCGAGTGTCGATCACTCCTCGGTGTGCGGTTCCTGCTCGCCGTCGGACTTTCCCTCCGCCTCGTCCAGCCGCAGGGCGTCGTCCATACGGTCGGCGGCGGCTTTGAGCGTCGTGCCCATGACGTGCGCGTAGGTGTCCAGCGTCATCGTGATCGTGCTGTGCCCGAGCGTTTCCATGATCGTGCGAGCGTCCACGCCCTGCGCGAGCAGAAGCGACGCGCACGTGTGTCGGAGGTCGTGCACCCGCACCCGTCGTACGCCGGCGTCCCGGCACAGGATGGTGAGCATCCGGTTCAGGCTGCGAGGATCCGTGACGCGGCCGGTAACCGTGGTGAAGATCAGCCCGTCCGGCTGCCCCGGTGCGGGCTGCCACTTTTTCCCTGCAACCTTGCGCTCCCGTTCCTGCTGGGCACGGTGCTGTGCGAGTGCCCGCATGCAGTGCTTCGGGATGGCCACCGTACGCATGGAACGCATGGTCTTGGGGCTGCCGAAGATCAGCTCCCGCCGGATGCGCTGTACGTTCCGGCGGACGCGGAGCTGTCCGTTCGTAAGGTCGACGTCCGCCCAAGTGAGGGCAAGTGCCTCACCTCGGCGCAGGCCTGTGGACACGAGCAGCAGCCACAGGGCGTAGAGGCGGTGGGAGCGGGCGGTCTTGAGCATGAGGCGAGCCTCTGAGGCGTCCAGCGGACGCACCTCCTTGCGGGAGACGGTGGGGGTTTCCACGATCCGCGCGACGTTCCGAGCGATCAGTTCCTCTCGGATCGCCTGCTGCAGCGAGGACCGCAGGACGGCATGGATGTACTGGACGGTCCGGGCGGACGGTCGACGCTGGCAGCAACGGCCCACGGCGCAGCATGAGCGCTTGCCCTCCGGGCGATCCGCGTCCGCGCCCCGCAGGCAGCACAGGCAGGAGTCCTTGAACTCCGAGAGGAACCGGCGCACGTCTGCCGGCGACAACCGGTTCAGCCGCTTCTTGCCGAGTGCGGGGCGGATGTACAGGCGGGTCAGGCCCTCGTAACTGTTCAGAGTTGACGGCTTGAGCCGTTGTGGCGCGATGGTGGCGAGCCAGTAGGTGAGGTAGTCGCCGAACGCCATGGTGGACGCAGCGGCGGGAATGCCCTGACGGGTCTTCTCCTGCAACTCCGTCAGTTTCTCCGCCACTTCCGCGCGGGTCTTGCCGTAGACGAACTTTCGGGTCCGGGTCCCGTCCGGGCGGTAGACGTAGGCGGCAGCCTGATAACGGCCGTCTGCACGCTTTGTGATCGTTCCTTCGCCGTTGGCGCGACGCTTGGCCATTACGCGGCTTCCTCCATCCGGTCATGCATGTACTGGCGAACTGCGTCGACCGGGACGCGGCGGGCCCGGCCGGACGTGTAGCTGTGGAGCTGCTTGGAGCGGATGAGGTCGTAGACCTTGCTGCGGCTCAGCCGCAGAGCGGTCATCACCTCGGGGACGGTGAGAGCTTCGGGTGCTGCGGGCATGGCGGTGCGCACGACGAACCTCCTGGGATGCGGGGGCGTCCTCGGCCCCCTCTGGAAAGTCCGCTACTTCCGCTACCTCCGCTACCGCGCAGGTCAGAGGCCTGTTCGCGGTAGCGGGAAGGGGTAGCGGTAGCGGATGGGTAGCGGCGAGGTAGCGGTTCGCGGTGGCGCTTGCCGCTACCTCGTTTTTGCTGGTCAGGCAGCGTTTTCGGTGCCGGGTAGCGGAGGTAGCGGACTTTCCGGGGGTGGGGGGCAGTAGCGGGCCCACGCGTCCCGTAGATCGGCGGCGTAGTAGCCCTTGAGGACGCTTCCGGCGGTCTTGATGTTGCGGGAGGCGATGGGCTCGTTGTCGGCCGTCATGTACTCGGCGAGCATCCGGGACAGGCGCCGGTTGTCGAGCGGCTTGCCGTTGAGGTCGGCCCACGGGGCGTCGTCGAGGGCGTTGAGCCGGTCCAGGATCGCGATGGTCGGCAGGCGGTCGATGCCGACCATGACGTGGTCGCGCAGATCGGTCAGCAGCCGGACACCGAGGCTGCCCTTGTCGTTGGCCTTGGACGCGGTCACCAGCGTCAGGCAGGCGGCGCGGGCCCGGTCGGGCCAGTGGCCGCCGGCGGCGTCGGCGACGGCGAGCAGGGGTTCCCATACGTCCGCCGGTCGGTCGGTCACCCCGTCCGGCATGTCCGGCCAGGCCCCCATGACGAACCCCCGTGCCTGCTCCGCCCACGCGGCGAGCCGGTCACGGAGCTTGTGGCCTTCCGCCTCGTGGACGCGGGCCCGGAAGGGCTCCACCTTTTCGTTCCGCGCGCGGCGGCGCATGCGGATGATGACGGAGCGGCTCAGGATCGTGTCGGGCAGCGAGCCGAGGCCGGCGACCGCGACGGCGCAGTACGAGGGGAACGCCTGCACCGTCTGCTGTCCGCCGTCGCCGATGCACCGGTAGGTGACTCCGGTGCGGCGGTGCCCGGCGTTGAGGAACCCGCGCAGTTCCTCGTTGTCCCCTGCCTTGGGGCCGAAGACCGTGTCGATCTCGTCGAACAGGATCGTTGGCTTGCCGTTGCCTGCGGAGACGGATCGGAACAGGGCGGCGGCGGAGGCGTTGACGGCGGTCATGGGCTGCGGCACGAGGGTTTCCACGATCTCCAGCGCGCGTGTCTTGCCCGATCCCGGTTCGGGGGACAGGAAGGCGATGCGGGGGGTGGAGTCGAAGCATTCGAGCAGGTGGGCGTGTGCGTCCCACAGCGCGACCGCGACGTATGCGGCGTCGGTGGGGAAGACGTTGAAGCGGCGGTGGAAGGCTTCCACCTCGTCGAGCAACGCGGCGCCGTCGATGGGGTCAGTCACGCGGCGGCCCTCCTTTCCTGGGGCGTCGTGGCCTGAGTGCAGCCGGACTTGTGCGCGTCGTACTCGGAGACCAGCGCTGCCACGTTGCGGGGGCCCGTGGCGGTGCGGGTCTGCCCGCAAGGGCAGGCGTAGGCGGCGGTGGGGGTGTCGCCGTGGCGCTTAGACCAGCGGGCGCCGTCCCAGTGGTGGCGGTAGACCGGCGGGGCGTAGATGCGGATGCCGGGCCGCTCGGGCGTCGGGTCGTCCGTGCCGTAGCGTGCCTCGTCGTTCCGGAACCGCTCAGAACGAAGAGCAGTTACGACGCCCTTGCGGGCGGCGCTTTTCGGCTCGCCTACGGCCGCCGTGTCCACAGCCTGTGGAGCGGCCTGCGGGTCTGTGGGTGCTGGGGGTTGGCCTTCCAAGGGGAGGGCGGCGGGGGCGGTCATGCGGCGTCCCTGGGTCGGGCTTTGCGGATGGAGCTGTCCAGGGCGCTGCGGATGGTGGTGCGGCACTCGGCGGCGGTGAGTCCGGCCGCCTCGCCGATCCCTTGGAAGGCCCCCTCCGCCACGTGCCGGGGGAGGTCGCCCCACGCGACGAAACGCCCCACCTTGAACGCGCACCGGTTCAGCGTGGTGTTGCGCTCTCCTTCCGGGGCGGTGGCCACGACCGCGCACTCAGCTTCCAGTGCGGCAAGGGCGGCGCGGCTGCCGTCCACCGCAGGCAGCCTCAGCGGGCCCACAGGGCGCGCGGGGGCGGGTTGCAGGATGGCTTGCAGCCACGATGGCAGGGGTGCCGCCACGGAGGCGCACAGCGCTTCGTATCGTCCGGCGGGGGTGGTGCTGCCGGCGGCGACGACGTACCCGCCCCACGCGCGGGTGTCGACCGAATCGGCCACGGTGCCCGCCGTGTTGCCCAACTTCAGGCCGGGTGGGGCGGTGAAGTACAGGTGGGTGCCACCGCTCGGGGTCCGGGTCCGATAGGTGTCGGGGACGGCGTGCCCGGCGCGCTCGCAGAGCGCTCGAAAAGTCGTCGCGCCGTCAGGCGCGTCCGAACTGCCCTTGTGCTCTGGGGTGTCCAGGTCGACCACCAGCAGCCTGGAGGGGCCGGTGGCGATCCCGACGTTGAACGGCGCCCGCGTCCAGGCGGCGCGGATGCGGTCGGGCTCGGTGGTGGCCCGCTGCTCCCACTTCACGTGCCCGCCCGCACACACGCCGGTGCGGGTGCAGGACTTCTCCCCGTGCAGCGCCGGGGGCTTTCCTCCGGGGCGGAGGGGGAAGACGTGCCAGCCGCGTTCGGCGGCCTCCAGCGCCGCGCGGAGCAGCGCGGCGCGGTCGTGATGAGTCATGCTGGATGTCTCCAGTTCCGTGGATGGATGCTGGCTGACAAGGGCGGTCCCGGTTCTTTGGCGAGATGCGGGGGCCGCCCTTGGCGTAGCTAGAAGGGCGGTTCGTCGCTCCATGGGTCGCGGTAGTCGACGCGGCGGCGCAGCTGGCGGGGCAGGCGCGGGAGCGGGAACAGGACGATGCGCCACTCGGTCCAGCAGTCGCAGGGGTCCCAGTCGCTGCCGGCGTACTCGCCGGTGTCGTAGTCGCCGTAGTAGGTCTCGATGCCGCCGATGCCTTCGCACTCTGGGCAGTCCGGGCGGGGTGTGTCGGTCAGGGCCAGCGCCCGGCGGGGGTAGCCGACAACCTGGAAGCGGAGTCGGATCACGGTGGTTGTCTCCTCGGTCAGCCGTGGAAGTGGTTGCGTTTGAAGACCGCCCGGCGGATGTTCACCGTGGTCCCGCCCTTGTGGTTCTTGGTGGTGAGCACCTGGACGGCGATGAATCCGCCGAACAGGACGGCGGCGAGGGTGATGAGCTGGGTGATGAGCGCGGTGAGCGCGGTGATGAAGGTGGTGAGCATCAGCAATCCGCCGCACACGGCGAGGAACCCGACGCCTCCGAGGGCGACGTTCACGGCCGCGCGGGACACGGCCGGTTTGGCGACGACCGGTTCGGGCTGTACGGGGCTGATGGCGTAGCCCGTCACGACACGGCCGTCGGGGAGGACGACGCTTGCCACGGCGGGGACGGCGCCCGGCTGCACGGGCACGGCCGGGGCCGCCTGGACGACGACGGGCGGCTGTATCGGCGTCGGGTGGTGGACTTCCGGGGCCCGTACGGCGGGCGCGTTGTGACTGGCATCGGGGTACATGCGGAATCCCTTCCAGTGCTGGGTGAGGGAGGGGACGGCACCCCCTTGGGGGTGTCGTGTGGAGGGGGTTTTCGGGCCTGTGAGCTGCGGGCCTCCCTGACTCCCTGATGGATCATTCGTGCTGGTCAGGGCCAGGGAGGCGGGTCAGGGAGGGGGGCAGGGAGTTCTCCCTGCCTCCCTGACCCGGGCGGGGTCGGCTCCCTGTCATCCGGCGTCGGAAGCGGAACCCTCGCCGTCGCGGTTAGCGAGGGCGCGGGCGACGCGGTCACGGCCGACAACCATGCGGCCGTCGGACTTGTACGGCTCGGCGTCGGCGGCTTCCAGGACGCGGGTGAGGTCGACGGGCGACCAGTCACCGTACGCAGTCGGGTTCAGCGCGGACAGCCGCTTGATCACGTCCTGTGTCCGCAGCCGAGGTGCGTCACCGATGACGGCGGCGATGTCGGCGAGCGGGTCGTGATTCTCGTCCCGCTCGACGGCGTGCAGGGTGGTGACGCCGTCGCGCAGGGCCTTGGCCCGCTCCGCGATGGCTTCGGCCGCGTCGTCATCGATGAAGTGCGTGCGGACGGTGATGGATGCCTGGCCGGCGGGGATGGCGATGCCGTCGGAGGCGACAACCAGGGTGCCCTTGTCCAGGCCCTGCCGGAGCAGGTGTGGGGCGGCCCCGCCCTTGACGGCCTTGGCGCCCAGCGCCATCTCTGCCTGGGACTCGGTGCCCAGGGCGAGCGCGGCACGGGTGTGGGCACCCTCGCGCACGAGCTTGGGAAGGTTCTGGTCGGTGGGGTCCTGGGTGCCCTGCCACATCAGCACATCGACCGCGCGCCCCTGGTTGTGGATCTTGCGGACGGCCATGAAGTAGCGGGACGTGGCCTTGCTGCCGCCGTAGGGGCGGCCGTCCTCGTCCTTGGCCGGGCACATGAACGCCACCTGTGCTTCGTCCACCAGGACGATGAGCGGCGGGAACTTCGCGGTCGGGTCCTTTTGCCGCAGCTCCAGGCGCCGGTTCATCTCGGTGACCGCGTCCTCGGCCATCTCGGTGGCCTGGATGACGTGGTCATCGGTCGGCCCCTGGATGAGGACGGAGGCGATGCCGTCGAAGTACCGCCAGTCGCCGGCGCCCTTGAGGTCGGCAAGCCAGAACTGCACCGATCGGTCAAGCGACAGCCACAGGGCGAGCGCCCGCAGCGCGGCCGTCTTGCCCTGGTTTGACAGACCCGTGACCAGCAGGTGCCGCTGATACAGACTCAGCGCTGCAGCGTCACCGCGCAGGTCCTGACCCCACGGGGCCTTTCCCTTGGCGTAGTCGGCGGTCAGCGTCTCGTCCGTGGTCAGCGGCGACGGCCCGATCGGCTCGTCCAGCGCGCCAGAGTCCGCCACCCACAGCCGCACCGTCCGGGCAGCGGCGGGGATGGTGATGAACACCTCGTGCTCGTGTCGGGACAGGTTCTCGGCGAGCTTGCGCCGCTTACCCTGCACCTCGTTGGTCGACACGCCCGACGGCAAGGTCACGTCGACCTCGACCCCGCATCCGGCGATCACGATCGGCGACAGCATGGACGCACCGGCGTCGCCCATCTCCTGAATGGCCTTGCGCAGAGCGGGGATGCCCAGGTCGCGCAGGGCCTTGACCACGATGGACGGGGTGATCGGCTCGCCCTCGCCGGAGCGGACCCGGTCCGGAAGTGCCCACTGAGGTGCGGCCTGCTGGTGAGCGCCGACCGACCACAGCGCCAGCAAGGCGAGGAACGGGCCGATCGTGATGGCCGGGCCCCACACCACCCGGACGATCGTGATCATCAGGTTGATGAACTTGATGACCGCCATCAGCGGAGTGACGACCTCGGTCGGGTCCTTGGTGGCGATGGCCATTGCGATGCCGAGCAGGACCAGTCCGCCGACGCCCATACCGGCGCTCACGGCCGCACCCTTGGCGGCGTCCAGCGGGGAGTGCAGCAGGTCCATGCGGCGGCGGTGGCGGGCTTCCCGGTAGCGCTGCCCGCGCTCTTCCCACTCGGCAGCGGCCTCGTGGTTCCCCGCGGCTTCCGCCGCGCGGATCATGCGCTCGTAACGGGCGGCGGTCCGGCCGTCCCACGCACGACGGGCCAGGATCCGGGCCCCGCCGGCGACGTAGAGCGAGTGGCGGGCCACCCCACGGGCGGCCGTCCGCGTGTTCTCGTGCGTGACGGCCGTCTTGATGGCGCGGCCGGAGCGGACCCACAGCGGGACCGGGGGCGCAGCCGGCGGATCGGGTACCACGGTCAGCGTGGTCACGGAGGCCGCCTCGGTGGGCGGTTCGGTGTCCTTGTGCAGGCGAACGACGTTGCCGCTCATGGCAGGCAGACTCCTGACTGCCCCGCATCGGGGCGAAGCTGGGGTGGAGAGGGGGCGTTGCGCGGGGGCCGGGCCCGTGGTGGGCCCGGCGGTTGTGGTCACCACCACCGGGAGGACTTCTTCGCCGCGTTGGCCTTGGCGGCCTCGGTCACGATGCGCTGCCGCTCGATCTGCAGGGCCGTGATCTCGGCGGTGAGCCGGGTCTCGGCGCTGTTCCATGCGGTGTCCAGCTTCCGGTCCGCGCGGTCGGTGCCGTTGCCTCGGTGCAGGCTGTAGGCGCCGGTTCCGATCGCGGCCAGCACGGCGCGGCGCTCGCGGCCGTTCAGCGGCCACATCTCGCGGTTCTGGACGGCCTCCAGCTTGCGAGTGGTCTGCTGGATCGCCTTGTCCAGGCGGCGGGTGTCGGGCTTGCCCATGGTCAGGCACTCCTCAAGCTCTGGGAGGGTTCGGGGAAGGCGCAGGGGGTGCACATGCCGAGCGACGGCGGGATGACGTAGCCGACGTCACGGCGGCAGGCGGGGCAGGTACGGCGAGCGGCGTTGGCCTTGGCCAGTGCCGCCCATCTGGCCGGGGTCATCGGCCGCACGGGCTTGGCGAGGTCGACGCGGTAGAGGTAGGCGACGAGCGGTCCGCGCCGACGGCGGGGACGTTCGAGCTGGGCGGCCACCGGCTGCCCGCCGGGGCGCAGACCGCGCGCCCTGAGTTGGCGGTAGGTGGCGTAGCCGTCCGGGGCGAGCCGCCACCGGTAGACGGACAGGGCGGCCATCACACGGCCTGGAGGCCGCGTTCGGCGCGCAGGGTGTCGCGCAGGGTGCGGGCGTTGGCGGGCGAGGTGCGGACCTCACGGCGGATGCCCTCGGCGGTCAGCTTGGTGTCCGGCCAATCGGCCGTCGCCTTCCGCGCCTCATCCAGCAGCTCATCCGGGGTCCGCTTCGGGCGTGGGGTGCGAGCGACCTCGGGCACACGGCCCGTGGCTCGACGCGGGCGGGTCGACTCGGCGGCCACCACTAGCCGCTCGATCGGCGGCACCGGCGACTGCCCGATGGCCTTGACCGGCTTGGCCGGAAGAGTCGACTTCAGGAAGCCGACAGCCACCGGTCGGGGCAACGGCCTCACGTTCGGCGTGATCGGCGCCGGGGTCGATACCGCGAGGTCAGAACTAGACCGATTCCTCTCGATATTGGTCGATTCCTCCGCATTCGCGGTCGGGGCCGTGACCGAGGTGGGGCGGTGGTGCAGCACCTTCGCTACGAGGTCGGAGCCGAAGTAGATCGACCCGACGGGCAGCGAGGTGGCGAGCAGTACGAGGGCCCAGTTCGCCGGGTCCCAGTCGGCCAGTCGACCCCAGTCGACTGAGCGGCCGTGGAGCTCCGGGACCAGGCCGTGCACGTAGTTCAGCACGAGCGAGGCGATCGTGTAGGCGGCCAGGACGCGCAGCGCGAACGTGCGGTCCCGTCCGGCGAGCACGAGCGTCGCGATCAGGGCCAGGGCCATGAGGCCGTCGACGACGAACGGGTACAGCGTCGCGGCCGTGGCGTCGGCCCCGATGGCGCCCGCGATGTCGCGCAGCGCGTTCCAGGACACCCGGAAGGCCATCGCGACGACAACGACCAGCGCGAGCACGAGGGCGGCGCGGCCCTTGCGGTGCAGGTTCATGCGGCACCGCCCGTCTGACCGGACAGGCCGTTGACGTACTCGCGGTGCGCGGCGAGCACGCGCCGGCGGGCCCGGCGGATGCGCCGCTCGTCCAGCTCGCACGGCGTGCGGTCGATGACGGCGATCTGCGCGTCCAGCAACTCCATCTCTGCGCGGATGACGGGCATCTCCGCGTCGATGGCGTCCAGCTCCGCGTCCGTGGGCTCCATCCACGGCTCGAACGCGGTAACAGCGTCCTGAACAGTCACGATGTGGTCCATGGGTCGTGTTCTCCCTAGCAGGTGGCAACGGCCCGAACAGCGGCCCCGGTGTTCCAGCACCGGGGCCGCGCGCCGTTGAAGTCGGGATCTCCGGCTCCCCTCTGCGCCGCTCGTACGAGACGAGCGGCGGAGGCAACCGGCCGCAGCGAGCGCTGCGGAGATTGAGTCGCGCTGTACCTCACACGGGGGACCCCGTGTGGCCGCCTACTTGGCCGAGGAGAGGCGGCGTGATCCCCATTCAGTTGTCAAGGAACCTGCGCTTCCTTCGTACTCACCCCGACTGAGCTGGGGCTTTCCTCCGGGCGCGCATGTACGGCAGAACCGTACGTGACACCCCGTCCGGCTTGTCTGGAGGAGTGCCTTGGCAAGAGATTGCACGAGTCGTGCTTGGAGAGTCAAGCCCCCTGGTCTAACTTGTACGGAGGAGTCGGAGGAGAGGGGATTCGGTGGCAGCACGACGCGGAATGACGAAGGCGCAGGAAATCGCCTATGAGCTGCGGGAACAGATCCAGTCCGGCAGGTTGGCGCCAGGTGAGGCCCTGCCCAGCGAATCCAAGATGATGAGTCACTACGGCTACAGCCGCGAGACCATCCGCGCTGGCGTACGGGTGCTGATCGAAGAGGGCTTGGTCGTCGCGGGACAGGGGCAGGGGAAATACGTCCGCGAGGACTACCCGCCTGTCGTGTGGAACTGGACGACTCTGGAGAGTCGGACTCGCCACGCAAACGCGGTCGAAGGGCGGACTGCCGGCGACCAGTGGGCGAGCGCGATCGCGGAGAACGGGAACGCCCCCCGTCAAGAGATCACAGTGTCGATCGTTGTGCCCCCGCCCCACGTTCGAGAGCGTCTTGGGCTTCCCGAAGACGGATTGGCAGTGGCGCGCAAGCGTGTCCGGTTCATAGACAACCGGCCCTATGCACTCGCCGACTCGTACTTCCCTCAGGAACTCGTGGTCGGCACACCCCTCATGGAGCCCCGTGACGTCTCCGCGCCTGGCGGCATTCTCGCCTCCGTGGGACTCGTGCAGGCCAAGTACGTGGACGAGATCTCAGTTCGCATGCCGACTCACCAGGAGGCGGAGCAACTCGGTCTTCCCACAGCCACTCCAGTCGCAGAGCACACCCGTACGGGCTACGACGCGGACGATCGCCCCCTCCGCTGCATGGTCACCATCCTTCCAGGAGACAGGCACAAGATCCTCTATGAAGTCAGCACGGACTGAGTACCTCCGCCCTGCAGCGGCGGAGGACGTACCCGCCCTCTTGGCCCTACGCGCGGAGGCCGAAGGGTGGCTGCGTACCAAGGGAACCGACCAGTGGAGCGACCCGGAGACCGGCGAGCGCGCTATTTCGAAGTGGCGCGCGAGCATAGATGAAGGGCGCGCATGGGTCGTCGTTGGCGAGCGTGATCAGGTGCTTGCCACTGTCAGCCGTGGTCCTGTCGACCGTGACTTTTGGACGGATGCCGACCACCCCGAAACAGCGCTGTACCTCTACAAGCTGATCGTTGCCCGAGAAGCGTCCGGCCGGCAGCTCGGAACACGGGTCATCGACTGGATGTCCCGGCTCGCCGCCTTGGAAGGGCGAACCTGGGTGCGCATCGACACGTGGCGCACGAACACCGGGCTGCACGCCTATTACGAACGGTTGGGGTTCCAGCACGTACGCACCGAGGCACCGTCCCACAGGCGCTCCGGCTGGCTCGCTCAACGTCGGGCCGGTGAGGTGGCTCTGCCGCATGACCTCTTGCCTGTGGGATCCCGCGAGGGGTGCCACGGGGACTTGACGACGCTCTCCGAAGTTCCGCACCAGAGGACGGAGGCAGCAGCCAACGACGACTTGACCAGCGGAAACGGTTCGACACCCTGACATCAACGCCTGACATCAACAGTCACGTACACCAGCACACAGCGGCGGACCCGTTCCGGTCCACCGCCCTGGGCTGACGGCGCAGAATGGCTGATCGGAGTCCAACGCATCCGGGGGCAACGCGCCTACGGATCAGAAGGTTGCAGGTTCGAATCCTGCCGAGTGCGCACAGATGAGAGGCCCCGGAGCGATCCGGGGCCTCTTGCGTTTCAGGGGCGTACGGCAACGGCATCAGCTGGTGCCGCCCATGGCGTCGGACAGCTTCCCGAGCGGGCGCGCAATTCCTCTTCGCTGGCTTCGGCGTAGGCCTCCATCGTCCGGAGCGGGATCACCCGGAGGCCGGCGCGCCGGGCCCGCAGGGCGAACATGCGGGTGAGGTCGCCCGGCTCGATCGGGGTGCCGTACTTCGTGGTGAAGATCAGTCCGCGCGTGTCCTGCCACAGCTCACCGGCCGCCTTCCGGTCCCCGGTCTGCTGGGCATGCCGCAGTCTTGGTCTCCCGGTGGAGAATCTGCCGCCCCGCGCGCTGGATCTGGTGATCCACGTACAGCTCACCGGTCTCGAAGTCGATCGACTTCCAGGTGAGGCCGAGCACCTCACCGCGCCGCAGCCCCAGGCAGAGGACCAGGACCCAGGCCGCGAAGAGCGGATCTTCCCGGGCGAGTGAATCGGCGAGGAAGCGCCCGGCCTCCGTGGAGTCGGGATAGCTGATTTCACGGCACAGGTGCTGCGCACAGTTCGTATTCCACCGGGCTACGCATGCCCAGGGCGGAGTGTCTGCGCTGCCGGTTATGGAAGATCTTCAGGTACTCGAAGAGGGCGGTGGAACTCCGGTGGACAGTTGCGGGGTATGGCGGCCTACCAGGGCTTCTGGAACGGTCAATTCTCCAGCGACCCGACTCCATCAGAACCAGGGCAGACCCCCGGCGCCGCCAGCAGTACCAGCATCAATACCCGAAGATTATATAGGTGACGATGAGTCAATAACGCCGCATGTCTGGTAACTGGCGCTTTAGGTCGGGTTTATATCTTTCCTGTCACGGAAGCCCGAGCTCAGTGTCTGCGAGACTACATGCGAATTCTGCGACTGAGATCAGGTCAGCGCCCACATCGGCCCCAAATGATCGCAGCTTCCCAAGCTGAGGCTCCGGCGCCGTGGTCCCGTACCGGCTCTCGCGGCTTGCTCTGGTCGACGGCGTCAGCGGCGTGGCTGAGCCCGGTGGGGTACAGCGAGACATACGCGCCTGATCGGTCGGCGCACCCGCCGTCGTGGCTGACTTTCGTCGGCTGAGGTTCAGACATGGGTCCGCCGCACGCCGGTGCACGCGATCAACCTGCTGCCGTCTTCGGCGAGTGGTTCAGAAGCCGTAGTCCCGTCCCAGACCTCGTGGGAACCGCCGCAGTGGAGCGCAGCCAGAGCGACCACGGACGCCTCGTCGTTGCCGACCAGGAGCCGTTCGAGTAGCTCCCGCTCCATGCCGTGACCCCCACCGGGATCCTGCTGTACAGCAGCCGCAGCAACCGGCCCCGCCCCATAGCCTCCCCCTGAGGCCGATACGCGACCTGTATGACCGTCTCCGACCGATCTCTCCAGAGCTACGGATCAGAAGGTTGCAGGTTCGAATCCTGCCGAGTGCACATGGATCAGAGGCTCTGTGGATCACTCCACAGGGCCTCTGCTTTTGCGCTGAGGGCGGGCGCGGGCGGGCGTCGGCGCGTACTCGACCGCCCGCCGGCCCGCCGCTAGGCAGCCTTGGGCCGCGTCGCACGCGTGCCCGGGGCGGGCTCCTGTGCGTCCTCGGACCAGAAGATCTCGTCTTCTCCGAAGTCCGGGGCCTGGAAGGGGGTTGTCGTCGGAGGCGGCGATAGCGCGGTGGAACGGCGGGGTTGCCCTTCCAGGGCGGAGAACAGCGACGTCGGGTCGATGAGAGGTCTGCCTTTCGTTACAGGCCCCCGATGGGGCCTGGCGTGCCGTGACCGGGCACAGGGGTCCTACAGCTTGGTCATCTTGGCGTACGGGCTCAAGATCCGCATCTGCGCCGAGCCGAAATCCACGAGGACCGCGATTCCGTCCTCGACGCCGACCACCCGGCCGAGGCCGTACACGTCATGTGTGACCTGGTCGCCCAGGGCGAAGTGCTTGGGAGCCCGTGTGACCGGGGCCTTGAAGGGACTGGTAGGAAGATGACGCTTCGGTGCCGCAGGCTTTGTCATAGCTCAGTATGAGCCTACGTGTGTCCCGCTGGCTGTGGCCGTCGGCACAGATCAGGACGGGGACAACCGCGTCACACCGCTGACCTGGTGTTTTGAGACCAGTGTTCACCTCAGTTCGCCGCCGAATCGCTCCGCGCGGAGCATGGAGAAGATCACCTGATCGTGCCACTGGCCGCCGCGCCACTGAGCGGAGCGCAGCACGCCCTCCCTGACGAAGCCCGCTTTCTCCAGCGCACGCTGCTCGGCGAGGTTGGCGCAGTCCGTCCAGGCTTGGAGCCGTTCGGCCCTGGTGTGGTCGAAGAGGTACTCGGCCAGCAGTCGCTGGGCCTGGGTGCCTATGCCGCGGCCGTGCGCGGCGGGCACCAGGCCGATCGCCAGGGTCCAGCAGGTGGAGGTGGCGGGCCGCCCCCAGGCGCTGGCGAACCACTCGACGCTGCCCACCGTCCGGCCCGCCTCCGCGACGGAGAGCATGCCGCCGTCGGGGCCGAGCAGGCCGGTCTCGGCGAACTGCCGGCGCAGGCCGGCCGGTGAACCGTAGCCGAACCACTGGTACTGGCCGGCCCCCTCCGGCCCGTTGAACTCGCGCTCGAACAGGTCGAGATCGTCGGCGGTCACCGGGCGCAGAGTGACTTCATCGGACATGGAACGACTCCTGATCCTCCGGACCAACGGGTTCGACCTCGTGTGGCCGACGTGGGCAACGGCGTCCGACTCTGCCGGTGCGCAGGCGCACAGCGCAACGACCCGTTGTCCTGCTGTGGACGTGTGCCAGCACTTGGGGTACGCACACGCAGGCTCCGCGCTGCGGAACGTCGCCGACGCAACCGACTTCGCTTCCGCTGAGACCGTGCTCCAAGCGTACTGTCTCAGCATTCCTGCAGGTCGGGAGTGGCTCGGTCGTATCGCCGACACCCTCGGCCTCATCGCCGACCGTATGCGGCCTCCCGCCCCGGTACCGCCCCGGCCCACCATGACCCCCCAGCAGCTCCTCGCCACCTGGCGGGCGAAGAGCCTGGTCGTCATCGAGGACGTGCACGCCGTCGCCGCCTACCTCGCCCCGGCGCTGGTGCGTGGGCCGGTGCACTGCCGGCTGGACGAGGTCTCGGAGCGTACGGGGCTCACGCTCGATCGGGGCCATGACTGCCTGCGCATGCTGATCAAGGGGGGGCGTGCGGCAGGCGGGGGTCGCGGCGGAAGGGGTGCCGGTGTGCGTTCCGCCGTAACCGCCCAATCCGACTGAAGGCCCGAAGTCGCAAAACGAGGTTGCGGCTTCGGGCCTTCGCGCAGCTTACGCCAGTCCGCCGCCCGGAACCCGTTGTCAGACCCGACCCATACCCTGACGAGTGATGGCACAGGTATGGAAATGCTCGGGGCTCCGCTGGTCGCCGACCGGACCGGTGCTGGTGTGGGACGGCGGGCGGCGCAGTGCGCTGCCGTGGGGGAAGCGGGTCGGATTCGCCGTGCCGGAGGGGAGCGCCCGGCACTGTGTGGGGGCGCGCGGGCATGCCTGCCCCACCCGTGCTGCCGTGCCGGCGCGGAGCACGGGCGCCCGGTGCGAGGAGTGTGCGCGGCTGGACCGGGCGCACTCCGTGGCCGCCGACACGATCGCCGACGACCCGCGGCCGTACCGGGTGTATCTGGCGTGGTTCGGGCCCGGGATGGTGAAAGTCGGGATCACCGCGGTCGAGCGGGGCTCCGCCCGGCTGCTGGAGCAGGGCGCTGTCAGTTTCAGCTGGTTGGGCACCGGCCCGCTGATGGCCGCCCGGCGCACCGAGGAGCTGCTGCGGGCCGCGCTCCAGGTGCCGGACCGGATCCCGTACGCCGAGAAGCGCGCGGTGCGGTCGGCGTTGCCGGGGACCGAGGGGGAGCGGGCGGCTGAGGTGCGGGAGCTGCATGCGCGGGCCGTGGCGCTCAGCGGATGGCCCGAGTCCCTGCGGCCCGCGCCCTGCGAAGTCACCGACCATGTGGCGGCGTTCGGGCTCGCCGGTGCTCCTTCCGCGCTCGGAGAGGTGGTGAAACTGGTCCCGGGGGGCCGGGTCAGCGGTGAGCTGGTCGCGGCCGCCGGGCCCGATCTTCATCTGGCGGTCGGCGAGCGCGGGGCCGTCGTGCTCGACACCCGGCTCATGACCGGCTGGGAGCTGGTGGCGCCGACCGCTACCGGGACTGCCGGACTCACCTTTGCGTTCCGGGAGTTCGCCCAACCGCAGGAGGGGCTGTTCTGAGGCGAAGGCAAAGACTCGGATCCCCTACGGATCCCTTTCGGCAAGGGTCGTGGACGCCGAACGGGCCCGCCCCCGACCGTGGTTGTCATGAGCGATCACACGGATGCCGCTGTACAGCCCACCTCCTCCCTCCCCGAACCCCCTTACTACGCCGCGATCTTCACCTCCCTCCGTACCGACGACGAAGCCGACGACGACCCCGACGGCTACGACCGCACCGCCGAACACCTCTCCCGTCTCGTCCGTGAAGTCCCCGGCTTCCTCGGTGAGGACTCCGCCCGTACCCCCGGCGGACTCGCCGTATCCGTCGCCTGCTTCCGGGATCTCGAAGGGGTCGAGCGCTGGCGGCGGCACCCCGAGCACCTCGCGGCCAAGCGCCGCGGCCGGGAGCGTTGGTACGAGCGGTACGTGATCCACATCGCCAGGGTCGAGCACGCGCGCGTCTTCGCGCGGGAGTGAGCGCTTCCCAGGCGCCGCCTGAGAGGTGCCTGTGTGTTTCTCAGGGAAATCACAGACTGGGGAAAGCCTCCTCTCAGAGGTCCCGGACAAGGTGCCCACCATGACCACGACCTCGCCCCAGGGGCGCACCGAACTGCTGAGGCCGGACGGGAGCCCCGTCCGCGTGCTTGTGGTGGACGACGAACTGTCGATCACCGAACTGCTGAGCATGGCTCTTCGTTACGAGGGCTGGCAGATCAGGAGTGCGGGGGACGGGCAGGGAGCCGTCCAGACCGCCCGTGAGTTCCGCCCCGACGCCGTCGTACTGGACATGATGCTGCCCGACATGGACGGGCTGACCGTCCTCGGGCGGCTGCGGCGCGAGCTGCCGGACGTGCCCGTCCTCTTCCTGACCGCCAAGGACGCGGTGGAGGACCGTATCGCCGGGCTCACGGCCGGCGGTGACGACTACGTCACCAAGCCGTTCAGCCTGGAGGAGGTCGTGGCCCGGCTGCGGGGACTCATCCGCCGGTCCGGGGCCGCCGACCGGCGCTCCGACTCCGTGCTCGTGGTCGGAGACCTGACGCTCGACGAGGACAGCCACGAGGTGTCGCGGGGCGGGGACTCCATCCATCTGACCGCCACCGAGTTCGAGCTGCTGCGCTTCCTCATGCGCAACCCTAGGCGCGTGCTCAGCAAGGCACAGATCCTGGACCGGGTGTGGTCGTACGACTTCGGCGGGCAGGCGAATGTCGTCGAGCTGTACATCTCCTATCTGCGACGGAAGATCGACGCGGGGCGGGAGCCGATGATCCACACCCGGCGTGGGGCCGGTTACCTGATCAAGCCCGCCGCCTCATGAGCAGGCGACGACGGCCGGGTCCGCGGCAACGGCAGAAGCGGCAGAAGCGACGGGCCGGACAGCCGCGCACCCTGCGGACCCGGCTCGTCGTCGCGTCGGTGGTGCTGATCGCCGTGGTGTGCGCGGTGATCGGCACGGTCACCGCGGTGGCGCTGCGCTCGCACCTGTACGGGCAGCTCGACGAGAAGGTCGGCGAAATCGCCATGCGCGCGAAGGGCGGCCGGCTGCACCCCGGCGTCACCGTGCCCGGCCTCCCCACCGACCCGGACGCCGGGGACAAGGCCACCGCCACGCCGAACGAGAAGATCGCGCGCCTCCTCACCAACGGCCCGACCCAGCCCAGCACCGTCGCGGCCTGTCTGCAGAACGGCCGGATCGCCGGCGCGGCCAAGGCGGTGCAGCTGAACGACAGCAACGGCGGCTTCCGGAAGATGGGCACCGTCAGCCTCACGGCCGCGCAGCAGCGGGCGCTCGCGGGCGTGCCGAAGGACGGGCACGCGCACACGGTCGACCTCCCGGACCTGGGGAGCTACCGCGTCCAGTACGCGGCGAGTCCCGACGGCAGCGCCACCTACTACGTCGCCCTGCCCACCAAGGACGTCGACGACAACATCGACACCCTCATCGTCGTCGAGGTCTGCGTCACCGCCGCCGGACTGCTCGCCGCCTCGCTCGCCGGATTCGTCATCGTCGGCGTGGCCACCCGCCCCCTCCGCAGGGTCGCCGCCACCGCCACCCGCGTCTCCGAACTCCCGCTGCACACCGGCGAGGTGAACCTCAGCGAGCGGGTCCCGGAGTCCGAGTGCGACCCGCACACCGAGGTCGGCCAGGTCGGTGCCGCGCTCAACCGGATGCTCGACCATGTGCACGGCGCCCTGCACGCCCGGCAGCAGAGCGAGATGCGGGTACGGCAGTTCGTCGCCGACGCCAGTCATGAACTCCGCACCCCCCTCGCCTCCATCCGGGGGTACGCGGAACTCACCAGACGCGGACGCGAACAGGTCGGCCCCGACACCCGGCACGCCCTCGGCCGGATCGAGTCCGAGGCGGGCCGTATGACCCTCCTGGTCGAGGACCTGCTCCTGCTCGCCCGCCTCGACGCCGGACGGCCGCTGCAGTTCGAGCAGACCGATCTCATCCCGCTGGTCGTCGACACGGTCAGCGACTCCCGGGCGGCCGGCATGGACCACAACTGGCGGCTCGATCTGCCCGAGGAACCCGCCCTCGTGTCCGCGGACGCGGCACGCATCCAGCAGGTGCTGGTCAATCTGCTCGGCAACGCGCGCAAGCACACGCCACCGGGTACGACCGTCACCGTGCGCGTGCAGCGGCGCGGGCCGTGGATGTGCGTCGACGTCGAGGACAACGGGCAGGGGATTCCGCCCGAGCTGCTGCCGCACGTCTTCGAGCGGTTCGCGCGCGGGGACTCCGCGAGGTCCAGGGCCACCGGCTCGACGGGCCTCGGGCTCGCCATCGTGCAGGCGGTCGCGGCCGCGCACGGGGGTGCCGTCACCGTCGACAGCGTGCCCGGGCGGACCGTGTTCACCGTGCATCTGCCCGCGCCGGCCCCCGCCGTTCCGCGGCCCGCGCCCGAAACGAACCGGCAATCGCACTCACAGCCACGGCACAGTGCCACCACATGGGTGCAACAGGGCGCTTGAGTTGAGTCGGTCCCATGCGAACCGACTCTTCTCCCGGCACCCTGCCGGCGCGGGAGCACCTCCCGGCCGGAGACGCCGGTACGCCTGTCCTGGACGTAGTGATCCCCGTCTACAACGAGGAGAAGGACCTCCAGCCGTGCGTCCGCAGACTGCACGAGCACCTCACGCGCACCTTCCCGTACGCCTTCCGCATCACGATCGCGGACAACGCGTCCACGGACACCACCCCGCTGGTGGCGGCGCGGCTGGAGGCGGAGCTCCCCGAGGTCACCAACTTCCGCCTGGAGCAGAAGGGCCGGGGACGGGCCCTGCGGACCGTGTGGTCCGCCTCCGAGGCGCCGATCCTCGCCTACATGGACGTCGACCTGTCCACCGACCTCAACGCCCTGCTGCCGCTGGTGGCCCCGCTGATCTCCGGCCACTCGGACCTGGCGATCGGCTCCCGGCTCGCCCGCGCCTCCCGGGTCGTACGCGGCCCCAAGCGGGAGTTCATCAGCCGGGCCTACAACCTCATCCTGCGCGGCTCGCTCCAGGCCCGCTTCTCCGACGCCCAGTGCGGATTCAAGGCCATCCGGCGGGATGTGGCCCAGGTGCTGCTGCCGCTGGTGGAGGACACCGGCTGGTTCTTCGACACCGAGATGCTGGTGCTCGCCGAGCGGGCGGGCCTCAGGATCCACGAGGTGCCGGTCGACTGGGTCGACGACCCGGACTCCACCGTGCACATCGTGAAGACCGCGACGGACGACCTCAAGGGCGTCTGGCGGGTCGGCAAGGCGCTGGCCACCGGTTCACTCCCGCTGGACCGGCTCACCCGGCCCTTCGGTGACGACCCGCGCGACCGCGACCTGACCAACGTGCCCAAGGGGCTGGCCCGTCAGCTCGTGGGATTCTGTGTCGTCGGCGGCCTGTCCACCCTCTTCTACCTCCTCCTCTACAGCGTCTTCCGGCAGTTCTCCGGCTCCCAGATCGCCAACGCGCTCGCCCTGCTGGTCTCCGCGGTCGCCAACACGGCCGCCAACCGCCGGCTCACCTTCGGGGTGCGCGGCCGGGGCGGCGCTGTCCGGCACCAGGCGCAGGGCCTGGTCGTCTTCGGCATCGGACTCGCCCTGACCAGTGGCTCCCTGGCCGCCCTGAACGCGGCCAGCGACCACCCGGCGCACTCCACCGAACTGGCGGTGCTCATCGCCGCCAACCTCGCGGCGACCGTCCTGCGGTTCCTGCTCTTCCGCGCCTGGGTGTTCCCGGACCGCGGCGAGTCCGGCACCGGCTCGACGGTCGTCGCCTCCCACCCCCTCTCCTCGCCGACCTACAGCACGAGCACGACCCCGCCGCACGGCACGACCGCTCCGTACGCACCGCTGCCCCAGCGCCCGGTGCCGTACCAGCAGCCGTATCCGACGGCCACCCAGGTCCGCGCCGGTGAAGCCGCGGACGGCAGCTGGAGGGACGCCACCATGCGACTGCAGCCGGTGCGCCCTCACGACACCGATCCGGGGGATCCCCGATGACCACCCAGTACGACCAGCAGCGCAGTACGACCGTGTGGGGCCCGCCCACGGGCGCTCCCCCGCACCCCCCGTCGCAGCCACACCCGCACCGGGGGGCCGGTGTGCCCGAGCAGCCGTTGCTCCGCAGACTGTGGCGCGGCCGCGCCGAGGACCCCCGCTGGGCGCGCCCGGCCTTCCTCGGCCTGCTCGCCGCGACCCTCCTGCTCTACCTGTACAACCTCAGCGCCTCCGGCTACGCCAACTCCTTCTACTCGGCGGCCGTGCAGGCGGGCAGCAAGTCCTGGAAGGCGTTCTTCTTCGGCTCGCTGGACGCGGGCAACGCCATCACCGTCGACAAGCCGTCGGCCTTCCTGTGGCCGATGGAGCTGTCGGTGCGGATCTTCGGCCTGAACTCGTGGGCGATCCTCACGCCCGAGGTGCTGATGGGCGTGGGCACGGTGGCGGTCGTGTACGCGGCCGTACGGCGCCGGTTCAGCCCCGTGGCCGGTCTGATCGCGGGCGCGGTGCTCGCGCTCACCCCCGTGGCGGCGCTGATGTTCCGGTTCGACAACCCGGACGCGATGCTGGGCCTGTTGATGGCGCTGGCCTGCTACTTCGTCGTACGCGCGGTGGCGGACGGCCGGACGAAGTGGCTGGTCGCGGCCGGGGCCGCGATCGGCTTCGCCTTCCTCGCCAAGACCCTGCAGGCCTTCCTGATCCTGCCGCCGCTGGCGATCGTCTACGCCGTGTGCGGTCCGGTGAGGCTGCGCAAGCGCCTGGCGCAGCTGGGTCTCGCGACCGTCGCGCTGGTCGTCGCCGGCGGCTGGTGGGTCGCGATCGTCGAGCTGTGGCCGGCCTCCTCCCGCCCCTACATCGGCGGTTCGCAGAACAACAGCTTCCTGGAGCTGACCTTCGGCTACAACGGCCTCGGCCGGATCAACGGCGACGAGACCGGCAGCGTCGGTGGCGGCGGCGGCGGGAACGGCTCCGGCCGCTGGGGCACCACGGGCTGGGACCGGATGTTCAACTCCGAGATCGGCGGCCAGATCTCCTGGCTGCTCCCGGCCGCGCTGGTCCTGCTGGTCGCGGGTCTCGTGGCCACCCGGAAGCTGAAGCGGACGTCGGTGACGCGGGCCTCGTTCCTGGTGTGGGGCGGCTCGCTGCTGATCACCATGGTGGTCTTCAGCTACATGGCGGGCATCTTCCACCAGTACTACACGGTGGCGCTCGCGCCCTACCTCGCGGCCGTCGTCGGCATGGGCGCCGGGCTGCTGTGGGAGCGGCGCAGGCAGACCTGGGCGTCGATCAGCCTCGCCGCCGCGCTCGTGGCCGCGTCCGTGTGGGGATACGTCCTGCTCAACCGCACCTCCAGCTATCTGCCCTGGCTGAAGTGGCTGGTGCTGATCGGCGGTCTGGCGGCCGCGCTGGGCCTGGTCTTCGCCGGCCGGATCTCCCGGCAGCTGGCCCTCGGGGCGGCGGGGGTGGGCCTGGTGGCCGCGCTCGCCGGTCCGACGGCGTACACCCTCAGCACGGTGGACTCCGCACACACCGGCTCCATCCCGACGGCCGGTCCGGCGGGCGCCAGCATGATGGGCTTCGGCGGCGGCCGGGGGCCCGGTGGGGGCTTCGGCGGCGGTATGCGCGGCGGCTTCGGCGGCGCGATGCCGGGGCAGCGGGGGCAGCGGGGGCAGCAGGGGCAGCAGGGGCAGCAGAACGGCAATGGCTTCCCCGGGGGCGGCGGCCTCGGCGGCGGCCTGCCGGGCCAGAACCAGCAACAGGGCAACGGCAACACGCAGGGCCAGGGCCGGAACGGCAACGGCTTCCCCGGCGCCGGCCGGACGGGCGAAGGCGGCATGGGCGGCGGCGGTGGCGCCGGCGGCCTGCTGAACGGCGCGAACGTCTCCTCCGCCGCCAAGCAGCTGCTGGAGAAGGACGCCGCCAAGTACACCTGGGTCGCCGCGTCCATCGGTTCCCAGAACGCGGCCGGCTACCAGCTCGCCACCGGTGACCCGGTGATGGCGATCGGCGGCTTCAACGGCACCGACCCGTCCCCGACGCTCGCGCAGTTCAAGAAGTACGCCGAGGAAGGGAAGATCCACTACTTCATCGCCGGCGGAGGCATGAGCGGTGGCATGGGCGGCAGCGGCAGCGGTACGTCGTCCCGGATCACCTCGTGGGTCGAGAGCAACTTCAAGAAGGTCACGGTCGGTTCGGCCACGTTCTACGACCTGACGCAGAAGACGAGCGGCTGACCGGCGGAACCCGGCTGACGGAAAAACGTGTCGTACACCGTATAGTGACTGCTATACGGTGTACGACACGTCTGCTTCCCAAGGCCACTGATCGGGGCGGGATGCGCCGTCGCCAACCTGGCGATGGCGCACGCCGTCATGAGCGCGATTCCTCCGGAGAAGGCGGGGGTCGGGGCCGGGATCAACGGCACCCTCGCCGAGTTCGGGAACGGTCTTGGTGTTGCCGTTCTCGGGGCTGTGCTCAGCTCTTCCGTGGCGTCCGGGGAGTCGTTGTCGGCCGGGCTCGGGGCTGGTCAGTTGGTGGGGGCGGTTGCCGTGCTGCTGGGTGGGTTCGTGGCAGCGGGGCTCTTGAAGCGGGCGGAGCGGACGGTCGCCTGAGGGCTCGGCGGTGTGGGTATGTGTGCGGCCTCGGGTTGTATGTGGTTGTTCGCGCCCACGCGGCGGTAGCCGCATACGGCTGCTGCCCCGCGCCCCTTAAGTTGGACCGGTGGCTGGAATCGAGAAAGGTGCGCCCGTGGCGAAGGACGCAGGTCGGTCGGCGCGGAGCAGTGTCTGGCTGGAGGAGAAGGCCCGCCGGAGCGGTCGTAGCGGTGGCGGGCAGCCCTCCGGGCTCGACCGTGAGCGGATCACGACGGTGTCCGTTCGGCTGCTGGACGCCGAGGGGCTGGCGAAGTTCTCCATGCGGCGGCTGGCCGCGGAGCTGAACGTCACCGCCATGTCCCTGTACTGGTACGTCGACACCAAGGACGACCTGCTCGAACTCGCCCTGGACGCGGCCTTCGGCGAGCTGCGGCTGCCGGATCCGGACGCCGAGGGCGAGGACTGGCGCGAGCAGTTGCGCGGGCTGGCCACCGAGTACCGGGCGCTGCTGGTGCGCCACCCGTGGCTGTCGCCGCTGGCGGGGCGCTACCTCAACATCGGCCCGAACTCGCTGGCGTTCTCCCGCGCGGTCCAGCGGGTCGTCCGCCGGGCGGGGCTGCCCGCGCACGGGGTGACGGGGGCGATCTCGGCGGTCTTCCAGTTCGTGTACGGCTTCGGCACGATCGAGGGCCACTTCTTCGCCCGGATCGCGGACACCGGGCTGAGTGCCGACGAGTACTACGAGCAGGCCATGGCCCTGGTGACCGAGGCCCCGGGGACCGCCGAGGTCGTCGAGGAGTCGAAGGACCTCATGGCGGCCCGCGGCGGGGACACGGTCGACGAGATGCTGGACCGCGACTTCACCTTCGCCCTGGACCTGCTGATCGCCGGCATCGAGGCGATGGTCGGCCGAGGCTGACTACTCCCCACCGCCCACCAGCCGCGCCGGAGACCCGCCGGTCGCCACCGGTCCCCACAGCTGCGGTGTCACGCGGATGGCTTCGGGGCGCTGCGCCGGACTCCGTCCGTCGGGTGGGAGCGGGCGGTGTTTATCGATCGTCGGCCAGCCGCGCCGGAAACCCGCCGGTCGCCACTGGTCCCCACCGCTGCGGTGTCACCCGGATGATGGACTTGCCCTGCTTGACCATCGCCTCCCGGTACTCGTCCCAGTCGGGGTGTTCGCCGGCGATGTTGCGGTAGTACTCGACCAGTGGTTCCACCGAGTCCGGCGCGTCGATGACCTCGGCCGTGCCGTCGATCTGGACCCAGGGGCCGTTCCATTCGTCGCTCAGGACGAGCAGGCTCACCCGCGGATCCCGTTTGGCGTTGCGGGTCTTGGCGCGCTCGGGGTAGGTGGAGACGACGATCCGTCCCGAGTCGTCGACCCCGCAGGTCAGCGGGGAGGCCTGCGGTCCGCCGTCGGCGCGGCGGGTGATCAGCAGGGCGCGGTGCCGGGGCCGTACGAAGTCCAGCAGCTCGTCCAGCGATACACGGGTGTTGGTAGCGATGTTCGGTGCCATGGGAGCAGCCTAGGGGCAGTGTGCGCCCCCGTGACTGACCCTGCCGTGCCTACGCCTGGGGCAGCGCGTCGCCCTGCACCGCCTGGATGTCCAGCTCCACCTTCAGCGTCGTACCGATCGCCGCGATGCCCGCCTGGAGTACCTGGTTGTAGTTCATCGCGAAGTCCTCGCGGCGCAGCTCGGCGGTCGCGCGGAACGCGGCGCGCGTGCCGCCCCACGGGTCCGCGCCGGTGCCGAGGTAGGCGAGGTCCAGGTCCACCGGTCGTACGACCCCGTGCATGGACAGTTCGCCGTGCACGGTCCAGCGGTCGGAGCCCGACTGGGTCAGGCCCGTCGAGCGGTAGCCGATCTCCGGGTGCTGCTCGACGTCGAGGAAGTCCGCGGACTTCAGATGCCCGTCGCGCATGCCGTTGCCCGTGTCGATGGACGCGGCCTTGATCACCGCCTCCACACGGGACTTGGTGACGTCGTCCGGGGCGATCTCGATCGTGCCGCCGAACTCGGTGAACCGCCCGTGCACGCTGGAGATCCCCAGGTGCTGGGCGACCGCGGCGACGGAGGAGTGCACCGGGTCGATGGTCCAGGGCCCGGGCGGCGGCAGCTCGGTGCCGCCCTGCCGGGCCAGGGTGACCGTGCCGACCTCGGCCCGGCCGCTGGCGGTGACGATCGCGGAGCAGGCCGCGGGCGCGTACCCGACGGCCGTCACGATCACCGTGTACGCCCCCGGCGCCAGCTCGGTGGCATCCCGTACGGCTCCCTCGGCGTCCGCCTCGGCGCGCAGCACCTGCGTGCCGGTCATGTCGGTCACCGTGACGACCGCGTGCGACACGGCCCACCCGTCTCGCGTGCGGATCTTCGCGGTCAGTCCCATCCCGTTTTCTCCCTGCAAAGCCTTACAAATCGGTCGTATGAAACCGGCCCGTGGCGCACACACGACGGTATGTGTGCCACGGGCCGGGAGTGAACTACTCGCTGGGGTGGGCGAGTTCGATGTCGTGCCCGTCGACCCCGGTGCCGGCCACGGTCAGGGCCGTCGCCACCGGCGGGTAACCGGTCGCGATGACCGTGTACTCGCCGCTGTCCAGGTCGGTGAAGGCGTACGCGCCGTCCGCACCGGTGGTGGCGGTGCCTACCACGTTGCCCGCCTGGTCGACGAGCGTCACCCGGGCGTCGGCCAGCGGGCCGTGCGGGGCCCGGACGACACCCTGCAGCTGGGCGCCGGCGTCCAGGTCGATCTCGATCCGGGTGACCCCGGTGGCGCCGATCTCGACCGGCAGGGCGCGCGGCCGGAACCCGCTCGCGTTGACGGCCAGGGTGACCGTGCCCGGCACCAGGTCGGTGAGGCCGAAGTCGCCCTGCTCGCCGGTGGCGGCGGTGGCCAGCAGGTCACCGCGGACGTCGGTGACGATCACCATGGCGCCCTTGACCGGCAGCGCGCTCCCGGCGGCCCGGACCACACCGGTCAGCCCGCTGGTGCCGCTGAGCAGGATGTCGTACGACAGCGGTTCCTCGCCCACCACGACGGTGGCGGCCTGCGGCTGGTAGCCGTCGGCGGAGGCGATCAGGACGTACGTCCCGGTGCCGGGGGCGTCGACGGAGTAGTTGCCGTCGGCCTGGGCGACCGCGCGGCCCAGCTGGCGGCCGGACAGCGAGATCAGGGTGACCGCGGCCTGCGGGACCGGGGCGCTCTCGGCGCCGCGGACGAAGCCGTGCACCGGCGTGCCGCCGCCCGTGCCGGGCTCGGCGATGGTGGCGACGGCGGTCGCCGCCGGCTGGGCGGCCGCGGCCGCGGCCGGTGCCTGGGCGGAGGTGTCGGACACGACGGGCGTGGCCCAGCTGGGCACCTGCTGCTGCGCGGGTTCCTGCACGGTGTCCTGCACAACGGTCTCCACGGGGGCGGCCGGGGCGTCGGCCTCGGCGGCCTGGGCGAGCGCACCCTTGGTCTTCAGCGGGACCTCCTTGATGAACAGGGTGATCAGGAAGGCGAGGGCGGCGAGGCAGCCGGCGATGAAGAAGACATCGGCGATGCCGTGGCCGTAGGCGCTCTCCAGCAGCGTCCGCAGCGGCGCCGGCAGCTTGCCCATGTCCGGGATGCTGTCGGTGGAGCTGGAGCCCGCCAGGGCCGCCTGGTACTTCGGGCTCAGGGCGGAGATGCCGTCCTGGACGTAGTGCGTGATCCGGTGGGACATCACCGCGCCGAGCGCGGAGACGCCGACCGCACCGCCGAGGGAGCGGAAGAAGGTGACCGTGGAGCTGGCCGATCCGAGGTCGGACGGGGCGACCTGGTTCTGCGTGGCGAGCACCAGGTTCTGCATCATCATGCCGATGCCGAGACCCAGCAGCGCCATGAAGATCGCCATCTTCCAGTACTCGGTGTCGTACCGGATGGAGCCGAGCAGGCACAGGCCGGCCGTCACCAGGACGCCACCGCTGACCAGCCACGCCTTCCAGCGGCCGGTGCGGGTGATGAACTGACCCGAGACGGTGGAGGAGACGAACAGGCCACCGATCATGGGGATGGTCATGACGCCGGACATCGTCGGGGACTTGTCCCGGGCCAGCTGGAAGTACTGGCTGAAGAACACCGTGCCGGTGAACATCGCGATGCCGACGAACAGGGAGGCGAGGGACGCCAGGGTGATGGTGCGGTTCCTGAACAGCCGCAGCGGGATGATCGGCTCACTCGCCTTGGACTCCACGAGCACGAACAGCGCGCCGAGGACGATCGAACCGCCCACCATCGCGTACGTCTGCCAGGACACCCAGTCGTACTTGTCACCGGCGAAGGTGACCCAGATCAGCAGCAGCGAGACGGCGGCCGAGATGAAGAACGCGCCGCCCCAGTCGACCTTGACCTCCCGCTTGACCACGGGCAGGTGCAGGGTCTTCTGCAGCACGATCACGGCGATGACGGCGAACGGGACACCGACGTAGAAGCACCAGCGCCAGCCCAGCCAGGAGGTGTCGGTGATGACACCGCCGAGCAGCGGGCCGCCGACGGTGGCGACGGCGAAGGTGGCGCCGAGGTAGCCGGAGTAACGGCCGCGCTCACGCGGGGAGATCATCGCGGCCATGACGATCTGGGCGAGGGCCGACAGACCGCCGACACCGATGCCCTGGACGACACGGCAGGCGATCAGCATGCCGGCGTTCTGCGACAGACCGGCGGCCATCGAGCCGAGGACGTAGATGACCAGGGCTATCTGGACGAGGGCCTTCTTGCTGTAGAGGTCGGCGAGCTTGCCCCACAGGGGAGTGGCCGCGGTCATCGACAGCAGGGCGGCGGTGACCACCCAGGTGTAGGCGGACTGACCGCCGCCGAGGTCACCGATGATGTGCGGCAGGGCGTTGGAGACGATCGTGGACGACAGGATCGCCACGAACATGCCGAGGAGGAGGCCGGACAGGGCCTCCATGATCTGCCGGTGCGTCATCGGGGCGTGGCCCGCCGCGGAGCCTCCCCCGTGCTTGGCGTGAGCCCGCACACCGGCTGGTGTGGTCGTTGCCATGGGCTTCCTTCTCTTACGTGCTTGCGGGTGTACGGGTGGTCTCTTCGACTACGGGGGCGGCTGCGGCGGCCGGGAACCGGACCGGGACGGACCGGCAGTCGCCGAAGGACGCGCGCAGGCGGGTCATCAGCCGGATCAGCTGGGCCACCTCGTCGTCGGTCCAGTCGGCGAGCCGCTCGGCGAGCAGATGCGTGGTCCGCCGGGACAGCTCCCGGAGCTCCGCCAGGCCCGTGGGCGTCAGGCGCAGGATGCGCGAGCGCTTGTCCGCCGGGTCCGGGTGCCGCTCGATCCAGCCGCGCGCGGCGACGTGCGCGACATGCCGGCTGGTGACCGACATGTCCACGGCGAGCAGCTCCGCGAGCTTGCTCATGCGCATGTCTCCGTGGCGGCCGAGCAGGGTCAGCACGGCGGCCGATCCGGCCGGGCATTCGGGCGGCAGTATCCGCCCCATGTCCCGTTTCACGGCTCCGACGGCGCTGAGCTGACGCGCCAGCTCTTCGAACTGCGCCTGCTCGGCCATCACACCTCCCGCATTCGTTGCTTGAGGCAACCTTAGGTCTGTTTGGTTGCTGCAGGCAAATAAATGAGGGGTCCTGCGGCGTAAAAACTTGACAAAGGCAAGTATTGCAACCGTAAACATGCAGGTAGGTGCGGGTGGGGTGCCCCTGTCTGTCCCGGTGGCCCCCCACTTGGGCGGCCCGGCCCGTCTTCGCTAAGGTCTCGGGCCATGGCTAACACCCAGGGCCCCCAGGGCAATTACGACCCCGCCGGCAGCACCCAGATGTTCCGCGCGTTCGTGGACGAGGCCCCCCAGGGCCGACAGCAGCAGCCGGCCGCCACGTCCTCCGGCCCCCGTATCGGCCTGATCATCGGTGTCGTCGTGGCTATCGCCGTGGTGGCGGGTGTGGCCTGGCTGGCGCTGAAGTAGGACCGCCGTCAGGCGATCACTTCCACTGGACGGACACGTCCCGCGTCTCGATGTGCATGCCGAGCGGCACACGCCAGGCGTCGACGCACACCGTCCAGGTGTGGTCCTCGTGCGCGCCCGGTGCGATCGGCACGGGAAGGCCGACCGTCGAGTCGACCGTCCCCCAGTCGATGCCGAGCGCGCCGATGACGTGCGTCCCGAAGGTCACGGACCCCGATCGCACCGCCGTGCCCCCAGAGTTGTGGAAGCCGACGGTCACCTTCTGACACCAGCGCTGGTCCGTCGCCCCGGTCGTCGGGGTGCCCCAGGAGAGTTCGGCGGGGGTGGCGGGCTCGCCCTGGCCGCGCGTGGGGCCGGGGGTGGGACCGGGCGAGGTGGCGGACGGTGTCGTACGACTGTCCGTGCCGGTCGGGCCGGGAGTGGCGGGGGAGCCGTCACCGCCGGGGGCGGTGGAAGCCTGCTCCGGAGCGTCCGGGCTGCCCGAGGTGCCGGTGCTGCCCGAAGTCGCGGCCGCGTCAGGTGGGTTACGGCGGCTCCCGCTCGTGCCGCCGCCTGTGTCGAGCGGCGCCAGGGTCACGGATCCCGTCGGGCCGACGGAGCCCGGTCCGCGCTGTCCCGAGCCGACCGCGACATATCCGCCGCCCGGGCCATGGCCCCCGCACGCGGCAAGCACCCCGCCCAGGACGACGACGACCGCCGACGCTGCCGTAACGGCGCCTCGGCGGCCACGTGTCCATGTCGTCGTACGAAGCATCGGGCCATGGTGGCTGACGCCTCGTCAGATAGAAAGGGTCCTGACGGGACCAGCGCCCCGCAGGGGCCGGTACACGGTCAGTCGGAGATCAGGCCCTCCCGCAGCTGCGCCAGCGTCCGGGTCAGGAGGCGTGAGACGTGCATCTGGGAGATGCCGACCTCCTCGCCGATCTGGGACTGGGTCATGTTGGCGAAGAAGCGGAGCATGATGATCCGGCGCTCGCGGGGCGGGAGCTTGGCCAGCAGGGGCTTCAGGGACTCGCGGTACTCCACGCCCTCCAGGGCCGTGTCCTCGTAGCCGAGGCGGTCGGCCAGGGAGCCCTCACCGCCGTCGTCCTCGGGGGCCGGTGAGTCGAGGGAGGACGCGGTGTAGGCGTTGCCGACCGCGAGGCCGTCGACCACGTCCTCCTCGGAGACGCCGAGCACGGCGGCCAGTTCCGTCACCGTCGGGGAGCGGTCCAGCTTCTGGGACAGCTCGTCGCTGGCCTTGGTGAGGGCCAGGCGCAGCTCCTGCAGGCGGCGCGGGACGCGGACGGACCACGAGGTGTCGCGGAAGAAGCGCTTGATCTCGCCCACGACCGTCGGCATGGCGAAGGTCGGGAACTCCACGCCCCGTTCGCAGTCGAAGCGGTCGATCGCCTTGATCAGGCCGATGGTGCCGACCTGGACGATGTCCTCCATCGGCTCGTTGCGGGAGCGGAAGCGCGCGGCCGCATAGCGGACCAGCGGCAGATTCAGCTCGATCAGGGTGTCCCGGACGTAGGCCCGTTCGGGGCTGTCCTCGCCGAGCGTGGCGAGCCGCAGGAACAGGGAGCGGGACAGGGTGCGGGTGTCGATGTCCCCCGCGGCCGGCGGAGCCGGCAGGTCGGCGGCCGCCGGGGCGGTCGGGGACGGCGCGGCGTCGAGGGCCGTGACGCCCTCGATGCCGTCGAGGACGTCGAGAGCGTCGAGCTCCTTGGGCGCTGCCTCGCTCGTCGCGGGCGTCAGCACCTTCGAGCTGCCCTGGTCTGCGGACATGCCACCCCCTTTGGGTCGCGGGACGGTCGTGGCGGCGCCGTTCTTGCGAGCAGCGCAGCCTTCACCTGAATACCGGCGCCGAAGGCCCGGCAAACGCGTCTCCCGCAGAATGTCACATGTCGGCAACACGCTGTAGTGACATGTCGACATGTGAGAAGTGAATCGGCCCTGGAAAGACGGGGTCTGACGCTTTTCGGGGACCCAGCTGTCGGCATCTGCGCTGGTGAGCGATTCGCTCTCGGTGGTGATGCATCGATCGGGCTTGCGATGCAGGGGGTGATCCCGTGTGTGCTTCCGTGCGCCTGCTGTGCTCCGCCCCGGGAGCTTCTACGCGTCGATGCGATTCGCCGAGCGCAGTCGCTGGAAGCTGCGGGCGAGAAGCCGGGAGACGTGCATCTGGGAGACGCCGAGTTCCGCGCTGATCTGCGACTGGGTGAGATTGCTGTAGTAGCGCAGGAGAAGGATTCGCTGTTCTCGTTCCGGGAGTTGGACGAGGAGATGGCGGACCAGGTCGCGGTGTTCGACGCCGTCCAGGGCCGGGTCCTCGTAGCCGATGCGGTCCAGCAGTCCGGGCAGTCCGTCGCCCTCCTGGGCGGCCTCCAGCGAGGTGGCGTGGTACGAGCGTCCCGCTTCGATGCAGCTCAGCACCTCCTCCTCACTGATCCTGAGCCGATCGGCGATCTCGGCGGTGGTCGGGGAGCGGCCGTAGAGCGTGGTGAGGTCCTCGGTGGCGCTGTTGACCTGGACCCACAGCTCGTGCAGCCGGCGCGGTACGTGGACGGTGCGGACGTTGTCCCGGAAGTAGCGCTTGATCTCGCCGACCACGGTCGGCATGGCGAAGGTGGGGAACTGCACGCCCCGGTCCGGGTCGAACCGGTCGATGGCGTTGATCAGGCCGATGGTGCCGACCTGGACCACGTCCTCCATGGGCTCGTTGCGGGAGCGGAAGCGGGCGGCGGCGTAGCGCACGAGCGGGAGGTTCGCCTCGATCAGCGCCCCGCGCACGCGGTGGTGCTCCGGCGTACCAGGGGTGAGGTCCTTCAGCTCGGCGAAGAGCACCTGGGTGAGGGCTCGTGTGTCGGAACCGCGCCGCTTCTCGGGGCCCACGGGAGCGGTGGCGGGGGCAGGCGGGGCCGCCTCCTCCTGGGGCGGCGCAGTACTGGCCGACACGGTCAACGCCACCTCTTCGTCGCTCAATGATCGGTCAAAAGCGGTCATAGCATCACAAGACATGTGCACTGTGTGCAAGCACCGCATTACCCCGTGTTGTGTTCAAACTCCAACAAGTTGGGGATTAAGACGCACGAAAGCCCCCCACCGTTGCGGCGGGGGGCTCCCGGGCGGAAGTGTTCAGAATTCGTAGTCGGCGATCACCCACGTGGCGAACTCGCGCCACATCGCGACGCCCGCCTGGTGGGCCGGATGCTCCAGATAGCGCTGGAGGGCGTCGGTGTCCTCGACCGCCGAGTTGATCGCGAAGTCGTAGGCGACCGGCCGGTCGCTGATGTTCCAGGCGCACTCCCAGAAGCGCAGCTCCGCGATCTGGCCGCCGAGGGCCCTGAAGGCCTCCGCGCCCGCCACGACCCGCGGATCGTCGCGCTCGACGCCCTCGTTGAGCTTGAAGAGGACCAGGTGGCGGATCATGGAATGTACCTCAGCTCTTTCCTCCGTTGGCGACCCACGTCATGAAGTCACCCACGGCCTTGGCCGCGTCCGATATGCCCTCGAAGACTATCTGTACGTAATGGGCCGCCTTGGGCGGGTCCGTGATGATCACATACAGCGCGAAGACCACGAGCACGTATACGGCGATCTTCTTGGCGTTCACCGCCACCGCGGCCTCCCCTGTGCGTGCGCCTTGTGAGCCCCTGTTGCCGGCGGCGAGTGTAACCTTCGCGCTCTTTTCGGGGGACCAACGGTCCGTCGCCCGGGGTCTTTTCCGTCCCGTTCCCGGGATGCACGAAGGGCCCCGTCTGTCGACAGGGCCCTTCTTCAAGCGGTAGCGGAGGGATTTGAACCCTCGGTGACTTGCGCCACACTCGCTTTCGAGGCGAGCTCCTTCGGCCGCTCGGACACGCTACCGAGGGAGACCTTACAGCACACCGGGGTGTGCTCCGAAATCGGTATTCACCGGTCCCGGAAAAACTCGGTGAGCAGGCGGGCGCAGTCCGCCGCGAGGACGCCCTCGACGACCTCCGGGCGGTGATTGAGCCGCCGGTCGCGGATCACGTCCCACAGCGAGCCCGCCGCGCCCGCCTTGTCGTCCCGGGCGCCGTAGACGACCCGGTCGACGCGGGACTGGACGATCGCGCCCGCGCACATCGTGCACGGCTCCAGGGTGACCACGAGCGTGCAGCCGGCCAGCCGCCACTCCCCGAGCAGGGCGGCGGCCCGCCGGATCGCGAGGACCTCCGCGTGTGCCGTGGGATCGCCGGTGGCCTCGCGCTCGTTGTGCCCGACGGCGAGCACCGTCGTACCGTCCGGGGACAGCACGACGGCGCCGACGGGGACGTCCCCGCCCCGGACGGCCCGCTCGGCCTCGGCCAGGGCGAGTCGCATCGCGGCCCGCCAGCGGTCGCGTACCGGGTCCGGAGCGGCGGCCGGGTGCTCGACGGTCAGCGGACGGTCTCCAGCACCTCCGAGGCGCCCAGGGCCTCGGCGATCGTGCCCAGCGCGTCCTCGGCGTCCAGCGAGCGCAGCTCCTTCTCGCTGATGCCCAGGTCGTCGAGGATCTGGCTGTCGCCCACGGGGCTGTGCGGAACGGCGTCGGCGGCGGCGCCCTCCTCGTCGTCCTCGGCGGACTCGGACTCGCCGTCCTCGGTGCCGTCGAGGTCGAGGGAGTCCAGATCGGGGCCGTCGTCGGCACCTGGCTCCCGGCCGAGCAGCTCGTCGGTGAGCAGCAGCTCGCCGTACGCGCTGCGCTGGGCGGCGGCCGCGTCCGAGACGTAGATGCGAGGGTCGTCCTCGCCGTCCACGCGGACGACGCCGAACCAGGAGTCCTCCTGCTCGATCAGCACGAGCACCGTGTCCTCCTCGGGAGAGGCTTCACGGGCCAGGTCGGCAAGATCCGACAGGGTCTCCACATCGTCGAGCTCTGTGTCGCTCGCTTCCCACCCGTCTTCGGTGCGCGCGAGCAGTGCGGCGAAGTACACCGTGACTCTCCCACTGGTCATAGGCGTGCCGGTTGGGGGTCCCCCCGGCGGAGGTACTTGGGCGGAGAGAGCTGGGCTCCGAGCCCCACCCACTCGGAATCGTGGCAGAAACAAGGCGTTCAGGGGACGTCTTCGACGCCCTGTGTCTTGCAGCCACCTGCGGATCGTACGCGGCTTTTCCGGCCGGTCACGCACGCCCACCTCGCAAACGCCGGTGTGTGCGCGGATCTTCCTGACCCAGAACTTCCTTACCGGGTCCTGCCCCAGAGGATTCCCACGAGGATTCCCAAGCGTGTCCCTCCCGCAGTCGGTCTACCAGCGGAACGTCCGCATGCGCAGCGCGTGGCGCAGCCGGGCGGCCTTGGCGCGTCGCGGCTGGACCCGGGCGCGCAGCTCACGGGCCTCGGCCAGGTCACGCAGGAACCGGGCGCGGCGGCGCCGGCGCTCGGCGTCCGTCTCCACGGCCGCGGCGCGTATCGCGGGCTCGTCGGCGCCCTCGGGTGCGTTCTCCGGAAGGCCAGACAGGTCGGGCACGTCACACCACCCCAGTTCCTCCCTCCCACTTTCCCTCGTACGGCCGCTTCGATCCAGGGCCGGAGGGGTGTCGGCCGGGGTGTCGGCCGGGTCCGGGCCGGGGTCCCGGTGGGGGGTACGCCGGAGCGGGCGGGGGCCGCGGCGCGGGTACCGTTAGGGGCATGCGTCTCCATGTCGTCGACCACCCCCTGGTCGCCCACAAGCTCACCACGCTGCGCGACCAGCGCACCGACTCCGCGACCTTCCGGCGGCTCGCCGACGAACTGGTCACCCTGCTCGCCTACGAGGCCACGCGGGACGTGCGCACCGAAGCCGTCGACATCCAGACCCCGGTCGCGCGGACGACCGGCGTCAAGCTCGCCCGCCCCCGCCCGCTGGTGGTGCCGATCCTGCGCGCCGGCCTCGGCATGCTGGACGGCATGGTCCGGCTGCTGCCGACCGCCGAGGTGGGCTTCCTGGGCATGATCCGCAACGAGGAGACACTGCAGGCCTCCACCTACGCCTCGCGCATGCCGGAGGACCTCTCCGGCCGTCAGGTGTACGTCCTGGACCCGATGCTGGCGACGGGCGGCACGCTGGTCGCGGCGATCCGGGAGCTGATCAAGCGCGGTGCGGATGACGTGACGGCGGTGGTGCTGCTCGCCGCTCCCGAGGGCGTCGAGGTGATGGAGCGGGAGCTGGCGGGGACGCCGGTGACGGTGGTCACGGCGGCCGTCGACGACCACCTCAACGAGCACGGGTACATCGTGCCGGGACTGGGGGACGCGGGGGATCGTCTCTACGGGGCGGCCGAGTAGTTTTCGCGCCGACCGGGGTGCTGACCGGGGTGCTGAGTGCTCGCCCCCGGCTCAGCACCCCTTCTTGACGGAAGGCGCCGACGTCGATGCGGGCGCGGTCAGCCTGGTCAGGGTCTGGTCCGCCTCCGTCGGCTTCACCAGGCCCTTGAAGGCGTCGCCCAGGATGAGGTCGACGTCGGTGCCCTTGCGGGTGTCGGCGCGTTGTTCGGCGCCGGTGAGCTGGGCGGCGAGCACCGGCAGCGAGGTGTTCTGGGCGGCCGCGGGACCGAGCAGTATCCCGGCGCTCTTCACCTTCTTGTCGTACTCCCCGGGCGCGTTGCCCACGTCACCGATCCTGAAGCCCCGCTTCTTCAGCTCGTCGGCGGTGGACTTGGCGAGCCCGGTGCGCGCGGTGGCGTTGTAGACGTTCACGGTGATCTGACCCGGCTTCGGCAGGGCCTTCACCTGTGCGGCCGTAGCGGCCTTGGGGTGGCAGTCGGTCTTCGGGCCGGCCGCCGAGGCCTTCTTGCCGCCGGTGAAGACGTCGATGAGCTGCAGGGTGCCCCAGCCGATCAGGCCGAGCACGGCGACGGACGCCACCATGGCGGCCACGAGCCTGGCGCGTCGGCGCGGCGGACGCATCCGAGGGTATTTGTCCCCCGTGATCCGGTACCGGCCGCCCATGCCAGGGGGAGTGAGCATGCTCATGGGCGCAGCGTAGTGCGCCCGAGCGGCGCTGCCTATTAGATGATCAGTCGATGCCGCTCAGGGGAACCCGAAAGGGTCAAGGGAGCAAGGGCGGTGTCGCGCCGGTCAGTCGAGTTCGAGCACGCGCGCGTGCAGCACCTGGCGCTGCTGGAGGGCGGCGCGGACCGCGCGGTGCAGCCCGTCCTCCAGATAGAGGTCGCCCTGCCACTTCACGACGTGTGCGAAGAGGTCGCCGTAGAACGTCGAGTCCTCCGCCAGCAGGGTCTCCAGGTCGAGCTGCTGCTTGGTGGTCACGAGCTGATCGAGGCGGACCGGGCGCGGCGCGACGTCCGCCCACTGCCGGGTGCTTTCCCGGCCGTGGTCGGGGTACGGCCGGCCGTTTCCGATGCGCTTGAAGATCACACGGAAAGCCTACCGGTCAAGACGTTCCGGGCGCAGCCATGGCGGCGGAGTGCGGCACCTGAAAAGATTCTGCAAACGGGTCATATGTGCCGCTAACGGGACGAGATCACCGGCGCAGGGGGTCGCGACGGGCGGGGCCGTACCGGAGCGGGCGGTGCGCGGCTCCCCGCTCCACGGGCGTCGTGCACAGGCTGTGGACCGCGAGCCGGCCCCCGAGAAGCCCGGCACCAGGCCGGCCGCGAGATCCTCGCCCCGCCTTCGGCACGGACCGGCGAAGGCGGTGACCCGCCCCCGCCGGTACCGGTTCAGCGGTCCCGTTCCTCGGACGGCCGCTGCGGCTCTTCCTCGTGCTTCTGCTCCGGCTTCGGTTTCGTCGCGCGCCGGGCCTCCGCGCGCAGCAGGGCGCGCAGGACGGCGTAGGTATCCATGGGCATGACTGTGTCGCTCCTTGCGTCTGACTGACCTGTGACCGGCCTTCGGCCGGCCTTTCGCGGGGACGCGGGTCCGTCAGCAGCGCAGGACCACGGTGCGGAGCAGGGGCGGGGCGTACGGCGCCCGGGGCGTGCCGGGGCAGGCGCGTACCGCCGGCCGGGCGGGTGCCGGGTCGGGGAGGGGCGCGGGACGCTCGGGTACGCCCGCCCGGTGGACGGCGGGGGCGGGCGGCCGTAGGAGCGTGTCGAGTACGTCGTGCTCGAAGGTCTCGGCGGACGTGCCCAGCGCGTGGGCCGCCTGGGCCTGCGCATGGGCGACGGGCACCCACAGGGCGAGGAGCAGCACGAGCGCCCGCAGCCAGGTACGGCTCCGGGGGACACTCGCGGTCCTGCTCACATCGGGTATGTCCCCGGGGCGTGCGGGGTGTGCAGCACGCGGGGCCCGAGATCCGCCCGCTCGGCGTAGGTGCGGGGCCCGCGTTGACGCCGCCGCTCACACCGTCCGCGGTATCGCCTTCGCCCGGCCGCGGATGCTGAACGCGGTGACGATCTCCACGATCCCCACGACGAGCAGCCAGACGCCGGCGACGAGGGTCAGCACGGCGACCGACCGGAACGGCGCGTCGATGAGCACGATCCCGGCGACGAAGGTGAGGACCCCCAGGAGGATCTGCCAGCCTCGGCCGGGCATCCGGGAGTCCTGCGCGGCGGCGATGGTCTGGGTGATCCCGCGGATCAGCCAGCCGATGCCGATCCACAGGCCGAGCAGCAGGATCGACTGCATGGGCCCGCGGAAGCAGAGCAGGCCGAGCAGGATCGACAGCGCGCCGCTGATGAACGCCAGCACCCGCAGCGAGGTCGCCCGGTGCGTGCCGAACGCGGCGACCAGTTGGAAGACGCCGCTGGCCAAGAGGTAGAGCCCGAACAGCACACCGGCGACGAGCAGGGAGGGGCCGGGCCAGAGGAGCACCAGGACGCCGAGGACCAGTGAGGCGGTCCCGGTGACCAGGACCACCTGCCATGCGGCCTGGGACAGGGCGTGCAGGGGCCCCTCGAACGGCGGCTCGGGCTCACGCCGCTCGCCCGGCGGCGCGCCCGCGTGCACATTCCGGTCGTCGTACTCACGGCCCCACTCCGGACCGGTGTTCGGTATCTCGGTCATGGTTCATGCTGTGGACGGCGGGGTCGGCGCTGCCATCGGGGTGGGCCGGTCGAGTGAGTCCCGCAGCCACCCCACGTCTATCGGCCCGGCTTGCCGGAGGCCTTCGCCGCCGCCTTCATCTCCTGCTTGTGCGCGCGCACCTTGGCCAGTGACTCCGGCCCGGTGATGTCGGCGACGGACCGGAAGGACTCGCGCTCGCCGTACGCCCCCGCGGCCTCCCGCCAGCCCTCCGGCGTGACGCCGAGCTGCTTGCCGAGCAGGGCGAGGAAGATCTGGGCCTTCTGTTTGCCGAACCCGGGCAGGTCCTCCAGCCGTTTCAGCAGTTCGGAACCGGTCGGCACGCCCCGCCAGACGGCCTCCGCGTCCCCGTCGTAGTGCTCGACGAGGTACTGGCACAGCTGCTGGATGCGCCCCGCCATCGAGCCCGGGTAGCGGTGCACGGCCGGCTTCTCGGCGAGCAGCGCGGCGAAGGCCTCCGGGTCCATCGCGGCGATGGCGTGCGCGTCGAGATCGCCGGCCGCTGTGACGCCGAGCCGGTCGGCGATGGTCCGGGGCCCTTTGAACGCCCACTCCATCGGGACCTGCTGGTCGAGCAGCATGCCGGTGAGCGCGGCGAGCGCGGACCGCCCGAGGAGCGCGTCGGCGTCGGGGTCCTGGGCGAGGTGCAGGGTGACGTCCATGCGTCGATGGTGGCCCGCCGGCGCGCGCGACGCAGCCGGGGTGGTCCGACGGTACGGACGTACGCGACACCAGGGCGATCACCCGCTTCGAACGCCAGGGCTTCGTGCGCGGCCCGGCGGTCGTCCTGCCCGAGGTGGACCTCCCCGCTGGGTACCGGCCGGAGAAGCACGCCCGACGCCAACTCGCCTTCCGGAGCGCGCGATAGCCTTCCCCGGGTGACGCTGACGCCGGACGATCTGATCGCGTACTACGGCCTCGAACCCATCCCCCGCGAGGGCGGCCTGTTCCGGTGTACCTGGGAGGGGCCGGAGCGCCCCGACGGCCGGCCCGAGGGCTCCGCCATCGTCGCCCTGCTCACCGCCGACGACTTCTGCGCCCTGCACCGCCTGCCCACCGACGAGATCTGGCACTTCTACCTCGGCGACCCGCTCGACCTCCTGCTGCTCGTCCCCGACGGCAGCACCCGCACCGCCGTTCTAGGCCCCGCCCCGCTGTCCGGCCAGCAGCCCCAGCTCACCGTGCCCGCCCGCACCTGGATGGGCGCGCGGGTGGCACCGGGCGGCGCCTGGGCGTTCTTCGGCTGCACGATGGCGCCCGGATTCACCTACCCGGACTACGAACACGGGAGTGCGGCCGACCTGACGGCGCGTTATCCCTCCGAGGCCGCCCGGATCGCGGAACTGTGCCGCCCATGAACAGGAGCCCGCTGAACCTGCTCGACGGACAGACCGCCCTGGTGACCGGCGCGGGCGACGGCATCGGCCGCGCCATCGCGCTGCGCTTCGCCGAGGAGGGCGCGGCGGTGGCCGTGCACTGCCGTACGGCGGTGGACGCGGCCGGCGAGGTGGCGGCCCGGATCCGGGAGTCGGGCGGCGAGGCCGTCGTACTCCGGGCGGACCTGACGGACGAGGACGCCTGCCACCGGCTGGTCCGGGAGGCGGCGGACTGGTCCGGCGGCCGGCTCACCGCCCTCGTCAACAACGCGGCCGTCCAGCCCATCCAGCCCCTGCCCGGTATGACGGCGGCCGAGTGGCGCACGGTCGTCGACACCGACCTCACCAGCGTCTTCGCCTGCACCCAGGCCGCCGCCGCCCATATGGGGGCCCACGGCGGCGGCAGCGTCACCCACATCGCCTCCATCGAGGCCTCCCGTCCCGCGCCCGGCCACGCCCACTACAGCGCGGCCAAGGCGGCAGTGGTCATGCACGCCCGCGCGGCGGCCCTGGAGTACGGGCCCGACGGCATCCGGGTCAACACCGTGTCGCCCGGCCTGATCGACCGGGAGGGCCTGGCGCAGGCCTGGCCGGACGGCGTACGCCGCTGGCTCGCCGCCGTCCCCACCGGCCGGCTCGGCCGTCCCGAGGACGTGGCCGACGCCTGTGTGTTCCTGGCCTCGTCGCTCGCGAGCTGGATCACCGGCCACGACCTGACCGTGGACGGCGGCATCTCGGCCCGGCCGACCTGGTGAGCGTTGCGGCCGACCGCTCGCGGGGTGAGCGCTCCGGCCGGTCTCTGCGTACTCATACGGAGGACAGGCGGCGAGGCGTGCTCCTACGAGGCATGCGTCGAAGGAGGGGACGAGTGCTGCACGACCGGCGTCGATGGGTGCGTTGCGGCCGATCGCTCGCGGGGTGAGCGCTCCGGCCGGTCTCTGCGTACTCATACGGAGGACAGGCGGCGAGGCGTGCTCCTACGAGGCATGCGTCGAGGGAGGGGACGAGTGCTGCTGCACGACCGGCGTCGATGGGCACGACGGCTGGGCCTGCTCTGCGCGGGCCTCTTCGTGCTGCTGCTCGGCACGGCGGCCCCCGCGTCCGCCCACGCGGCCCTGCGCACGTCCGACCCCGCCGACGGAACCCTCCTGCGCACGGCCCCCCGGCACGTCACCCTGACCTTCACCGAATCGGTCGGCCTGCTCACCGACTCCTTCCGCGTCTACGACCCCACCAACCACCGGCTGCGCACGGGCCCCGCCGAGCACGCCCCCGGCCGCTCGGACGCGGCCCGCGTCGCCCTCCCCGCGAAGCTCGCCACCGGCACCTACACGGTCGCCTGGCGGGTGGTGTCCGCGGACAGCCACCCGGTGTCCGGAGCGCTCACCTTCTCGGTCGGCAACCGCACGGCGACGGCCGCGAGCCCGGCCCCCGACGACACGGAGAACCCCGCCACGGCGGCCCTGTACAACATCGCCCGCTACCTCGCCTACCTCTCGGTGGCCCTTCTGCTCGGCGCCGCGGCGTTCGTGGCGTACTGCCGCCCGCCGACGGCGGCCCCGCTGCGCACCCCGGTGCTGGCCGCCGCCTGGACCCTGCTCGCCACGACGGCCGCCCTGTACCTCCTGCGCGCCCCCTACGAGGAGGGCACCTCACCCGGCGTCTCCCTGGGCTCCCTGACCCACACGGCCACGACCCGCCCCGGCGCCCTCCTGCTCCTCCGCCTGACGCTGCTGCTCCTGGCCGGCGCCGGTGTGGCGCTCCTGCGGGCCCGCCGCAGAAGACTCCCGCGCCGTACGACGCTCGCCGTGGCCGGGGCCGTCTCCCTCCCCCTCACCCTGACCTGGACGGCGGCCGACCACGCCGCGGCGGGCATCCAGGTCCCCCTGGCCATCACCTCCGCCACCCTCCACCTGCTGGCCATGGCGGCCTGGCTGGGCGGTCTGGCGGCCCTCCTGCGCACCCTGCGGCGCACCTCCCCGGCTACCGTGGCCCGCTTCTCCCGCCTGGCCTCCGCCTCGGTGACGGTCCTGGTCCTGACCGGCGTCTACCAGTCCTGGCGCGGCCTCGGCTCCTGGCAGGCACTCACGGACACGACGTACGGCCGCACGCTGCTGGCCAAACTGGCGGCGGTCACCGCGCTGCTGCTGGCGGCGGCCTGCTCCCGCACCTGGACCAGCCGCCTGGCCCGGGAGCCCCGGGTGGCCGCCGCCCGTGTCCCCGAACCGGCCACCGGCCCCCCGCTCCCCCCGGAACCCGCCACTCCGCCCCCACCCCCGCCCTTCCACACCCTGCGCCGCTCGGTGCTGGCGGAGGCGGCCGTCGGCGTGCTGGTCCTGGCCCTGACGACCCTGCTGACGAGCACGGTCCCCGGCCGTGCGGCCGAGGAGGCCACACCGTCCGCAACCGCGACGACCGGCATCCCCACGGCCTCCGTCACCACGATCCCCTTCGACGTCGGCACCCCCGGCGGCCACGGCAAGGTCCAGATCACGCTGGACCCGGGCCGGATCGGCCGCACCTCCGTGCAGGCGGTGGTCTACGGCCCCGACGGCGGCCTGTCCACGGTCCCCGAACTCCGCGTCACCCTCACCCTGCCCGCCCGGCACCTGGGCCCCCTCGACACCCGCATCACCGACCGCGGCGGCTACTGGTCCACCGACTCCTTCGACCTCCCCCTCCCCGGCACCTGGACGATGAAGGCGACGGTCCGGGTGTCGGACCTGGACCAGGTGACGGTGTCGGCACGGGTGCGGGTGACGCGGTAGGCCAGCCCCGGACGCGGTCGATCTTCTGGGCGGGGCAGCCGGTCGCCGCCCACTCGAGACCAGAACTGGCCGCACCGGAATGGCGCTCGTCCTGCGAGCCCTTCACGAAGAACTCGGCGACACGGCCGCCGGCGCCGCCGTCGACCGCGCGCTGCAACTCGTGCGGCCACGCTTCGACGGCACCCGCTGGGGCGAACTGTTCGAGCTGATGGGCGGCAACGCGGGGATCGGCCTCGGGGCACTCCTGGCCGGCGACGCCGAACTGGCCGTCCTCGCCATGGAGCCGTATCTGCGCACGGCGGAGCAGACCCCGGCGGGCGTCCACTGGGCCCACCGCACGGGCATCGACTCCCGTCTGCATCACATCTCGCACGGCACGCTCGGCATCGTCCTGGCGCTTGCCCGGGTCGGCGAGGCCACCGGCCGTGCGGACCTGGTCGAGCTGGCGCTGGCCGGTGCCGCAGACGTCGTGGCGCGACGAAGCCGGGCCGGAGGGCTTCCTGGTGCCGCACTCGACCCCCCAGTACCGACCCGATGTGATCGAGCCCATCAGCTACGGCTGGTGCCACGGCCCGGCCGGCCCCTACGTCCACGCCTAAAAGCGAGCGTGATGATCGGCTGGGCGCCGACTTTCTTCGCGGTGGCCATGAAGTGGTCGAAGTCGGTGCCCGGCGCGGCCCAGCTGTCGCCGGTGACGGTATGGGTCTTCCAGTGGTAGGCGTCCCCGACGGAGCCGCCGGGGAAGCGCAGCTGCCGGATCCCGGCCGCCTTCATCAGCGACGCCGCCTTGGCGTCGGTCATGTAGGTGTCGTGGACCGCTGTGTTGAGGCCGACGCCGGTGCTGGGCATCGTGCTCAGCGAGGTGCCGGCATCGACGGTGACGGCGACGGTCGCCGCGGCGTGCGCGCTGAGTGCCAGGGCGCCCGCGCCGGCCCCGGCCAGCAGTGCCGCCCCCGCTCCCGCCACGATGCGGCGGCGTGTTCGGCCACGGCGGTGCGTACGGCCCCGGGGCATCGGCTGCTCGGAGGTTATCGGGTCGTCAGGTGACACGAGTGGCCCCCGATCGGAGTGCGTGGCTACGGGTGGCGGTGGCGCAGCTGACTGCGCTCGCCGTGGTTGGTGCACCCCTGGGTGGCCGCTCGGGACGGAAAGGTTGCCGCCGTATCCGATGTTCTTCAGATCCCTTTCGTGCCGTGCACCGGTCGCCGGGAAATCAGCGTCGGGGCGGCAACCTTCTCGTCCCCTGCGGCAACTGGGAGCCGGAAGGCCGATTCGAACTACCGGATGGACGGGCATGAGGGCAACGAAGCACGCCGCGCCGCGACCGTGGCGCAGGCGCGGACTGGTCACGGGCATTCCCTTGGGGCTGCTGGTCGTCGGTGTGCTGGCGCGCCTGGCCCTGACCCTCCTCACCGCGAGCGGAACCGGTGCCGGGCGGGCAGCCGACGCGTCCGCCGCAGGCGCGCGGGCGGCCGCCCCGTCCGATGCCGGGTCTGCGGCGGGCGGCGGTGCGGGTGCGACGGTGCAGCCGACCAGCGTCCGGCTCGCCCAGCATTGACCAGCCCGCCGGTCGGCCTTCACCGGCCCGCAACCGAGCACGGCCGCCGTTCGAATCCCGGGCTGGGCACTGTTAGGCTGCCGCCCCGATTGTTAAACGCGCAACCAACGCGCACATCATTGCCAGGAGAGGGCGACCGGGGGATGGTCCTCGATGACGCGTCCGCGGAGTTCCACGAATTCTTCGAACGCCACTATGCCGAACTCGCCCGTCTAGCACACCTGCTGACCGGCGAGACCGACGCGGCGGACGACCTCGCGGCGGATGCCCTGGTCGCCCTGTGGCAGCGCTGGGACCGGTTGCGGCAGGCCGACCACCCGCTCGCCTACGCCCGCGGCGTGGTGGCCAACTTGGCGCGGGGACGGATCCGCAGCGCGGTGCGCGAGCGACGCCGGATCACGCTGTTCTGGTCCCGCAGCCCCGAGAAGGTGGAGGGGCCGGACATGGCGGCCGTGCTGGACGTCCGCGCGGCGCTCGCCCGGCTGCCGTTCCGCAAGCGTGCCTGCGTGGTGCTGCGGCACGCCTTCGACCTGTCGGAGAAGGACACGGCGGTGGCGCTGGGCATATCGGTCGGTACGGTGAAGAGCCAGACCTCGAAGGGAATGGCCGAGCTGGAAAGGATTCTTGGCGCGCGAGCGGTCGGGGACCTGGTGGCAGGGAGGAGGAACCGGTGAACGAGGAGATCGCCCGTCGGCTGCGCGAGGCCGCCGAGGCCCACCGGCCCGACCGCGCGAGGATGCTGGCCCGGGTGCAACGCGGCGTGGCCGGCCCCGCCGTCCGTCACCGCGCGCGGCCGTTCGCGAGGTCCGGTACCAGGGTCGTGTTCGCCGGGCTCGCCGCCGCCGGCATCCTGGCGACCGGCGGCCTCGCCGTCGCCGCCATCGTCGCGCACTCGTCGCCGTCGGCCACCGTGACCACGCCGGCCAGCCCGTCCCCGACCGCCGGCTCCCCGCACCCGACATCGGCCCGCCCCACCCCTGTCGCGCCGGCCCCGGCCACCACCCCGGGCAGCCCGCGCCCGACTCAGCCGGCCACCAGTCCATCGCCGGCCGCCGGCGAGAGCCGCAACGGGGCGCTGTGGTCGACCGGCTCGGTGGACCCGCACAGCACCGTCTACTGGACGCAGAGCAACCTCGCCCTCAAGACGACCCAGCCGCTCACCTCGCTCACGATCGAGATACGGATCGTGCAGACCGGCGGGGTGAAGAACACCGGCACCTGGCAGACCCTGCCGAGTGGTGACTTCACCGTCACCGCTCAGGAGGCCGACGGCACGCTGGTCTACCGCTGGGTCCTCAAGCCGGGCCTGACCGTGCCGGCCGGGAGCTATGAGTTTGCCGCCCAGTTCAACAACGGCACCGGCGTGCGCAGTGCCGCGGGCGACGGCTACCGCGTCGACGCGCAGGGTTCGGGCGGCTCCGCGTCGGTCCGGGGAGGGTTCGTCCCGACCCGGTGAAGGCCGCTGTGCGGCAAGGGGATGAGTCCCCTTGCCGCACAGCCCGGTGGGAGAACAAGTACCCGAACTGCTGGTACGGGGTCCAGTCGGCCGGGTCGGCGTTGGTCCCATCGGCCGACCCGGCGTTGGTCCCGTCGGCGTAGGTGGCCTCCACGGTGGCCAGCAGGTCGCCGCGGAACTGGGTGGGGACGGTGACGGCGGCCGTGAAAATTCTTCCCGCGATCGCGGCAACCTTTGTGTGCGTGGCGGCAACTGGCGAGTAACCAGGGCCGGATCAAGGCCCGTTGTGCCAGAAGGACATGCCCTTGTCAGATCAGAACCGCTCTCATCGCCGCCGTCCGGCTACCCGCCGCGTGCTCGCCGCCGCCGTGGTCCTCGCCGCCGCGGGTGCCGCCGTACCGCTGGTCGCCCAGGCCGCCCACACGCCGAATGCCCGCACCCCGACCCTGGCCGGTGCAGCGGCCGGTAGCGGCCGTTACTTCGGTACGGCGGTGTCCTCGGGCAGGCTCGGGGACTCGACGTACTCCACGATTCTCGACCGGGAGTTCAACATGATCACCCCGGAGAACGAGATGAAGTGGGACACCACCGAACCGTCCCGCGGCACCTTCAACTTCGGCCCGGCCGACTCGATCGTCGGCCACGCCTCCGCGCACGGGCAGCGGATGCGCGGGCACACCCTGGTGTGGCACTCGCAACTGCCTGGCTGGGTGAAGTCCATCACCGACGCCAACACCCTGCGCAGTGTGATGGACAACCACATCACCACCGAGATGAGCCACTTCAAGGGCAAGATCTACGCCTGGGACGTGGTCAACGAGGCGTTCGCCGACGGCGGCAGCGGCCGGCACCGCAGCTCGGTGTTCCAGGACGTGCTGGGCAACGGCTTCATCGAGGAGGCGTTCCGCACCGCCCGGAACGCCGATCCCTCCGCCAAGCTCTGCTACAACGACTACAACATCGAGAACTGGACCGACGCCAAGACGCAGGGCGTCTACGCGATGGTCAAGGACTTCAAGTCCCGCGGTGTACCGATCGACTGCGTCGGCTTCCAGAGCCACTTCGGCGCAGGCGGCCCACCGGCCGGCTACCAGACCACTCTGTCCAAGTTCGCCGCGCTCGGCGTGGACGTCCAGATCACCGAGCTCGACATCGCCCAGGCGTCGCCGACGGCGTACACCAACGCCGTCCAGGCGTGCATGAACGTCGCCCGCTGCACGGGCATCACGGTGTGGGGGATCAGGGACAGCGACTCGTGGCGCACCGGCGAGAACCCGCTGCTGTTCGACGCGAGCGGCAACAAGAAACCCGCCTACAGTGCGGCGCTCACCGCCCTGGGCAGCGCCAGCGGCGGCACGCCGGACGCAGGCGGCATCACCTCCGGCGCGGTCTACACGCTCTCCGACGTGGCCGCCGGACGCGTTCTCGACGAGCCCGCGGGATACAACGGCAACGGCACCCCGCTCCAGGTGTGGGACGCCAGCGGTGCCTCCAACCAGCAGTGGCGGGCCGGCCGGAACAGTGACGGCTCCTACACGCTGACCAACGTCGCCAGCGGCCGGGTACTGGACGAGCCGGGCAACCAGACGGGCAACGGGACGAGGATGCAGGTCTGGGACTCGTGCGGCGGCGCCAACCAGCACTGGCGGGCCGGCCGCAACAGTGACGGCTCCTACACGCTGACCAACGTCGCCAGCGGCCGGGCGCTGGAGATCCCCGGCGGTCGGACCGCCAACGGCACTCCCGTCCAGATCTGGGACTCCAACGGCGGCGCCCACCAGCACTGGAACCTAAGGACTTCGGCGCCCGCGCCGGCGGGCGGCACGTGTGCTCTTCCGTCGACGTACCGGTGGTCGTCGACGGGTGCGTTGACGCAGCCGGCGAACGGGTGGGACGCGGTGAAGGACTTCACCGACGTGGTGTACAACGGCAAGCACCTGGTGTACGCGTCGAGCGTGTCGGGCTCGTCGTACGGCTCGATGATGTTCAGGCCCTTCACGAACTGGTCGGACATGGCGTCGGCCGGCCAGGCCGGGATGCGCCAGTCCGCGGTGGCGCCCACGCTGTTCTACTTCGCGCCCAAGAAGATCTGGGTGCTGGCGTCCCAGTGGGGCGCGTCGCCCTTCGTCTACCGTACGTCGAGCGACCCCACCGACCCCGACGGCTGGTCCGCGCCGCAGCCGCTGTTCACCGGCAGCATCCCCAAGACTGAATCCCCCACCGGCCCGATCGACCAGACACTGATCGCCGACGACCAGAACATCTACCTGTTCTTCGCCGGTGACAACGGCAAGATCTACCGGGCGAGCATGCCGATCGGGAACTTCCCGGGCAACTTCGGCTCGTCCTACACGACGGTCATGAGCGACACGGTGAAGAACCTGTTCGAGGCGCCGCAGGTCTACAAGGTGCAGGGCCAGAACCAGTACCTCATGATCGTCGAGGCTCGGGGCGCGAACGAGCAGCGCTACTTCCGCTCGTTCACCGCCACCAGCCTGAGTGGTTCCTGGACCCCGCAGGCCACCAGCGAGAGCAACCCCTTCGCCGGCAAGGCCAACAGCGGTGCCACCTGGACCAACGACATCAGCCACGGCGACCTGGTCCGCACCAACCCCGACCAGACCATGACCATCGACCCCTGCCACCTGCAGTTCCTCTACCAGGGCAAGTCCCCCACCGCGACCGGCCCCTACGACCGACTGCCGTGGCGGCCGGGGGCCCTCACCCTGCAGCGCTGACCCGCCTGATCCATGGTGATCGCGATCTGGTGCGGCGCACCGGCGGCGTAGACGAGCGGTCTACGGCTCGGGCACCTCCACCCGCTGACCGATACTCACCGCCTCGAGGAACCCCAGCCGTACGCCGGCTGGGGTTCCAATCGTTTGGGGACCAGGCGGAGGCCCGGCGAGGCTTGTCCGGCAGATGGGCGTGCTCCTGATCCTGCGCGGCGTGGGCGCCGACGTCCCGGATCGGCGTTCTGCCGGCACCTGTCAGCACCATCATCCCCTTCGCCAAGGCCGCCTCGATCGACGCCCGCACCGACGGCGGCATGGCCGGCGCCGGCCGAGAAGTCCTCAGCCCGACGAAGATGACGAAAACGCGCCCCCATCGGGGAGATGGGGGCGCATTCGTGCCTTCGCCTACTTGAGCGCTGTGCCACCTGAGTTGTGGTAGGCGATGGTCTTGCTGATCAGGTTTCCGCCGTCGGTCTCGGCCGTTGTCTGTTCCTGCTGCCCTGGACCGAACAGCAGCCCGGCGACATGGGCGTTCGCCACCTGGTCCATGTGCCCGAAGAACCAGTCCACCTTGTCGTCCTTGTAATGGTTGAGGGTGTTGTTCTGCGCCATGTTGCCCACGGGGATCTGCCACAGGACCACCGGCTTGCCCACGGACTCGGCCATCGTCTTGTAGAACCTCAGCGAGTCAGCGGCCTTCTGGTCGGTCCAGAAGGTGTCACGGCCGCCGTGTGCCGGCTGCGCGTACCAGCCTGCGTCGCGGTCCGACACGTCGGTGACCAGGAGGTCGGCGTTCTGTGCCCCGAGGCTTGCGTAGTCCTTGATGCATCCCTGGGTGTTGTTCTGCCAGTCCCAGCAGGTGAGGTGGAGCCCCACGGCGGTGTGCGGCGCGTACTTGTGCGCCATCGAGATCAGGCAGCGGGAGAGTCCGGCGGCGCTGTTCTCCTGCGATCCGCAATCGGTCGGGTTTGCGGCCGAGACCTGGGCGGCAACCTTGTGCGGATCGCCGAGCGACCGGACGTAGCCCCAGAAGTTGGGTTCAAGGTCGATCATGTCGTTCGAGTTGCCGATCTTCTGGAGGAAGAAACGGTAGTCGTTCATGTACCGGGTGAGCAGGTCAAGCCGGTTGATGGCCACGACCTCGCCCGGACCGTCGCCCTGGCCTGCCGCATCCCCGAGGTCGCGCAACGAGTACCACGTCCAGAGCATCTTCTGCGGGCGCGGGCTGCCCTTGTACGTCGCGTGGGCCGCCACGGTGTCCCGCCAGGTCACGTAAGTGCCGGGCGCCGTGGTGCTGCCGTTCCAGCAGCCCCACCAGCTCGACCACGCGGCCTGGCAGAGCGATGCCGAATAGTAAGCCGACGAGGGCGCGGGCTGGCTGTGCACATAGGCGTACCGCACGTCGAACGGCGCGGCGGCCGCCGAGGCATCAGACATCGAGCCGCCGATGAGCACCGTGCTACTGCCCATGAAACGTGTCGTCGAGCTGCCGCCACCAGCCTCGGGAGACGACGGCGACGACGGGTGCGAGCCGCTCGGAGCCTGGCTGGTGGGAACGCTGCCGCCCGGCGCGGTGGGCGTACCGGCGCTGCCGACACTCCCGGCCGGGACGAGTTGCCACTGCTGATCGGCGCCGCCCCGGTCGCGGTTCTGGACGACGTCGCCCCCGTCGGCCTTGGCGGCGTTGTGGACATCGACAGCCATGCCACTGAAGCGATTGACCAAACGCACGTAGCCGTCCGGCGACTTGGCCACTTTGAACTGCTGGTTGGTGCCGTTCAGGTCTTTCCACTGCACGATGGCGGAGCCGGCGGTCTTCGACCAGCCGAGGTCGTCCAGCACCTTGCCGGAGTTCCGGTTCTGCAGCCGGTAGTACCCGTCACCCGCGTCGATGAACCGCCACTGCTGGTTGGCCCCTCCGTGGCGCGCCCACTGCACCACCGCCGCGCCGTCGTTCGTGGCGAAGGCGCGGTCGTCCAGCACCTTGCCGCTGTTGCGGTTGACCAGCACGTACCACTTCTTCAGATCCAGGGTTTGCTGCGCCGAAGCCTGGCTGACCACGACAGTCGAGCCGGCCACGACAACCATGACGAGGCCCGCCCAGAAACCCCGACGCGCGAGCAACCGACGGCCACGATGCTTTGGGCGACCACCGCGGCCGCCGCCGTCGGCACGGTGGCCGCCGACGCGGGACGCCACCGATGACGTGGGTGGGCCGGGGACATGTCTGTGCTCTCGTTCCAGGGACATGCCTGTGCTCTCTTTCAGCCGTTGCATCTGACCGGACCACTTGGCCGGACAACGCTGAGTGGTCCCAGAGGCCGAAAAGGTTGCCGCGAAGAGCCACAGATTTTTTCGCCTTGACCGCTTCCCGTTCGCTGCGGAGCGCGGCACGTCTGACGCCGGCGGTGGCGAACGCCTGATGGCTGCTCCCGGCCCCGCCGCTTACCGCGTACCACGCCCGCTATTGGACCTCCCCGCGGATGAAGATCAATGCTGCGCAGGGGTGAGGGGTAGTTCGGCCCAGATCGTCTTGCCGGTGCGGGTGTGACGGCTGCCCCACCGCTGGGAGAGCTGAGCGACGATGAGGAGGCTCCGGCCGCCTTCGTCGGAGAGGCGGGCGCGTCGCAGATGCGGGGCTGTGCCGCTGGCGTCGCTGACCTCACGGATCAACGCCGTGTCACGGATGAGCCGCAGGTGGATCAATGGGGAGCCGTAGAGGATGGCATGGGTGACCAGTTCGCTCACCACGAGTTCCGCGGTGAAGGCAGCTTCCTGCTGGTGCCAGGCGGCCAGACGCTCACAGGCGAGTTCACGGGCCAGGGCCACGACGGAGGGTTCGGCGGGCAGTTCCCAGGTGGCGACCTGGCTGGTGCCAAGGGTCCTGGTCCGGGTGAGAAGGAGAGCGACGTCGTCCGTCTGGGGCTGAGGGAGCAGGTCGTGCAGGATCCGGTCGGGACGAGTCGTGCGGCAAGAAGCCGGGGTACTGCCCCAAACGCGAGCAGATCCGGCGCGAGCACAAGAGCACGAAATCACGCTTTGGCCGCCGAACGGTCGGCCTGCCTGACCCGCTGATCAAGCTGCTCCGCAAGCACAGGGAGGAGCAGGACCGGGAGCGCGCGGGGGCCGGAGCCGACTGGGAGGACAAGGGCTACGTCTTCACGTCGCCGACTGGGGGGCTTCTGAGCCCGAACACCGACTACCACGTGTGGAAGCGGCTTCTTCGGGACGCTGGCGTGCGGGACGGGCGCCTTCATGACGCTCGCCACACGGCGGCTACGGTCCTCCTCGTGCTCGGTGTCCCGGATGTCATCGTGGACGCGATCATGGGATGGGAGCCGGGTGGCGCCGCGCGGATGCGAGCTCGCTACATGCATGTGACAGGGCTCATGCTCCGGAAGGTCGCGGATCAGGTCGGAGAGAAGCTGTGGGGCTCCTCCGGAGCCAAATGAGACCAAAACCGAGACCACGCACGTCGAAGGGCCCCACTGCGAACAGTGGGGCCCTTCGACATCGTGCCCGGTGAGGCACTGGCGGAGGATACGAGATTCGAACTCGTGAGGGGTTGCCCCCAACACGCTTTCCAAGCGTGCGCCCTAGGCCTCTAGGCGAATCCTCCGCCGGAAACATTACATGACCGAGGGGAGTGCTCGCGAACTCGTTCCCGCAGGCCCGTATCGGGTGCGGCCGTGGGTCGTGATCGGGTACGGACCGTGGGCCGCGATCGGGTAATGTGGGGCGCAGCCCCTCACGCGGCGCTATCTGACTGAACTCCCCCAGGGCCGGAAGGCAGCAAGGGTAGGTCGGCTCTGGCGGGTGCGTGGGGGGCCCTTGCGTTCCCGGGTCGGTCCGGACCTCGTCGGGGCGTCCGCGGCCGGGACCGGTTGTCAGTGGGCGCCTATAACCTCGTATGCGTGTCGTCTCTCGCGCTGTACCGCCGCTATCGCCCGGAGACCTTTGCCGAGGTCATCGGGCAGGAGCATGTCACCGACCCGCTGCAGCAGGCGCTGCGGAACAACCGGGTCAATCACGCGTACCTGTTCAGCGGTCCGCGCGGCTGCGGCAAGACGACGAGCGCACGCATCCTCGCCCGCTGCCTGAACTGTGAGCAAGGTCCCACTCCGACCCCGTGCGGCGAGTGCCAGTCATGCCGGGACCTGGCGCGCAACGGCCCGGGCTCGATCGACGTCATCGAGATCGACGCGGCCTCTCACGGTGGCGTGGACGACGCCCGTGAACTGCGCGAGAAGGCGTTCTTCGGCCCCGCGAGCAGCCGGTACAAGATCTACATCATCGACGAGGCCCACATGGTCACGTCGGCCGGTTTCAACGCGCTGCTGAAGGTCGTCGAGGAGCCGCCGGAGCACCTCAAGTTCATCTTCGCGACCACCGAGCCCGAGAAGGTCATCGGCACCATCCGGTCGCGGACCCATCACTACCCCTTCCGGCTGGTGCCGCCCGGCACCCTGCGGGACTATCTCGCCGAGGTGTGCCAGAAGGAGGACATCCCGGTCGAGGACGGCGTGCTGCCCCTCGTCGTGCGGGCCGGCGCGGGTTCCGTGCGTGACTCCATGTCCGTCATGGACCAGCTCCTCGCCGGCGCCGGCGAGGAAGGTGTGACGTATGCCATGGCCACCTCCCTCCTCGGCTACACCGACGGCTCGCTTCTCGACTCCGTCGTCGAGGCCTTCGCCACCGGTGACGGGGCCGCCGCCTTCGAGGTCGTCGACCGTGTCATCGAGGGCGGCAACGACCCGCGCCGTTTCGTCGCCGACCTGCTGGAGCGGCTCCGGGATCTGGTGATCCTCGCCGCCGTGCCGGACGCCGTGGAGAAGGGGCTCCTCGACGCCCCGGCCGACGTCCTGGAGCGCATGCAGGCCCAGGCCTCCACCTTCGGCGCCGCCGAGCTGAGCCGCGCCGCAGACCTCGTCAACGCGGGCCTGACGGAGATGCGCGGCGCCACATCGCCCCGCCTCCAGCTGGAACTGATCTGCGCGCGCGTGCTGCTGCCCGCCGCCTATGGCGACGACCGGTCGCTGATGGCCCGCCTCGACCGTCTCGAACGCGGCGTCCACTTCTCGGGCGGCGGCGGCATGCCCGCCATGGGTTACGTCCCCGGCCCCGAGGCCCACGGCACCGGCGCCCCCCTGCCCTCGGTACCGCCCGGAAGCGGCCCGGCAGCGGCCCGCGCGGCGGTACGAGCGGCTGGTGGGCCGGGGGCGGGTGATACCGGTGCTGGTGCGCCGGGTGTTGGTGGGTCTGGTGCTGCTGGTCCCGGCGCCGGCGGCCCTGGTGCCGGCGGTCCGGCTCCGGCGGCCCCCGCCCCCGCCCCCGCGGCCCCCACGCCATCCCCCACAGCGGCTGCCCCCTCCGCCGAGGCCCCGGCATCGCCTTCCGCACCCCCCGCTGCCCAGGCCCCGGCCGGTGCTCCGACCCCGGCTCTCGCCGCTCCCGGTGCCTGGCCCACCGCCGCATCCGCCGGAAGCGGCCGACGCCCCGGTGGCTGGCCCACGGCAGCGGCACCGGCGGGCGGCGGACCCCAGGGCCAGGCCCCCGGCCGTGCCCCAGCCCAGCAGCAGCCCCCGGCAGCTCCGGCGGCCCCCACAGCCCCGGCGGCGCCCCCGGCCGCCCCGAGCGGTGGCCTCGACCCCCGCATGCTCTGGCCGAACATCCTGGAGGCCGTCAAGAACCGCCGCCGCTTCACCTGGATCCTGCTCAGCCAGAACGCGCAGGTGACCGGCTTCGACGGCACCACCCTCCAACTCGGCTTCGTCAACGCCGGTGCCCGGGACAACTTCGCCGGCAGCGGCAGCGAGGACGTGCTGCGGGCGGCACTGGCCGAGCAGTTCAACGTGCAGTGGAAGATCGAGGCGGTCGTCGACCCGTCCGGCGGCGGTTCCGCACCGGCGCCCGCCGGGGGCTCGGGCTTCGGCGGCCCAGGCGGCTACGGCGCTCCCGCCGGGGGCGGCGGTGGCTACGGCACCCCGGCCGCACCCCGTCCCACGGCTCCCCAGCCGACCCCGCAGGCTCCCGCCGCGCCCCAGGCCGGCCCCAGCTCCGCCACGGCGGCACCCACGCCTGCCCCCCGGCCCGCCGCCGCGCCCGAGCCGCCCCCGGTCGCCCCCGAGGACGACATCCCCGAGGACGACGACCCGGACCTGGACGAGTCGGCCCTCTCCGGCCACGAACTGATCGTGCGGGAACTGGGCGCGACGGTGGTGGAGGAGTTCTCGAACGAGTAGCCGACCGGGACGGCGACGACGCGCGAGTGGCCCCTCTTTGGAGGAAACCCCAACAAACCCGCCCCCCGACCTTCGGCAACCTTGCCATTAGGCTGACCCCGTGAAGGTCCTCGTCATCGGTAACGGCGCCCGCGAACACGCCCTGTGCCGCTCCCTGTCCCTCGACCCCGACGTCACCGCGCTGCACTGCGCCCCAGGCAACGCCGGCATCGCCGAGGTCGCCGAGCTGCACCCGGTCGACGCGCTCGACGGCAAGGCGGTCGCCGAGCTGGCCGCCGGCCTCGGTGCCGACCTGGTCGTCGTCGGCCCGGAGGCCCCGCTGGTCGCCGGCGTGGCCGACGCCGTCCGCGCGGCGGGCATCCCGGTGTTCGGCCCGTCCAAGGAGGCCGCGCAGCTGGAGGGCTCCAAGGCCTTCGCCAAGGACGTCATGGCGGCGGCCGGCGTGCCGACCGCCCGCTCCTACGTGTGCACGACGGCCGACGAGGTCGCCGAAGCGCTCGACGCCTTCGGCGCCCCCTACGTCGTCAAGGACGACGGCCTCGCCGCCGGCAAGGGCGTGGTCGTCACCGACGACCTGGCGGCCGCCAAGGCACACGCCGCCGCCTGTGAGCGCGTGGTCATCGAGGAGTTCCTCGACGGCCCCGAGGTGTCCCTCTTCGCGATCACCGACGGGGAGTCGGTCGTACCGCTCCAGCCCGCCCAGGACTTCAAGCGTGCCCTGGACGGCGACGAGGGCCCGAACACCGGCGGCATGGGCGCGTACTCGCCGCTGCCGTGGGCCGAGCCGAAGCTGGTCGACGAGGTGCTGGAGACGGTTCTGCAGCCCACCGTGGACGAGCTGCGCCGCCGCGGCACCCCCTTCTCCGGGCTGCTGTACGCGGGCCTGGCGATCACCAGCCGAGGTGTCCGGGTGATCGAGTTCAACGCCCGCTTCGGCGACCCCGAGACCCAGGTGGTGCTCGCCCGGCTGAAGACCCCGCCGGCCGGCCTCCTGATGGCCGCCGCCACCGGCAACCTCGCCGATCTGCCGCCGCTGCGCTGGAGCGAGGACGCGGCCGTCACGGTCGTCGTCGCCTCGCACAACTACCCCGCCACCCCCCGCACCGGCGACCCGATCACCGGTCTGGACGAGGTGGCCGCCGAGGACGCCCCGCACGCGTACGTGCTGCACGCCGGGACCAGGCGGGACGGCGACGCCGTCGTCAGCGCGGGCGGCCGGGTGCTGTCCGTCACGGCTACCGGCAAGGACCTGACCGAGGCGCGCGAGCGGGCGTACCGGGCGGTGGGCCGGATCCGGCTGGACGGCGCCCAGCACCGCACGGACATCGCCGCGAAGGCGGCCCAGGCCGCACCGGCGGCAACCGCCTGACCTGCCCCCTCCTGATGAAGGCCCCGGACCCACAATCCGGGGCCTGATCTTTGCTGTCTGTCACTCACCTCTGACCAAAGCCATTCCATCGAGTGAGCAATCGTCCATACGGCTGACGGGGGCCGGGGCCCCAACTAGGGTGCCGCGCATGCGTTCCGGCACTTGGCCCACCGGCATTGCGATGTCAGTGGCGGGTGCCACAGTGGGGGAGTGAGCACCACCAGGCAAGCACGGCATCGGCGGCGAGGGGGTGAGGGCGGGACGTGACCGGAATCGGTGCGGAAATGGGCGCGCAGGCCGCGCGCTCCCGGGCCCTCGCCGTACTGCGGGTCCGGGGCCGGGCCCTGGCCGTGGCCGTGCTGCCCGCGGCCGCCGCGGTGATCCTGCTGACCGGCGGCTCCACCGGCCACTTCGTCGGCCGGGGCTGGGACGTGACCCGCTGGGTCGTGGGCCTGCTCGCCGTGCTGGTGCTGCTGGCCGCCACCGGTATCGCCCTGGTCGTGGCCCGGGCCCGCCCCGCCGTCAGCCCCACGGTGCCGGTCCCGGAGGAGTCCGCCCCGGATCTGTACCGGATGGTGCGCGACCTCGCCGACCGGCTGGACGTGCCGGCCCCTTCGGCCATAGCGCTCACCCCGGACTGCGACAGCTGGCTGGAGGACCGCACGCACTCGGCCCACGGCCCGCCGCAGCGCTCCACGCCCGACGAGGACGAGCTGGCGGGTCCGGGCCGCCGCCGCGCGCCGGTCGCCCCGGTGCTCGTCATCGGCTCCCCGTTCCTGTGGTGGATGCGCGTCGGCGAGCTGCGCGCGGTCCTCGCCCCTGTCATCGCCGGTACGGGCCCTTCGGCGCACCCGGACATAGCCGCAGCCCGGCGCTTCGTGCGCGGCCTGGACGCGGCCGTCGCGGTCGCCTCGACACCGGGCCGCTGCCCGGCGACACGCGGTGTGTGCGCGGCCCTCGGCTGGGTGGCCCGGCTGCTGTTGCGCGGCTGCCGGGAGCACGCGACGCAGATGGAGCGCGGGGTCGCCGCGGCGGCGGCCGAGCGGGCCCAGGCCGTCGACTACGGCCTGCGGATCGTCGCCCAGGAGCAGGTCGGTCTCGCCTACGCCGGCTGGGACCGGCTGCTGACCAGGGTCGCGGTGCCCGCCTGGCGCATGGGCCGCTGGCCCTCGCGGCTGGACGCGGGCGTGGTGGCGGCGCTCACCGAGCTGTCCCGGCGCGACCGCCTGGCGGAGGGCTTCACCTCCCGGCTCGGCGAGCGGCCCGCGTGCGACCTCCTGGAGGAGCCGGGTGCCGTGGACGAGGCCGCGTCCCTCCTCGCCGCCCGCCTCTTCCACGGCGGCCCCGCGGAGCCCGGTCCGGACTGGGCTCCGGTGGACTGGCAGGCGTATCCGGAGGAGGTCGTGGACCGCACCTGGCGCGCCGACGCGGCCCGCCTGCACCGCGTCCTGGACTCCCTGGGTGTCCGCCCCTCCCTCGACCCCACGACCCCCGACCCCGGCGGCCCCACCCTGGCCCGAGTCCTGGACCACCTCACCGAACACCCCTCGGAAGCGGCGATACCGAAATCCCCACACCTCATCCCGCAAGCCGCCGACGGAGAGGACGCCCCACAGGGGCCACCCGCACCCGACGACGAAAGCCGCACGGGTGGTGCGAGTGGGAACCAGAACCCCGCCGAGGGTGAGGACGAGGCGGACGTGTCCCATGCCGCCGAGGCGCCTCAGGCGACCCGCGAAGCCGAGGTGGGACCGCCGCCCGAAGACCCCGGCACGGAACGCAGCGCCACCCTCGCCGCGGGCCTGAGCGCCGCCCTGGCCCGCGAGGAGGCCGGCGCCCCGAGGTCCGGCGCGACCGCCACCGGCCGGACCCCGGAGAGCGCCCTGTGGGACGACGGCGGCCTGCCGCTCTTCCCGCTGCAGCCCCCACGCACCGCCCGCGACCTGCTCACCGACCACGTCACGGCGATGGTGTGCTGCGCGGCCGTCGACACCGCGGGCGCGGTCCCCGCGCTGGACTGGCTGGACGGCCCCTCCCTCGTGCTGGGCGGCGAGCGCGCCACCGACCTCGTTCCCAAGGTGCTCAGCCTCATCGAGGAGGGAGACCCGGGCCCGCTGCGCGACTGGCTGGCCGCGTCCGGGATACGGCCGGAGAAGCCCGTACGGCTCGTCTAGGGGACCCGGCAGCGTCGTAAAACGGGAGTTCTGTCTTCCACTTCAGGTCAATTCGCAACGACTAGTGACCGAGCCCGTGCGTTATGTGATGTGCTGGGAGTGACCACGCACCTGGCAAGGGCGTGCGACATACGACAGCACGCCCGAGGACTGCGCGTACCACCGAGCACACCGGGCACGGCGAGCACAGAGAGCACGTCGAGCACCACCGAGACAGGACGACACGGGGGGCATGAGGGAGGGGAGCGACCATGGCCTCGGACCACATCCGCCGCTGGGAGTCGGGAGCGCTCGCGCACGCCGTCACGGACCCCTTCGGCCAGGGCCCGGTGCCCTGGCTGCGCGGCAGTGAGACCTACTTCGACGACACGGGCCATGTCGTGCCCTGGTACGTCGAACCGAGCCCGCAGCCGCTGAAAGGGGTCGGTGCCGCCCCGCGTGTGCCCGGCCCCCGCTCGGCGGACGACGTGCACCGCCAGATCAAGGGGTTCACCGCGACCGGCGCGGTCACGCCCGGCGCGGCGATCGACTTCCACGTCACGGTCGACCCGCCCCAGGAGTTCAGCGTCGACATCTACCGGATCGGCCACTACGGCGGCGACGGCGCCGCGAAGATCACCACCAGTCCGCGGCTGTCCGGGATCGTCCAGGCCCCGCCGCTGACCGCCGACCGCACGGTCTCCTGTCACCACTGGTGGCTGTCCTGGCGCCTCCAGGTGCCCTCCCACTGGCCCATCGGCGCCTATGTGGCCGTCCTCACCACCACCGACGGCTACCGCTCCCACGTGCCGTTCACGGTCCGCGACGACCACCCCGCCGACCTGCTCCTGCTGCTGCCGGACATCACCTGGCAGGCGTACAACCTGTATCCGGAGGACGGCCGCACCGGCGCCAGTCTGTACCACGCCTGGGACGACAGGGGCCGGCTGCTCGGCGAGGCCGACGCCGCGACCACGGTCTCCTTCGACCGGCCGTACGCGGGCGCCGGCCTGCCCCTGCACGTCGGGCACGCCTACGACTTCATCCGCTGGGCCGAGCGCTACGGCTACGACCTCGCCTACGCCGACGCCCGCGATCTGCACGCCGGCCGCGTCGACCCCGGCCGTTACCGGGGCCTGGTCTTCCCCGGGCACGACGAGTACTGGTCGGTGCCGATGCGCCGGGCCGTGGAGGACGCCCGCGACCACGGCACCTCACTGGTCTTCCTCTCCGCCAACACCATGTACTGGCAGGTGGAGCTGGGCCCCTCCCCGTCCGGTGTCCCGGACCGCCTGCTGACCTGCCGTAAGCGCAAGGGACCCGGCAAGCCGGTCCTCTGGCGCGAGATCGACCGGCCCGAGCAGCAGCTGGTCGGCATCCAGTACGCGGGCCGGGTGCCCGAGCCGCATCCGCTGGTCGTCCGCAACGCCGACCACTGGCTGTGGGAGGCGACCGGCGCGCGCGAGGGTGACGAGATCGAGGGCCTGGTCGCCGGCGAGGCCGACCGGTACTTCCCGCGCACCCCGCTGCCCGCGCACGAGGAGCGCATCCTGCTCGCCCACTCCCCGTACACCGACAACGACGGCGTCCTGCGCCACCAGGAGACCTCCCTGTACCGCGCCCCCTCCGGCGCCTGGGTCTTCGCCTCCGGCACCTTCGCCTGGTCCCCGGCCCTGGACCGCCCCGGCCATGTGGACCCCCGTGTCCAGCGCGCCACGGCGAACCTCCTCGACCGCATCTGCAAACGCGACTGACCGCCGGCGGACCGCGCACGACCCCCTGGCCGAAACCGATCCCCCCGATAAGGGAGAATCGAGGCACTTGGACAGAACCACGGGGAGGAACCGTGTCCGGATTCGTAGAAAAGCCCGAGCCGATCCAGGTTCCGGGCCTGGTGCACCTGCACACCGGAAAGGTGCGCGAGCTGTACCAGAACGAGGCGGGCGACCTCGTGATGGTCGCCAGCGACCGCATGTCCGCGTACGACTGGGTGCTGCCCACGGAGATCCCCGACAAGGGCCGTGTCCTCACCCAGCTCTCCCTGTGGTGGTTCGACCAGCTGCGGGACCTGGCCCCCAACCACGTGATCAGCACCGAGGTGCCCGAGGGCGCCCCCGCCGACTGGGCGGGCCGCACGCTGGTGTGCAAGCAGCTGAAGATGGTCCCGGTGGAGTGCGTGGCCCGCGGCTATCTCACCGGCTCCGGCCTGGTCGAGTACGAGGAGTCCCGTACGGTCTGCGGCCTCGCCCTCCCTGAAGGCCTCGTGGACGGCTCGGAGCTCCCCGCTCCGATCTTCACCCCGGCCACCAAGGCCGAGGTCGGCGAGCACGACGAGAACGTCTCCTACGAGGAGGTCGCCCGCCAGGTCGGCGCCGACACCGCCGCCCAGCTGCGCCAGGCGACCCTCGCCGTGTACTCGCGGGCCCGGGACATCGCCCGCGACCGGGGGATCATCCTGGCGGACACCAAGTTCGAGTTCGGCTTCGACGGCGACGCCCTGGTCCTCGCGGACGAGGTCCTCACCCCGGACTCCTCCCGCTTCTGGCCGGCCGACCGGTGGCAGCCGGGCCGCGCCCAGCCGTCGTACGACAAGCAGTTCGTCCGGGACTGGCTGACCTCCGCCGCCTCCGGCTGGGACCGCAAGAGCGAGCAGCCCCCGCCGCCGCTGCCCGAGGAGGTCGTGCAGGCGACTCGGCAGAAGTACGTGGAGGCGTACGAGCGCCTCACCGGCCTCAGCTGGAGCTAGCAACACGAAAAGACCCCGGTCCATTGGACCGGGGTCTTCTTCCAGAGCGGACGACGAGGCTCGAACTCGCGACCTCAACCTTGGCAAGGTTGCGCTCTACCAACTGAGCTACGTCCGCGTTGCGCCGTGGCGCGAGAGCAACTATACCCAACCTCGGTCGTGTGTGAGACGCACCGCCGCGCGTCGGTTTCCGGTGCCGGGCTTCGGGACGGCCGAGGAGCGGCGATCCCGCACGGTCACCAAGGCCGGCGCGGCCCGTTCGGCGATCTCCGCGACCGGGCGCCCCGTCGGCCGCGAGCGCCGACCGTACGGGAAGCCGAGGCGCTGGAGGGCAGCCCTGACGGAGATCGCGTCGGGCGGCCAACCCCGGGTCCGCACAAGGGTGTCCGGCGTGCACGGTCGATGCACGGTCCAGAGATCCAGGCGAGCCGCTGGGCGCTGACGGCCGTCAGGACGAACCCACGCACACCGGCCGCGAGCGCCGGTTCCAGGCGGCCCGGCAGCCCGGGCCCGGTGACGATCAGCACCTGGCAGGAGGGCACTTCGGCGCGCGCAGATGTGGCGTCCTTCACAGCACCGGCGCCCGGTATCCGATGATGCCGAGTATCAGAAGATGCCCGGTATCCGAAGATCCGGCGCGATCACAGGGGACACGAAAAAAGCCCCGGTCGCTATGACCGGGGCTTTCCCTGGAGCGGACGACGAGGCTCGAACTCGCGACCTCAACCTTGGCAAGGTTGCGCTCTACCAACTGAGCTACGTCCGCACTGCTCCCGACCGGCTCCCACCGATCGGTGCGAGCACCAGCCTACCTGATCCACAAGAGTGGTCGTGACAACCGGTGCCGGAGCGGGTGACAGGAATCGCACACTGCGCCTTCCCCCTGGAAGGGGGATGTTCTGCTACTGAACTACACCCGCACGCTCCTCGGGGTTTCGGCTTTCCGGCCTCGCCCCTCGGCGTGCTCCAGACATTAGCTGATCAACAGGGGGGTGACGCAAGTCGGCTTCCCCTGGTGCCCGGTATGCCCAAGTGCGCGGCCCTCAGGGTCCGCTGACGAACCCTGAGGACTGCCCCTTCGCGGGCTCATGCGGCGGCCGCTCACGACGGCTCCCGGCACGCCTCACTGCGCGGCGCTGAACGCCTCGTAGACCTTCTTGGGGATGCGTCCGCGGGCGGGGACGTCCATCTTGTTGGCCTGGGCCCAGGCGCGGACGGCCGCCGGGTCGGGGGCGACCTCCGTCTGCTTGAACGCCTTGCCGGACCGCGACCGCTTGCGGCCGGCCTCGACGTAGGGCGCGAGCGCCTTGCGCAGTTTCTTGGCGTTGGTTTCGTTCAGGTCGATCTCGTACGACTTCCCGTCGAGTCCGAAGGCGATCGTTTCCGCCGCTTCCGAGCCGTCGATGTCGTCAAAGAGCGTGACCACGACCTTTTGCGCCACGAATATCGGTCCCTTCGTGCGGCACGTCGATACAGCTCACCGGCGACGACGTGCCGAGTATCGGCTATTGCCAATTCATTTGTACAGTGCTCGGCAATGCAAAGTGAAGCCCGACTAAATCCGTCCGCGTGTCCGAAGACAATAGGCGAACGGGGCGGACTGGGGAACTTTCCCAGAACTTTTCACGGGAGTACGGCTTCGACACCCGATCGTGATGCGCCTCACGTAGTTTCCTACAACTCTACCCGCGTAGAAATTTTGTGCGGGTAGTCTGAAGGGACCTGCTCAGCACCACACACCGGGAGTGCCAGTGGCACGCGTCGTAGTCGACGTCATGCTCAAGCCGGAGATCCTCGACCCCCAGGGCCAGGCGGTCCAGCGTGCGCTGCCGCGCCTGGGATTCGAAGGGATCTCGGACGTACGTCAGGGAAAGCGTTTCGAACTGGAAGTTGACGGGCCGGTCGACGAGGCCACGCTCGCCCGCATCCACGATCTCGCGGAATCCTTCCTCGCCAACACGGTGATCGAGGACTTCACCGTCAAGGTGGAAGAGGCCGCGGAAGTCGCGGAGGCGGCCAAGTGACCGCTCGTATTGGCGTCGTCACTTTCCCGGGCAGCCTTGACGATCAGGACGCCCAGCGCGCGATCCGCCTCGCGGGCGCCGAACCGGTCGCCCTGTGGCACAAGGACAAGGACCTCAAGCAGGTCGACGCCGTGGTCCTGCCCGGCGGTTTCTCCTATGGCGACTATCTGCGCGCCGGTGCCATCTCCCGGTTCTCGCCGGTGATGGAGACGGTCATCGAGCAGGCGAAGGCCGGACTTCCGGTGCTCGGCATCTGCAACGGCTTCCAGGTCCTCACCGAGGCCCACCTCCTCCCGGGCGCGATGCTCGGCAACGACCACCTCCACTTCATCTGCCGCGACCAGAAGCTGCGGGTGGAGAACGCGGAGACCTCCTGGACCAGCGACTACCGCGCCGGCCAGGAGATCCACATCCCGCTGAAGAACATGGACGGCCGGTACGTCGCCGACGAGTACACGCTGGACAAGCTGGAGGCGGAGGGCCGTGTCGTCTTCCGTTACCTCGACTTCAACCCGAACGGCTCGCTGCGGGACATCGCCGGCATCACCAACGAGGCCGGGAACGTCGTAGGCCTCATGCCGCACCCCGAGCACGCCGTCGAGCCGCTGGTCGGTACGGGCCGTACCGACGGGCTCCCGTTCTTCACCTCGATCCTCAAGAAGCTGGTCAACGCATGAGCCGGACGCCTCTGGACACGGTCGAGCACGCGGCCGCGACCCCCGACGTCGAGCTGCCCTGGGCCGAACTCGGCCTGAAGAAGGACGAGTACGAGCGTGTGGTCGAGATCCTCGGCCGCCGCCCGACCGGCGCCGAGCTCGCCATGTACTCGGTCATGTGGTCCGAGCACTGCTCGTACAAGTCCTCCAAGGTCCACCTGCGCCAGTTCGGCGAGAAGGCGCCCCAGTCGGACGCCCTGCTCGTCGGCATCGGCGAGAACGCGGGCGTGGTGGACGTCGGCCAGGGTTACGCAGTGACCTTCAAGGTCGAGTCGCACAACCACCCCTCGTACGTCGAGCCCTACCAGGGCGCGGCCACGGGTGTCGGCGGCATCGTCCGCGACATCATCGCGATGGGCGCCCGCCCGGTCGCCGTGGTCGACCCCCTGCGCTTCGGCGCGGCGGACCACCCGGACACCAAGCGGGTGCTCCCGGGCGTGGTCGCGGGCATCGGCGGCTACGGCAACTGCCTGGGCCTGCCCAACATCGGCGGCGAGGTCGTCTTCGACGCCTGCTACCAGGGCAACCCGCTGGTCAACGCCGGTGCCATCGGTGTGATGCGGCACGAGGACATCCACCTCGCCAAGGCCTCCGGCGCGGGCAACAAGGTCATCCTGTACGGCGCCCGGACCGGCGGCGACGGCATCGGCGGCGCGTCGATCCTGGCCTCCGAGACCTTCGACGACGCCAAGCCGTCGAAGCGTCCGGCCGTGCAGGTCGGCGACCCCTTCCAGGAGAAGCTGCTCATCGAGTGCACCCTGGAGGCGTTCAAGGAGAAGCTGGTCGTCGGCATCCAGGACCTCGGTGCCGCCGGTCTCTCCTGCGCCACCTCCGAGCTGGCCTCGAACGGCTCCGGCGGCATGAGCGTCACCCTGGACGACGTCCCGCTGCGCGACTCCACGCTCTCGCCCGAGGAGATCCTCATGAGCGAGTCGCAGGAACGCATGTGCGCGGTCGTGGAGCCGGAGAAGGTCGACCGCTTCCTGGAGATCTGCGCGAAGTGGGACGTCATCGCCACCGTCATCGGTGAGGTGACCGACGGCGACCGGCTGGAGATCTTCTGGCACGGCGAGAAGATCGTGGACGTCGACCCGCGCACGGTGGCCCACGAGGGCCCGACGTACGAGCGTCCGTACGCCCGCCCGGACTGGCAGGACGCCCTGCAGGCCGACGATGCGAACAAGCTGCCGCGGCCGGAGACGAGCGAGGAGCTGAAGGACCAGGTCCTGAAGCTGGTCGCCTCCCCCAACCAGGCCTCCAAGAGGTGGATCACCCAGCAGTACGACCACCTCGTGCAGGGCAACACCGTCCTCGCGCAGCCGGAGGACTCCGGCATGATCCGCGTGGACGAGGAGACCGGCCTCGGTGTCGCCATCGCCACGGACGGCAACGGCCGTTACGCCAAGCTCGACCCGTACACGGGCGCGCAGCTGGCCCTGGCCGAGGCCTACCGCAATGTGGCCACCACCGGTGCCAAGCCCCTCGCCGTCTCCGACTGCCTGAACTTCGGCTCGCCCGAGGACCCGGCGGTGATGTGGCAGTTCGCCGAGGCCGTGCGTGGTCTGGCGGACGCCTGTCAGCAGCTGGGCACCCCGGTGACCGGCGGCAACGTCTCGCTCTACAACCAGACGGGCGAGGCGGCCATCCACCCGACCCCGGTGGTCGCGGTCCTGGGCGTGATCGACGATGTCGCGCGCCGCACGCCGGTCGCCTTCCAGGAGGAGGGCCAGCTGCTCTACCTCCTCGGCGACACCCGCGAGGAGTTCGGCGGCTCGGCCTGGTCCCAGGTGGTCCACGACCACCTCGGCGGCCTGCCCCCGAAGGTCGACCTGGAGCGCGAGCGCCTGCTGGCCGAGATCCTGATCTCCGCCTCCCGCGACGGCATGATCGACTCCGCGCACGACCTGTCCGACGGCGGCCTGGTGCAGGCGGTCGTGGAGTCCGCGCTGCTCGGCGGCAAGGGCGCGCGGCTGGTCGTACCGGACGGCCTGGACGCCTTCACCTTCCTGTTCTCCGAGTCGGCCGGCCGCGCGATCGTCGCGGTGCCGCGCTCGGAGGAGGTCCGCTTCAACGACATGTGCGGTGCGCGGGGCCTGCCGGCCACCCGGATCGGTGTCGTGGACGGAGACGCGGTCGAGGTCCAGGGCGAGTTCGCGCTCACCCCGGAGGAGCTGCGGAAGGCTCACGAGGAGACCATTCCGGCGCTGCTGGCGTAATCGCCGTACGGCCATGTGAGGGCCCCGTCCGGAGAGCCGGACGGGGTCTTCCGCATGCGGCCGCACGGCGAGGGAGAACGCCGTGAAGGCATAGGCTCACCGCCATGCCACCGGCCAGGAAGCGTGCCCGCAGCTATGACCCCGCCAGGACCCGTGCCGCGGTCCTGGCCCAGTTCGGAAACGTCAGGGAGGCCGTGCGCGGCCTCACCCGGGAGCAGCTCGCGCTGCCCACCCGGCTCGGCGAGTGGACCGTACGCGACCTGGCCGTGCACATCGGCATGGCGCTCACCGCCGTCCACCGCTCGCTCGCCCTGCCCGAGCCGGCCAAGGCGGACGCCGTCCTGCTCGACTGGCCCTTCGCCACCTCGGCCAACGCCGCCGCCATCGACGAGTTCACCCGGAACCTGTCCGGCGAACACCCCGACCTCGGCGCCTACCTCACGGAGGTCGACCGGTCGACGCGCGCCCTGCTCGCCGAGCACCCCGGCACCCGGATCCTGCAGACGAGCGCCGGTGCCATGCCCCTGGACGACTATCTGGTCACCCGCGCCGCCGAACTCGTCGTCCACACCGACGACCTCAACGCCGCCCTCCCGGGCCTGCAGATCCCGTACGACCGCCAGGCTCTGGCCGCCGCCACCCGGCTGCTCGCCGACGCCCTCGCCGCGAAGGCGCCCGGCGGCTCCACGGAGGTGCGGGTGCCGCCGTACGCCGTGGTGCAGTGCGTCGAGGGGCCCCGCCACACCCGCGGCACCCCGCCCAACGTCGTGGAGACCGACCCGCTGACCTGGATCCGGCTCGCCACCGGCCGTCTGAGCTGGCAGGACGCCCTGGAGGAGGCCAAGGTGAGCGCCAGTGGGGAGCGGGCGGACATCGGGGGGCTGCTGCCGCTGATGGCGTAGCGGAACCGGTCCGGCCGGTCTACCGTCGAATCGTTATGAACCGGTACAAGCAGCGCATGATCCTCGCGCCGGCGGCCGCCGTGCTCGCCGTCCTCACGGTGGCGTGCGGCAACGGGAGGGCGGACAGTGGTGCGGTGACCGTCCAGCAGCCCGTGACCGGCGTCGACTGGCGGGTCGACAGCCTGACCGTCGGCGGTACGACCCGGCACGCGCCCGCCGCGGCCCGCCTGCGCATCGACGCGGACGGCAAGGCGGCAGGCAACCTCGGCTGCAACCAGTTCAGCGCGCGGGTCACCGTGCACGGCGACCACCTCACCTTCGGCGACCTGCGCACGACCCGGATGGCCTGCGCCCCGGACCGGATGGACTTCGAGCGCGCGCTCGCCCGCGCGCTCACCACGGGCACGCTCGTCGCCGAGACGCAACACGCGAAACTGACGCTCACGGACGGCGACGGCGACCGCATCCACCTCAGCCGCAACGCGCCCGGATGATGTGCGACACCTCACTCACTCCCCGGGCGAACCGGCCCGCGACCGGCGCCCGCAGCGCCGCCTCCGACGCTCAGAACCGCGAGCGCACCTCGTTGACCTGCGCAAACGCGGAAACCGCCAAGGTGATCGGGAAGCGCTTGTCCGTCAAAGGCACGTATCCCCAATTCGGACCAGTGGTCGACCTCGCCTACACTCGGTGGCGTGCCACGTGGTGACGGTCGACTCAATCACGATCTGCTTCCCGGCGAGAAGGGCCCCCAGGACGCTTGCGGCGTCTTCGGTGTCTGGGCTCCGGGTGAAGAGGTCGCAAAGCTCACGTACTTCGGGCTCTACGCCCTCCAGCACCGGGGTCAGGAATCCGCGGGAATCGCGGTCAGCAACGGCTCCCAGATCCTCGTCTTCAAGGACATGGGCCTGGTCTCCCAGGTCTTCGACGAGACCTCGCTCGGTTCGCTCCAGGGTCATATCGCGGTCGGTCACGCCCGCTACTCGACCACCGGCGCCTCCGTGTGGGAGAACGCCCAGCCGACGTTCCGGGCCACCGCGCACGGTTCGATCGCGCTCGGCCACAACGGCAACCTGGTCAACACGGCGCAGCTCGCCGAGATGGTCGCCGACCTGCCGAACGACAGCAACAGCCGCTCCAGCCGGGTCGCGGCCACCAATGACACCGACCTGCTGACGGCGCTGCTCGCCGCCCAGGTCGACGAGGACGGCAAGCCGCTGACCATCGAGGAGGCGGCCCACCAGGTCCTCCCGAAGGTGCGGGGTGCCTTCTCCCTCGTCTTCATGGACGAGCAGACCCTGTACGCCGCCCGTGACCCGCAGGGCATCCGCCCGCTGGTCCTCGGCCGTCTGGAGCGCGGCTGGGTGGTCGCCTCCGAGTCCGCCGCCCTGGACATCTGCGGTGCCAGCTTCGTCCGCGAGATCGAGCCGGGCGAGTTCGTCGCCATCGACGAGAACGGTCTGCGCAGCTCTCGATTCGCAGAAGCGAAGCCCAAGGGCTGCGTCTTCGAGTATGTGTACCTGGCCCGCCCGGACACCGACATCGCCGGCCGGAACGTGTACCTGTCCCGCGTGGAGATGGGCCGCCGGCTGGCCAAGGAAGCGCCCGTCGAGGCCGACCTGGTCATAGCGACCCCGGAGTCCGGCACCCCGGCCGCCATCGGCTACGCGGAGGCCTCCGGCATCCCCTTCGGCGCGGGTCTGGTGAAGAACGCGTACGTCGGCCGTACCTTCATCCAGCCCTCGCAGACCATCCGCCAGCTCGGCATCCGCCTGAAGCTGAACCCGCTGAAGGAAGTCATCAAGGGCAAGCGCCTGGTCGTCGTCGACGACTCGATCGTGCGCGGCAACACCCAGCGGGCCCTGGTCCGCATGCTCCGCGAGGCCGGCGCCGCCGAGGTCCACATCCGGATCTCCTCGCCGCCCGTGAAGTGGCCCTGTTTCTTCGGCATCGACTTCGCCACGCGCGCGGAGCTGATCGCCAACGGCATGACCATCGAGGAGATCGGCACCTCGCTCGGCGCCGACTCGCTCGCCTACATCTCCATCGACGGCATGATCGAGGCGACCACCATCGCCAAGCCGAACCTGTGCCGCGCCTGCTTCGACGGCGAGTACCCGATGGAACTGCCGGACCCCGAGCTGCTCGGCAAGCAGCTCCTGGAGACCGAGCTGGCGGCCGGTCCCGCCGCCACGGCCGCGGCCGACGCGATCCGTCGCCCGTAACACCGCAGTACGACACGAAAGCTCTCACAGTCATGTCTGAGACAACTGGTGCCAGCTACGCAGCGGCGGGCGTCGACATCGAGGCGGGCGACCGCGCGGTCGAGCTGATGAAGGAGTGGGTGAAGAAGACCCAGCGCCCCGAGGTCCTCGGCGGCCTCGGCGGCTTCGCCGGGCTCTTCGACGCCTCCGCCCTCAAGCGCTACGAGCGCCCGCTGCTCGCCTCCGCCACGGACGGCGTCGGCACGAAGGTGGACGTCGCGCGCCGCATGGGCGTCTACGACACCATCGGCCACGACCTGGTCGCCATGGTCATGGACGACATCGTGGTGTGCGGCGCCGAGCCGCTGTTCATGACGGACTACATCTGCGTCGGCAAGGTCCACCCCGAGCGCGTCGCGGCGATCGTGAAGGGCATCGCGGAGGGCTGTGTGCTCGCCGGATGCGCCCTGGTGGGCGGCGAGACGGCCGAACACCCGGGGCTGCTGGGTGCGGACGACTTCGACGTCGCCGGGGCCGGTACGGGCGTCGTGGAGGCCGACCGGCTGCTCGGCGCGGATCGCATCCGCAAGGGCGACGCGGTGATCGCCATGGCGTCCTCCGGGCTTCACTCGAACGGGTACTCCCTGGTCCGCCACGTCCTGCTGAACACGGCCGGCCTGGCCCTGGAGACGGAAGTGGCGGAGCTCGGCCGCACCCTCGGCGAGGAGCTGCTGGAGCCCACCAAGATCTACTCGCTGGACTGCCTGGCGCTGACCCGCACCACGGACGTGCACGCGTTCTCGCACATCACCGGCGGCGGACTCGCGGCCAACCTGGCCCGGGTGATCCCCGACGCGCTGCACGCGCGCGTGGACCGTTCCACCTGGACCCCGGGCGCGATCTTCGACCTGGTCGGCAGGACCGGGAACGTCGAGCGCCTGGAGCTGGAGAAGACCCTCAACATGGGTGTGGGCATGATGGCGATCGTCCCCGCGGAGTCCACCGAGGTGGCGCTCGCGACCCTGGCCGACCGCGGCGTCGACGCCTGGGTGGCCGGCGAGATCACCGACCGCGGCGGCAAGGAGACGGGCGCGGAGCTGGTGGGGGACTACGCCGCCTGATCCGGGCGCCGGCGATCCGGGGACGCCGGCGGTCCTCTGGCCGCCGGTGATCCCGCGGACGGCGGTGATCCCGCGGACCGTGGTGATCCCGCCGGCTGTGATGATCCGGCAGACAGCACAGAAGCCGGTCGGTGGCTGTGCCACCGACCGGACTGATGCTCAGTGCAAGGTCAAGCGCCTCGACGGTGCTGTGCGGGACCTTCGTCCTCGTCCTCGTCGTCGTCCTCGTAGAGGTCGGCGTAACGGGAGTACAGGTCGTCGTCGTCATGCTCATCGGCGTCCTCGAAGCGGTCGCCGTTCGGCGACTGGTTCGACGTCGATGCGCCCAGCTCCTCGGCCAGGCGTGAGAGGTCCGTCCCGCCGCTGTTGTACTTCAGCTGGCGGGCGACCTTCGTCTGCTTGGCCTTGGCCCGGCCGCGCCCCATGGCTCGACCCCCTCAACGACGGGGCTCGACGGCCCCAGAGTCTGACACGCGTTCATGATCCGGAACGGACTCTCCGTGGAGAGGCCGGTCCGTAGGGCTTCCACGGTACCTGAGCCCGCGCCCATACGGTACGTCGCCCGCAGCACGCGCGTGTGCCCTGGACCTTCGAGGCGCCCCGTCCTCGCTGGTCAGTGGCGATTTTAACCACTTATCGGGGAACGACCCGCCGATGGAAGTGAGAGTTCTCTCCAAGTCCCCACCGGCGGGTACCGCTCACCTGTGCGACGGACTCAGTGCGCGGCGCGGCTGCCGCGCGCGTCGGCCATCCGCTGCTCGGCGATCCGGTCGGCCGCGGCGGCCGGCGGAATCCCGTCTTCCTTCGCACGAGCGAAGATTGCCAGGGTAGTGTCGAAGATCTTCGCCGCCTTGGCCTTGCACCGGTCGAAGTCGAACCCGTGCAACTCGTCGGCCACCTGGATCACTCCGCCGGCGTTCACCACGTAGTCCGGCGCGTAGAGGATGCCGCGGTCCGCGAGGTCCTTCTCCACGCCCGGGTGCGCGAGCTGGTTGTTGGCCGCGCCGCACACCACCTTGGCGGTGAGCACCGGCACGCTGGCGTCGTTCAGGGCGCCGCCGAGCGCGCAGGGGGCGTAGATGTCGAGCCCCTCGACCCGGATCAGCTCCTCGGTGTCGGCGACCGCCGTCACGCCCTCCGGGTACTGGTCGACGATCCGCCGGACGGCGTCCGCGCGCACGTCCGTGATGACGACCTCGGCGCCCTCGTCCCGTAGGTGCTTCACCAGGTGGTGGCCGACCTTGCCGACGCCGGCGATGCCGACCTTGCGGCCGCGCAGCGAGGGGTCGCCCCACAGGTGCTGGGCGGAGGCGCGCATGCCCTGGTAGACGCCGAAGGCGGTGAGCACGGAGGAGTCACCGGCCCCGCCGTTCTCCGGGGACCGGCCGGTGGTCCAGCGGCACTCGCGGGCCACGACGTCCATGTCGGCGACGTACGTGCCGACGTCGCACGCGGTGACATAGCGCCCGCCGAGCGAGGCGACCATGCGGCCGTAGGCGAGGAGCAGCTCCTCGGTCTTGTCGCGCTCCGGGTCGCCGATGATCACGGCCTTCCCGCCGCCGTGGTCGAGGCCGGCCATGGCGTTCTTGTACGACATGCCGCGCGCGAGGTTGAGGGCGTCGGCGATGGCCTCGGCCTCGGTCGCGTAGGGGTAGAAGCGCGTGCCGCCGAGGGCAGGGCCCAGGGCGGTGGAGTGGATGGCGATCACGGCCTTGAGGCCGGTGGCGCGGTCCTGGCAGAGCACGACCTGCTCATGGCCGCCCTGGTCCGAGTGGAACAGGGTGTGCAGGACATCAGCAGACGCGCCGGTTACGTCGGTCACTGTGGTGACTCCTGTGTAAATAGCGGCGAGTGGGGTCGGACCCCGTACGGGTGGCGGGGTGCCGTGGCATGAGCGTAGAGCCTTGGCGCGACCACCATCCGTGCAGTGTTCAGGATCACTCTGCCGCGCCTCGTCCGCACGCATGACCATGGCACGATTTGCAGTGGTTTCGAGCCGGGCCCGATGGGGAGGGAGCAGGCGTGCCGAAGGTGTCCTCCGTGGTCGTCCCCTATGCCGCGTACCTGCGTGTGTACGAGCCGCTGGGCGCCTTCCCGGAGCCGGAGCGCGGCCACTGGACGCGCTACGCCCGCCGCCCCGACCGCCCCTCCTACCAGGACGAACTGCGCCGTTCCCTGGCCGACTTGCTGCCCACCCCGCCGGTCGCGGTGCCGGTGCACGAGAGCAGCGACGCCTTCGTGCTGGAGGTCGACGGCGTGGTCTGCGTCTGCCCCTGGCGGACCCGGCTGCGCGGCTGGCAGGCGCTCGGCGAGCTGGCGGAGGAGCTGCCCGCGCCGGTGCTGGACGCGGTGCTGCCGCCGGTCGTGCGGCGCCAGGCGGCCCAGGACTACGAGCGCTGGCTGGCCCGCAACCCCGACGCCCGCCCGTGGATCCGTACGGCGACCTGGCAGGTGCCGCTGAACTGGTTCGTGCTGGTCTCCGACGAGGAGCGGCGCTACGAGAAGGGCACCGCCGAGGTGCCGCCGCTGCTGCGCTACCGCACGCCCATGGTGCAGGCCCGGCGGCGGGTGGCGCGGGCGCTGCGCACGCTGAAGGACGCCGTCGAGGAGGGCCCGCTGATCGACGGCCTGGTGGACGTCGGCCGCTGGCTGGAGGAGTTCCATCCGCGCTCGCTGGTGGAGCTGGACTACGGCGGCCTGGTGCATGTGCTGCCGGCCGGTGAGCTGGAGGGCGACCACTCGGCGGCGGACGTGGCCGAGGGCATCGAGGCGTTGCGCATGGGCGACGGCGCGGCAGCCGGCGAGGCCTATGTGCGGCTCGTGGAGCGGTGGCGGGCGGTCCGGGACCGGCGTTCGGCGAACTGAAGTGCCGGAATCGCTCGAAGAGTGACGTACGTCACGGCCCAAACGGCGTCGAACGACGTACGGTCTAGGCCACTTGACCCTGTGACGGGACGTTGGTCCCGATCCGGACTTTTGCCCCAAGGGTGATGGACGGCACTTACGCGGCCCTTGCGCCGCTTGCCGCTCCTCATGCCAAAATAGGACAAGGAGTCCGGGGGAGACTCCGTCCGTCCAGCTGTGTTCCATTGTGGGCGGAAACTCCGCATTGCACGCTTTGGGGGGTCTCGTGACTCCTGATCGCCACTGTGACTGATCGTCACAGTGGCGTGACTGTCCGCTATGGCATGGTCCATCGGCTTCCGTCGCTGATGAACACCTGGGAGGGCAATTCCATCGGTTTGGCCGACGCGGCTGGACAGATGGTGTAGTTGTAGTGCCGAGGACAAGCCGTTCGTCCTATAACCGACTCGACTCGCGTCCGCCATTTCGGGCAACGCGGGTCAAGGTGCAGAATTTAGAGGAAAGAACCGAGAAGGTTCGGTTCTCCCGAGGAGGCCGCTCATGACCGCTCGCACCCCTGATGCCGAGCCGCTGCTGACCCCGGCTGAGGTCGCCACGATGTTCCGCGTCGACCCGAAGACGGTCACGCGGTGGGCGAAGGCCGGCAAGCTTACGTCCATCCGCACGCTCGGCGGGCACCGCCGCTACCGCGAGGCCGAGGTCCGCGCACTGCTCGCGGGCATCCCGCAGCAGCGCAGCGAGGCCTGAACAACCGAATAAACGGGCAAACCGGCAGGTCCCCCAACCGGCCGAGGCGCCCGAAACCCTAGCTCCAAGCGACGCGGGACCTGCCCCAACAGGGCCCTCGCCCAAGCCGAAGAGAACGTTGCAGGCAGCGACACAGGGTGCGTCGTAGATCGCGCTGGACTCCGCCGGGTCCAGCGCGATCTTTTTGTGCGCTGGTCGGGGTGCGGATGCGTCTCTGTGCGCGGCCTTGTCGGAGTCTGGTCAGGGCTGTCGGAACGGCTGTGCGTGAGCCCTGAGGGTGGTGCAATTGCACATATTAAATTGACCAGTTGTAGGACGGGGTTAAGTACCGCCCTTTCAAAAACTCATGCGGTGACTCCCGTCACATGCCGGGATGCTTGTTGCCTCCGGCGTGTGTGCGCTAGTGGAAGCCTGTGTTCCAGGGTCCCACGCACGTACGGGTGTTGAGGCCGCAGATGGTCACGCGGTACGGGGACGTTCGTCCGCGACGGCCTCCTCGCCCGTCTCCTGGTACCGGGGGCCGGCGTCCAGTGCGAGCCGCAGCAGGTGATGGCAGACGGGGCAGCGGCGGGTCAGATGCCGGTAGGACGAGGCGGCCGCCAGATGGGCCCTGAGCAGCGCCCGCGTCTCATGCCTGCCCGAAGCCGCCATACCCCACCTCCAGGGGCCCCCGTAGAGGTACGCGGGCCTTGTCTTCTGGGTACCGGCGGAATGTGACGTCGTCAAGGGCACGGGGTGGCTCCGCCGGTTCAGCCGCTTCCCGGGGGTGCCCCCGACCGGACCCCCTGGGGCTGCGCCCCCGGACCCCCGCCACGGCCCTGAACGGGCCTCGTCCCCAATCGCCGGACGGGCTGGACACGGACCGGCACGAAGAGGCCAACGCGATGTGCCGGCCTACGGAAGGGCCCGCGTCCGGCTGCGGACACGCGCCCTTCTTCGGTGCGGTCCTGACGGGATGTGCCTTGTCCGATCGCGGCTCCGCCGCGGGAGCGGCCTCGGTGGGGGGTGTTGGGCGGGGTTGTGTGGTGGGTGTGGGGCCTTCGGGGGTGTGGTCCTGGCTATTTGCCCGGCCTGATTGCGGCTGTGCCGTGGGTGGGGCCTCGGTGGGGGGTGTTGGGCGGGGTTGTGTGGTGGGTGTGGGGCCTTCGGGGTGTGGTCCTGGCGGGGTTTGCCTTGTCCGATTGCGGCTGTGCCGCGGGTGCGGCCTCGTGGGGGGTGTTGGGCCCGGTTGTGTGGTGGGTGTGGGACCTTCAGGGGGGTGGTCCTGGCGGGATGTGCCCTGACCGATTGCGGCTCCGGAGCGGTGCGGCCTGGGTGGGAGGTTGTTGGGCCCGGTTGTGTGGTGAGTGTGGGGCCTTCGGGGGTGCGGTCCCGGCGGGATGTGCCCTGGCTGATTGGGGCTCCGGTGCGGGTGCGGCCTCCGTGGCACGTCGAAGGGCCCGCTTCCTTGACGGATGCGGGCCCTTCTTTGATGCGGTCCTGACGGGATTTGAACCCGCGGCCTCCACCTTGACAGGGTGGCGAGCACTCCAAACTGCTCCACAGGACCAGGTTTCGCGGCGCTCGGCTTGTGCACTGCGCTGCGAGAAGAGACTGTACAGGAGGTGGGGCCGCCTGGTCGAACTCACCCCCTGTGCCCGAGCGGTTACGGCGCGGCCGCGTCGATCGCCTTCACGATCCGCTTGTCGGAGACGGGGTACGCCGTGCCGAGGGCGTGGGCGAAGTAGCTGACCCGCAGCTCCTCGATCATCCAGCGGATGTCCAGGACCGAGGACGGCACCGGGTGGCCCTTCGGAAGCTGTTCCAGGAGCCAGGCGTACTCGTCCTGCATCTCGTGGACCTTCTCCATGCGCGTGGTGTCCCGCTGGACGTTCGTCGGCATCTGCTGCAGACGCCGGTCCGCGGCCACCAGGTAGCGCATCAGATCGGGCAGGCGCCGTATGCCCGCCCAGGTGACGAATCCCGGCTTCACGAGGGCGTCCAGCTGCTTGCGTACGTCCGTCAGGTTCGCCAGCAGCGCGGGGCTGCTCACGGCCTTCAGACGGCGCTCACAGGCCTGCCAGGCGGCGAGGACTTGCTGCACCTGGGCGACCGTATGGACCGTCGTGTCGACGATCTCCGCGCGCACCTTGTCGTACAGCTTCCGGTACGACTCCTCGTCCCAGACCGGCCCCCCGAAGTCCGCGATCAGCTTGTCGGCCGCCGCCATCGCGCAGTCGTCGAACAACGCCTGGATGGAGCCGTGCGGATTCGCGGAGAGCGCCAGCTTCTGGGCGTTCGTCAGCTTCTCGGACGCGAACTTCGCCGGGTTCACCGGGATGTTGCGCAGGATCAGCCGCCGGGTGCCCTGCCACATGGCCTCGGCCTGCTCGGCCTCCGTGTCGAAGAGCCGCACCGAGACCGTGTCGCCGTCGTCCACCAGCGCCGGGTACGCCTTCACCGGGTGGCCGGCCCGGCGGGTCTCGAAGACCCGGGTGAGGCTTCCGATCGTCCAGTCGGTCAGCCCCTTGCGCTCCAGCGACTCGCCGCCCTCCCGGGACGCGGTCGCTGCCGCCGCCTGCGACAGCGCCTTCCTCGCCTTCGGCTTCAGCCTGAGCTTCAGCGCCTCCAGGTCCTTGTCCTCGGCCAGCTTCCGGCGCCGCTCGTCGACGATCCGGAAGGTGATCCTGAGGTGGTCGGGGACCTTGGACCAGTCGAAGTCGTCCGCCTCGAACGGGACGCCGACCATCCGCTTCAGCTCGCGGGCCATCGTCACCGTCAGCGGCTCCTGCAGGGGCACCGCCTTCTCCAGGAAGGCCTTCGCGTAGTTCGGCGCCGGTACGTAGTGACGGCGGATCGGCTTCGGGAGCGAGCGGATCAGCTCCGTCACGACCTCCTCGCGCAGGCCCGGGATCTGCCAGTCGAAGCCCTCGTCCGTGACCTGGTTGAGGACCTGGAGCGGGATGTGCACCGTGACGCCGTCCGCGTCCGCGCCCGGCTCGAACTGGTACGTCACCCGGAACTTCAGCTGCCCCTGCCGCCAGGAGTCCGGATAGTCGGCCTTGGTGACCGCCTCCGCCGACTCCCGGATGAGCATCTCCCGCTCGAAGTCCAGGAAGTCGGGCTGCTCATGCCGCTTCCGCTTCCACCAGGAGTCGAAGTGCGCGCCGGAAACGACGTGTTCGGGCACCCGCTGGTCGTAGAAGTCGAAGAGCGTCTCGTCGTCGACGACGATGTCCCGGCGCCGCGCCCGGTGCTCCAGCTCCTCGACCTCGCTGAGGAGTTTGCGGTTGTCGGCGTAGAACTTGTGATGCGTGCGCCAGTCGCCCTCCACCAGCGCGTTGCGGATGAACAGCTCGCGGCTCGTCTCCGGGTCGATGCGGCCGTAGTTCACCTTGCGCTGGGCGACGATCGGGACGCCGTACAGCGTGACCTTCTCGTACGCCATCACGGCCGCCTGGTCCTTCTCCCAGTGCGGCTCGCTGTACGTCCGCTTCAGAAGGTGTCCGGCGAGCGGTTCGACCCACTCGGGCTCGATCTTGGCGTTGACCCGCGCCCAGAGCCGGCTCGTCTCCACCAGCTCGGCCGACATCACGAACTTCGGCTGCTTCTTGAACAGCGCCGAGCCCGGGAAGATCGCGAACTTGGCGTTGCGGGCGCCCAGGTACTCGTTCTTGTTGCCGTCGCGTACGTCCTTCATCCCGATGTGGGAGAGCAGGCCGGCGAGCAGGGAGGTGTGGATGCGGTCGGCGGGGGCGTCGGTACCCGCCGCAGGCTCCTCGAGGTGCATGCCCATCTGCTTGGCGACCGTGCGCAGCTGGGTGTAGATGTCCTGCCATTCGCGGATGCGCAGGAAGTTCAGGTACTCCTGCTTGCACATCCGCCGGAAGGAGCTCGATCCCCGCTCCTTCTGCTGCTCGCGGATGTACCGCCACAGGTTGAGGTAGGCGAGGAAGTCGCTGGTCTCATCCTTGAAGCGGGCGTGCTGCTGGTCGGCCTGCGCCTGCTTGTCGGCCGGGCGCTCGCGCGGGTCCTGGATGGACAGCGCGGCCGCGATGACCATGACCTCGCGGACACAGCCGTTCTTGTCGGCCTCCAGGACCATGCGGGCCAGGCGCGGGTCGACGGGCAGCTGGGCCAGCTTGCGGCCGGTGTCGGTGAGGCGCTTGCGCGGGTCCTTCTGGGCGGCGTCGAGCGCGCCGAGCTCCTGCAGCAGCTGTACGCCGTCACGGATGTTGCGGTGGTCCGGCGGGTCGATGAAGGGGAACTTCTCGATGTCGCCGAGGCCCGCCGCGGTCATCTGCAGGATGACGGAGGCCAGGTTGGTACGGAGGATCTCCGCGTCTGTGAACTCCGGGCGGGCGAGGAAGTCGTCCTCGGAGTACAGCCGGATGCAGATGCCGTCGCTCGTACGGCCGCAGCGGCCCTTGCGCTGGTTGGCACTGGCCTGGGAGATCGGCTCGATGGGCAGCCGCTGGACCTTGGTGCGGTGGCTGTAGCGGCTGATCCGGGCGAAGCCGGGGTCGATGACGTACTTGATGCCGGGGACGGTCAGGGACGTCTCGGCGACGTTCGTGGCCAGAACGATCCTGCGCCCGGTGTGCGGCTGGAAGACCCGGTGCTGCTCGGCGTGCGAGAGCCGGGCGTAGAGGGGCAGGATCTCCGTGCCCTGCCAATCAGCGCCTCCGGCGCGAGGGTACTTCTTCTTCTCCAGCGCGTCGGCGGTGTCCCGGATCTCCCGCTCTCCGGAGAGGAAGACGAGGATGTCGCCCTGGCCTTCGCCCTGCAGCTCCTCGACCGCATCGCAGATCGCGGTGATCTGGTCCCGGTCGGTGTCCTCCGAGTCCTGTTCGAGGAGCGGGCGGTAGCGCACCTCGACCGGGTACGTCCGGCCGCTGACCTCGACGATCGGGGCGTCGTCGAAGTGCCGGGAGAAGCGCTCGGGGTCGATGGTCGCCGAGGTGATGACGACCTTGAGATCCGGCCGTCTGGGCAGCAGCTGGGCCAGGTAGCCGAGCAGGAAGTCGATGTTGAGGGACCGCTCGTGGGCCTCGTCGATGATGATCGTGTCGTAGGCGCGCAGCTCGCGGTCGGTCTGGATCTCGGCGAGCAGGATGCCGTCCGTCATCAGCTTGATGAAGGTGGCGTCCGGGCTGACCTGGTCGGTGAAACGCACCTTCCAGCCGACGGACTCGCCGAGGGGCGTCCTCAGCTCCTCCGCCACGCGCTCGGCTACGGTACGGGCGGCGATACGACGGGGCTGGGTGTGCCCGATCATGCCGCGCACCCCGCGCCCCAGCTCCAGACAGATCTTCGGGATCTGCGTGGTCTTTCCGGAACCGGTCTCACCGGCCACGATGACGACCTGGTGATCGCGGATGGCCGCCGCGATCTCGTCCTTCTTCTGGCTGACCGGAAGCTGCTCGGGGTAGCCGACGGCGGGCACGCGGGAGCGCCGCTCGGCCATGCGGGCCTCGGCCCTGCCGACCTCCGCCTCGATCTCGGCGAGGACGGCGGCGCGGGCCTCCGGCTTACGGATCTTGCGCGCGCCCTCGAGCCGCCGGCCGAGCCGCTGTGCGTCGCGCAGCGACAGCTCGGTCAGACGGGGGGCGAGGGTGCCGAGAGCGGGGGCGGGATGCGTAGACATACGCGGTCCAGGATCTCACCCCGCCCGAAAAACACGCGAACCATTTGACGCGGGGTACGGGGGGAGCGCCCCGAAGGGGTGCGGGGACACCCCCCGGCGAGACGCCGGCGCTTTCCCCAGGACGTGCGCTGGGCAGGTTTCCCTAGGACGTGCGCTGGGCCGGTGGCGCGGAGGCCTGCGCACCGCTGTGCTGGCCCAGCGCGATCGACTTCGCCGTGTTGGAGATGGCCTTGATGCCCAGGTAGGCGGTCGTCATGCTGCTCACGGCGGTGAACGCGGCGGTCAGTATGCCGACGATCACGGACTTGTCCCCGTCGAGCCGCCACACCCCGACGATCGCGACTGTGACGATCGCGAGATTGCTGACGACGATCGCGAGCAGTCCGTACCGCGCCCGGACCTTCTCCAGCTGGGTGTCCCCCGTCACGGCGGTGGCCTGGTCCTGGCTCATCTCCCCGTTCCTCCATTCAGCAGCTCTGCGACCCGTGCGTCCACCTGAGCCCGGTCATACCCACGCCGGACGATGTCGAACAGTGGCGGCGCTCCGAGTGCCGTGCCTTCGGCCAGCCGGGTCAGATAGGCGTCCACCTGGGCGCGGTCGTAACCACGCCGAGCGACGTCGAAGCCCCGGAAATCGCCTGCCATGAATGTCCCCCTACGACGAAGGCCCCGTTCGCTGAACCGGGCCTTCTGGCTGTGGCTGGGGCCGGGGTCGAACCGGCGACCTTCCGCTTTTCGGGCCGCGTGCAGGTGGGGCGCGCCTTGATCATAGGGCTGAACCGCGTCGGCTGCGTAAGCAACTCAGATCAAGGCTTTACCTGTTCCGCGTTGTTCGTGGTCGGCTGTGTGGCTAGCGTTCCTGCGCCCCCCGTCTCCGGATCTCGCATCGGCATTGATCGGCGGCATCCGATTGGTATGGGCAGACCACTCGGTCCCCCATCGTCACCACCACAAGAAGGGCATTTCCTTGCTCTCAAGGAGACGTCGGGCGGCATCCACCGCCGCCCTGCTGTCCACCACGGCACTCATATCGACCGGATGGCTCACGGCTACCGCGTCCGCCGCACCGTCGGCCACCGGGGCGTCCCATGTCAGACACCTGTGCGCCCACGCCACCACGCCGGGCCACGTGGCGTGCCTCGCCGAGGCGCGCACCGACGTCGTGCAGCACCTGAGCGTCAGCCCGAACACCACTCCGTCCGGTTACGGCCCATCGGACCTGCAGAGCGCCTACAACCTGCCGTCCTCCACAGCCGGTTCGGGCCGCACCGTCGCGGTCGTCGACGCCATGGACGACCCCAACGCCGAGTCCGACCTCGCCGCCTACCGGTCCCAGTACGGCCTCCCCGCCTGCACCACGGCCAACGGCTGCTTCAAGAAGGTGAACCAGACCGGCGGCACCACCTACCCGAGCGCGGACACCGGCTGGGCCGGCGAGATCTCGCTCGACCTCGACATGGTCAGCGCCGCCTGCCCGCAGTGCCACATCATGCTCGTCGAGGCCTCCTCCACGGACATGACGGACATCGGCAAGGCCGAGAACGAGGCCGTCGCCCTCGGCGCGAAGTATGTCTCCAACTCCTTCGGCGGCCCCGAGGATCCGACCGAGACCACCGCTGACGTCCAGTACTTCAACCACCCCGGCGTCGCCATCACCGTCAGCGCAGGAGACAGCGACTACGGCGCCGAGTACCCGGCCTCCTCCCCCTACGTCACGGCCGTCGGCGGCACCTCCCTCAGCCGCGCGAGCAACACCCGCGGCTGGAGCGAGTCGGTCTGGTCCAACGACAGCACCCACGGCACCGGATCCGGCTGCTCCGCCGACGAGGCCAAGCCCACCTGGCAGTCCGACACCGGCTGCGGCAAGCGCACCGTCGCCGACGTCTCCGCGGTTGCCGACCCGGCCACCGGCGTCGCCGTCTACGACACCTACGGCGCCTCCGGCTGGGACGTCTACGGCGGCACCAGCGCCTCCTCGCCCCTCATCGCGGCCACCTACGCGCTCGCCGGCACCCCGACCGCGAACAGCTACCCGTCCTCGTACCCCTACGGCCACACGTCGGCGCTGAACGACGTCACCTCGGGCAGCGACGGCACCTGCTCACCGAGCTACCTGTGCACCGCCGGCAACGGCTACGACGGCCCGACCGGCCTCGGCACCCCCAACGGCGCCACCGCCTTCGCCGGCGGCGCGGGCACGGTCAACTCGCTGCAGCCAGGCCGGAAGCTCACCGCCGGCCACCGTCTGAGCAGCGCGAACATCACGCTTGCGATGGGTACCGACGGCAACCTGGTCGCCTACCTCAAGACGAACGGAACGAGTAGCAGCGGCCCGGCGATCTGGTCCACCCACACCAACGGCCACTCCGGCGCCTACGCCTACATGCAGACCGACGGCAACCTCGTCGTCTACTCGAGCACCGGCAGCGCGCTCTGGTCCACCCACACCAACGGCCACAGCGGCGCCTACTTCCTGGTGCAGGACGACGGCAACATGGTGGTCTACGGCTCCGGCGGTGGGCCCGGCACCGGCGGCTCGCTGTGGTCGGACGGCACTTACACGCGGTCGACGAAGATCGGCTCGGGTCAGAAGCTCCAGGGCGGCTGGTGGGCCCAGACCCAGTACACCCGCCTGGTGATGCAGCCGGACGGCAACTTCGTGATCTACCGCAATCACGACGGCAAGGCGATCTGGTCCGCCGGCACTTCCGGGCACTCCGGCGCCTACGCCTACATGCAGACCGACGGCAACCTCGTCGTCTACTCGAGCACCGGCAGCGCGCTCTGGTCCACCCACACCAACGGCCACAGCGGCGCGTACGGCCTGCTGCAGACGGACGGCAACTTCGTCGTCTACACAAGCACCGGCGGTCCCGGTAAGGGCGGCGCCCTGTGGGCCAGCAACACTCGGTCGTACGTGCCCTGAGTCGTACGCTCCTGAAAGAAGGGCGATGACCTGGGAAAGCCCAGGTCATCGCCCTGATCACCACCGGCTGGCTCGCCCCCTCGGTGGGGGCCGACACGAAAGAGCCCCTCCCCGGCGGAATCGGGGAGGGGCTCAAGCCCTGTGAGGGCGGTTGTGGCTGGGGCCGGGGTCGAACCGGCGACCTTCCGCTTTTCAGGCGGACGCTCGTACCAACTGAGCTACCCAGCCGCGGTGTTTCACGTGAAACACCAGCGGTCCTGACGGGATTTGAACCCGCGGCCTCCACCTTGACAGGGTGGCGAGCACTCCAAACTGCTCCACAGGACCAAGCTTGCGTGCAACAGTGTCGCACACGGTATTGCGTGCCCCCAACGGGATTCGAACCCGTGCTACCGCCTTGAAAGGGCGGCGTCCTAGGCCGCTAGACGATGAGGGCTATCGGCCCGCCTGGGCGCTTCTCAGCGCGTCGGGGACGTGAGAAGCATATGGGATGGCGGGGAGTATCGCCAAAACGGTTTACGGCGAGGGCGCCGACGAGGTGGGGGAGGAGGGCGAGGGGGTGCCCGGGGAAGGTGTGGTCCTCGGTCGGTTCTCGTCCGCCAGATGGCGGCTGACCTCGGCCGTTGTCTCGCCCAGCCCGCCCAGTTTGATCGCGTCCCAGGCCTGGAGACGGTGGCTGTCGCGGTCGAAATAGAGGATCGAGGCCTCGATGGGCGCGGGGTACCCGCGCTCCAGCGCCCGCAGCCCGCTTCCGCCCGTGGAACCCTCCATGCGCAGCCGGGTGCCGTAGGGCAGCCTCTCGTCCCCCTCGTGGTGCAGATGGCCGCACAGCACCAGGGGCACCGCGCCGTCCGTCTCACGGGCCGCCGACGGCTCATGGGCGATCGCGACATCGACCGGGGTGCCGGCCGCCCGCTGGTCGCGCAGGGCGCTGGCCAGCCGGTCGCCTGCCAGTTGCTCGGCCGCGTTGCCGCCGGGCACCACCGAGCGGTCGGGGGTGAACTGCGGGTCCCCGATGCCCGCGAAACGCAGGCCCGCGACCGTCTGCGCCCGGCCGTCGTCCAGAACGTGCACGTTCTTCATCCGCTCCAGGTAGCGCTGGGTGATCCGGGAGTCGTGGTTGCCCCGCACCCAGACGTACGGCGCTCCCAGGTCCCGGATGGGGTCCAGGAAGCCGTTCTCCGCCGCCGTACCGTGGTCCATCGTGTCGCCGGAGTCGACGATCACGTTCACCTTGTACTGCTCCACCAGCGAGGCGATGATCTTCCAGCTCGCCGGGTTGAGGTGGATGTCCGACACGTGCAGGACCCGGATGGTGGAGGGGTCCGGCTGGTAGGCCGGGAGCGTGGAGGTGACGTCGTAGAGCTTCGTCACATTCGTCACCAGACGGGCCAGCTCCTTCTGGTAGACGTCGAACTCGGTGACGATGCTGCGCGCGTTGCCGACCACCGCCGGTGCCGAGGTGAGCAGCCCGGAGAACTTCGGTTCCATGACCGACTTCGGGTTCCAGGTGGCGTATGCGCTCGCCCCGGACGCGGCCAGCAGCGCCAGGGCGAGGCCGCCCGCGGCCAGGGCGCGGCGGGGGCTGCGGTAGACGGCGAGCCCGAGGGCCGAGGCGCCGGCCACCACGGCGACACAGGAGCGCAGGGCCAGGTCCAGTGTGTCGTGCTCGACGTCCCTGGCGACCTCGTCCTGGAGGCCGGAGATCCGTTCGGGGTGGTCGACCAGGGCCTGCGCGCGTAGCGGATCCAGCTGGTCCACGTTGACGTCCAGGCGGAGTGGGGCCACGTGGCTGTCCAGGGTGAGCGCGCCCAGCGGCGAGACATTGATCTTCGTACCGCCGGTGAACGAGGGGCGCAGCGCCATCGTCGTGTTCATCGGGCCGACCGGGGCCCGTACGTTTCCGACGATCAGCAGGCCCAGCCAGGCGCCGACGAGGACGACAGCCGTGAGGCCGAGGGCGCGGAGCCAGGGGCGGGGGCGGGCGGCGAGTTCCAGCGCGGGGAGCCTGCGGGTGCCGCGGCGGCGGGGGCGCAGCGGGATCGTCGTACTGCGCATGCGGTTCGTCATGGTGCGGAGGGCTGCGACGGAGACGCGGACCATTGGTGCCGTATGCCCATGTACCCGGGCGGATATGCGGTGGCGCACCGCTCTCGTACGGGCCCTCGTACCGGACAATGACCCTGTGCTGGAGATGACGCGTGAGGAGTTCGAGGAACTGGTCGCCGAGGCGCTCGACCGGATCCCGCCGGAGCTGATGCGGCTCATGGACAACGTGGCGGTGTTCGTGGAGGACGAACCGCCCGCTGACGACCCCGGGCTGCTCGGACTGTACGAGGGCACGCCGCTGACCGACCGGGGCGAGTGGTACGCGGGGGTGCTGCCCGACCGGATCACCATCTACCGCGGGCCGACGCTGCGGATGTGCGAGTCGCGCGAGGACGTCGTCGTGGAGACCGAGGTGACCGTGGTGCACGAGATCGCCCATCACTTCGGCATCGACGACGCCCGGCTGCACACCCTTGGGTACGGGTGAGACAGCCCTGGGTATCGGTGGGCGCCGAAGGTGACGCGGGCGTGGCCGGGCGACCGTGAGGGGCGCGTGGTCGCGCGGGGATGCGTGCGGGGCGCGTGTCCTCTTGCGGGCGGCGGGAGTTGGGGAGGTTGACTCCTTTCCTTGCCTCCGGAGGTGGCCGCCGTGCGCCCCATGTCCGTACCCGTCCGGCTCACCGTCACGGTGCTGACCCTCGCCGCTGCCGCCGGCTGTGTGAACGTGGGCGACGACGCGGGCCGGACCAGGCCCTCGCACTCCGCGGGGCGGCACGGGGGCGAGGGGTCCGACGGCGGCCCGGTGGACGACGGCGGCGGCCCCGGCGGGCACGACGGCGCGAGGGGTGACGGCGAGCACGAGCACGGCGGCAAGAAGAAACCGGGAGAGGAGTCGGCCTCTCCGTCGGCCACCGCCTCGTCCGGCGAGGGCAGCTCGCCCGCGGCCCCGGCGAAGCCCGGCAAGCCCGGCGGGACCGTCGACCCCGGCGGCCCGGCGCCGACCAACGCCCCGCCGACGCCTCCGGCCACCTCCGCCCCGCCCCCGCCGCCCGCCTCCACCCCGCCACCGGCGACCTCCGAGCCCCCGTCGGCCGAGCCGTCCTCCTCGGCCCACGAGGGGCCGGGGACACAGCTCATCGAGCGCGAACCGGCACCGGAGCCCGGGGCGGACGTCGCGGCGTGATCGTCGGACGCACCAAAGGCACGGCTCACCTGCGGATATGGAGCCGGTTTGCCTTCAGGGGCAGTGAGTGCGTATGGTGGCAGATCGTTTGATCCCATTTGCCCGGCGCCACCACAGAGCGCGCCGTGTGGCGCGTACTCTCCTTTGCCGTGGCGGACCGCATCGAGGCGGTCGTGAGCGAATCACGGAGTTGACGGGCGCGTGCCGACGAGACTCCGGAAGGTTTCGCATTCGCATGTCCGTGTCCAGTACTGATCAGTTCGTCGTGTCCGAGAACGAGCTCAACGAGCTCGATGAGCTCGACAAGGAGCTCAACGACGCGACGGCCGAGATCACCGAGGCCCCCGAGGCCGCTGACACCACCCCCCAGACCACCTTCGCCGACCTCGGCCTGCCCGAGGGCGTTGTGCGCAAGCTCGCGCAGAACGGCGTGACGACCCCCTTCCCGATCCAGGCCGCGACCATCCCGGACGCCCTGGCCGGCAAGGACATCCTCGGCCGTGGCCGCACCGGCTCCGGCAAGACCCTCTCCTTCGGTCTGCCGACCCTGGCCCAGCTGGCCGGCGGCCGCACCGAGAAGAAGCGGCCCCGCGCCGTCATCCTCACCCCGACCCGCGAGCTGGCCATGCAGGTCGCCGACGCCCTCCAGCCGTACGGCGACGTCGTCGGCCTGAAGATGAAGGTCGTCTGCGGCGGCACCTCGATGGGCAACCAGATCTACGCCCTGGAGCGCGGCGTCGACATCCTGGTCGCCACCCCGGGCCGGCTGCGCGACATCATCAACCGCGGCGCCTGCTCCCTCCAGGACGTCCAGATCGCCGTCCTCGACGAGGCCGACCAGATGTCCGACCTGGGCTTCCTGCCCGAGGTCACCGAACTGCTCGACCAGGTCCCGGCCGACGGCCAGCGCATGCTCTTCTCCGCCACCATGGAGAACGAGATCCAGACCCTGGTCGACCGCTACCTGAACAGCCCCGTCTCCCACGAGGTGGACGCGGCCCAGGGCGCGGTGACGACCATGTCGCACCACATCCTCATCGTGAAGCCCAAGGACAAGGCGCCGGTCACGGCCGCGATCGCCTCCCGCAAGGGCCGCACGATCATCTTCGTCCGCACCCAGCTGGGCGCCGACCGCGTCGCCGAGCAGCTGCGCGAGGCGGGCGTGAAGGCCGACGCGCTGCACGGCGGCATGACCCAGGGTGCCCGCACCCGCACCCTGGCCGACTTCAAGGACGGGTACGTCAACGTCCTCGTCGCCACCGACGTCGCCGCCCGCGGCATCCACGTCGACGGCATCGACCTCGTCCTGAACGTCGACCCGGCCGGCGACCACAAGGACTACCTGCACCGCGCCGGCCGTACGGCCCGCGCGGGCCGCACCGGCACGGTCGTCTCCCTCTCCCTGCCGCACCAGCGGCGCCAGATCTTCCGTCTGATGGAGGACGCCGGCGTCGACGCGGCCCGCCACATCATCCAGGGCGGTGCCGCCTTCGACCCGGAGGTCGCCGAGATCACCGGCGCCCGCTCCATGACCGAGGTCCAGGCCGAGTCCGCCGCCAACGCCGCCCAGCAGGCCGAGCGCGAGGTCGCCCAGCTCACCAAGCAGCTGGAGCGCGCCCAGCGCCGTGCGACCGAGCTGCGCGAGGAGGCCGACCGGCTGGTCGCCCGGGTCGCCCGCGAGCGCGGCGAGGACCCGGAGGCCGCGGTGGCCGAGGCCCAGGCGACGGCGGCGGAGGAGCTCGCGGCCGTGGCCGAGGAGCCGGCGCAGCGGGAGCCCGAGCGCGAGGAGCGTCCGGCGGCTTCGGCGCCGTACGAGCGCCGGGAGCGGCGCGGCTTCGACCGGGACCGGGGTGAGCAGCGCGGCGACCGAGGCTTCGAGCGCCGTGAGGACCGTGGCGGCCGTGGCTTCGACCGCGACCGTCGTGACGACCGCCGCCCCTTCGACCGTGACCGCCGTGACGACCGTGGTTTCGAGCGTCGTGACGACCGGGGTGGCCGTGGTTTCGAGCGTCGCGAGGACCGTCGTCCGTTCGACCGTGACCGCCGTGATGACCGCGGTAGCCGTGGTTTCGAGCGCCGTGACGACCGGGGTGGCCGTGGCTTCGACCGCGACCGAGCCGAGCGTCGCGACGACCGTCGTCCGTTCGACCGTGACCGTCGCGACGACCGCGCCGACCGTGGTTTCGAGCGCCGTGACGACCGCGGTGGCCGTTCCTTCGACCGCCGTGACGACCGTGGCGGCTTCCGCCGGGACGAGCGCGGCGGGCACCGGGGCAGCGACCGTCCGTTCAACCGCGACCGCCGGGACGACCGCCCGGGCTTCCGCACCGGCGGCCACGAGCGTCCCTACGGCCGCCGTGACGACCACCGCGGCAACGGCTCCTCCTTCGGCCGCCGCGAGGACAAGCCGCGCTGGAAGCGCAACGGCTGACGCCGCGCCCCACGAGGGTGACGGCTGACGCCGAGTGACCCGACAAGGGCCCGTACGACCCCGGTCGTACGGGCCCTTCGGCATTGTCCTGCGGGCAACCGCTACCGCTGCAGCGGCGACGGCAAGGGATGGTTCGCCGCCCACGTGAAGATCGGGACCGGCCGGCAGGGCTGCAAGGTCTCTTCTGAGAGGCGTCTTGCAGGGGCTTTTTTTGGCCATGTTATGACGCATGTCACGCCTTCGGTAAGGGAATTGCTGGGGGCATGACAGATGACGCGAGAGTGAGCGGGCAGCAGGAAATGTCCGGCCCGTCCGGCCTGTCGGACGAGGAACGGCTGGCCCAGCTCGGTTACACCCAGGTCCTCGCCCGCCGGATGTCGGCGTTCTCGAACTACGCCGTCTCCTTCACGATCATCTCGGTCCTCTCCGGCTGCCTGACCCTCTACCTCTTCGGCATGACCACCGGCGGCCCCGCGGTGATCACCTGGGGCTGGGTGGCGGTGGGCCTGATGACCCTGTTCGTCGGCCTGTCGATGGCCGAGATCTGCTCGGCGTACCCCACCTCGGCGGGCCTGTACTTCTGGGCGCACCGCCTCGCCCCACCCCGCTCGGCGGCGGCCTGGGCCTGGTTCACCGGCTGGTTCAACGTGCTGGGCCAGGTCGCGGTGACCGCCGGCATCGACTTCGGCGCGGCCTCCTTCCTGGGCGCGTACCTGGACCTCCAGTTCGGCTTCAAGGTGACTCCGGGCCGCACGGTCCTCATCTTCGCGGCGATCCTGATCCTCCACGGCCTGCTGAACACCTTCGGTGTCCGGATCGTCGCGTTCCTGAACGACGTGAGCGTGTGGTGGCACGTGCTGGGCGTCGCGGTGATCGTCGGCGCGCTCGCCTTCGTCCCCGACCACCATCAGTCGGCGACGTTCGTGTTCACGAAGTTCGTCAACGAGACGGGCTGGGGCAGCGGCACCTACGTCGTCCTGCTCGGCCTCCTGATGGCCCAGTACACCTTCACCGGCTACGACGCCTCCGCCCACATGACCGAGGAGACCCACGACGCCTCCACGGCGGGCCCGAAGGGCATCGTCCGCTCGATCTGGACGTCCTGGATCGCCGGCTTCGTGCTCCTGCTCGGCTTCACGTTCGCGATCCAGTCGTACGACAAGGAACTGGCGTCCCCGACGGGCGTGCCCCCGGCCCAGATCCTCCTGGACGCGCTCGGAGCGACGACGGGGAAGCTGTTGCTGCTGGTCGTGATCGGCGCCCAGCTCTTCTGCGGCATGGCCTCGGTGACCGCCAACAGCCGCATGATCTACGCCTTCTCACGCGACGGCGCGCTGCCCTTCTCCCGCGTCTGGCACACGGTCAGCCCCCGCACCCGCACCCCCGTGGCCGCGGTCTGGCTGGCCGCGCTGGCCGCCCTCGTCCTCGGCCTGCCCTACCTGATCAACTCGACGGCGTACGCGGCGGTGACCTCCATCGCCGTCATCGGCCTCTACATCGCGTACGTCATCCCGACCTTCCTGCGGGTCCGCAAGGGGGCCGCCTTCGAACGCGGGCCCTGGCACCTGGGCCGCTGGTCGGGCGCGATCGGCGTGGTCTCGGTGCTGTGGGTGGCCGCGATCACCATCCTCTTCATGCTCCCGCAGGTCTCCCCGGTCACCTGGAAGACGTTCAACTACGCCCCGGTCGCGGTCCTGGTCGTCCTCGGCTTCGCCGCGACCTGGTGGCTGGCCTCGGCCCGCCACTGGTTCCTCGGCGAGGAGCGGACCCGGGCCCCGGAGCTGGTCGAAAAGTGACCATCCGGAGCCTTGCTCCCCTCCCGACGCGGCCGCGTCACCGATACCCGATCGGAGACACGGCCGCGTCCGGCTATGCTCGGACAGGCAACATCGCCTGGGCCCTTAGCTCAATTGGCAGAGCAGTGGACTTTTAATCCATTGGTTGTGGGTTCGAGTCCCACAGGGCCTACGGGTTGCAGGCGGGGGATATGGCCCCTGACCTGCTGGGCAGCGCCTGAGTCGGCTTCGGTCGGCTCGGGCGCTGCTTCGTTTTCAGGCCCGTGCGTGAGCGATGCGTGAGCGGATGTGCCCGTGGCCTGCGGAACGTGCTTGGGCCCGGCGGCGGTGGATACCCCGTAGGTATGGGGTCAAGCAGAGTGCCCCACGAGTGGGCCGTCTGCCGCGGATGTCTCCATGGACCCGTTCGGCAGGCGGTGTGCTCGGCTCGGATGAGTCTGTCCGGCGCCACATTTCCGGTTGCCGGCGACGTACGGTGAAAGTACCGAGGGTGTCACGCACTCCGACTCTCCTGTCGGGTCGTCCTCGGCGAGAGACGAAAACCCGGGCCGCCCGAGCGGACGGTGCGGAGACGGGTCGGCATCATGGCCACCGCGATCACAGCAACTCCGCGACCCTCCCTGGTCATCGCGTTTCCCTGCCGAGGGGCGGCGTGACGGTCGTGCAGCGGCTGGACATCCACCGGCGTGACCGGGGAGAGCGGGCCCTCGTCACGCTCGTCGGCGCGATCGGACCCGCCACGGCTCCCCTGTTGCGGGCCGCGCTGGAGCAGTGCCTGCGCGACGGCGTGACCGGCATCGACGTCGATCTCACCACCGTCGGCTTCTGTGACTCCCAGGGCCTGGACGTCTTCCTGACGGCGTCGCAACACGCGGACCGGGCGCATGCTTTCGTGCGGCTGCACCATCCGTGCGCCCAGATCACCCGACTTCTCACCGTCACCGGCTCCGCCTCCCTGGTCAGTGAGGTGCCGGGTGCGTCTCCGTCGGCCGACGAGCAGCAGGGCGGCGGCGGCCTGGTCAGTGCACCTGTAGTGAAGGACGGGATCCGTCTCCGCCGCCTGACCCGCTGGCAGGCGGAGGACCTGAGCGAGGACATCGCCGACCTGGCCGTGGAACCCCTCGCGGGCTTGTCAGCGAGCGCGGACCGGGAGCGGGGCGACTTCTTGGGGCGGCTTGCCGTCAGCGCCCGACGGCCCGGCTTTGCGTTGCTGGTCGCCGAAACGACGGTGCTGGTGGGGTGCGCCTTCGGATTCCCGGTGGGTCCCGGTGCCCGCTCGGAGCGGGGGTTGCAGGAGAGCGTCCAGCGGCTCACCGGCTGTGCCCGGTTCCTGCTCCTCACCCAGGTCGTTGCGCATCATCACGCCCAGCGCCGAGACATCGGTCGCCGTCTGCAACAGCGTCTGCTGGCCGACCGGCGCACCGCGCTCGGAGTCGCCCTGATCCGTCCGGCAGACCAGGCCGGCCAGGCCGCCTTCGAGTCCTGGGGCTGGCGAAATTGCGGAGAGATGGTGGGGCTGCCCGGTCTGGGCACACCCTGCGTGCTGGTCCTCTTCCCGGAGAACGCACCTGTACCGGCGCCTCCGGCCTTGGGCCCGGGCCGGGCGTAGCCTGGGAGACACCGAGAGCATGTCGGGCGCACGATCTGGCGGCGCCGTTCCCGGCGAGTGACGAACGAGGGCAGCGCCTTCACTGCCCGGGACGGGATCGCACGATGGACTCCCTCACACCGCCCGCCGGAGGTATGCCAACGGATGACGAGCACACGTACCGGATGCCGCTGGCGCGGTTGAGCCTCACCCCGGAGTCCAGCCACGGCCCGCTCGACGGAGCATGGTGGCCGCGCTGTGACGTCCTCGAGCTGGAGTTGCCCGCCCTCGTGGGCTCGTTGGACCCCGGCCACGGTACGGTCACCCGCGTCACGGTGGGGACTGCCGCGTGGCCCGACGCCCCGGGAACGGTGTCCTCGCCCGACCACGTGATCGAGGTCGTTCTGAGCGATGCCGCCGACGAAGCGCATGCCATCACCCTGGAGTGCGGCACCGTGGGGCGCTGGGAGCTGCTGGTCATCCCGCCCGACGAGCCGACGGGAACGGCCGGTCGGCTGCTGACGGCCGCCGCCGATCCCTGGAACACGCAGTCGGCTCAGCGCATCCTCGCCCGTGTCGAGGACGGCCTCGGCCAGGAGAGCGGCAGGCAGCGGAACGGCCCATGATGGACTGATGGGACAGGCAGCTCTTTCGTCGGCCACCGCCGCCCGTGTCCGCGTGGATCACGTCGGGTGAGCGGATGACGGCCGAACCACGCGCGGACCGCTCCGAGAGCTTCGGGGAAGCGCTCCTCGGGACGGTTCTCGATCGCGCACACGAGCTTCCGCCCCACCTCGTCGGCCCACTGGTCGCCGACATGATGGAGCGGCTGGGGGGCCGCCGTCCGCAGATCCTGCTGCAGGACTACGGCCAGCTGCTGCTCGTACCCCTGCCCGGTGAGGGCCTCGCGGGCGGGGACCCCCAGGTGATCGACGATTCCGCCGCGGGCCGCTGCTTTCTCGGTGCGCTGCCCGTCGAGCTGCCCGAGGGTGACGGCGTACGCGTCCACCTGCCGCTGCTCGACGGCGGCGACCAGGTGGGCGTCATGGCCGTGACGCTGGACCGGGTCGACGACGACGACCGCCGCATGCTGCGCCGGCTCTCCGCTCTGGTGGCCGACCTGCTGGTGACCAAGCACGGATATTCCGACCTGTTCTTCCGTACCCGACGCCGTGAACCGATGAGCGTGGCCGCCGAGATCCAGTGGGCGCTGCTGCCGCCCCTGGCCATGATCATGTCGCGCGTCGCCCTGGCCGGAGTCCTGGAGCCCGCGTACGACGTGGCGGGGGACAGCTTCGACTACGCGCTCAACGGCGACGTCCTCCACCTGGCCATGATCGACGCGATGGGGCACGGCCTCGGCGCGGCCACGATGGCCACCGTGGCCATCGGCGCGTACCGCTATGCCCGCCGCCTGAGCACCGGCCTGACGGAGATCTACGCCTTCATGGACGACGCCGTGGCGAAGCAGTTCGGCGCCGACCACTTCGTCACCGCGCAGATGATGCGGCTGGACACGACGACGGGCCACCTGCAGTGGGTCAACGCCGGACACCCCGCACCGATACTCGTCCGCGACCACCGTGTCACGCGCCGACTGGTCGGCCCGACGACTCTCCCCGTGGGCCTTGGCGGTGCGGAGCCGGAGGTAAGTGCGCTGGGGTTGGAACGGGGAGACCGCGTCCTGTGCTTCACCGACGGGCTGATCGAGGAGCACGCGGCGGGCGAGGAGCAGTTCGGGGAGGAGCAGTTGATCGACTGGGTGAACGGGCTGGAGAGAACCGGCCGCGGGGTCCGGGCGGTGGCGCGTGCCCTGTCGCACACACTCAAGCGGGCGCGGGGCGGCCAGACCACGGACGATGCGACGCTGCTCCTGGTGGAGTGGCGCGGCTGACCGGACCGCAGGGTCTGTCCCGGTGCGGGGCGACTCATCAGCCCGACGCTGTCTGTCCGCCTCCCACAGGGTCTGCATCCGGCGCCGGCCGACACCGGCGCGGACCACCCTGCCCAGCGCGCTCATCCGGCCACCGTCCGCACGACGTCGCGGGCGATCCGGCCGTCGACGAGTTCGACGGTGCGGGTCGCGCAGGAGGCCGCCAGCGCGGTGTCGTGCGTGACCAGCACGATCGTCTGCCCCTCGCGATTCAGCTCGGCCAGCAGGTCCCGGACCTCCACCGCGGAGGGGCTGTCCAGCGCACCGGTCGGCTCGTCGGCCAGCAGCAGTCGCGGACTGTTCATCAGCGCCCTCGCCACCGCGACCCGTTGCCGTTCACCGCCGGAGAGACGGCCGGGGAAAGCGCGCGCGTGCCGGGCGATACCCAGGCGCTCCAGCAGGCCGGTCGCCTCGTGCCGGGCCAGGGCGCGCGGTCGGCCCGCCAACTGGGCCGGCAGCAGCACGTTGTCCGCCACGGTCAGGTCGTCCAGCAGGTTGAAGAACTGGAAGACCATCCCGATCCGTTCCCTGCGGTACCTCGCCAGCTCGGCCTCGCCCAGCCCGTCCAGGCGGAGTCCGTCCACGGTGACGGTGCCCTCCGAGGGCCGGTCCAGCCCGGCGATCAGGTTGAGCAGGGTGGACTTGCCGCTGCCCGAAGGCCCGAGGATCGCCAATGCCTCGCCGGGGTTCACCTCCAGGTCCAGGCCGGCCAGCGCCGAGGGGCCGCCGTCGTACTTCTTGCTCGCGTCGCGGATCTCGATGATCGGCGCGGTCACGGGTCCTCCCACGTGTCGGGGCGACGACCGGGGCACCGCTCCTGCGGTGACCGTCGTAGCCGCCGAAGGAGCTAGGGAGAGACGGGAGTTCGCCGACACGGGGCTGAGCGGGGTCTTGGCGGTGTAGCTGGCTACATCCCGCTTCCGGGGCCCAGGACCGATGCCGGGCGGTACGGCCGGCTCGCACACTGGTCCGGAGCGACAGGGGAGGAGAGCGGACGTGAGCGGTAGTGCGATCAGCCCGGGCAGCGGGCCTGGACCCCGCAGCCCGTACCACGGCGTGCGAGGGGAATCGGAACCGGAACCCGAGCCGTCCCGGATCGGCAGGGGCGTCCTGGCGACGGTCCGGCTGGCCGCGGTCTGGGGCGTCAGCCTGATCGGGGCCGCGGCCCTGCTGGCCGTCCCCGGACTGCTCGCGGTCGACCTGCTGGTCCGGGCGTGGCAACCGCCGGCCTCCGCGATGACGAGCGGCGCCAGTAAGGACAGGTACCACTTCTGGCTGTTGACGGTCCTCGCCCTGCTTCCCTGCGCGGTGCTGGGGGCGCGCCGGCTTGTCCGCGGCGGCAGGGCGGGCCGGGTCGGCGAGGGCGTCTTCGGGAAGGGCTGGGCGACGCTGCTGGTCCCGCCGGTCCTGACGCTGGCCGCCCTGGCGGTCCGTCACGGGCCGCTGCCCGGCGGCGACCACGGCGTCGTCTGGCTCAGCTTGCCGCTGCTCCCCTGCAGCCTGCTGGGCATGCGCTGGGTGGCCGGGCTGCACCGGAGGATGGCGGGTTCGTGGTGCGGGGTGCCCGTCCCGGTGCCGTACCGTGCCGCGCCCGCCACCGGCGGACGATCGCTGTGGGGGCGATCCCGGCTGTGGGCACGTTGGCTCCTGACCGACCCGGCGACCTGGCGGGACCTGCTGTGGACCTCCTTCACCGGAGGCGTGGGCTGTGTCCTCGCCGCGCTGCTCGCCATCCCCCTCTACGTCGCGGCTCAGATACTCGGCACGTTCCTCGGTTCCGCCACGCTGCAGCCCGCCAACGCGCATGTGTTCCTGGCACTCCTCACGGTGACGACGGCGTTTCTGACGGCGCTGCCGCTCGTGCTGTGGGCCGCGCCCCGGCTGATGTCGGCGTACGGCCGGTCGGCCCGCTATCTGCTGGGCCCCAGCCGACAGGAGGAACTGGCGCAACGCGTCGACCACCTGGCGCAGACCCGGTCCGACACCCTCGACGCCGGGGCGGCCGAGATGCGCCGGATCGAGCGCGATCTGCACGACGGCGCGCAGGCCCGGCTGGTGGCCATGGGCATGGCCCTGGACACGGCGGAACACCTGTTGGCCACCGACCCCGAGGCGGCGCGGAGCATGCTGGCCGAGGTCAAGGCGTCCTCGGCGCGGGCGCTGGCGGAACTGCGTGACCTGATCCGCGGCATCCATCCGCCGGTACTGGCCGACCGGGGCCTGGCCGACGCGGTGCACGCACTCGCCCTCGACCTGCCGTACCGGCTGCACTTCAGCTCCGACCTGCCGGGCCGGGCGCCCGCTCCGGTGGAGTCGGCGGCCTACTTCACGGTGAGCGAGCTGCTGGCCAATGTGACCAAGCACGCGGAGGCCCGGCAGATATGGATCGAGATCGGCCATGACGGCGGTGCGGCCACGGGTACGCTGCGGATCACCGTCACCGACGACGGCCGGGGTGGGGCCGATCCCGCGGCCGGCACGGGCCTGCGCGGTGTCGAGCGTCGCCTCGCCTCCTTCGACGGAGTGCTCGCCGTCAGCAGCCCGCCCGGCGGTCCGACCATCGTGAACATGGAGATCCCGTGCGCGTTGTCATCGCCGAAGACCTCTTCCTCCTGAGGGACGGCCTGACGCGTCTGCTGGAGGCACACGGATTCGAGGTGGCGGCGGCCGTGGACAACGGCCCGGACCTGCTGGCCGCGGTGGCGGCGGAGAGACCCCACGCGGCGATCGTGGACGTACGACTGCCACCGACCTTCACCGACGAGGGCCTGCGCGCCGCACTGGAGGCCCGCCGGCTCACCCCCGGGCTTCCGGTCCTGGTCCTCTCCCAGTACGTCGAGCAGCTCTACGCCCGTGAGTTGCTGGCCGCCGGCCAGGGCGGCACCGGGTACCTCCTCAAGGACCGGGTGATGGACGGCGCCCAGTTCATCGACGCGGTGCGGCGGGTGGCGGCAGGCGGCACCGCGATGGACCCCGAGGTGATCGCCCGTCTGCTGGCCCACAACTCCGCCGACGGCCCCGTGGCCGCGCTGAGCCCGCGCGAGCGGGAGGTGCTCGCGCTGATGGCGGAGGGGCGCTCCAACGCTGCCATCGCCCAGCACCTGGTGATCACCGAGCGGTCGGTGTCCAAGCACACGGCCTCGATCTTCACGCGGCTCGGCCTGCAGCCCTCCGACGACGACAACCGGCGCGTCCTCGCGGTGCTGGCGTACCTCAACCGCTGAAGGCGCTCCTGCCGACTCGCCCGCGAACCCGTCCCACACGGTCAGGAGGCGACGATGCCGATGCCGTCGCCGAGCAGTTTGAGGCCGAGGACGAAGAACAGGACCGCCATGACGGCGACGTTGTGGCGGGTGGCCCAGTCCCGCCAGTTGCCGAGCACGCTTTTCGCCCGTTCGCCCATGAGCAGGTAGACGGCGAGCGGTGCGAGTACGCCGACCGAGGCAATGAGCACGAAGACGGCGAGGGCGCCGATCTGTTGCGGGAGGGGGATTCCGGCCGAGCTGATCGAGGCACCGGCGGCGATGGTCAAAGGGGCGTTCTTGGCGTTGGCCGCCGACAGCGCGAGCCCGAGTCCGAGGATCTTCAGCGGGGTGAACCGGTCGATCGCGGCCATCCACTTCGGCAACTGCGCCTGGGCGGGGTCGGCGGGGCGCCGACGCCACAATCGGGCGCCGAACAGAACCAGGAGCAGCCCGAGGGCGAGTTTCAGGGCCCCTACCCAGGTGGCCGGGTGCTTGTGGGTGGAGGCACTGCCCGAGCCGCCCACGGCGAGCATGATCGCTCCCAGGACGGCGAGGCCCAGGACCCAGCCGAGGGCGAAGAGCGGGCCGTTGAGGTGACCGCGGGGCGTCGCCAGGATGAGGATGATCGCCACGATGGGCAGGGGACTGACGGCGACACCGGCTGCCAGGCCCAGCACATCACCGACAGCGTGTCCCAAGGCGGCCTCCGTTGAGTGCGGGGCGGACGGATGGCGACGGGCGTGTCCATCGTTGCCTGGCGCAGCTCTCCGTGCGCGCTGCATGCGCCGAACGAGTCGACGGCCGAAGGCGGGATTCCCGCGGCGGCGTTCGCAGTCTGTCCGTGCGTGCCTGGCAGGGAGTGGGGCCGCTTCCGCCGAGGGTGTCGGGCAGGCGGTCCGCGACGCGCACGCCAAGGGATACGGGGATGGCCGAGGCCGGCCGACGGCCGACCTGGGCCCGGGCGTTCAGCGGCGGCGGTGTTCCGACCTGACGGGGGTGGCGGGCTTGGTCGCGCGGACGAGGGCGGAGTGCATGCCGTCCGCGACGGAGTGGGCCGGGGCGATCTCGATGTCCGTGAACCCGGCGGCCTCCAGGCCGGCGCGGTACTCGGCGAAGGACAGCGCGCCGGCGATGCAGCCGACGTGGTCGCCACGCCGCGCGCGCTGTTCGGGCGTGAGCGCGTCGTCGGCGACGACGTCGAAGACGCCGATCCGGCCGCCGGGCCGCAGGACCCGGAAGGTCTCGGCGAAGACGGCGGGCTTGTCGACGGACAGGTTGATCACGCAGTTGGAGATGACCACGTCGACGGTGTTCGCGGGCAGCGGGATCGCCTCGATGGTGCCCTTGAGGAACTCCACGTTCGTCGCACCCGCCCTCGCCGCGTTGGCGCGGGCCAGGGCGAGCATCTCCTCGGTCATGTCCAGGCCGTACGCCTTCCCCGTCGGCCCCACCCGGCGGGCGGACAACAGGACGTCGATGCCGCCTCCGGAGCCGAGGTCCAGCACGCGTTCGCCCTCGCGGAGTTCGGCGACGGCGGTGGGGTTGCCGCAGCCGAGGGAGGCGGCGACCGCTTCGGCGGGCAGGGCGTCGCGCTCGTCGGTGGCGTAGCGGGCGGAGCCGAAGTTCTCGTCGGCCTCGACCGGTTCGGACCCGCAGCAGGCGATGCCGCCCTCGGTGACGTGCATGGCTGCTGCGGCGTACCGCCGGCGGACGGTTTCGCGCAGGTCGGTGGGCTGCTCGCTCATCGGTTCACTCCAGGGTGACGGGGCACGCATGGTGGCGGGAACGGCCTGTATTGACGTTCATTGATGCAACCTTGCGCCTTGCATCGAGAAACGTCAACATAGAGGCATGTCGAAACAAGAGCTTGAGGTGATCGGCCAGGAGGGTGCCGCCGTCTGCTGCCAGGGCCTCGCCGCCGCGCCGCTGGACGACGAACGCGCCGCCGAGCTGGCGAAGGTCTTCAAGGCGCTCGGCGACCCGGTGCGCCTGCGCCTGCTGTCCATGATCGCCTCGCGGGAGGGCGGGGAGGTCTGCGTGTGCGAGATGACGCCGGCCTTCGACCTGTCCCAGCCGACGATCTCCCACCACCTCAAGCTGCTCCGCCAGGCCGGTCTCGTCGACTGCGAGCGCAGGGGGACGTGGGTGTACTACTGGGCGCTGCCCGGCGCCCTGGACCAGCTCGCCGGGTTCCTGACGCCGCGGACCTCCGGGGTGACGGCGTGACCGCGTCCCTCGGCCGTCGTGTCGCGGCCGAGGCGGTGGGGACCGGGCTGCTGGTGGCCGTGGTCGTAGGCTCCGGCATCCAGGCGACCGGGCTCTCCCACGACGTCGGCGTGCGACTGCTGGCCAACTCGCTGGCCACCGTCTTCGGCCTGGGCGTGCTGATCACGCTGCTCGGGCCCGTCTCCGGCGCGCACTTCAACCCCGTCGTCACCCTGGCCGCCTGGTCCACCGGCCGCCGCACCGGCGCCGGGCCGAGCCTGCGGGAGGTCGCCGCGTACGTCCCCGCGCAGGTTGCCGGGGCGATCGGTGGTGCGGTGCTGGCCGACGCCATGTTCGGCGAACCGCTGGTGAAGTTCTCCACCCACGACCGGTCCGCCGGCCATCTGTGGCTGGGGGAGGTCGTCGCCACGGGCGGGCTGATCCTGCTCGTGTCCGGCCTGGAGCGCGTCGGCCGCGCCTCCCTGGCCCCGCCGGCCGTGGCCTGCTACATCGGTGCCGCCTACTGGTTCACCTCCTCCACCTCCTTCGCGAATCCCGCCGTCACCGTCGGCCGCGCCTTCACCGACACCTTCGCCGGGATCGCCCCCACCTCCGTCGCCCCGTTCATCACGGCACAAGTGCTCGGCGCAGCACTGGGACTGGCTGCCGTGGCGGTCGTGTACGGACGTCCCGCCCGCGTGGCGGACGACGTCGTCGTGCCGCACGGCGAGCCCGAACTCACTTCCTCCTGACCGCCCTCCGCCCGCAAGGACACCTGCGATGACCACCGCCGCCACCCCGCGCCCCTCCGTGCTGTTCGTGTGCGTCCACAACGCCGGCCGTTCCCAGATGGGCGCCGCCTTCCTCACCCACCTCGCCGGTGATGCCGTGGAGGTCCGCTCGGCAGGTTCCGCACCCGCCGACGCGGTCAATCCGGCGGTGGTGGAGGCCATGAGAGAGGTCGGCGTCGACATCTCCGCCGAAACACCGAAGATCCTCACTGTCGAGGCGGTACGGTCCTCCGACGTGGTGATCACGATGGGCTGCGGGGACGCCTGCCCCGTCTTCCCGGGCAAGCGGTACCTGGACTGGCGGCTCGAAGATCCGGCGGGCCAGGGTGTGGACGGCGTGCGGCCGATCCGGGACGAGATCGAGCAGCGGGTGCGCGGCCTGCTGGCCGAGCTGGGTGTTCCGGCGGCATGAGCCGGCCGTCCACCACCAGGCTGGACGTCGGCCTCTGCGCCTCCTTCGACGCGGTGGACATCGCGGGCACGGTCGTACTGGTCCACCGTCATCTGCCCGTCATCGCCTTCAGCAGCGCCGCACTCGAACCCGGCTCTCCGGTACGGGAGTTCGTCCCTCCCCCGCCTTGGGCGGGGCCGTCGGCCGATGCCGGGTTCCGGCTGCTGGAGCCCGCGGAGCCGGACGCGCCCATCGAGCGGGTCGATCCGAGCGCGCTGCCGGAGGCCGAGCTGAAGGCGGTCCGCCACTGGCGCCCGCAGACGCTGGGCGAGCTGATGTTCAACTGGTGGGACTGAGGCCTACGACGCCTCGGTTCACCGACCCGCCCTCACCGCCTCAGGCCACCACCAGCCCCGTGTCTCCCGCCCCATAGGCCCGCAGGAACGCCGCCACTCCGCCCCTGATCAGGCGGCTACGCCGTCGCGGCGACCCTCCTGTCCCTGGCGGCCCTCCCGGCGCAGGCGATGATCGGCAGATCTGTTCCGGCCGTCGTACCGCGTCGGAACGCAACCCGCAGGTCAGATGATGGGGGCAGCCGAGCGGGTGGAACAGATCCGCCCATCGCCCACTGCCCGCCGAGGTCAGCCCGCGTTGAGGTCCGCCAGGGGCAGGGTGTGGCGGGTGTGGACGACCTTCGCGCGCAGGTAGCGGACGTTGTGGGCCGTGGTGAAGACGCCGGTCGGCACCCGGTCCCGGACCACGACGCCCAGCGCGCGCAACTGCTCGGCCTTGTCGGGATTGTTGGACAGCAGGTCCAGCTCCCCGATGCCGAGGGCGGCGAGCATCTGCGCGGCGGCCGTGTAGTCGCGGGCGTCCTCCGGCAGGCCGAGCGCGGCGTTCGCCTCGTAGGTGTCGAGGCCCTGGTCCTGGAGGGCGTACGCGTCGAGCTTGTTGTAGAGACCGATGCCGCGGCCCTCCTGCCGGAGGTAGAGCAGGACGCCGCCGCGGTCGGCGATGCGCTCGACCGCCTCGCGCAGCTGGGGTCCGCAGTCGCAGCGGGCGGAGCCGAAGACGTCGCCGGTCAGGCACTCGGAGTGCAGGCGCACCAGCGGGACGGTGCCGGGGGCGGGGTCGCCGAGGACCACGGCGACGTGCTCCTGGCCGTCGGCCAGGCCGTGGAAGGTGACGAGTTCGGCGTCGACGCTGTAGCCGTCGTGGAAGCGCAGCGGAACCCGGACGCGGGCGCGCGGCGTGGCGGCGGGGGTGTCGGGCATGCGGGTCCCTCCGGAGGCTGTTGCTTCATATTTGAAGCAGCGTACTCGGGGGACCCTACCTCATGCTTCAAACTTAAAGCAATCAATCGTCGGAGGAGGAACACGAGGAACGCCGCCGCCAGGGCACGTCCTCCGCTCCGCACTCGGCGCCGTCGCCCTGCAGGCCGCCCGCGATCCCGGTGCAGATCTCCTCCAGCTGCCCCACCTGTTCCGGCGTGAGCCGGTCGAACAGGACGGCGCGCACGGTCTCGACGTGGCCCGGTGCCGTACGCTCCAAGGCGGCCATCCCCTCGTCCGTCAGCACGGCGATGCTGCTGCGTTTGTCCCAGCGGCAGTCGTCCCGGCGCACCAGCCCGTCCCGCTCGAGGCGGGTCACCGCATAGGTCAGCCGACTGCGCGTGATCTTCAGCGACTCGGCGAGGTCGGTCATCCGCAGCCGCCGGTCGGGCGCGTCGGACAGGTTGGCCAGCACGGAGTAGAACAGATGCGGCATGCCGGCGTCCTGCTGGAGCTGTCGGTCGATCGCGTCCTCCAGGAGGTGCGTCGCGGCGAGATAGGCGCGCCAGGCGCGCTGCTCCTCGGGGGTGAGCCAGCGGGTCGTCATGCCGCCAGTGTAAGTTTGTTTCAAACTTGAACCAAGATCGACCTTGAACCGAACCTCGCCTCGCAGGAGACCGCGCCGATGACGTACCCGTACGTGCTGCTGTCCGCCGCCGTCTCCCTCGACGGCTACCTCGACGACACCAGCCCCGACCGGCTCCTGCTGTCCAGCCCGGCCGACTTCGACCGGGTCGACGCGGTACGGGCCTCCGTCGACGCCATCCTGATCGGCGCCGGCACGATCCGCGCCGACAACCCGCGGCTGCTGGTCAACTCCGCCGAGCGCCGCGCCGCCCGCGTCCGGGCGGGCAAGCCGGAGTACCCGCTCAAGGTGACCGTCACCGCCACCGGCGACCTCGACCCCGACGCCAACTTCTGGCACACCGGCGGCGACAAGCTCGTCTACACGACCGACCAGGGCGCCGAGCGGGCGGTCCGCCGCGTCGGCGACACCGCCGACGTCGTCCCGCTCGGCCCTGGCCTCGACTGGCGGGCCCTGCTGTCCCACCTGCACGACGTGCGCGGAGTCGGACGGCTCATGGTCGAGGGCGGCGGCACGGTGCACACCCAACTGCTGCAGCTGGGTCTCGCCGACGAGCTCCAGCTCGTCCTCGCGCCGCTGTTCGTCGGCGACCCGGCCGCGCCCCGCCTGTTCGGCCCCGGCGGCTACCAGGCCGGCCGGCTGCGCCTGACCGAGACCCGCCGGATCGAGGACGTGGTCCTCATGCGCTACGAGCCCACCGCCCCCGGCACCGGGCCGGCCGCCACCGCCGCCGACCGGCACTGGCTGCGCACCGCCTGTGAACTCGCCGCGCTGTGCCCGCCCTCGGAGACGGCGTTCAGCGTCGGCGCGGTGGTGGTCGCAGCCGACGGTACGGAGCTGGCTCGCGGCCACTCCCGGGAGGGCGAGGATCCCGTGGTCCATGCGGAGGAGGCCGCCCTGGCGAAGGTCGACCCGGCGGATCCCCGGCTGGCCGGTGCCACGGTGTACAGCAGCCTGGAGCCGTGTGCCCGGCGCGCCTCGCGGCCCGCGCCCTGTGCCGAGCTGATCCTTCGGGCGGGGGTACGGCGGGTGGTCACGGCGTGGCAGGAGCCCGACACATTCGTAGCGGGAGCCGACGGTACGGGGGTGCTGGTCAAGGGGGGTGGGGAGGTCGTCGCACTGCCCGAGCTGGAGGAACTCGCCAAGGCGCCGAACCGGCATCTGCTGGGCTGAGCCCGCACACACTCAGGGCCCGGAATCCTTGGGATTCCGGGCCCTGAGCCTTCAGTAGCGGGGACAGGATTTGAACCTGCGACCTCTGGGTTATGAGCCCAGCGAGCTACCGAGCTGCTCCACCCCGCGTCGTTGTGTCTCTACTGTACACCACACGCTCACCCCCTCGGCGCCACACCGCCCGCGCCCCCTCGCCGGCCCGTGGTCACGGTGATCGGCTTCACGGACGGTGACCGGACGACCGCCCTCCGCATAACATCTGAGACACCGTCAAAAATGCCGACACTCATGTACGGTGGTCAACTCACCCGATTTGCAGGGATCCTGACCGGTAAGTCCACGGCCGAAAACCTTAATGATCAAGCCGAACGGCTTGGAAAGTGGCTGTCGGGTCTATTAACGTTCGATAACGCAGCGCGGTCGTCCCAGCCGTCACAAGAGGCGGCTCCGTGCGCACGCGCCGAATCCCGCAAGGGAGCCGGGGAACCACCACCTTGGGGTGAATCGCGCGAATGCCGCAGTTGGTATACGCGCGTAGGAGACCTTCCTGCTCCGAACCCGTCAGCTAACCCGGTAGGCGGAGGAAGGAAAGGAGCACGCCCGCGTGGCGTCCAACCGGCCCGTCCCAGAAGCCCCGTTCATGCCCCCGCAAGCCCAGCCGGAGACCTTCGGCTACGGCGCCTACCGCGCCGAGGAGGGGCCCTGGGAGGAGTGGAATCCCACCGAGGACTCCGTCGCCCCGCTCCGCGGCCGGCACCGCGTCGCCAAACAGCGCGGCGGTTTCGCGCGCAGCTCCACCGTCCTCGGCGTCGGCGTGATGGCCGCGGTCGGCGCGGGCGGCATGGCCAGCGCGAACACCGGCAAGCCGCCGGTCTCCATCTCCCTGCCGGACCTGGACTCCGTCGAGCACATCTTCGGCGCCGGCTCCTCCGACGCGCACCAGGCCACCACCGGCCTCAGCAAGGTGGGCGTGAGCACGGACAGCGCCGACAGCGGCAACGCCGGCGAGGCCCTGCGCAACCGGATCATGGCCCAGGCCGAGCAGCAGAAGGGCCAGGCCGCCAGCAAGGCCACCGTCGCCGCGATCGCCGCCGCCGACCAGCAGACCGCCGACGCGGCCGCCAAGGCGGAGAAGGCGGCCGCCGCCAAGGCCGCCGCCGCCAAGCAGCAGGCGGAGGCCGACGCCGAGAAGGCCGCCGAGGCCAAGCGGCTCGCCGAGCTGGCCAAGCAGTACACGCTGCCGGTCGTCTCGTACACGATCACCGGCACCTTCGGGCAGCCCGGCGCGATGTGGTCCTCCGGCTACCACACCGGCCTCGACTTCGCCGCCCCCACCGGCACCCTCATCAAGGCCGTCCACAGCGGAACGGTCACTGAGGCGGGCTGGGCCGGCGCCTACGGCTACCGCACCGTCATCACCCTGGACGACGGCACCGAGCTGTGGTTCTGCCACCAGTCCTCGATCAACGTCTCCGTCGGCCAGAAGGTCTCCACCGGCCAGGTCATCGGCCGGGTCGGCGCCACCGGCAACGTCACCGGCCCGCACCTGCACCTGGAGGTCCACCCGAACGGCCAGGCCACCGCCATCGACCCGGCGCCCTGGCTGCGCGATAAGGGCCTCACCCCCTGACAGCCGTCTGTCCGTGGGACTTTGCACCGGCGGCGGAATGCGATCATCTGTCGCCGGTGTTGATGCAGAGCATGACTTCTCTGCGCACACTCGGCTCCTCCGACCTCGAGGTCTTCCCGCTCTGCCTCGGCGGCAACGTCTTCGGCTGGACCGCCGACGAGGAGACCTCCTTCGCCGTCCTCGACGCCTACACGGCGGCCGGGGGCAACTTCATCGACACCGCCGACTCGTACTCGGCCTGGATCGAGGGCCACAAGGGCGGCGAGTCCGAGACGGTCATCGGCAAGTGGGTCAAGTCCCGCGGCAACCGTGACCGCGTCGTCATCGCGACCAAGGTCAGCCAGCACCCCGAGTTCCAGGGGCTGTCCGCCGCCAACATCAAGGCCGCCGCCGACGCCTCCCTGCGCCGCCTGGACACCGACTACATCGACCTCTACTACACCCACTTCGACAAGCCCGAGATCCCGGTCGAGGAGATCATCGGCGCGCTGGACGAGCTGGTGAAGGCGGGCAAGGTCCGCCACATCGCCGCCTCCAACATCAGCCCCGAGCGCCTGAAGGCCTCGCTCGACTTCTCCGACCGCGAGGGCCTGGCCCGCTATGTCGCCCTCCAGCCGCACTACAACCTCGTCTCCCGCGACACCTACGAGGGCCCGCTGCAGGACCTGGCCGCCAAGGAGGGCCTGTCCTCCGTGCCCTACTTCTCCCTCGCCGCGGGCTTCCTGACCGGCAAGTACCGCCCCGGCAGCAAGGTCGACAGCGCCCGTGCGGGCCGCGCCCAGGAGTACGCCGAGTCCGAGCGCGGCCAGAAGGTCCTCGCGGCGCTCGACGAGATCGCCGCCGCCCACGACGCCCCCGTCGCCACGGTCGCCCTCGCCTGGCTCGCGGCCCAGCCGACGATCACCGCCCCGATCGCCTCGGCCCGCACACTGGACCAGCTCCCGGCCCTGCTGGGCGTGGTGGACCTGAAGCTGACGGACGAGGAAGTGGCGAGCCTGACGAAGGCGTCGGCCTGACCTTTCCGGTGACTTCTCCGGCCGACAGCTGACCTCTTTCCGCCGCGACGGCCCTCAGCCACGACGGCGGATTCCGGCGGTGCCGAACCCTCCGCCACCCGACCGGCTAGTACTGGTACGGGTTGTAAGCGGAGTAGGGCACCGCCGGATAGCCGTAACCCGGCCCATACGCCGTAGGCGCCGGCACGGGCGCCGCGTACATCGGCCGAACCTGCGGAGCAACTCGCGCGGCGTACTCCAACGCCGGCCGGGCCGCGTCCCTCCGCTGCCACAGCTCGTCCAGCAGCTCCCGCTCCCGTACGACGAAGTCGGCCCCTGCCTTCCCCTTGCGTCCCCGGTGCCGCAGGAAGGCGAGCGAGGTGGCGTACGCCTCGTACTGGGCCACCGCCCGCGCCGCCGGCCGGCCGCCGTGGTGCCGGGCGTAGTCACGGGCCGTCCGCCGCGCCCGCATCGACCCGAGCGCGAGCGGCTCGGCCGGCCCCAGCCACCCGGCCAGCACATACGCCGGCAGCTCCGCCCGCACGGTCCGCAGCTCCCGCTGCCGGGTCCAGATCGCGAGCCAGGTCAGCAGCCCGAACACGGGCACCATGAATCCGCCGTAGACGGCGAAGAACCCGAACTCGCCGAAGGTGGAGGAGCCGTTCCAGAAGGCGTGCATGCTCATCGCGAGCAGCAGACCGCCGAGCGGCAGCAGCACCCGCCGGGCGCGCTGCCGCTCGGCGGAGAACGCGGCGAAGCCGAAGCCGAGGCCGGTGAGGGTGGTGAACAGGGGGTGCGCGAACGGGGACATCACGATGCGCACGAAGAAGGTGGCGGCGGTGACGGAGGCGATGCCGGGGCCACCGCTGACCTGGTCGGCGCCGAAGGCCGTACCCAGGTAGAGGATGTTCTCGGTGAACGCGAACCCGGTGGCGGTGATGCCCGCTATCACCACCCCGTCGACGACACCGGTGAAGTCACGTCTGCGGAAGAGAAAGACGAGCAGGACGGCGGCGGCCTTGGCGGACTCCTCCACGATGGGCGCGATCACGGTGGCGCCCAGGGTGTCGGCACCGGCCGGATCGGCGGTGGCGGTGGCTATCCACTTGGTCGCGAAGCTGTTGGCGACGATGGCTATCAGCGCCGCCGCGCACGCCCCCCAGGCGAAGGCGAAGACCAGGTTCCGCCAGGGCCCCGGCTCCACCCGGTCCAGCCACCGGAAGGCGGCTATCAGCCAGGGCACGGGCAGCACGGCGAGACCGAGCCCGACGAGGAACCCCTCGGTGCCGGTCTGCCTGCGTACCAGCGCGAGGATGACGAGACCGGACAGCGCGAGCAGTGTGATCAGTGCTCCGTACCGCACCCACCTGCGCTGCCACCAGTGCGGATGGCGGAGCAGCACGGGGCCGTGCGGGCCCGGGGGATACGTCGGAAACGGAGGACTGGTGGCCACGGCATCGACCCTAACGGTGTCGGGACGCGGGGCTGGAGCGGTTTACCGGCCCGGATGCGGTACGCGACGGAAGAGCAGATCGTTCACCACATGTCCCTTGTCCAGTCCCTGCCCCTCGAAACGGGTCAGCGGCCGGAACTCGGGGCGCGTGGCGAAACCGCCGCCCGCCTGCGTGTTCTCGAAGTCGGGATGGGCGCTGAGCACCTCGAGCATCTGCTCGGCGTACGGCTCCCAGTCGGTCGCGCAGTGCACGATCGCTCCGGGCTTCAGCCGGGTCGCGGCGAGCGTCAGGAACTCGGGCTGGATGAGCCGCCGCTTGTGGTGCCGCTTCTTGGGCCAGGGGTCCGGGAAGTAGACCCGCAGCCCGTCGAGCGAGTCGGGGGTGAGCATCTCGCGGAGCAGGATGATCGCGTCGCCGTTGCCCACGCGGACGTGGGACAGCCCGTTCCGGTCGGCGAGAGCCAGCAGATTGCCCTGGCCCGGGGTGTGCACGTCGACGGCGAGGATGTTGGTGTCCGGGTCGGCGGCGGCCATCTGCGCGGTGGCCTCGCCCATCCCGAACCCGATCTCCAGGACGACGGGCCGGTCGTTCCCGAACAGCTCGCCGAGGTCGATGACCTGCTGCCCGTCGATGTCCAGCCCCCACTTGGGCCACAGCCGCTGCAGGGCGTCCGCCTGCCCGGCGGTCACCCGGCTGCGCCGCGGCTGGAAACTCCGGATCCGCCGCTCGAAGTGCGACCCGGCGGGATCGGCCTTGGGACCGTCCGGAAAGCGTGGCTCCCCCTTGGCCCGGGTGTGCCGGACGGACACGCCGGGGGTGTGGGTGGCCGGCGAGGGGGCTTCGGGGGCGTTGAGGAAGTCAGACACAGTAGGACAGATTTTACGGCCCGGCACTGACGAACGGACCGGCGCCCGGGACGGCCACTACAGCGAACCGAGCATGTCCAGCACCCGGCGCCCCACCTCCCGCCCGATCGGCAGGGAAGCGGTCGCCGCGGGCGAGGGCGCGTTCAGCACATGCACGGCACGAGCCCCCTCCTTGATCAAGAAGTCGTCCACCAGCGTCCCGTCCCGCAGCACCGCCTGCGCCCGCACCCCGGCAGGGGCCCGCACCAGGTCGTCCGACTCCGCTCCGGGCAGCAGTCTGCGCACCGCCTCCAGGAACGCCCCCTTGGACAGCGAGCGGTGCAGTTCCCCCGCGCCGTATCTCCAGTGCCGCCGGGCGATCGCCCACGACCCCGGCCACGCCATGGTCCCGGCCAGCTCCCGGGGGCGTACGACCCCCCAGCCGTACCCCTCCCGGGCCAGGGCCGGCACCGCGTTGGGGCCGATGTGCACGCCTCCGTCGATGCCCCGGGTGAGATGGACCCCGAGGAAGGGGAAGGCCGGATCCGGCACCGGATACACCAGCCCGCGCACCAGCTCCGGCCGCGCCAGCTCGTAGTACTCCCCGCGGAACGGCACGATCCGCACCTCGGGCTCGTCCCCGGTCAGCCGCGCCAGCTCGTCGCAGTACAGCCCGGCGCAGTTCACCAGCACGCGCGCGCGTACGACGTCTCCGCCCGAGGTGAGCACGGCCACGCCCCGCTCCGGCCGCCGGTCCACCCGTACGACCCGCGCCCCGTACCGGATCTCCGCGCCCGAGCCCCGCGCCAGCTGCCGGGCGACCCCCACGAAGTCGCACACCCCGGTGGTGCCGACGTGTATCGCCGCCAGCCCGCGCACCTCGGGCTCGTACTCACCGATCTGGGCGGATCCCAGCTCCCGCACCGGAATGCCGTTCTCCCGGCCGCGCTGCACGAGCGCGTGCAGCCGGGGCAGCTCCTCCCGGTCCGTGGCGACGATCAGCTTGCCGGTGACGGCGTGCGCGATGCCGTACTCGGCGCAGAACTTCACCATCTCGGCGGCGCCCCGCACCGCGTACCTCGCCTTGAGGGAGCCCGGCCGGTAGTAGATCCCGCTGTGGATGACCCCGCTGTTGCGCCCCGTCTGGTGCCGGGCCGGCCCCGGCTCCTTCTCCAGCACGGTGACCGCCGTACCCGGCGCGGCCCGCGTGATCGCGTACGCCGTGGACAGCCCGACGATCCCCCCGCCGACCACGAGCACATCACAGTCGTACGCCCCGACCGGCACCTGCACCACCTCCCACCTCGATAGTGCACTGCGCCACTGACAACGCCTTCAAACGCGGCCGGTGCGGGTTCTCAGGCCGGGGCCATCAGCAGCGGGCGAGCCCGCTCCCGCAGCTCCACCACCCTCGGCTCGTCCCCGTACGGCTCCAGCCGGTGCAGGAGGTCCTTCACATACTCGGTCGTGCGCGCCGACGAGATCCGACCGGCCACCTCCACGGCCCGCACTCCCTGCTCGCAGGCGGCGTCGAGGTTCCCGGACTCCAGCTCGGCGACGGCCGAGACGACCAGCCGCAGCCCGTGCGACCGCACGAACTCCTCGGTCGGCTTGGACAGGGCCTGTTCCGTGAACCTCCGCACCTGCCGCGGGGCCTTCAGATCCCGGTAGCACTCGGCCGCATCAGCAGCGAAACGGTCATATCCATAGAAACCAAGCCAAGAAGGATCGTTGTCGCCCTCCCGCGACCGCTCCAGCCAACCCTCCGCCGCCTTCAACGCCGCACCCGCCGCCTGCGCATCCCCCGCACGCGCGTGTGCCCGCGCCTCCACCAGCCGGAAGAAACTCATCGTGCGCGCGGTCGCCAGCCCGCGGTTGCGCTCCAGCGCGGCTTGCGCCAGATCGACCCCCTCGTCACCGAACCCGCGATAGGTCGCCTGCAGCGACATCGAGGCCAGGACATAGCCCCCCAGCGGGACGTCCGCCGCCGCGCGCGCGAGCCGCAGCGCCTGGATGTAGTACCGCTGCGCGGCCTCCTGCTGGCCGGTGTCGAAGGCCATCCACCCGGCGAGCCGGGTGAGTTCGGCGGACGCCCCGAAGAGCGCGCGGCCCACTTCGTCGGAGTAGGCGCCGAGCAGCAGCGGCGCCGCCTCCACCCGCAGGCACTCCGGCACCATCGAGGAACGCCAGTCCCCGCCCCCGTACTTGGAGTCCCAGCGCCGGGCGTCCTCGGCGGCCTCCCGCAGCTTCTGCACATCGCTGTGGCCGACTTTGATCGGTGCGCCGGAGCCCTCGGCGGAGCCCGCCTCCCGCGCGACCGAGCTGTCGGCGGGGGTTATCAGCCAGCGTGAGGCGGGCGTTGCGTATGCGCTCACTGCGAACGATCCGGCGAGCGACTGCCAGATGCCGCCGGAGCCGGCCCGGCGCCCGGCGAGGTCGAGACGGTACAGCTCCGTCGCCGACTTCACCGCCTGTCCGACGTCTCTGGGGAAGGCGAGGCCCACTTCGGGCGCCGGATCCGCGTCCGCCAGGCCGATCTCGTGGAGCGGCACCGGACGGCCGAGCTTCTGGCCGATGGCGGCCGCGATGAGGTGCGGCGCCGCGCCCTGCGGCACCATCCCCTTCGACACCCAGCGCGCCACGGAGGTCTTGTCGTAGCGAAGAGTCAACCCGCGCTGCGCCCCAAGGTCGTTGACGCGCCTGGCGAGTCCTGCGTTGCTGATTCCCGCGAGGGCGAGAACGGCGCCGAGCTTTTCGTTCGGCCCGCGTTGCTCCCTGGACATGCGCCACCCCTCGACACAGACGGCTGCCGCGCTGGCATAACCATGCGGCATTCGTAAACCCAGCGTAGTTCGCCGCATCCCAAGCGTTAAGGGGCATTCTTCCGGATGGCGGGATTGTGGTCCGTACGGAAGTGCGGCCCTGTACGCACCGTGCACGGCCAGTCGCCTCGTGCCCCCGCCCGTGTGGCCGTGCGCCCGTCCGTGCGCTCTTCTCCGGCCACCGGGGGAGCGGTTCCATGGCTCTTGCGTGGGTCGGCCCGCTGTACTGGATCCAGTGGGCTGGGGGACACCGCCACCTTCATCCCCGCGGGTGGCGGACCGGTCCGGGAGGCGATGCCCGCCTCCCGGACTGTGCGCATGTCCGCGCTGCCGCGCTTTCCGCAGGCCTGTACGGAGCGTGCTCAAATCCAACTTCGCTCAGCGTATTTGGCTGAAAATCGCCCCCGCCTGTCGCGGTTGACATGGGCTCCGACCATGCAACTTGAGGGCGTGAAGGGCGTTTTGGGGGAGCGTGCAGGGGGCGCATTCGAGTCGCACCGCCCGCAGGCCCGCCGGGCATTTCCCTCGATCGAAGCCGGTGCCGCTGACCTTCCACCACGCGCCTCTCATGGCAGCATGGGGATCCGGTTCGTACGGTGCACTGTTGTCCACAGCCTGTGGAGGCGTCGATGCGGTGGTTGGTGGGTTGGAGCAGCACCGCCGCGGGTATCGCCGCGATCGGCTCCGCGGGCGCCACCGGTTACGACGGCGAGACCCTGCACCCGGTCGGCTCCCAACTCCTGTGGGGCGACCCGGATCCGCTGTGGGCCGTCGGCGACTGGCGCCCGGACGAGGTGCGCGTGGTGAAGGCCGACGCGGACAACCGCATCGCGGTCCTCGGCATCTGCGGCGCCTCCGACGAGGAGCTGCGGCGCGGCCTGTTCACCGCGCGCGGGGGCGCACTGCGCCATCTGACCGCCTGGCCCGGCAGCTACACGGCCGTCGTCAAGGTCGGCCGCCGCATCACCGTCTGCGGCGATCTCGCGGGCGCCCGCCCGGTGTTCCACACCCCCTGGGCCGGCGGCACCGCCTACGCCACCGCCGCGCTGCCCCTCGCCGACCTCATCGAGGCCAACCTCGACTTCGGCCACCTGGCCGCCCTGCTCGCCGCCCCGGACGTACCGGCGGCGCTGCGCGACACCACCCCGTACGAGGGCGTACGGCGCGTTCCGCCGGGACACGCGCTCGTGCTGCGCGCGGGGGCGCGCGAGATTGCCGGGTACGAGCCGGTCGCCTCCCTCGCCGTGGCCGCGGCCCCGGCCGACCCCGACCGCGCCGTGGACGCCGTACGGGACGCCCTGGTGGAGGCGGTACGCGCGCGGTTGGCGGCCCCGCGGCACGTGCCCGACCTCGACCCCGGCCCGGTCCCCGGCATGGGTCCGGCCGAGCGGCGGGCCCGGCGCGGGATGCCCGTGCCCGGCATCGGCGCCGACCTCTCCGGCGGCCCCGCCTCCGGCACCCTGGCGCTCCTTGCCGCAGGCCTGCCCGGCAGACCCGGCACGCTGCTCGGCCATGGCACGGGCGCGGGCGAACGGCTTCTCGCCGTCACCTTCAACGACCTGGCCGTGGGCGGCCGCGAGGCCGAACTGGAGCGCGCCGGCGCCCTGGCCGCCAATCCGCGCCTGCACCACGTCGTCGTGACCGGCGCCGAGGAGACCCTGCCCTACGCCGAGCTCGACGGCCCCCTCACCGACGAACCCGGCCCCTCGCTGGTCACCGCCGCCCGGCACCGCGCCCGCCTCGCCGCCGGCAGCGCCGACCACTTCACCGGCCACGGTGCCCGCCAGGTCCTGGACGCCCACCCCGCCCGCCTCGCCGACCTCCTGATGGACCGCAAACGGCGCCACCTCGTCCGGCCCGTCGCCGCGCTCGCCAGGGCCGACGGTTCGGTGATGGTCCCCGCGCGCGTGTACGGCGCCGCCCGCCGGCTCGCCCGTACGCCCTACCGGGCCGGCCTCGAGGTGCTGGCCGAGCGGCTGATGCGGCGCCGCTTCGACGAGCCCGGGGGAGCGGTCGGCGCGTCCCTCGCCGCGCTGACCTGGGCAAGACCCGGGCCGGCGGCCCGCTGGCTGACCGGAGAGGCCCTGGCCGAAGTATCGGTTCTGCTGCAGGCGGAGGCCGACCGTTCGGCAACCGGCGCCCAGCGCCCCGGCGACTACCGCGCGCGTGCCGCCCTCGCCCGCCACGCCGCCGACCTGCGCGTCCTGGAACAGGCCGCCGAGATCCGCTCCCAGCGCCTGCACGCGCCGTTCCTCGACAACCAGGTCGTCCGCGCCTGCCGCGCCCTCCCCGAGGCCCTGCGCGTCCAACCGGGCGCCCGCTCCTCGATCCTCCGTACGGTCCTGGAGGGCGCCGGCGTCACCGACCTCCCGCCCGGCTGGGGCGCCCCCTCCCACGCCTCCTCGGCGGCGGCCGCACGCACGGGCCTGCGGGTGGCGGCCGACCCCCTCCAGGACCTCTTCGCCACCCCTCTCCTGGCCGACGCCGGTCTGGTGGAGGCCCGCGTCATCCGCAAGGCCCTGCGCGACGCCGCCGCCGGCGACACCGTCCCCCTCGACGGCCTCGCCGACCTCGTCTCCCTCGAACTCTGGCTCCGCCGCCTCCTCTCCCGCCGGGGCACATGCTGGACGGGAACACCGGCACGCGCGCGTGCGGTGCCCTCCGGAATCCAGCCGAGAAGGGGCGCGCTGGCCTCCGGCGCGTGAAGGCCGGGTGTGCTGCCCTGCTGCCTTGCTGGGGGCTGCCTCCCCCAGGCACCCGGGCGGGGTGGCTCCCGCCGTACGCCGCCGCGGCCGGTGGGGGCTGGTCGCGCAGTTCCCCGCGCCCCTTACGGGGCGCACCCCAGGCGGCCCGCGTGGGCGCGGCGGCACCGCTGACGAAACCCCCGTGCCTCACCCCCAGCCCACCGCGACAATGTCCAGGTGCGGTACAGAATCCTGGGCGTGGCCCAAGCAGCGGACGACCAGGGCACCCTCGTACCCGTCGGCGGCCCACGCCTCCGCACACTGCTCACCGCCCTGGCCCTCCGCCCCGCCCGCACCACCACCCCCGAAACCCTCATCGACGAGATCTGGGCCGACGACCACCCGGGCGACGCCCCCGCCGCCCTCCAGGCCCTCGTCGGCCGCCTCCGCCGCACCCTCGGTCGACACACCATCGCCTCCACCCCGGGCGGCTACCGCCTGGAAGCGACCGAGGACGACGTGGACCTGTACGTCTTCGAACGCCTCGTCGACGCCGGCACCAAGGCCCTCGCCACCGGTGACCCGGCCACCGCGCACCGCACCCTCACCGAGGCCCTCGCCCTCTGGCACGGCCCCGCCCTCGCCGACCTCCCCGACCGCACCGCCGCCACCCGCCCGGAGGCCCTGCGCCTGGCGGCCACCCGCGCCCGGGCCGCCGCCGCCCTCGACCTCGGCCGCGCCCCGGACGTCGTACCGGAGCTGACGGAACTCACCACGGCCCACCCGCTGGACGAGCCCCTGCACGCCCTGCTCATCCGCGCCCTGCGCGACACCGGCCGCCCCGCCGCCGCACTCGCCGTGTACGAGTCCGCCCGCCGCACCCTCGCCGACACCCTCGGCACCGACCCGGGCCGGGAACTCCAAGCGCTGCACGCGTCGTTGCTCAGGAAGCAGGAACCACAGCCGCAGCCATCGACGTCACCCAACCCACCGATGCCGCCGACCCCCTCTCGACCGCCCGAGCGGACCGGCAATCTCCGCCCCCGTCTGACGTCCTTCGTCGGGCGGGAACCAGAACTCGAAGCCATTCGTTCCGACTTGCACAGAGCCCGCCTGGTCACGCTCACCGGACCGGGCGGCTCGGGGAAGACCCGCCTCGCCGAGGAGGCCGCCGCAGGGCTCCCCCAGGCATGGCTGGTCGAGCTGGCCCCGCTCGACCATCCGGAGGCGGTGCCCGGCGCGGTGGTCAGCGCGCTCGGTCTGCGCGAGACCGTGCTGCTGACGAACGAGCTGGCGACCCCCCAGGCCGACCCCGTCGCCCTGCTGATCGAGTACTGCGCCGCGCGCAGCCAACTCCTGATCCTTGACAACTGCGAACACGTCATCGGCGCGGCCGCCGCCCTCGCCGAGACCCTCCTCACCCACTGCCCGGGGCTCACGGTCCTCGCGACCAGCCGTGAACCCCTAGGCGTCCCCGGTGAGTCGGTGCGCCCGGTCGAGCCCCTCGTCCCGGAGCAGGCGCACCGCCTGTTCGCCGAGCGCGCGAAGGCCGTCCGTCCCGACGCCGAAGCGGCGCTCGCCGACACCGGGGCCGTGGCGGAGATCTGCCGCCGCCTGGACGGGCTGCCGCTCGCCATCGAGCTGGCCGCGGCCCGGCTCAGACTGCTGACCCCGCGGCAGATCGCCGACCGGCTCGACGACCGCTTCCGCCTGCTCACCTCCGGAAGCCGCACGGTCCTGCCCCGTCAGCAGACCCTGCGTGCGGTCGTCGACTGGTCCTGGGACCTGCTGGACGAACGCGAGCGCACGGTGCTGCGCGAGGTGTCGGTGTTCGCCGGCGGCTGGGACCTCGCGGCGGCCGAGGCCGTGTGCACCGGCCCGGCGGCCGACCTGATCGGCGCCCTCGTCGACAAGTCCCTCGTCGTGGCCGCGCCCAGCGGTCCCGACGGCTCCGGCGGCATGCGCTACCGCATGCTGGAGACCATCCACGAGTACGCCACCGAGCGCGCGGCCGAGGTCCCCGGACTGCGCGCCGCCGCCGAGCGCCGGCATCGCGCGTGGGTGCGGGCGCTGGTGGAGGAGGCCGAGCCGCGCCTGCGCTCGGGGGACCAACTGCCCTGGATCTCCCGCCTGGAGTCCGAGCTGGACAACATCCGGGCCGCCCTGGACCGCTCCGTGCGCGCCGGCGACGAGCCGGAGGCGGCCGCGATCGTCCTGGCCATCTGCTGGTTCTGGTGGCTCCGCAACCACCGCCAGGAGGCGATCGCCTGGGTCCGTCTGGTCCTCCGCCTGGGCGTGGCCCTGGACGCCCTGGCGAGCCCGGCGACCCCGGAACCCCTCGGTGCCGCCCCCGACCTGATGTCCCTGACGGAGTCGGCCGACCCCGTGGGCGCCTTCCTCGCCGTGCCCGACGGCGAGGCCGGGCATCCGCTGCGGGAGCTGCGGATGGACGTGCGGATGCTCGATCTGTTCCTGACCTCCGAATCGAGCACCGAGCACCTCGCGGCCGACCCGCGCGCCCCGGAGTACATCGCGCGCGTCCGTGCCGCGTACGAGCCCGGCGGTCCCCAGGCCGCCCGGCTACCGGGCATCGTGTGGCCGATGACCGCCTACTACCTGGGCGGCCCGGCGGACGTCGGCCCGGACCTGGCCGCGGCCGTGGCCAACTGCCGGGCGTACGGCGGCAACTGGGAGATCGGCGTCTCCCTGATGTTCCGCACCCATGTGATCGTCGACTCCCCTGGCAACCTGCGGGGCGTGGACGAGGACCTGGCCGAGCTGCGGACGCTCAGTCGGCGCGTCGGGGACCGCTGGATGCGGGCCCAGGTGTGCAGCGCGGCCGGCGAGGCGGCCATGGCCCGCGGCAGGTTCGCCGAGGCACGCGGTGAGTACGAGGAAGCACTGCGTCTGGCCTACGAGGTGGGCGCCTACGCCGAGTCGCCGTTCCTGCTCGCCCGGCTCGCCGAGATCTCCTACCGCTCCGGCGACCCGAAGACCGCGCTGGCCGCCCTGGAGGAGGCGGGAGCGGCCGCCGACCGGTACGCGGTGTCGGAGGCGCGCGCCTTCGTGCTGCTGCTGCGCGCCCATATCGCCCTGTACGACGGGCAGTCCGCCCGTGCCCGCGAGCTGTACGAGGAGACCCGCGCCACGGCCCGCGGCGGCACCCCGCCACCGCAGTTCGAGGCGGCCCTGCGCAGCGTCGAGGCGCTCCTCGCCGCCGCCGAGTCGGGCCCCGCGCACGGGCTGCCGCTCATCACCGAGGCGCTCCGCGTGGCCGTGGCCCAGCGGTGCGCCGAGTCGATCACGGCGGGGCTGGTGGACATCGCGGCCGGTCTGCGGGCCCGATGCGGCGATCTGGCGGGCGCGGTCCGGCTGTTCGCCGCCGCGGACCACTGGCGCGACGGCAATCCGCGTCCCGAGCCGGAGTGCAGCGAGGCCGCCCGGGTGCAGGCCGAAGCCCGCGCGGCCCTGCCGCCCGAGCGGTACGCGGCCGAGCGCGCCCGGGGCGCGTCCCTCGGTGTGTCCGGCGTACTGCGGGAGCTCGGCGCGGCGGAGGCGTCCGTCGAGCACGGCCGATGACGACCACCGCCGTTCTTCCGGCCCTCCGGCCTACCGGCAGGTGAGCCGGGACTCCGCCCAGTCCGCGAGCGCCGCCTGGTCGAAGACGTTGCTGTGCGGACGTACGACGAGCCGTACGACCTCGCGCCCGGTGAGGTCCACATGGACGGGCACGGCCTGGTCGCGCCCCTTGACCATCCCCGACTGCCACAGCCGGACCCCGTCCGCCCAGCCGGAGAAGGACACCTTGCCGAGGCCGAGCGTCATGTCGTCCACGCCGGCCAGTGCGTCGTAGGCGGTGCACTGCCGGTTGAGGGCGATGGTGACGGAGGACTCGCCGTGCACGGTCACCCCGCGCGCGTACTGCTCGCCGCCGATCGACATGCCGTGGCGCTGCCACCCCCAACTGCTCTGGGCGAGCCGGATCTCGGGCTTGGTGCCGTCGCCGTCGACGTCGTAGCCGAGATCGCTCAGCTCCTCGACGGTGGGCGCCGGCGGCGGAGGGGGCGTCGGCCTGGGCGTGGGTTTCGGTGCGGGCGTCGGTGGTGGGCTGGGCTCGGGCGTCGGCTTGGGCGTGGGTTTCGGAGCGGGGGCCGGCGGCGGAGGGGGCGTCGGCTCGGGGGCGAGCAACACCGGCTCCGGCGAGGGCTGCTCCTTCGACGGGCTCGGCTTGGGCGCCGGGGGCCGTACGACCGGCGCGGACGGCGACGGCTTGGCGACGTCCTTCGCCGGCGGACGGCTGTCGTTCACCAGGGCCAGTGCCACCGCGGCGGCGGCCACCGCGACCACACCCACCGGCCGCGATCCCCGCCTTCACCGGCGCCCCGACCGCCTCCGAGGCCGCGGCACCGCCCGCACCACCAGCCCCGCCGCGGCGGCACCCGCCGTCGGCGAGAGGCGCCGAGGGGGCAGGCGGTCCGGCGGCTTGCCCAGGGGCGCGAGGAGCTGCGCGATCGCCCCCACGCACCATCAGCCCGAAGACCACAGGGCCACCCACCCCGAACCGCCTGCAAGGCACCCACCCGCAGCCGCCGACGGCGGCGGGGACGCCCCCCTACGCGGGACGCGACCGCAACCCCTCCAGCAAAATGTCCAGCAACCGCGCACTTGCCGCCGCCTGCTGCGCGGCATCCGGCAGGGACGGCGCCGCCGTGGCGATCACCAGCAGCACATCCCCCACGGACACATCCGCCCGCAGCTCACCGGCCGCCCGAGCCCGCTCGACCAACTGCCCGACCACATCGAGCAACGCCCCGACCCCGCTGTCGTCGGAGGCCTCCCCGGGCACCAGCCGAAGCTCACCGGCCGCCGGCTGCACCCGCTGCTGAGGCACCCGAGCCTCCTCGGCGGATGCCACGCCGGACCCACCCGACTCGGCCGAGGCGGCGGAGCCGACCCGCAGGACCTGCGGCGGCAGCAACCGCCCCGCCCCCGACGCCACGGACGTCCGCAGGAACCGGGACAGCGCCGACCACGGCTCGTCCTCCTGTCCGAGCGCGGCCCGCGCCTGCTCGGTCAGCCGCGCGGTCTCCTCCTCGGCTATCCGCCGGACCAGCACGTCCTTGCTGGGAAAGCGCCGGTACACCGTGCCGACACCCACCCGGGCCCGCCGGGCCACGTCCTCCATCGGCGCGCCGTACCCCGACTCGCCGAAGACCTCACGCGCCGCACGCAGCACGTGCTCCAGATTGCGCTGTGCGTCCACCCGCAGCGGGGCCGTACGCGACCCCTCCGCGCGTCCGTTGCCCACCGCCGCGCTCATTGCCCCGCCATTGGGTGCGATGGCTGAGGCGGATGACCAATGCGTGTCCTGAACATGCATGTGTTCCCCCGGTAATGACGTCTCCCCCCGGAGACTCCCCGCAACTGATCCGAAGTGCGTGGAACTGACGTCGTTCTCGACCGGGTCCGCCCGTCGCGGCACCCGTTCGACCACATTCCCTACACCCCGTCGACACACGAACATAGTTGAGAGAGAGTCAATTCAGAAGGGGCAGGTTCCGCACAGTGCGCCCCTCGATCGGAGTACGGGTCTCGTACGTCCCGTTTCCTCACCTTCTCTCCCCCTCGCCCGGCCCCGCTGACCTGGCCCGTTTCATCCCGCCCCGACAGCGCGCCCGGCCCCGCGCACACCCGGCCGCCGGTCACACAAATTGCCGGGGCTGTGGACAAACGACAGCGCCGGGTGCGTCATGGGATGGTGAAGGAACGTGCGCGCATTCTGGTTGTCGGCGGCGGCTACGTCGGGATGTACACGGCACTGCGTCTGCAGCGGAAGCTGAAGGGCGAGCTCAGGCGGGGCGACGTCGACATCACCGTCGTCACTCCCGACCCCTACATGACGTACCAGCCGTTCCTTCCCGAAGCGGCCGCGGGCTCGATCTCCCCCCGCCATGTCGTCGTACCGCTGCGCCGGGTCCTGGACCAGTGCCATGTCGTCGTCGGCGAGGTCACGTCCATCGACCACGCGGTGCGCACCGCCGTCGTCCACACGCTCGCCACCGCCGAGGAGGGAAAACCGGCCGAACTCCTCGGTTACGACGAGCTCGTGCTGGCCCCCGGCTCGATCTCCCGCACGCTGCCCATCCCCGGCCTCGCCGAGCACGGCATCGGCTTCAGGACCGTCGAAGAGGCCATCGGCCTGCGCAACCACGTGATCGAGCAGATGGACATCGCCTCCTCCACCCGCGACCCCGCGATCCGCGACGCCGCCCTCACCTTCGTCTTCGTCGGCGGCGGCTACGCGGGCGTGGAGGCGCTCGCCGAGCTGGAGGACATGGCCCGCTACGCCGCGCGCTACTACCACAACGTCCGCCCCGAGGACATGAAGTGGATCCTCGTGGAGGCCTCCGACCGCATCCTCCCCGAGGTCGGCGAGGAGATGGGCCGGTACACCGTCACCCAGCTGCGCCGCCGCAACATCCAGGTGCTCCTCGAAACCCGGCTGGACTCCTGCGCCGACCGCGTCGCCGTCCTCAGCGACGGCCAGCGCTTCCCGACCCGTACGGTCGTGTGGACCGCCGGCGTCAAGCCCAGCCCCCTGCTCGCCGCCACCGACCTGCCGCTCACCGCGCGCGGCCGGCTCAAGTGCACCGCCCAGCTGACCGTCGACGGCACGGAACACGCCTGGGCGGCCGGGGACGCGGCGGCCGTACCCGACGTCACCGCCGCCGAACCCGGCACCGAGACCGCCCCCAACGCCCAGCACGCCGTCCGCCAGGCCCGGACCCTGGGCGACAACATCGCCCACGCACTGCGCGGCGAGCCACTGGAGACGTACGCCCACGACTACGTCGGCTCGGTCGCCTCCCTCGGCCTGCACAAGGGCGTCGCCCAGGTCTACGGGCGCAGGCTGAAGGGCTACCCTGCCTGGTTCATGCACCGCGTCTACCACCTCAGCAGGGTGCCCACCCTCAACCGAAAGGCCCGTGTTCTGGCGGAATGGACCCTCGCCGGGCTCTTCAAGAGGGAGATCGTCTCGCTCGGTTCGCTCGAACATCCGCGAGCGGAGTTCGAACTCGCTGCCGGTGGAAAGCCTCCTCACAGCCCCTCGGACGACCCGAAGGGGTCGTCCTGACCGGACCCAGGAACTCCCCGGCCCGCCCAGGCGTCTGACGGATGTCGCCGCGGCTCGCCCCCTGCCAGACTGCCCCACGTCCGCGGACGGGCCACCCACCCGCCCTCAGCACCCACGAGGCTTCTTCCCAAGTGAACTTCACGCGCTGGAGCGCCCGGCTCCCCGGAACGCAGCGCCGCGCCGCCGCGCGGACCGAGACCCCGGTCTCCCCGGACCGGCGGGGGGAAGGCTCCGTGCCCGCGGCCCGCGCCGGACAGCCGATTGATGGCACGACCCCGGTGCCCGCCGTCGACGAACTGCCCGCGCGCGACGTCCTCGACCGCGTCCCGGCCCTGGTCGCCCTCGTGCACGGCCCCGACCACCGCATCGCATACGTCAACGACGCCTACGTGGCGGCCTTCGGCGTACGGCCCCTGGGCACGCCCGCCCGCGAGGCGCTGCCCGAACTCTCCGAACTGGGCCTGCTCCCGCTCCTCGACCAGGTGCTGCGCAGCGGCAAGCCCCGCACCCTGAAGTCCCGCAAGGCCGTGGACGGCCGCTCGTACACCTTCACCTGCACCCCGGTCGACGAGCACGGCGACCGCGACGGCGGCGTGCTCGTCTTCGCCACCGACGTCACCGACCACGCCGAGGCGGCGGAGCGGCTCCGCGCCAGCGAGCGCCGCCAGCGCGAGACGGCCGTGACCCTCCAGCGCTCCCTGCTCCCGCAGGAACTGGAACAACCCGACGACCTGCGCATCGCCGCCACCTACCAGCCCGGCGGCACCGAGGCCGCGGTCGGCGGCGACTGGTATGACGTGATCACCCTCGGCGGCGGCCGCACGGCCCTGGTGATCGGCGACGTGATGGGCCGGGGTGTGCGGGCAGCGGCGGTCATGGGCCAGTTGCGTACGGCCGTCCGGGCCTACGCCCGCCTGGACCTCCCCCCGCACGAGGTGCTCCAGCTGTTGGACGGCCTGGCCACCGAGATCGACGCCAACCAGATCGCCACCTGCGTCTACGCCGTCCACGACCCGAACGAGGGCAGGCTGGTCTACGCCTCGGCAGGCCATCTCCCGATCCTGGTCCGCGACGAGAACGGCACCGTCTCCCGCGCCGACGAGCCCACCGGCCCGCCGCTCGGCACCGGCGGCTGGGTGCACGCCTCCGGCTCCATCACCCTCGGCCCGGGCTCCACGGCCGTCCTGTACACGGACGGCCTGGTCGAACGCCGTGACGAGGACATCGACGAGGGCATCGCCGCCCTCGAAGGCGCCCTCGCCGGCGCGACCGGCACCCCCCAGGTCGTCTGCGACCGCCTGGTCCGCTCGGCCGGCGTCACCGCCGACCACGACGACGACGTGGCCGTCCTCGTCCTCCAGCACCCCGCCCGTACGGGCCCCGACGGCGACCTCTTCCGCAACGCGGCCCTGGAACTCCTCGGCGGCGTCGAGGCGGCTCCGCGCGCCCGTGCGTTCGCCTCCGGCGTGCTGACGAGCTGGCGCTTCCCGGCCGAGCTGCACGATCTCGGTGTCCTCGCCGCGAGCGAGCTGGTCGCCAACTCGCTCCAGCACGGCACTCCGCCCATGCGCCTGCGGCTCCGCCGCACCGACCGCCGCCTGATCATCGAGGTGACGGACGGCGACGACCACCTCCCCCGCCGCCGCCGCGCCGAACCCGGCGACGAGTCCGGCCGGGGCATCGCCATCGTGGCGACCATCGCGTCGAACTGGGGCTGCCGGAGGACACCGGGCGGCGGGAAGGCGGTGTGGTGCGAGTTCGTACTGCCGAGGGGATAGCGCCGCGTAGCTGCGGGCAGTCGTGCCGCTAGGGGCGGCACGGGTGGGCGCGGTGTCTTACGCCTCCGCGGCCACCGGCTCCGCAGGCGCCCCACCTCGGGCAACCACCCGGGTCCCGCGAGCCAGCCAAGGCCGGTCCTGCAGTGGGGTGAGCTGCCTCCCGAGCCGCACCGCCAGCACCGTGATCCCCAGCGAGAACAGCAGAAACGTCACGATGTACGGCGCGGGCAGCGAGGCACCCAGCGGCCCGCCCACTGCCGGACCCAGGGCCAGCGCCAACTGCTTGACCAGCGCGAACGCCGAGTTGTACTGCCCGGCCATCCCCTCCGGGGCAAGGTCGGCGACCAGCGGAGCGACCGTCGGCGACAGCATCGCCTCACCCAGCCCGAACAGCGCGTACGTCGAGACAAAGGCTGCCGTCGCCATCTCCTGGCTGCCGTGCCCCAGCCCCGCATACCCGGCGGCCAGCCAGGCCACGGCCCAGATCAGACCGACACCGGCGATGATCCGGGACCGCCGCCGGCGCTCCACGAACTTCAGCACGGCGAACTGGGCGACCACGATCATCAGCGTGTTCGCGGCCAGGGCCGTCCCCAGCGCGGAGGTGGATATCCCGGCGGCCTCGACGCCGTACGCGCTCAGCCCGGACTCGAACTGGCCGTAGCAGGCGAAGAACAGCACAAAGCCCAGCACACACAGCTGCACCATGGCCCGGTTCCCGAGCAGCCGCTTCCAGCTGCCCTGCGCCGAGCGTGCCGGGGCGTCCTCGATCCGCGGCGAGTGCGGCATCCGCACGGTCGCCATCACCACGACCAGTAGCAGGAACATCGCCGCCTCGATCGCGAACAGCAGCGTGAACGACGACACGCGCGTGGTGTCGACGAGATGACCGCCGATCAGGCCGCCTGTACCGAGCCCCAGGTTCTGCAGGAAGAACTGCATCGCGAACGCCCGCGACCGCGTGTCCGCCGTGGAGCAGTCCACGATCATCGTCGCCAGCGCCGGCTGCATCACGGCCTGACCGGCACCGAGCGCCGCGGCCGACAGCAGTACGGCGGTGGCGTTGCCCGCGAGGCCCAGGCTCAGCGCACCGAGCGCGGCGGTGACCAGGGCGGCGAGCAGGACCGGCAGTGGGCCGCGCCGCACGATCGCCCTGCCGGCGAACGGCAGCACGATCAGCGCGGCCACGGCGAAGACGGCGAGCACCAGTCCCGCCGTCATGGCTCCCAGACCCCGCACCTGCGCCACATAGACGTACAGGTACGGGACGGTGAAGCCGAGCCCGAACGCGCTGAGTGCGTTGCCCACGTGGATCCGGCGCATCGCTGCGCCCATCGCCCTGGTCACGTTCACCTCTCTCACTAGTTAAGCCTGAAGACTTCAAAGCTAAAGTTCGAAGCTAAAGACTACACATGGAAGGACTTCGATGCAAAGCACCCGCGTGCGATACTGCGCCCATGGCCGACACAGCCCCCGGCGTCACGGAGCCGACGCTCGAAGAGCAGATCGCCGCCTACCAGCGCGAGTTCCAGGACCTGGACCCCCAGGTCGAGAAGATCGTGTCGGCGCTGTCCCGGCTCAACCGCCGCATGAACGTCGCCTACGGCCGTCAGACCTCCGCCCTCGGCATCAGCAACGCAGAGTGGGAGGTGCTCAAGGCACTCGTCCTCTCCGGTGCTCCCTACCGCATGGGCCCCAGCGACCTCGCCAAGCGCCTCGGCCTCACGCCGGCCGCGATGACCCACCGGATCGACCGCATGGTCGCCGAGGGACTCGTCACCCGGGAGCGCGACGAGTCCAACCGCGTCCGGGTGATCGTCGAGCTGACACCCGAGGGCCGCGAGAAGTGGCTGGAGGCGATGCGCCTGGCCACCGTCTTCGAGGAGGACCTGCTCCAGGACCTCACCCCGGCGGAGCGCTCGGTGCTCGGCGAGGTCCTGACCAGGCTCCTGCGCAGGGTGGAGCACGCCCAGCCGGACGCCGGCGGTCGGCTCAGCGACCTCGACTGAGGCCCTCGTAAAAGATCTTGACAGGGGGTGTTGACACCCCCCTGGCCGTTCCGTAAAGTTCTTCGGGTTGCCACAGAGCCGTAACGGTTCGCCGGCAGCGCCTCGGCCGCCCCGAGCGGCACCTCACATCATCAGCACGATCTCCCGGACGGGTTGTTTTCGGCGTGCCCGAATTCAATTCGAATGGAAGCCCGGCGGCCCGATTGGGAATCGCCGAGCAGATCCGCTAAGGTTTGAGACGTCGGAACGGCCCAACGGCCGGGAGGACAAGCCCCCTGACTGGGAGTCAGACTCCGAAAGGATCTGATAGAGTCGGAACCGCCGGAAAGGAAACCGCGAGAAAGCGCGGAAACCTGGAAAGCACCGAGGAAATCGGATCGAGAAAAGGTCTGATAGAGTCGGAAACACCGAAGGGAAGCGCCCGGAGGAAAGCCCGAGAGGGTGAGTACAAAGGAAGCGACCGTTCCTTGAGAACTCAACAGCGTGCCAAAAATCAACGCCAGATTAGTTGATACCCCGTCTCCAGCATCTGCTGGGACGAGGTTCCTTTGAAAAACACAGCGAGGACGCTGTGAACCGCCGGACTATTCCTCCGGTGGTTCCGCTCTCGTGGTGTTCGACCGGAT
>NZ_JBIAEC010000002.1:501755-773831 GCF_042868225.1 Streptomyces sp. NPDC007856 | reverse complement strand
TGCATTGGAGTTGGGAACAGATCTCCTCCGGAACCGCCATACCCTGACAACGAGCCCGCCCATGTAAAGCAGCACCTTGATTCTTTACGGCTTCACAAGATCGCAAACGTGCTCGACGCTCTCCCGAAGTCGGCCCAGCCCGGAGCGAAAAAGGCCCTGCAGGAGATCTACAACGCTGAGGACCGCGACCACGCACTCCTGGCGGTCGCGGCGTTCGAGAAGGCCTACGGCGCGAAGTTCCCCAAAGCCGTCAAGAAGATCACCGAGATCGCATGCTGAAGCTCGGGTTGAGCCGCGCCAGTCCGGAGTTCGGCCCAACGGCCCAAGAGGGGACATGTAGCGCTCTGAGCCTCCTGGGCCCTCGTGAGGATGTGCGAACAGCCACGGTGAACGCGTCCTGCGGGCGGACATCGCCGTTGGCGTGGCGACTTTCTGCGTTGTGGTGCGCCGTGTGCGTGTGCTGGTGTCGACGTGCCGGGGCGGTGGTTGCGTCCTGGATGGGTGATGGCCACCGTGAACGGGTGATTCTCGTTCCGGGCTGGCTGTGGCAGCGGGGGACGGCGAGCCGGGCTGTGGGCGCCGGCCTCGCCGCCGGCGTTTTTTTCGGGGCTTTCGTTCTCGTCGAGGCGCAGTCATGGGCGGGCGCCGCGGTGGTCTTCGTGGTGCTGAGCCTGTTCTACGGAGTCCGAGTGGCGCGCCGGATGGACGGGATCTGGTCCGCGGCCAAGGACCTGAACCGCGTCGACCGCGCGGCCGTGGTACGCGCCACCCGGCGAGGCGAGGCCATCGACGATCCCCGGCTGGCGCCCTCGGTCGTCGAGTACGCCGGCGCCCTGCGCCGGACCGCCGAGGGGGACCGGCTGGGCCGCCGGGTGGCCCTGCTCGTCACCGCGCTCGCGGTCGCTCTCGCCGTGTATGACACGGTTATGAGCACGGCTGGCGAGACCGTCGCCTCGTGGCTGGTGGTCGTGCTCTTCCTGGCTGACCTGATGTGGTGGCCTCGCCGTCGAGCCGTCCTTCTGGCTCGAGCCGATCGTGCAGCGGCATCGGCCCGCCGCATGGCAGGCGCGGGCTGACCTGGGCGGCACACCTGTGCTCCAGCGGTCCGCCAGTCCGAGGGGCCACCCTTCGGCCGATGTCGCACGGGGCGCCGCTCGCCGCGAAAGGTGGCCACTCGCGGTTCCACCGGCCGGGAAGAGGCCCCGGCCGGGCCTGGTTCAGGAGACCGCAGACGTCAGGTACGTCAGGTAGACCCCTCCCTCGCAGTCGGGCATCTTCCGCAGCGTCCAGCGGCCCCGGACGGTCGTGGTGGAGAAGTTCGACTCGGCGTCGTCCTCCTCCACCTCACCGTCCTTCGGGGTGTATCCGGCCTCGGGGAGCCGCTTGTGCAGAAAGGCCAGGGTGGCGTCGAAGCCGCTCCGTACGACCGTGGCGACGATGAGCCGGCCGGCGGTGCGGTGCTCCACCGAGGTCACGACCGCGCCCTCGGGCACCGGCAGATCCGCCGGGAAGTCCTTGGGAAGCGGCAGTGAGGCAGCGGTGGGGCAGCCGCCGGGCGCGGAGGCGGCCGTGTACGGCGTCGCAGGCAAGGGCCCTGCGTTCCGGGGCGTGGGCGAGCATCCGGTGACGGCCGCCAGGCCGAGGACGGCGCCGAGCAGCACGGCAGCCGGGGCGAACGGCTTCACCTAGCGGCCTCCCGTGGACTTCTTGTGCTTGCCGGCGACCACGGCGTCGTACGCGCCGTACAGCGTGTTGCCGGAGGACTGGCGGGCGGTGGAAGCCAGTGCGTCGTAGTTCTGCGTGCCGCCGGTGGCGCAGGTGCCGGTGCAGCCGTCGGCGTAGGCAGCGAGCACGCGGCCCTGGGCGTCGAGGGTGACGTCGATGAAGTCCAGGAGGTTGCGGTCCTGGCCGCAGGTGGTGCCGCCCGTGCAGATGGACCCCTTCTGCACCGGGTCGGTGGGGGTGGCGTCGACGGTGACCCAGGACTGGCCGCCGTCGTAGGTGGTGGCCACGTACAGGTGCCAGACGCCCTTGAAGTTGGCCGTGTCCTGGTAGTTGCCCCCGGTGGTGGTGCCCAGGAAGGCGAAGGCGGCGCGGCTGTCGTCGCCCGCGGTCACGGCCGGGAAGACGATGTTCTTGATGCCGAGGGACGCGCCGACGTTCTGGTCGTACAGCCACGTCTTGCCCTTGTCGTGGCTGGCGGCGATCCGCGCGGTGCCGTCGCTGTTCTGGTAGCCCATGTACACAGTCCCGCCGGCGCCGATTCCGACGCTCGGGTCGGAGTCACCGGGAGTGCTGGACGGGTTCTTGCGGACGGTCCACGTGAGCCCGTTGTCCTCGGAGACGGCCACGGCCTGGTTGCCGCCGCAGCCCTTGTTGGGCACGTACACCGTGCCGTCCGGGGCGACCTTCACGTGCCCGTGCAGGCCGCCGCAGTCCAGCAGCGAGTACATCGGAACGGCCGGCCCGTACGTCAGGCCGCCGTCCCGGCTGACCGCGCAGGAGGCGTCGGCGATGTCCTGGGAGCAGTAGTACACGGCGTTGGGGTACGACGTGATGGCGCCCGGCCCGCCCGGGGCGAAGGTGCCGCCGCCGATGGTCTGGTGGTCGACGCCGGAGTTGATGCCCGAGCCGCCCGTCGGTGTCCACGTCTCGCCGTCGTCGTCGGTGTAGCAGGTCAGGGCCGTCTTGCCGGCGAGCTGCGATTCGAAGGTGCGGTGGGTGGCCGGGTCGGTGAACAGGATCGGGTCGAGGCTGGTGGTGCTGCCCTGGGGACAGCCGTTGGCCGCGTTGGCGCTCTTGTCCTGCCAGGTGGCGCCGCCCGCGCCGGCGTAGGTGACCTTCAGCGTCGAGGTGTAGGCCTGGAACATCGCGGCACCGGTTGCGCGGTCGACGCCGATCGAGGGTTCGCCGGCGTTGTGCGCGTCCTTGATGCTGTCGGGCGCCGAGGAGTTCGCGTACGTCGGCGGGGTCGCCGTACTCGGCGGCGGATCGGCCGGATCGGCGACCAGGCTCGCCGTGCCGGTGAAGCTGTCGCCGAGCGGGGCGTACGGCACCACGCGCACGGTGTACGACGCCGTCACCGCCGGAAGCAGCACGGTCTCCGGGTCGCTGGAAGACGCGGAGGCGGCCACCTCGCGGCCGTCCGCGTCGAGGACGTACAGGTCGAAGTCGGCGGCGGAGTCCGGCCACTTGACGTCGACGCGCAGGCTGTGACCGGTGTCGTAGCCCACGGGCACCGACACCTTCAGGGCGTAGTCGTCGCAGGGTTGCGCATTCCCGCAGCTCACCGTCCCGGTAGTGCCGGAGACGTTCGGGACGGCGAAGGGACCGGCGCTCCACGTGGTCGTGGGCGCAGTGTCGCTGACCGATCCGGAGGGCGGCGTGGCGGCGTCGGCCGGCACACTCGGCAGGGTTCCGGCGATGAGTGCCAGCAACCCGACGGCGAGACGCCCCTGCGACCGCGGGTGGCGGTGAAGACGGAGTGTCGAAAGGAAAGCCACAGGTACCTCGTAGGTTCGCGAGTCGGACCAAGGGTGGTGGTGCGTAGCGGTACGGGTGGTGCCTTCGTCTGCTCTACGAGGAGGCGGGCGGCGTCCGTCGCGAGAAACCGAACTCTTTTCGAACCGGACCGGACCGTGCGCGAGCGCCCACTCGAAACCCGCCCGGTGTGCACGCGGCCCGCGACCAGTGGCGCGCGGAGGTCGCCGAGTGCCCGGTGCGCGATCAGCGGGACCCTCCGGCCCAGCCCGGCGGTCGACGCGCTCTGTCCTGCTCCCCGCCGGCAGGGGGCTCGGCCGGCTCGGCACGGTCCTCGTCGTCGTACCGGCGCTCTGGTGCCACCGGTGCCTGCTCACGCCCGCAGGGCACGCTGTCGCGTGGCTGGCGCGCGGGGTCGGCGCCGGGCTCGCCCGGGTGCACGCGTGCGTGCTGCGCCCCATCGGCCAAGCGGTCGCCTGGCTGCTGACGGGCATCGGCGCGGTCCTGGCCGCCATGGGCATCGGCGTGTACACGGCCGTGGCCCGACTGGCCCGGTGTCTGCTCGTCCTCCCCGCGCACTGGCTGTACGACCGGGTCCTCGCGCCCGTCGGACGTGCCGTCGCCCGGTGCGGACGAGGGCTGGGGTGGCTGCTGGGCGTGTTCGGCACCGGCGTCGCGATGGCCCTGTACTGGGCCCTCCGCGTCCTCATCGTCCTGCCCGCCCTCGCGCTGTGGCGCCGGGTTCTCGCGCCGGTCGGCCGGTTCCTCGCCGTCGTGACGCGCGAGGTGGGCGATGCCCTCGGGCACGCCTGGCGGATCGCCGGCCGGATCTCGCGGGCTGTCGGCCGCGTGCTCGGGACCCTCTTCCGGTGGATCTTCGTGGAGCCCCTGCGCTGGGTGTACCGGACCGTCCTCACCCCGGTCGGCCACCTCGTCCGGGGCGCGGTCCTGCGTCCCGCGGCCGAGGGCGCGCGCGTGGTGGGCCGGGCCGTCCGCGAGGCCCTCACGAGCGCCCGCGACACCGTACGGCAGGCCCGCGCCGACTTCCGGCGGATCCTGTTCGGCGAGCCCCGGCAGCCGGCCGCAGTGGACCGGCGGGAACCTCAGGGGCCCGCGACACGTACTCTTGGTAGCAGTACGACCGCACTCACGAAGGACTAGGACACTGGGCAAGCGACAGCCCGAAGGCCCGCCGCCCGCACCCGCGGTGCAGCGCATCCGACTGCGCTACACCAAGCGCGGCCGCCTGAGGTTCACCAGCCACCGAGACTTCCAGCGCGCCTTCGAGCGTGCGCTGCGCCGCGCCGCGGTGCCCATGGCGTACTCGGCCGGATTCACGCCGCACCCGAAGGTGTCGTACGCCAATGCCGCACCCACCGGCACGGGCAGTGAGGCGGAGTACCTGGAGATCGCGCTCACCGCCGCGCGCGAGCCGGAGACCCTGCGCGTCCTCCTCGACGAGTCGCTGCCCCCCGGGCTCGACGTGATCGAGGCGGTCGAGGCGCGGACCCCGGGCCTCGCCGACCGGCTGACGGCCTCCGTCTGGGAGCTGCGGCTGGACGGCGTCGACCCGGCCGACGCCGAGCGCGCGGTCGACGCGTTCAACCGGGCCGGCACCGTCGAGGTCCAGCGGATGACCAAGAACGGCGTCCGCACCTTCGACACCCGCCCGGCCGTGGTGAGCCTGGAAACGCACGGTTCACCGGCTGATAGGCCTAGCGACCAGCCCTGTGCGATACTGCGGCTGGTTGTTCGGCACGTGACGCCTGCCGTACGACCCGACGACGTCCTGTCCGGTCTCCGCGCCGTGGCCGACCTGGCGCCGCCGGTCCCCGCAGCGGTGACCAGGCTGGCGCAGGGGCTGTTCGATGAAGAGACCGGCACGGTGACCGACCCGCTCGCGCCCGACCGCGAGGCAGCCGAGGCCCTGACGGCCGCACCGGCCGCCGCCGCGACGGCGCCGACGCCGGAAGGTCCCGCGTAGGGACGGACGTCGTAGCGCCGCCCTCGTACTCGGGAGCCACCTGGGTCGGGCAGCGCACCGACCAGAAGACTTTCGCCAGGCCGTACCGACAAGGCGTACGGAACCGGCGAGACAGGACACAGAGTGCTCCCGTGCGGCGCCCGCGCCCCGGACGGCGGCCTTCGCGTACGACGCGGGCCGCGGACGTCAACGGCGGACGGTCCATCGAGACCGACGCCGGACCAGGCGCGGCGCCCGGGAGCCTGACGGGAGAAACGCCCGCATGCTCGAACCGACCGAACCCAACCAGGGTTCTGAACTGAACACTCCGAGCGACACCCTGCCGCCGCGCAGGAGTCGCCGTGCCGCCTCGCGCCCGGCCGGACCGCCGGCCGCGGCGGAGGCTCCCGCCGAGGTGACCGTGCCGGCCATACCGGCCGCCGAGTCCGACGAGGTCGCCGAGGTCCTTGCGGCCGCTGAGGCTCAGGCAACTGAAGAAGCAGCAGAGGCGATTGAGGCCGAAGAGGCCGCTGTGCTGGGCGCTGAGGCGCAGGCGGAAGCGGTCGAGGCCGCCCCGGCACCCGCTGCCGAGGAGGCCGAGCCCGCCGCGCGTCCGCGCCGCCGTGCCGCGCGTCGCGCCTCCGCGCCTGCCGGGGCGCCGGTGTCCGCCGAAGCCGTCGAGACCGTCGTTCCGGCCGCATCCGCCGCTGAGACCGAGAAGCCCGTCGCCGAGGGCGGCGAGGTCGTCTCCGGCGAAGAGGCCGCGCCCCGCCGCGTCCGCCGCCGCGCCACGCGCAGCGTCTCCGCGCCGGCCGCGGTTGTCTCGGGTGCCGATGAGGCCTCTGTGACGGAGGAGGCCGCAGAGGCCCCGCTCGCTGCGGAAACCGCCGCCCCCGCTGCCGCTGCCGCTGCCGCTGCCGCTGCCGCTGCCGCTGCCGCGGAAGAGGCCGAGCCCGCCGCGCGTCCGCGCCGCCGCACCACGCGCCGTGCGTCCGCGCCCACCGGCGCCCCGGCGGCCGCCGAGGCCGTCGAGGCCGTGGTTCCGGCCGCCGCCGCGTCCGACGCCGACCAGGCTCGGGAAGAGACGGCGGTCGTCGAGGCGCCCGCTGCCGAGGAGGCCGGTCGTCCGCGTCGCCGGGTCGCCCGCCGTGCGTCCGCGCCCGCCGGGTCCCCGGCCTCCGCCGAGGCCGCCGAGACCGTCGTCCCGGCCACCGCCGCGCCGGGTAGGGCCGCTGCCGCCGAGGCCGACGGCCTCGCTGAGCAGCCCGCCGTCCAGGCGCCCGCCGCCGCGGAGGAGGCCCCCGCCGCGCGTCCGCGCCGCCGTGCGACCCGTCGCGCGTCCGCGCCCGCCGGTGCGCCGAAGGCGGCCGAGTCCGCTGCCGCCGAGGCTCCCGCTGCCGAAACCCCCATCACCGAGGCTGCCGCTGCCACCGAGGTGAGCGGTGTCGCCGAGGAGGCCGCCGCTGCCGGTCGTCCGCGTCGCCGGGTCGCCCGCCGCGCGTCCGCGCCCGCCGGTGCGCCGAAGGCCGCCGAGGAGGCTCCCGCCGCCGAAGCCGTCCCCGCCCGGGCCGTCCGGGAAGCGGAGGAGACCGCGGAAGCCGTCCAGGTGCCGGTCGCCGAGGAGGCCGCCCAGCGCCGCACCCGTCGCCGGTCCACCCGCCGGGCGTCCGCGCCCGCCACCGACACCGCCGAGTCCGCGGAGGCCACGGCCGACGAGACCGCCGCCGGTGCCCAGACCCCGGAGGTCCCCGTCACCACGCACACCACCGAGCCCGCCACCGCCGCCCAGGCGGCGCAGGCCCCCGCGTCGCACGCCCCCACCGAGGAGGCCCCCGCCGAGGCGGCCGGCCCGCGCCGTTCCCGGCGCCGGGTCGTGCGCCCCGTGTTCGGGTTCTCCGAGCCCGCGCAGCCCGCCGAGGCGGAGACCCGCGAGCCCGAGCCCGAGCCCGAGCCCGAGGCCGCGCGCCGACCCGCGCGCCCGGCCGTCGCCGTCTTCCAGGCGCCGGTGTTCACCGAGCCGAGGTTCCAGACCCCGGAGCGCGCCGCCGCCCAGGCAGCTGCCGAGGCCGCCGAGGCGGAGGAGCCCGAGGAGTACCCGGAGGAGCGCGCCGAGACCGGCACGCGCCGCCGCCGTCGCCGCCGGGGCGCCGCCGAGGAGACCCCGGCCCTCGAGGCCGCCGCCGAGGAAGAGCCGGAGGAGCCCGCCGAGGCCGTCGCCGAAGCCGAGGAGGCCGAGGAGGAGGCCGAGGAGACGGAGGGCGCCGAGGGCTTCGAGGAGTCCGGTGCGCGCCGCCGTCGCCGTCGTGGCGGTCGGCGTCGCCGTCGCGGTGAGACCGCCGAGGGCGAGGGCGCGGAGGCGGAGGCCGAGGAACTGGCCGCCGAGCAGGCCGCGCAGGACGCCGAGGACACCGCCGAGCAGGAGGAGGAGGACGCCGAGGAGGCCCACGACGAGGCCGGTGTCTCCAGCTCCAGCAGCCGTCGCCGCCGGCGCCGTCGTCGGCGCGCCGGGGACACCAGCGTCGACACCGAGCCCGGCGAGGGCGACCCGGAGCGTACGGTCGTCAAGGTCCGCGAGCCCCGCAAGCCCGCCGAGCCGTCGGACGAGGTGCAGTCCATCAAGGGCTCGACCCGTCTGGAGGCCAAGAAGCAGCGCCGCCGGGAAGGCCGTGAGCAGGGGCGCCGCCGTGTCCCGATCATCACCGAGGCCGAGTTCCTGGCCCGCCGCGAGGCCGTCGAGCGCGTGATGGTCGTGCGTCAGCACGGCGAGCGCACGCAGATCGGCGTCCTGGAGGACGGCGTGCTCGTCGAGCACTACGTCAACAAGGAGCAGGCGACCTCGTACGTCGGCAATGTCTACCTCGGCAAGGTCCAGAACGTGCTGCCGTCGATGGAGGCCGCCTTCATCGACATCGGCAAGGGACGGAACGCCGTCCTGTACGCCGGTGAGGTCAACTTCGAGGCGCTGGGCATGGCCAACGGCCCGCGCCGCATCGAGTCCGCCCTGAAGTCCGGGCAGTCGGTCCTCGTCCAGGTGACGAAGGACCCGATCGGGCACAAGGGCGCGCGTCTGACGAGCCAGGTGTCCCTGCCCGGCCGCTACCTCGTGTACGTCCCCGAGGGCTCGATGACCGGGATCAGCCGCAAGCTGCCCGACACCGAGCGGGCCCGGCTGAAGACCATCCTCAAGAAGATCGTCCCCGAGGACGCGGGCGTCATCGTGCGCACAGCCGCCGAGGGCGCGAGCGAGGACGAGCTGAGCCGGGACGTCGAGCGGCTGCAGGCGCAGTGGGAGGACATCCAGAAGAAGTCGAAGAACGGCAACGCCCCGACGCTGCTGTACGGCGAGCCGGACATGACCGTCCGGGTCGTGCGCGACATCTTCAACGAGGACTTCTCCAAGGTCATCGTCAGCGGTGACGACGCCTGGGACACGGTCCACGGGTACGTCTCGCACGTCGCCCCGGATCTGGCGGGCCGGCTGTCGAAGTGGACCTCCGAGGTCGACGTCTTCGCCACCTACCGGATCGACGAGCAGCTCGCCAAGGCCCTGGACCGCAAGGTCTGGCTGCCCAGCGGCGGTTCGCTGGTGATCGACAAGACCGAGGCGATGGTCGTCATCGACGTCAACACCGGCAAGTTCACCGGCCAGGGCGGCAACCTGGAGGAGACGGTCACCAGGAACAACCTGGAGGCGGCCGAGGAGATCGTGCGCCAGCTGCGGCTGCGCGACCTCGGCGGCATCGTCGTCATCGACTTCATCGACATGGTCCTGGAGTCCAACCGCGACCTGGTGCTGCGCCGTCTGCTGGAGTGCCTGGGCCGCGACCGGACCAAGCACCAGGTGGCCGAGGTGACCTCGCTGGGCCTGGTGCAGATGACCCGCAAGCGGGTCGGCCAGGGTCTGCTGGAGTCCTTCTCCGAGACCTGCGTCCACTGCAACGGCCGCGGTGTCATCGTGCACATGGAGCAGCCGAGCGTCGCCGCCGGCGGTGGCGGCAAGCGCAAGAAGCGCGGGCGTGGCGGTGAGGTGCACGAGCACGTGCACGAGACCGCCGCCGTGGCCGTGGAGACCGGCGAGGCCGTCGAGCCCGAGGTGGAGACCGCCGCCGAGGTGGCCGCCGAGGTCGCCGAGCCGGTCACCCTGCCGGCTCCCGACTTCGCGCCGGACGAGGAGCTGTACAGCAGCGTCGCCGAGGCGGAGGCGGCGGCCACCCGTGGCCGTACGCGGCGCCGGGCGAGCCGCCGGGCCTCGGCTCCGGCGGGCGCGCCGAAGGCGGAGGCGCCTCGCCAGAAGGCCCGGAGGACCGAGACCGCCGAGGCGCCGACCGCGCAGGAGGTCACCGTCCAGGAGGCGGCGGCGCGCCCGGTGCGTCCGGAGCCGGCCGCCGAGGCCCTGGCCCAGCCCGCGGCCGTCGAGGACCAGATGGTCGCGGCGCCGCAGGCCGAGGCGGCCGAGGAGGCCGCGCCCAAGGGCCGTACGCGCCGTCGTGCGACCCGGAAGGTGTCGGCGCCGGCCGGTTCCCCCGCGGGATCCGAGGCGGCGGTGGTGACCGTGCCCGAGGCCGAGGAGCCGGTGGCACAGCCCGCGGCCGAGGAGGCCCCGGTCCCGGTCGCCGTCGAGGAGGCGCCCGCCGAGGCCGCCGCCCCGGCCCGCCCGCGCCGTCGTGCCGTGCGCAAGGTCGGCGCGCCGACCGCGTCCGAGGAGGCGGCCGTCGTGGTCGTCCCGTCGGCCGCGGCGGAGGAGGCGCCGGCCGGCGATGTCACGACCGAGGAGGTGGCCGAGGCGACCGCTCCGGCCAAGAAGGCGGCTCGCAAGACCGCCAAGAAGGCCACGGCGAAGAAGGCCGCCGCCAAGAAGACCGCGGTGAAGAAGACCGCGGCCAAGAAGACGGCAGCCAAGAAGACCACGGCCAAGAAGACCACGGCCAAGAAGGCGGCCAAGACGCCCGCCGCGAAGTCGGCGGCGAAGAAGACCACCACGGTCGTGGCCGCTTCGGACGCCTCCGACGAGGGCTGACGCCCGGGGTGTGGGGCCGGTCCGGGTGACCGGCCCCACACCCACCGGGGCCCGGTTTGACCCTCCAGGTCATGGCCCCGTAACCTTGACCGTCGGCGTGTCCACTGAACATGCCACATCCCCGTAAACCTCTTCCTCCCGGGCACAGGGTTGGCCGGGAGAGGTCGTCCGTGGTGTTTCTGGGCGGCTGGCCTGCGGGGGTGCCGTTTCTTCGAGCGAAAGAGAGATCCGCGTGTACGCCATCGTGCGCAGCGGTGGTCGCCAGCACAAGGTTGCTGTCGGCGACATCGTTGAGGTTGACAAGATTTCCACCGCCAAGGTTGGCGACACGGTCGAGCTCTCGACCCTGCTCGTTGTCGACGGCGACGCTGTGACCAGCGACCCGTGGGTGCTGGCCGGCATCAAGGTCCAGGCCGAGGTCGTGGACCACCACAAGGGCCAGAAGATCGACATTCTGCGCTACAAGAACAAGACCGGCTACCGCCGTCGGCAGGGCCACCGCCAGCAGTACACGGCGATCAAGGTCACGTCGATCCCCACGGCTGCGAAGTAAGGGACTGAGGAGACATGGCACACAAGAAGGGCGCATCGTCCACCCGGAACGGTCGCGACTCCAACGCCCAGCGGCTCGGCGTGAAGCGCTTCGGCGGTCAGGTCGTGAACGCTGGTGAGATCCTGGTCCGTCAGCGCGGCACCCACTTCCACCCCGGCGCCGGTGTCGGCCGTGGCGGCGACGACACGCTGTTCGCCCTGCAGGCCGGTGCGGTGGAGTTCGGTACTCACCGTGGCCGCAAGGTCGTGAACATCGTTCCGGTCGCCTGAATCGTCTGATTCGGCGCCGAACGCTTTCGCGAGGCGGACCTCACTTCCCGGTCGGGAAGGCGGGTCCGCCTTTCGCGTGTTGACCACTGTGTCGACGACGAGACATACCCGTACTTTCTGGAGGCACTGAACCATGACCACCTTCGTGGACCGCGTCGAACTGCATGTCGCCGCGGGTAACGGAGGTCACGGCTGTGCCTCCGTCCACCGCGAGAAGTTCAAGCCGCTCGGCGGCCCGGACGGCGGCAACGGCGGCCGTGGCGGTGACGTCATCCTCACCGTCGACCAGTCGGTGACGACACTTCTCGACTACCACCACTCCCCGCACCGCAAGGCCACCAACGGCAAGCCCGGCGAGGGCGGCAACCGCTCCGGCAAGGACGGCCAGGACCTCGTCCTGCCGGTGCCGGACGGCACGGTCGTGCTGGACAAGGCCGGCAATGTGCTCGCCGACCTGGTCGGCCACGGCACCTCGTACATCGCCGCGCAGGGCGGCCGTGGCGGCCTCGGCAACGCGGCGCTGGCCTCCGCCCGCCGCAAGGCGCCCGGTTTCGCGCTGCTCGGCGAGCCCGGGGACCTGCACGACATCGTCCTGGAGCTGAAGACCGTCGCCGACGTGGCGCTGGTCGGCTACCCGAGCGCCGGCAAGTCCTCGCTGATCTCCGTGCTCAGCGCGGCCAAGCCGAAGATCGCCGACTATCCCTTCACGACACTGGTGCCGAACCTCGGTGTCGTGACGGCCGGTTCGACCGTCTACACCATCGCCGACGTGCCGGGTCTGATCCCGGGCGCCAGCCAGGGCAAGGGCCTGGGCCTGGAGTTCCTGCGGCACGTGGAGCGGTGCAGCGTGCTGGTGCACGTGCTGGACACCGCGACCCTGGAGTCCGAGCGCGACCCGGTCTCCGACCTCGACGTCATCGAGGAGGAGCTGCGCCAGTACGGCGGCCTGGACAACCGTCCCCGGCTCGTGGTCCTGAACAAGGTCGACGTGCCGGACGGCAAGGACCTCGCCGAGATGGTCCGCCCCGACCTGGAGGCGCGCGGCTACCGCGTCTTCGAGGTGTCGGCGGTCGCCCACATCGGGCTGCGCGAGCTGTCGTTCGCGCTCGGTGAGCTGGTCGGCAAGGCACGCGCGGCCAAGCCGAAGGAGGAGGCGACCCGGATCGTCATCCGGCCCAAGGCCGTGGACGACGCCGGTTTCACCGTCACCCACGAGGAGGTCGGCGGCGAGCCGCTGTTCCGGGTGCGCGGCGAGAAGCCCGAGCGCTGGGTCCGTCAGACCGACTTCAACAACGACGAGGCCGTCGGCTATCTCGCCGACCGGCTGGGCCGCCTCGGCGTGGAAGAGGAGCTGATGAAGGCGGGCGCCCGGGCCGGCGACGCCGTCGCCATCGGTCCCGAGGAGAACGCGGTCGTCTTCGACTGGGAGCCGACGGTCATGGCCGGCGCGGAGATGCTGGGCCGCCGCGGCGAGGACCACCGCTTCGACGCGCCGAGGCCCGCGGCACAGCGCCGCCGGGACAAGCAGGCGGAGCGGGACGAGGCGCTGCGCGAGTACGACGAGTTCGACCCCTTCGAGTAAGGCTCGGACCGGCGCCGGGGCAACCCCGTTCCGCTCCGGTGAGTCGAACCGTGGGGGGGGGGGGGGGGGGGGGGGGGGCCCCCCCCCCCCGGCCCCGGCCCCCCGCCCCCCCCCGCCCCGGGGGGGCCGGGGGGGCCGGGCCCGGGCGCCCCCCGGGAGTCCCGCGCGACGCCGCCGGGGGGGCCGCCGGGGCGGGGGGGCGCCCGCCCCCGCCGCGGGGGGGGGGGGGGGGGCGCGCGCCGCCCCCCCCCCCCCCCCCCCCCCCCCCCCCCCCACTTCTCTGTCACCATGACTCCCGGAGCCGAGGTGTCCCGGTCGTCCCGGTCCCGTTCCGCCGCCGGTGCACGCTCGCGATCGCACCGGTGTCGCCCTGGCCGCCGCCCGCACCCGAGCCCGGGACTCATCCCGGTCCCAGGCTCCTCTCAGCCCCGCCTCAGGCAAGGCTCTTACCGTCCCCTGACCATGGAGACGGCCTGTACGACGACCCCCGCACCCCTGCCCCCGGGCACCCGCCTGCTGCACATCGGCCCGCACAAGACCGGGACCACCGCCATCCAGGGCGCCCTCTTCGCAGCCAGGGAGCGCATGCCGGAACACGGCGTCGCGTTCCCCGCGCACACCCGGCATCCCATGGAAGCCGCCCTCGCCGCCTGCGCCCGGCCGGCGATGATGGGCGACACCGTGCCCACCGACCGGCACTGGCGGCGGCTGCTGCACCAGGTGGCGGCCACCGGCGGGCTCACCTCGGTGATCAGCAGCGAGTTCTTCGCCGACGCCGAGGGCGACGGAACGATCGCCCGGATCGTGGAGCAGCTCGGCGGCGACCGCGTGCATGTGCTGGTCACGCTGCGTCCCCTGGTGAGGATCATGCCCTCGCAGTGGCAGCAGTACGTGCAGAACGGGCTGCGCATGGGCTGTGCGGACTGGCTGGAGCACATGCTGCGCAGGCCGCCGTACGAGAAGCCCAATCCGAGCTTCTGGCACCGGCACCGGCACGAGCGGCTGGTCGAGCGCTGGGCGCGGGCGGTCGGCCCGGGGCGGGTGACCGTGGTCGTGGTGGACGACCGTGACCGCGGTGGTCTGCTGCGCACCTTCGAGGCGCTGCTCGGGCTGCCGGAGAATCTCCTGCGGCCCGTTCCCGACGCCACTAATCGTTCTCTTACCCTCGCAGAGACCGAAATGCTGCGGAATCTTAATGTCGAATTCCGCGGCAATGGACTGCCGGCCGAGCTCTATTCCCGGCTTGTCCGGGGCGGCGCCGTGCTCCATATGAAGAACGCGTGCCCTCCCGAGCCCGGGGGAGTGAAGATCGTGACGCCGCGCTGGGCGGTCGAGCTGGCGGCCGGGATCGGCGCCGAGTCGGCCGAGCGGATCGCCGCGCTGGGGGCGCGGGTCCTCGGCGATCCGGCCCTGCTGTCCGCCGTTCCCGAACAGCCGCAGTCCGGGCAGGTCGAGCCCCGGATCGCCCCGGAGGTCGCGGCCGGCGCGCTGTACGGGGCGCTCGCCGCGGCGGCCGGGCAGGCCTCCGTCCGGACCGTGCGGCAGACGCCGTCGAGGGAACTCGTGCGGGTCCTCGGGCACCGCTGTCCGAAGCGGCTCGGGCGGCGCTGAACCGCGCCCATGACCCGTGACGGACCTGTGGACTTACTCACAGGAAATTCACGGGTGTTCGCCAGGTTCCGGACCCAATCACCGGGGTGCAAGGTGAATGACAGGTTGCGCTCACATATGCATGGGATGTCGCTCGCCTTGCACTGCGCTTACCTAAAGTGGGAGCATTTCACGGTTCCCTGACGCCCCAAGGTAGGTCACCTGTGTCCCAGCACATAGCCAAGCCCCGAACCACCGCAGTGATCCTGGCCGGTGGCACCGGCCAGCGGGTGGGTCTGTCGATCCCCAAGCAGCTGCTGAAGATCGCCGGCAAGGCAGTCATCGAGCACACCATGACCACCTTCGAGAAGGCGGACTCGATCGACGACGTCATCGTGCTGATGGCGCCGGGCTATGTCCCGGACGTCGAGAAGATCGTGGCCAAGGCCGGCTTCACCAAGGTGAAGAAGATCATCGAGGGCGGCTCGACGCGGAACGAGACCACCGAGCGCGCCATCTCCGCGCTGCGCGAGGGCCTGGCCGAGGGCGAGGACCTCAACGTCCTGTTCCACGACGCCGTACGCCCCCTGCTCTCGCGGCGCGTCATCGACGACTGCGTGGCCGCGCTGGAGCGTTACCAGGCCGTGGACGTTGCCATCCCGTCCGCGGACACCATCATCGTCACGCGAACGCACGGCGAGGACGGCGAGTTCATCACCGAGATCCCGGACCGCTCCCGGCTGCGCCGCGGCCAGACCCCGCAGGCCTTCAAGCTGTCCACGATCCGCCGCGCCTACGAGGTCGCCGCCGGCGACCCCAACTTCCAGGCCACGGACGACTGTTCCGTCGTGCTCAAGTACCTGCCGGACGTGCCGATCCACGTCGTCGCGGGTGACGAGTACAACATGAAGGTGACCCAGCCGGTCGACGTCTTCATCGCCGACAAGCTGTTCCAGCTCGCCTCCACCGCCGCACCCGAGCAGGTCGGCGAGGACGCCTACCGCGACCTGCTCACCGGCAGGACGCTCGTCATCTTCGGCGGCTCCTACGGCATCGGCAAGGACATCGCCGAACTCGCCGAGTCCTACGGCGCGAACGTCTACGCGCTGGGCCGCTCCACCACCGGCACCCACGTGGAGAACCCGGAGGAGGTCGACGACGCGCTGTCCAAGGCATACGCGGAGACCGGCCGGATCGACTACGTCGTCAACACCGCGGGCGTGCTGCGCATCGGCAGGCTCGCCGAGACCGACAACGCCACCATCGAGGAGGCGCTGAAGGTCAACTACCTGGCCCCGGTGCAGATCGCCCGGTCCAGCTACAAGTACCTCGCCGAGACCAACGGCCAGTTGCTGCTGTACACCTCCAGCAGCTACACCCGCGGCCGCGCCGAGTACTCCCTGTACTCCTCCACCAAGGCCGCCATGGTGAACCTCACCCAGGCGCTGTCCGACGAGTGGGCCGGCGACGGCATCCGCGTCAACTGCATCAACCCCGAGCGCACCGCCACCCCGATGCGCACCAAGGCCTTCGGCCAGGAGCCCGCGGGCTCGCTGCTCTCCTCCGAGGCCGTGGCCCGCACCTCTCTCGACGTGCTCCTGTCGGAGCTGACCGGCCATGTCATCGACGTCCGTCAGCAGGACCCGACGGCGGGTGCCGCCATGGCCTCCGGTTTCGAGCAGGCGCTGGCCACTGTTCTGGACCGCCAGGACGGCATGTAACAATTCGTCAAGAGCTTTTAGGAATTTCAGACCTCTGCCGTCGCTCATTAACCGGACGTTAGTAGAGGCCTGAATCCGTACATCTCTCACCATTTCCCGCGAACCGGCACTCTCCCTCCCAGAGCAGGTTTCTCCGTGATATCCACCGCTATTCGCGTCGCCCGGGTGGGCAGCGCGGCCGAGCTGACCGCGGCGGCCCTCATGATCCTGGGCTTCCCGGCGCTCATGCTGGCCGCGCTCGCCCCGAGCGTTCCCGCCTTCGCGGCCCTGGCCGCCGTGACGTACCTGGCGGATCACTATCTGCACCGCAAGGGCAGCTATCTGATCAGCCGCCTCAGCAAGATCCGGGCGGGTCTGTCGATCCGCTTCCTGATCCGGCAGCTGCTGCTGATCCTGCTGCTGGCCCGCCTGTCGCACGCGGACGACCTGATCTTCTACGGCGCCGTCGCCTGCTTCATCGCCTTCTACGGCCTCCAGGCCCCGCACGGCGCGCTGGTCACCCTCATCCGCAACCGCCGCCGGATGCCGGTCGCCACCCGCAACATCGACCTGAAGTCGCGCATCCGCATCCCGGACGCCCCGCCGCGCCGGCTGCTGCACCGCAGCGCGGAGAAGATGCTCCACCTGGACCTGTTCGCGATGATCGGCATCCTGGTCTCGGCCGGGCAGGACTCACCCGCCGCGCCGGGCTTCGCCGGCGTCGGTCTCACCGTCGGCCTCGGCGTCCTGTACGTCCTCGTGCTCGTGCCGTACATGCGCGGCCGGAAGATCCCGCCGAAGGCCGAGACCGTCCTCGCCGCCGTCGACGACTGGCTGGCCGGCTACAAGCCGGAGACGGTCCTGTACTTCTCCGGCTCCAAGGACTCCGCGTACCAGGTCAACATGTGGCTGGAGACGATGGAGCAGCTCGACACCCGGCCGCTGATCATCCTCCGTGAGCGGGCCATCCTGAGCAACCTCGCGCCGACCACGGTCCCCGTCATCTGCGTGCCCGGAGGGGTGCACCTGATGAACCTGGACCTGTCGACCGTGCGCGTGGCCCTGTACGCCGCGAACGTCGGCAAGAACATCCACCTGCTGCGCGTGCCCACCATGAAGCACGTCTTCATCGGCCACGGCGACAGCGACAAGCTCGCCAGCGTCAACCCGTACAGCAAGGTCTACGACGAGGTGTGGACCGCCGGCCGGGCCGGCCGCGACCGTTACGCCATCGCCGACGTCGGTGTCCGCGACGACGACATCGTGGAGGTCGGCCGTCCGCAGCTCGCGCCCATCGAGAGCCGGCAGGGCGGGCCCGACGGCCCCCGCGGTGGAGCCGCTGACGGACACTGCCCGACGGTTCTCTACGCCCCGACCTGGGAGGGCTGGGACGGCAACCCCGGCAACACCTCGATCGTGCTCGCCGGCGAGACCATCGTGAAGAAGCTGGTGACGGCGAACCCGCCGGTCCGCGTCCTGTACAAGCCGCACCCGTTCACCGGCACCGTCAGCAAGAAGGCCGCCGCCGCGCACCGGCGGATCACCGCCCTGGTCGAGAAGGCCGCCGCCGAGCGCGCCGCCGACTCCCGCTTCGCAGCCGACGGCAAGGCGCTCGCCCAGGCCAAGGCCGAGCTGACCCGGATCGAGGCCCGGCTCGCCGAACTGGTCGCGGCCGGCGACGACAAGGGCGACGAGGCCGAGGCCACCCGGGACGGCGTCGTCGACGTGGCGAAGCACGCGGAGATCGCCCGGCTGCGCGCCGAGTGGAACACCGCCTACTGGCGCTCCTTCCCGTCGTACGAGCACCGCGTCATCACCGGCGCCGAGCCGCGTCTGTACGACTGCTTCAACGTCTCCGACGCGATGGTCTCCGACATCTCCTCCGTGGTCTCCGACTTCATCGCGAGCGGCAAGCCGTACGCGGTCACCGACTCCGCGGCGCTCGGTCACGAGGAGTTCAAGCGGCAGAACACGGCGGTGCGCGCCGCGGTGATCCTGTCCAACGACGCGGGCGAGCTGGGCGCGCTGCTGGACGCCGTGCGCGATCCGTCGGCCGACCCGCTGACGGAGGCCCGCAAGGAGCTCAAGCGCTATCTGCTGGGCCCGGACGAGCCGAAGTCCATCGAACAGTTCAACACCGCGGTGGCCGACCTGGCCCGCAAGGCCGAGGCCCGCAACGTCGGCCAGCACTCCCGGCTGGGCGCCGCGAGCGCGGACCCCGCCGGGGCCGCCGGGCTGACCAACGCGGTGCCCAGCCAGCGGACCGCGTCGGCCGCCGACCAGGACGGTGTGAACGCCGGCTGACACACCCACTGCCCAGGAGGGCCGGCCCCGGGAGAGATCCCGGGGCCGGCCCCTCGCCGTTGTCCGGAAGCCATTGTTCAGATTTTCTTATGGGCGCTCTTACCCCGGCCCCCGACCGACGGTGAGCAACTCTTACCGACCCTACGTACTGTCGGGTGGACACCCGAGCCCGGCGTGACGTGCGTCACCGATTTCTCGATGCGGGGCAACCGCTCCCATGAGAAGACTGTCTGACAGGTTGCCATTGTGGCGATACGGGGAAAATTCTCTTTTGGTAAGTAAGGGGAAAGTGTGACCGTCGTGACGCAGCCTGATGTGAGCGTGATCATCGGGGCGTACGAAGCGATGCCTTACCTGGTCGAGTGCCTGGCGTCCGTCGAGGCTCAGACCATGGACCCGGCACGCTTCGAGGTCATCGCGGTCGACGACGGCTCGACGGACGGCACCGGGGAGTGTCTGGAGGAGTTCGCCGCCCGCGCCCCCATGCGCGTCACCGTCATCCGCCAGAAGAACTCCGGTGGCCCCAGCGGCCCGCGCAACGTCGGCCTCGGCAGGGCGGCCGGCCGGTTCGTGTTCTTCCTCGACGCCGACGACCGGCTCGGCCCCGAGGGCCTTGAGCGCATGGTCGCCATGGCCGACGAGAACGGCACGGACGTGGTGCTCGGCAAGGTCGAGGGCATCAACCGCATTCCGCCGAAGACCATGTGGGGCAAGACCCTCGGCCGTACCGACGTCTTCTCCTCCAACATCAAGTTCACGCTGAGCGCGCAGAAGCTGTTCCGTCGCGAGCTGCTCGACAGGCACGGCATGCGGTTCGACGAGTCGCTGTTCACCGGCGAGGACGCCCTGTTCACCATGGAGGCGTACCTGCGCGCGGAAGGCGTCTCGGTCCTCGCCGACTACCCCTGCTACTACCTGGTCGGCCGCGACGACGGCAAGCACGTCACCAAGAGCGGCAGCTACACCCTGCGCTTCGACTCCGCGCGGTCCCTGATGACGCTGATCGCCGACATGGTCCCGGCCGGCGACAAGCGGGACCTGCTCATGGTCCGGCCCTTCCTCATCACCCTGCTGCCGCAGTTCGGGCCGAAGTTCCTCAAGGACGGCGAGACGGTCCGCCGGCACAAGTTCGAGCTGGCCAAGCCGCTGATGGACGCCTACTGGACGCCCGGAGTGGCCCGGCGGCTGAAGGTGCACGAGCGGCTGCGGCTGCACCTGGTCGCCTTGCAGCGACCCGATCTGCTGCTTGACGTCGTGGAGTTCGTCAAGGCGAAGAAGCAGCCCGGCGCGATCCTGGAGAAGCGCGGCACCCGCGTCTACCTCGCCTACCCGCACTTCCGCTCGGAGACGGCCGCTGTCCCGGACGACATCTACCTCGCCGCACCCCGCGAGGCCCGCGCCGTCCACGGCTACCGCGAGGCCGCCGCCAACTCCTTCCTGCGCCGGGCGCTGCGCAAGGTACGGCGGACGCTGTCGGCGAAGAAGTTCAATCCGGCGGCGGCCTGACCGGGCGAGATCGCGGCGTGGCCGGGGTTGTGTGGCCCGGTTCGCTCGTCACTGACGGCGGATTGCGGGTGGAAGTCCGCTTGCCCGGTTGCGCGACCGGGCCGGCTCCTCGCGCGACTTCGCGTGGTCTTCGGCCAGTTCGCCGACCTGGGTGTGCAGCCGGCCGAACCGGCTGCCGAGCGAGGCGAGGTCCGTGTCGTTCCACGGCCGGCACGGTCGCGGGCGTCTCCGCCAGCAGCGCCGCGATGTCGCGTGGATGCGCGAGCCGAAGGATCTTCGACTTACGTCTGGACGAGTTTTAATTTCCATACACGACCAGTGCAGCCTTTTTGCCGTACGCAAACCGTGAAGGAACGGCTACGGACCGCGTGTCCGGAGGCTGGACCGGTGGGCGAGGGGCGATCCGCTTCGCGTAGATTGCCGCTCAGGCAGCCGGAACAGCGCGCGGGCCAAAGAGGGGAACAGAGGGCAAGGTGGCAAGGGCAAGGCAGGCCGTGGGCGAGGCCCGCAGGATCGTCGTCAAGGTGGGCTCCTCGTCGCTGACCACCGCCGCCGGCGGTCTGGACGCCGACCGCGTCGACGCGCTGGTCGACGTGCTGGCCAAGAGCCGCAGCGGGGGAGAGCGGGAGGTCGTCCTCGTCTCCTCCGGTGCCATCGCCGCCGGCCTCGCCCCGCTCGGTCTGCGCCGCCGCCCCAAGGACCTCGCCCGGCAGCAGGCCGCCGCCAGCGTCGGTCAGGGCCTGCTCGTCGCCCGGTACACCGCCTCCTTCGCCCGCTATGGCGTCCGCGTCGGCCAAGTCCTGCTCACCTCCGACGACATGAGCCGCCGCGCCCACCACCGCAACGCCTCCCGCACCCTCGACAAGCTCCTCGCGATGGGCGCCCTCCCGATCGTCAACGAGAACGACACGGTCGCCACCGACGAGATCCGCTTCGGCGACAACGACCGCCTCGCCGCCCTCGTCGCCCACCTCGTCCACGCCGACCTGCTCGTGCTCCTCTCCGACGTCGACGGCGTCTACGACGGCGACCCCAGCAAGCCCGGCACCTCGCGGATAGCGGAGGTGAAGGGGCCGGAGGACCTCGCGGGCGTCGAGATCGGCAGCGCGGGCAAGGCCGGCGTGGGCACCGGCGGGATGGTCACCAAGGTCGAGGCCGCCCGGATCGCGGCCGCGGCCGGCATCCCCGTGGTCCTCACCAGCGCCGTGCACGCTGCGGACGCCTTGAGCGGCGGCGACACCGGCACCTACTTCCACCCCACCGGAAAGCGCTCCGCCGACCGGCTTCTGTGGCTCCAGCACGCCTCCACCCCGCAAGGGGCGCTGATCCTGGACGACGGGGCGGTGGACGCCGTCGTGAAGCGGCGCACATCGCTGCTGCCCGCCGGAATCGCCGCTGTGGAGGGCGAGTTCAGCGCCGGTGACCCCGTCGAACTGCGCGACACCACGGGGCGCGCGGTGGCCCGTGGACTCGTCAACTTCGACGCCAAGGAGATCCCCCGGCTGATCGGGCGCTCGACCCGTGAACTGGCCCGGGAACTCGGCCCGGCGTACGAACGCGAGGTCGTACACAGGGACGACCTGGTGCTCTTGCACGCGTAAAACGGGACGTAACGGCAGCCCCCGGTGGGGGACGTTCCGTAAAACCGCCCCGCGGTGCCGTAGGGCCTGCTCAACTTTGTCTCAGAGAGACGTTCCGACAGACGTCCCCGAGCAGTGGGTGAAGGAGGCCGTCGTGAGACGAGTGCGCCCTGGGGTGGCCACCCGCGGTGCCCTGACGAGCGTCGCCGCCGGTGACACCTATGAGGAGCCCAAGGACATGCCCCGGCTCTGGCACGTCACTCTCAGCGTCTCCGGCCCGGACGTCCCCCTCACCGATCTGCGGCGGGCCCTGGAACAGCTGGCCCACGACCACCCCTTCCTGCTGACCAGCCGGTACGCGACCGACCACGCGGAGATCCGGTACTGGGAGGAGGCCCGCGACCTGCACGACGCCGCCGCCGTCGCCCTGCGCCTGTGGGGCGAGCACCGGCAGACCGCGGGACTGCCCCCGTGGGAGATCGTCGGCCTGGAGGTCATCGACCGCGAGACCTACCACCACCGCATCGCCGAGGGCTACGGCCCGCCGCCCGCCACACCGGTGGGAGTCCATCCCTTTTGATCCCTCCTGAGACCTTGTCTCGGGGTTTGGGATGAGCGGTGACCGACGCGAGCCGCGCACTACCCTTCCCTCATGACCACGCTCTCGCCGTACGACTCGATGTCCCCGGTCACCCAGGCCGCCTACCGGGCCAAGGCCGCCGCCGCCGACCTCGCGCCGCTCCCGCGGGCCGTGAAGGACGACGCGCTGCTCGCCATCGCCGACGCGCTGGAGGTCCGGACCGCCGAGATCGTCGAGGCCAACGCTCGCGACGTGGCCAAGGCCCGGGAGCACGGCACCAGCGAGGCCATCGTCGACCGGCTCACCCTCACCCCCGAGCGGGTCCGCGCCATCGCCTCGGATGTCCGTGACGTGGCGAAGCTGCCCGACCCGGTCGGCGAGATCGTCCGCGGCTCCACCCTCCCCAACGGCATCGACCTGCGTCAGGTCCGCGTCCCGCTCGGCGTCGTCGGCATCATCTACGAGGCGCGCCCCAACGTCACCGTGGACGCCGCCGCCCTCTGTCTGAAGTCCGGCAACGCCGTCCTGCTGCGCGGCTCGGCCTCCGCCTACGAGTCCAACACCGCCCTCGTCCGCGTCATCCGGGACGCCGTCGGCGGCGCCGGGCTGCCCGCCGACGCCGTCCAGCTGGTGCCGGGGGAGAGCCGCGAGAGCGTGCGCGAGCTGATGCGCGCCCGGGGCCTCGTCGACGTGCTGATCCCGAGGGGCGGTGCCTCCCTCATCCAGACCGTGGTGAGCGAGTCCACCGTCCCCGTCATCGAGACCGGCACCGGCAACTGCCACGTCTACGTCGACGCCCATGCCGACATCGACATGGCCATCGACATCCTGATCAACTCCAAGGCCCAGCGGGTCAGCGTCTGCAACGCCGCCGAGACCCTCCTCGTCCACCAGGACATCGCCCCGCTGTTCCTGCCGCGCGCCCTCGACGCCCTCGCCGAGGCCGGCGTCACCGTGCACGCCGACGAGCGGGTCATGGCCTACGCCGAGAACTCCAAGGCCACGGTGGTGGAGGCCGTGGCCGAGGACTGGGAGACGGAGTACCTCTCCTACGACATCGCCGCCGCGGTCGTCGACTCCCTGGACAGGGCCGTGGAGCACATCCGGCTGTGGACCTCCGGCCACACCGAGGCGATCGTCACCACCTCCCAGCAGGCCGCCCGCCGCTTCACCCAGCTGGTCGACTCCACCACCGTCGCCGTGAACGCCTCCACCCGCTTCACCGACGGCGGCCAGTTCGGCTTCGGCGCCGAGATCGGCATCTCCACCCAGAAGCTGCACGCCCGCGGACCGATGGGCCTGCCGGAGCTGACCAGCACGAAGTACATCGTCACCGGTGACGGCCACGTGCGCCCCTGAGGCTCACCCGTTCGGCCGTACGCCCCGCGCGTCGTGGCGGGCGGCCGAAACGGCGTCTCACCAGTCAGACGAATTTCCATACCGTCTGCCCAAATTGACCCCCCAGGTCTACTCTGGATGCGTGCCGGAGGACGTGGGGGGCACGCCGTTCCCTGACGGCTGGGAGCCCGACGACGACCACGACCACGGGGTGTCGGACGAAGAGTTCGCCTCCGTGGTCTTCGACGAGGCCTTCGTACAGGCGGCCACGGTCCATGAGCCGACCGCCGTCGAGCGCCTCCTTGCCGCCGCACAGGCCAGAGCCGAGGCCTCCGACGCGGAGGCTCGCCGCGCCCACGCCCGAGGCGAGCGCTACGACGACGCCTACGGCCCCGAGGGGACCGAATTCGGCCAAGATCCGGAGGACGACGAGCTGGAGGACACCTACGTCCTCGGCGACCGCCGCTTCGGCGGATACGGCAAGCAGGTCCGCTGGCACCGCCCCGTGGCCTGGGTGCTGGCCGTCGTGATGGGCATCGGCATGGTTGCCCTGGCCTTCGCCGCCGTCTACCGCGGCGGCTCCGCGGGCACCCGTGACGGGATTCCCGCGCCCGCCCCGACCGGCCTGGAACAGGGCAGCGCCGCCGCGCCCTCCGTCTCCGCCGACACCGCCCAGCCGCCGGCCTCGGCCATCCCGCGCTCCCCCTGAACGCCCGCCCCCGTTCTTGGTGAGCACCTGTCAGAAGTTGTCGTGTAGCAGGGCGTTTACCTGAGGCCTACGCGACCTACTCTGAAAGTATGAGCGGGCCTGGAGACCCACCGGAGGGCACACCCGAGGGCGGGCTCGGAGGTGGCGAGGACGAGTACCGATCCGTCGTGTTCGACGAGTCGTTCGTCCGTGCTGCGCGCCTTCAGGAGTACTCCGCCGAGGAGCGGATGGCCGACCACGCGCCCGCCGTACGCCGCCGCCCGCCCCTGCACCGCGGACTCACCCGGCAGGCCCTGATCCTCGTCCTGCTGATCGCCGTCGCCTTCGGCACCGCGATCTACATGGGCGTCCGCCACCCCTACGGCACCCCGGAGACCCGGCGCCCCGTCGAACCCCTGCGGATGACGGTGATCCCGCTCGCCCCCACGGGCAAGGTGCCGGGCACCGCCGGCGCCGAGAGCCTGTTCGCGCACAGCCCCGCCGCGTCGTACGACGTCGGCGCCGAGGGCATACCGCTGCCGGCCGCCCGTGGCACCGCCCACTTCTCCGACAGCCAGGTGGTGACCGCGCTCACCACCGCCAAGGACTACGTAGTCCGCTCCTCGCTCGACCCCGAGGTGCTGACCGGCCGCCAGGTCGGCCCTGTCCGGTCCCTCATCGACGCCGACCAGCTCGATCAGTTCGACCAGAGCTTCGACCACCCGGCGACGGACGGCCGGCACGCCCCCACCGGCTGGCTGGTCCGTCTCGACCCCTCCCGCGTCCAGCTCGCCGCCGACGGACCGACCCGCGTCCAGGGCAACCTCCAGGCCGTCGAGAGCGACGCGAGCACGCTGGAGGTCACCGCCGACCACACCTTCGTCTACGCCCTGCGCCCCACCGGTGCCGCGGCCGGCGCCCCCGCGTCCCTGTTCACCGTCCGCCGCGAGGTGACCTTCCGCTTCACCCGCGACGATCTGCGCACCCACCAGGTACAGCTGGTCACGTCCTACGTCCAGGCGGGCCCGCTCGCCTGCGCCGAGGACTCCACGGCCTACCTCCGCCCCCTCCTGGCCGGCCAGACGGCCCACACCGGCGGCCCCGCGGGCACCGACCCCTACGAGACGGGCAGCCCCGCGGCCCTGTGCGGGACGCTGGCCGCCGGGGCTGAGCCGAAGGTGTGAGCGGGGGAGTCTTCGAGAGCGGCCGGGGTCGGCCACTTCGGGCCGAGGAGGGTCGGCACCGCCGGATCCGGCCGCTGTGGCTCAGCGGACCGCCGGTGCCGCTGTGGCTCAGAGCGGGGCCGGTGCCGCTGTGGCTCAGCGGGGAGCCGGTGCGTTGCGGCGGGCGAGGGGAGCCGGTGTCCGTGTGGCGGGCTGGTGTCACCCCTCCTGAGGGGCGTCCGCGGGGCCTCCCTTGGCCGGGGGCGGGCTGCGGAAGCCGTCGAAGCCGCGGCGCACCCGGCCGCTCAGGTCGCCCGCGCCGTCCGCGAGGTCCGTGACCAGCTTCATCAGCGGGTCCTTGGAGGTCTTCACGTCGCTCGCGTAGCTGGCCGCCGACTCGCGGAAGGAGTCGCTGACCGAGGTGTCCTTGTCCTCGTCACGCCGCGGGTAGTGGCCGTCCATGATCCGCTGGAAGTCCCGGGACTCGGCCCACTTCTTCAGCTCGGCCGCTCGGATCGTGGCGAAGGGGTGCGAGCGGGGCAGCACGTTCAGGATCTTCAGCACGGAGTCGCGCAGATCGCCCCCGGAGTCGTACTCCTCGGCCTGCTCCAGGAACGCGTCCACGTTCATCTCGTGCAGATGGTTGCCGCCCGCGATCTTCATCAGGCCGCGCATCGAGGCCCGGACGTCCTGCCCCACCAGCAGACCCGCCCGGTCCGCGGACAGCTCCGACTTGCGGAACCACTCCCTGAGCGCCGTGATGATAGCCATGATCGCGAAGTTGCCCAACGGGATCCAGGCGACCTTCAGCGCGAGGCTGGTCAGGAACAGCAGGATCGTGCGGTACACCGAGTGACCGGACAGCGCGTGTCCCACCTCGTGCCCGACGACCGCCCGCATCTCCTCCTCGTCGAGGAGTTCCACGAGCCCCGTGGTGACCACGATGATCGGCTCGTCCAGGCCGATGCACATCGCGTTCGGCTGCGGGTCCTGGTTGACGTACATCGGCGGGACCTTCTCCAGGTCCAGGATGTAACAGGCGTCCAGCAGCATGTCGTGCAGATGCTGGAACTGCCGCTCGGAGACGCGCACCGAGTCGGACAGGAACAGCAGTCTCAGGCTCCGCTCGGGCAGCAGCCCGCTGAGCGCCTTGAAAACGGTGTCGAATCCGCTCAGCTTGCGCAGCGCGACAAGGGCCGAGCGGTCGGCCGGATGCTCGTAGGCACGCGAGGAGATCCCCGGGAAGCGCCTGCGCTGCCTGCTCGGCACACGCTCGTGCCCGGTCTCCTGCTGGCCGTCGTCGGACATGTCTTCCCCCATGTGCGTGTGAGTGCCCACTGTGCCCCCGAAGCGGAGCCCAGCCTAGGCGGAGATACCGTGGACGGGCAGTACAGCCGAAGGAGTCCACTCATGGAGCACCACTCCACAGCCGCCTGGCTGACCGATGCCGCCGCAAGCGCCGTCCAACAGCACGGGTCGGGCAATCTGCTCCGTATCGTCCTGATCGTGATGGTCCTGGGCTGTGCACTGACCGCCTGGTTCCTGCTGAGCGGCTACAAGCGGAAAGACGACTGACAGCTCGCGAAAGTTCCCCGCGGGCCCAACGGCGGAGTCGGCGTGATCGCCGCCAGGAGGCCCGCATACGATGAGCCGACATCTTTATCCCGCCCACACGCGTTAGGTCCTGCCGAAGATGAGCCTTCCCAGCACCGCAGCCCACTTGGTCACTCTCGCCGAAGCCGGGGGCGGCCACCACAACAGCCTCAACCCCGCGGTCACCGGAGGCAGCGCCCTCGCCATCCTGCTGCTCCTGCTGTGGATCACCACCCGCTTCAACCGCGACCGCTGAGCGGGGACCCCGTCCCCGGCCGGACGCCCAAGGCCGGGCCGGTAGGGTCTGCACGCATGGGAGAGCAGGACATGCCTACCGGTCCGGTGGACGAGACCGCCGACGACACGGTCAAGCACCCGCAGTACCGGCAGCACCGGCCGGGCCACGGCCCCGCCCACACGGGCAAGCGGCGCCTGGGCGTCATGGGCGGGACCTTCGACCCGATCCACCACGGGCACCTGGTGGCGGCCAGCGAGGTCGCCGCGCAGTTCCAGCTGGACGAGGTGGTGTTCGTGCCCACCGGCGAGCCGTGGCAGAAGTCCCACCGCAGGGTATCGCCGGCCGAGGACCGCTATCTCATGACGGTCATCGCCACCGCCGAGAACCCGCAGTTCTCCGTCAGCCGCATCGACATCGACCGCGGCGGCCCCACCTACACCGTGGACACCCTGCGCGACCTGCGCGCCCTCAACCCCGACACGGACCTCTTCTTCATCACCGGCGCCGACGCCCTCGCGCAGCTGCTGACCTGGCGAGACAGCGAGGAGCTGTTCTCCCTCGCGCACTTCATCGGCGTCACCCGGCCCGGCCACCATCTGACCGATCCCGGCCTGCCGGAAGGCGGCGTCTCGCTCGTCGAGGTGCCGGCGCTGGCCATCTCCTCCACGGACTGCCGTGCGAGAGTCGCCAAGGGAGAACCCATCTGGTACATGGTGCCGGACGGAGTCGTGCGCTACATCGACAAGCGCGAGCTGTACCGCGGCGAGTGAGCCGAGAGGGGCACCGGTGAACGACCGATACGACGCGGGTGACGTTGGCCATGGCGCCGGCCCGTACGAAATCGTCGGCTATGACGAGTACGGCCGGCCCATGTACCGGCAGGTCCCGGCACAGCAGGCACCGCAGGCGACCTACGACCCGTACGCCCAGCAGCAGGGCTACGGCTACGACCCCTACGCCACCGGCCAGCAGCCACCGGTGACCTCCTACGAGCGCGGCGCGCCCGCACCCGGGTACGACCCCTACGGCTCCCAGGCCCCGTACGACCCCTATGGCACCGGCACCCAGCACCTCGTCGGCCACGACCCCTACGGGCAGTCCGCGAACAGCGGACAGCAGCCCCGGGTCACCGAGCAGACCGCCCACATCCCGCAGCAGGCCGGCCCGGCGCAGCGCCCGCAAGCCCCGGCGCCGTCCCAGGGGCCGCAGGACGCGGGCGAACGGGATTACCACACCGAGCAGTTCGCATTCGTCGAGGAGCCGGACGGCAACTCCGAGGACGTCATCGACTGGCTGAAGTTCACCGAGAACCGCACCGAGCGCCGCGAGGAGGCCCGCCGCCGCGCCCGCAGCCGGATCATCGCCCTCCTTGTCGTCCTCGCCCTCGTCGCGGTCGGCGGCGTCGGCTACCTCTGGTACGCCGGAAAGCTGCCCGGTCTGTCCTCCTCCGGCTCCAAGCCCGGCGCGGCGACGCCGGTCGCCGCCCAGAAACGCGACGTGATCGTCGTCCACCTGCACAACACCGGCAAGGGCGGCACCTCCACGGCGCTGCTGGTCGACAACACGACCACCAAGCAGGGCAGCACCGTGCTGCTGCCCAACTCCCTCGCCCTGAGCGCCGACGACGGCTCCACCACCACTCTCGCCAAGTCGGTGGACGACGACGGCGCCTCCGGCACCCGCGACCAGCTGGCCACGGTCCTCGGCACCGACATCCAGGGCACCTGGCGCCTGGACACGCCCTACCTGCAGAACCTCGTCGACCTGGTCGGCAACATCGACATCGACACCAACACCGACGTGCCCGACCCGGACACCAAGAAGAAGGGCGCGGAACCCCTCGTCCACAAGGGCAGCGACCAGACCCTCAGCGGCAAGATGGCCGTCGCCTACGCCACCTACCGCGCCGCCGGAGAGTCCCAGAACGCCCAGCTGGAGCGGTTCGGCCAGGTCATGCAGGGCGTGCTGCGCAAGATGTCCTCCGACCCGTCGTCGGCCACGACCACCGTGCAGACCCTCGCGCAGATCCTCGACCCGCCGCTCACCGACAAGGACCTCGGCACCTTCCTCGCCAAGCTCGCCGACCTCGCCAAGAGCGGCGCCTACAAGACCGCCCTGCTGCCGGTCCAGGCCGACGGCACCCTGAGCGCGAGGACCAGCGACAGCGTGGTGAAGGACATCCTCGGCGGCACCGCCAAGAGCCCCGACGCCGGCTCCGCGGTCCGGGTCTCCGTGCAGAACGCCACCGGTGTGAAGGACGACGCGGAGAAGGCCCGTGTGGTGCTGCTCAACGGCGGCTTCACCTTCCTTGAGGGCGGCACCGCCCCCGGTGCGCAGGCCACCTCGAAGGTGGTCTACTCGGACGCCTCCCACAAGTCGGACGCCACCGAGGTCGCCAAGACCCTCGGCCTGCCCGCCGGCTCCGTGGCCAAGGGCTCCGTCTCCTCCGGCGCCGACGTCTCGGTCGTCCTCGGCCAGGACTACAAGCCCACCCGCTCCTGACGGGTGGTCCCACGCACCCCACGTGCCACCGTAATCACGTGGGGTGCGCCCGGCGGTCCGTGAGACCCTTGAGGTCCAGTGACCGCCGACCGAAAGCTTCGTAGTGACCGCCACCGACCGTTCTCTTGAGCTCATCAACACCGCCGCCCAGGCGGCGGCCGACAAGCTCGCCCACGACGTCATCGCCTACGACGTCAGCGACGTACTGTCGATCACGGACGCCTTCCTGCTGGCCTCCGCGCCGAACGACCGCCAGGTCAGGGCCATCGTCGACGAGATCGAGGAGCGCCTGCTGAAGGAACTCGGCGCCAAGCCGGTCCGCCGCGAGGGCGACCGCGAGTCCCGCTGGATCCTGCTCGACTACGTCGACATCGTCGTGCATGTCCAGCACAGCGAGGAGCGCGTCTTCTACGCCCTGGAGCGGCTGTGGAAGGACTGCCCCGAGCTGGAGCTGCCCGCCGACGCCAAGGCCACCCGCGGCAAGGCGGAGGAGCACGCGAAGCTGCAGGCCGCCGAGGCAGAGCAGCAGCCGGGCGGGGACTGGTGATGAGCGCCACCGGCGAGGTCACCGACCGCAAGAATGGCGGCCGCCGCATCATCCTGTGGCGGCACGGCCAGACCGCCTGGAACGTCGAGCGCCGCTTCCAGGGCAGCACGGACGTCGCGCTGACCGAGACCGGCATCGGCCAGGCCCGCCGTGCCGCCCGGCTGCTCGCCTCCCTGGGACCGGACGCGATCGTCTCCTCGGACCTGCAGCGGGCGGCGAACACCGCTGCCGAGCTCGCCGCCCTGACCGGCCTCGACGTCACCCGCGAGGAAGGCCTGCGCGAGACCTACGCGGGCGTCTGGCAGGGGCTGACGCACGAGGAGATCATCGCCCGCTACGGCGAGGAGTACGCCGCCTGGAAGCGCGGCGAGGCGGTCCGCCGCGGCGGCGGCGAACTGGAGACCGAGGTCGCCGACCGTGCGGCTCCCGTCGTACTGCGGCACCTCGAGAAGCTGCCGGAGGACGGCACTCTCGTCGTCGTCAGCCACGGTGGCACCATCCGCACCACCATCGGCCGGCTGCTCGGCCTGGAAGCCAGGCACTGGGAGAGCCTCGGCGGCCTCTCCAACTGCTGCTGGTCCGTGCTCGGTCAGGGCGCCCGCGGCTGGCGCCTGCTGGAGCACAACGCCGGCACCCTCCCGGAGCCGGTCCTCGGCGACGACGACTGAGCCTCAGGGGGCTCGCGACCCCGGATTTCACTTTCTGGCAGGTCACAGGCTAAAGTTCTTCTTGTTCGCCCCGCCGAGCGGGGCGAGACACCATGCGGCTCCGCCGCGTGGCGCCAGGGGCTATAGCTCAGTTGGTAGAGCGCCTGCATGGCATGCAGGAGGTCAGGAGTTCAATTCTCCTTAGCTCCACTGATCGACGCTCTGTTGAGTTGTCAAAGATCGGTGATGAAGGTCCCGTCCTCTCAGAGGGCGGGATTTTCTGTTGTGTATGCCGGCGGCCACAGCCGCTCCCTTCGCTCCCGCAGCAACGTGATCTTCTCTCGTGACTCCTCGTCCTCCGGGGTGTAGACGACCATCCGGCACTCGGCCATCCCGTCGATGGACAGCGACTGCGAGGTCATCCGCATGTCGCCCACCGCCGCGTGACGGAACGTCTTGACCCGAGGGCCCGGCGGTATCACCTCACCACCCGCCCACAGTCGCGCGAACCAGGGGCTCGCCGCCGACAGCGCGCGTATGTACTCCTCCCAGGCCGACTCACCCACGTGTCTGCCGTACGCCGAACGCAGCGTCGCCACCATCACCGGCAGCTCGCGCTCCCGGTCCACCACCGGGCAGTCCTCGGCCGTCGCGGTGAACAGCGTCCACAGCGCGTTCGGTACGCCGATCCTGCGGGCCTTCCGAGCCGCGAACAGGTCACGGTAGGCCGAATTGGCGGCCAGGATGTCGTAACGCGAGTTGTACACCACCGCCAGCAGGGGATCGAGGGTGTCGATGATGCCCTGCACCTCAGGGGCGACCCGGCGGGGCAGGGCACCCGGCTCTGCCTCGAACGGCACCTCCGCCAGCCGGTACAGATGCTCCCGCTCCGGCGCGTCCAGCCGCAGCGTGCGGGCGACCGCGTCCAGCACCTGCGGCGAGGCGTTGATCGGCCGACCCTGCTCCAGCCATGTGTACCAGGTCACACCCACGCCGGAGAGCTGGGCGACCTCCTCTCGGCGCAGACCGGGTGTGCGCCGCCGCAGGCCCGGTGGCATCCCCACGTCGGCCGGTGTTACCCGCGCCCGCCTGCTGCGCAGGAAGGCGGCCAGCTCCGGCCTGCGGCGCTGAGCGCTCGCCGGCCGGACCGTCTTCGCCGTCCCCGCCCGGTTCGCTGTCCTTGTCGTCTGCGTCGCCTGTGTCGTCTTCCTTGTTTGCGCTGTCTGTGTCGTCGGCGTCGTGTTCGTCGTGCTCGCCGTCATCGTGCGACCCCCGTCGTCCCCGTCATCCTCGCCATCCCCTGCATCCCACGTCGTCCCCTCATCCCCCTGCGTCCCCCGTCGTCCCCGTCCTCATCGTCGGCGCCCCGACCCGGCCCTGCCAGGTGTTGGCAGTACCAGCATCGCCGGGCTCTCGGCACCCGTACCGGAGCGCCGTCAGGCTCGGCGCCATGACGACGACATCCCGAAGCGGGCCGGGCAACGGCCCCGCTGCGAACCCTGCGACCAGTGAAGCACCTGCCACTGACAGTCACCCCTCGACCGCCGAAGTCGCCGCCGGCGGCCCCGCATCACCCGTCACGGACAGTGAAGCACCCCGCACTGACAACCGGCCGCGGCTGCTGCTCGCCGTCCTGCTCGCCGCCCTGTTCATGGCGGCCCTCGACGTCTTCATCGTGAATGTCGCCGCTCCCACCATCGGTTCCGGACTCCATGCCTCGGGCGCCGACCTGCAGCTGGTCATCGCCGGCTACGCCATCTCCTACTCCGTGTTGCTGATCACCGGCGCCCGGCTGGGCGACCGGCTCGGCCATGCCCGGGTCCACCTCGCCGGGGTCGCCCTGTTCACCACGGCCTCACTCGCCTGCGGGCTGGCGCAGGGGGCGACCGAGCTGATCGTCCTGCGGATGGTGCAGGGCGCCGGTGCGGCGCTGGCCATCCCGCAGGTGCTCAGCCTGATCCAGCGAACCTTCACCGGCGCGGCCCGGGCCCGGGCACTCGGCGCCTATTCGGCGGTCCTCGCCGTCGGTGCGGCGGCCGGGCAGACAGCGGGCGGTGTGCTGGTCAGCGCCGATCTGTTCGGGACCGGCTGGCGGCCGGTGTTCCTCGTCAACGTGCCGGTCGGCGTCGTGCTGCTCGTCATCGGCCGCCGGGTCCTGCCACTGGGCGGCGCGGAAGGCAGGGAGCGGTCACGTGCGCTCGACCTGCCCGGACTGGTGCTGCTGGGCGCGGCCGTGTCGCTGCTGACGGTGCCGCTGGTGCTCGGGCAGGAGGAGGACTGGCCGCTGTGGTCCTGGCTGTCACTGGCCGGTGCGGTGGTGCTGTTCGCGCTGTTCTGCGGGTTCGAGACCTGGCTGGCCCGGCGCGGCGGCGCCCCGCTGATCGCGCCCCGGGTGCTGCGCCACCCCGGCATCGGCCTGGCCGTCTTCCGCATCCTCGTCGTGATGTCGGTCAACGCGGGCTTCCTCTTCGCGCTGACCCTGCATGTCCAGGGCGGCCTCGGCTACAGCGCGCTGCGGGCCGGCCTGAGCTTCGCCCCGACCGCCGGCGTCTTCGGCGCCGTCAGCCTGACGTGGCGGAGGTGGCCCGCCGGGCTGCAGCGGGTGCTGACCCCGGCCGGGTTCGCGCTGACCGCGGTCTCCGTGGCCGTCGTGGGGCTGGCCTTCCACGGGGGCGGCGGCGGGGGAGCGGTGCTGCACGCCGGGTACGTGGGCGTGGGCGCCGGGCTCGCGCTCGCCTTCAGCCCGACCCTCACCCGCGCGCTCGCCACTGTGCGGCCCGAGGACGCGGCGGACGCCAGTGGCCTGCTGGCGACGGTCACCCAGCTCGGTCAGCTGATCGGCGTGGCGTCTTTCGGCACACTGTTCCTGAACCGGGTTGAGTCACCGGGGGTTCTGCGCTCGTATACCTCTGCGGAGGCGTTCTCGGTGTGTGCCTGGGCGCTGGCCTCAGCGGCCGTGGTGGGCGCCGCGTCCGGACTGGTACTGAGGCGTCGCTGACCGTATTGCTCCGGCCGTGGCAGAATCAAACGGCCGGAAGGGGGCACGGCCCGACGGGAGGGAGTAGCGATGCCTGCGAGCATCCTTGAGGAGGTCGGCCACCTCCTCGGTGCGGCGTTGATACGGGACACGACCACCCGGCTGAGCTGCCCTTCCTGTGGTTCCGCGCATGTCGCTCAAGTGCTCGGCGACAACGGCGGAATCTCCTACGTGTGCACGGCCTGCGGCCACATCTGGAGCTGATCGATGGGTGCACACAGGCGAAAGTGCGACTGGTGTGGGAGCGGTACGCCGATCGTCCGTGACATGGAGCCGATCAATCCCGACTACCAGTACTGGTGCGAGGAATGCGCGCGGGCGCTGATCATAAAAGGCGACCCGATCGAGACGTACCGGGAATTGGAGGGCGAGCCGATCTACGGGCGCCTTCTCGAAGAGCACTGCACACTCAAGCGGTTCTACTCCTTCGTGACCGCCTGATCCCCGGCGTGCCGCCGTCGTGTTCCGGCGCCGAGGTCCGGGTCAGCACGAGGAATGGCGCACCGGCTGCCGCGTAGAGCGCCGGATGCGTCAATTCCCCGGCTTCCTGGTGCGGTTCGGGCCGCCCGGTTCCGTGCGGCCCCCACCGGGGGTCCGTGGGCCCGCAGCAACGGTACGAGCGGACCCACCCAGCCACGGCGGCCGCGAGGCCCACAGCGGCCATGACAGCCGCCGAGGCAGCCCAAAGGGCATCCTCGAACGCGACGGCCGCCCCGCGCGCGTGCCGCAGCCATGGCGTCGCGCCCCCGCCTCGCAGGTGGGTCATCACACCCGTCACGATCAGGAACACCGGGAACAGCGCGGGCGTCAGTTCGATCCGGGCCACAAAAGCGGACATTGGCGACGTATCGATGTGAAGCCGAAACCGATTTTGCGCTGCGCCCCCGGGCCTGTAATGTTTACGTCGTCGCCGGGGGAACCGGGCGAAAGAACAAAACAAGGGGCTATAGCTCAGTTGGTAGAGCGCTTGCATGGCATGCAAGAGGTCAGGAGTTCAATTCTCCTTAGCTCCACAGAAGTCGAAGGCGGATCATCCCGACGGATGGTCCGCCTTCGGCGTGTTGCGTCGCCGCGAGCCGCAGCCGAACGACGGCGGTCGAGCCAAGGGGCGGTCACCCGGACCGGGTGACCGCCCCTTCGTGTGCTCAGCGGCCGAGAGCGCGCCGGCCGCGGCCCTGGGAGACGACCGGAAGGTTGCGGGACGGTGCCTGCCCGCGGGTGTCCTCCTCGATGCGCAGGGCGAGCGCCGGGCAGCGGCGCACCGCACGCAGGGCCTTCGCCTCCGCGTACCGCGGCACCTGGGCCTGGGCGACGGTCGGGAAACCGTCGGCGCCGAGTTCGAAGACCTCCGGGAGGATGTCGGCGCACAGTCCGTGGCCCCGGCACAGCGTCCAGTCGACGTAGATCTTCTGGCGGCTGGCGCCGGTTTCCTCGGGCTCTCCGCCGCCCGGGATGCCCGTAGGGGCCCTGCCGCCCTCGAAGAGTGGCAGAACGCCCTCCACGGGCCGTCCACAGCCGTTTCCGAGGACATGCGCGGCCAGGTCGTCGGTGAACGCCTTGATGGTCGACTCCAGGAACATCGCCGAGCCGTCCGGATGCGAACACGCGCCGCGGCGCTTGACGTTCTTCGCGACCTGCTTCAGCGCCTCCAGCGCGGCCGGACCGCCGCCGCTCAGGATGTCCTCCATGCCGCGCGCGGCGGCCGGCAGCCCGAGGTAGCAGGGCCCGCACTGGCCCGCGCTTTCCTCGGCCAGCCACTGCGCCACCCGCAGCGACTCGCCCAGCGGGCAGGTCTCCTGGCTGATCGGCAGAATCGCGCCCGCGCCCAGCGAACCGCCCACCGCGTCCAGCGAGTTGCGCGAGACGATCGCCTCGTTGACGGTCGCCGCGTCGATCCACTTGCCGTGATAGCCGCCGGTCAGCACGCCCTGCGGCACCGGCGGGGCACCCGCCAGCTGCAGCACGTAGCGCAGCGGCACGCCCGTGGGCACCTCGATCACCATCGGGCGGGCGACCGCGCCGGACACGGTGAGCATGACGGTGCCCGGCTCGTCGTACAGGCCGGTGTTGCCGTAGCGCTCGGGGCCGATGCGGGCGGCGATGGCCAGCTGCGCGAACGTCTCCGCGTTGGACAGCAGCGTGGGCGCGCCGCCGACGCCGCTCTGCGAGGCGCTGATCTTGCGGCCGGGCGGGATCGCCGGGCCGCCGTCGACCGAGCGGATCAGCGAGGCGGCGGCGCCGGTGACCATCCGCACCGGGTTGCGCTGCACCCACGCGCGTAGCGCCGATCTACGGCTGTTGCTCAGCCCGCGTTCGGCGAGCGCGGCCTCCATGGAGCGCTGCGTCGACTCGCGGGTGACACCGATCACCAGCGTCCGCGCGCCGAGCGCCTCGGCGCACAACAGCGCGCCGTCCAGGATCAGGTGCGGGGCGCGGTTGATCAGCACCGTGTCCTTGCGGCAGGCAGGCTCGTCCTCGCTGCCGTTGACCACGACGACCGGCCGCACCCCGCGCTTGATCGCCGACTCGGCGACCGAGCGCAGCTTCTTGTGGAAGGGGAAGCCCGCGCCGCCACGGCCCCTGAGGTTGATGCGTTCGGCGAGCTGAGCGAGCTGCTCGCCGCCGAGCGGGTCGAGCGGTCCGTGCACCTTCAGGTGCATGGGCAGATCGAGCCGTTCCACAAGGTCGAAGCCCGACGTGAGCTGCGGAAGACCGACCACGCGGACTTCGGGTACGTCGGGCAGGGCCTCGTTCACTTAAAAGCCTCCGGACGGCGTGTTCCAAGATTCGCCCGAACCCGGAGTGTCGTAGGACGCGCCGGGCAGCGTTTCGGTAGCGGGACCGCTGTTGTATGTGTCACTGGCGTTGTACGTGCCGTAGAGGCCGTTTGTCTCACCGGTGTCGTACATGTCACTTCCGCCGTAACCGACGGTGCCCGAATTGCCGTAGACCGGAATGGTCTGCCCGGTGTCCTGGAACGGGTCGTACGCGGACGGCGGGGCCTCGCCGACCGGCGGCGGGGACGGGATCGGCCAGCTGCCCGAGGTGCTGGACAGGCCGTCCACGCGCGGCATGGCCTCCGTGGCCTGCATGTCCAGCGGCAGGTCCATACGGGAGGTCTGACCGGCCGGGTACGACTGCCGGGAGCGGCCCGGTGTGGAGACCGCGCGGTAGGCGGCCGCGAAGCCCGACGCGGGTTCCGCGGCGGGGGCGGCGGGGGACTGGTACAGCGGCGCCGACGGAGCGGCGGCTCCCCTCGGCTCGCGCCGGCTCTCGAAGCCCGCCGGAGCCGGCTCGGCCGCCCGGGAACGGCTCGCGTCCAGCTCCTCGAGTCCGGGCCGCTCCGAGCTGCCGAACAGCGCCACCAGCCGGTCGGCGACCCGGCGCTTGACCGGGCGCGGGGCGGCGCGCAGGGCGAGGGCGGCCATCACGCCCAGCAGCGACAGGCCGTAGGAGATCACGAAGAACGGCTTGGCCGCGCGACCCGCGTACAGGCCGTGGATCAGCGCGGCGCACCAGGCCGGGTAGGCGAGCATGTGCATGGCGCGCCAGCGGGCGGCGACCGGGGCCGGGGTGGCGAAATTGCTGCGCAGGGCGCCGGTGACGCCCACGAAGATCATCAGCAGGCCCGCCAGCGAACCCAGGCCGATCAGGCCGCCGATTCCGGTGACACCGAGCGCGAAAGGAATGATCGCGGCGATCGCCTTCGTGTGGCCGAGCGCGACCTTCGTGGTGATGTGCAGCAGGAGGAACGCGATCGAGGCGACCCCGAGCGTGCGGTGCACCGCCTGGCCGACGATCCGCTGCCGGATGTTCAGGAAGATCCGGTCCTGCGCGAACAGGCCCCAGATCACCGAGCAGCTGAGCGAGACCAGGGACAACACGCCCGCGCCGAAGTTGAGGAAGTCGCGGAACTGGTTGCCTCCGGCCAGCACGACCACGGGTATGAGCAGCAGGACGACAGCCGATGCCACCCCGGAGGCCGAGCGGCCAGGCTTGGGGAGGGAGCTGGTACTACGACGAGGGTTCATGGGGGCAACTCCGAGCAGTTTCGGGAAAGCGGTCCCGCTGCCGAACTCTAAGTGGCGCCATACCGATCAGTACGGGGTTTGAGTTATTGCGTTGTTATCAGCGGACCATGCGACTGGGCTGTTGTCCCTTGGCGGACGGTGCGCAGGGTAATTGTCGACCTTGGTTGAGCCTCCTCGAGGGTTCTGGCATGTCCACAAGGGATACGGAAGAGTGCCGCCGCTTGCTCAAGCGTGTCGCGGCTCGTCGAAGGCCGTCCCCGCGCGCTGAAGGCCTGCGGTACCCTAGCGCCATGCGTGCCGTACGCCTTCTGCTTAGCGGGCCGCGCTGATCAGTACCGACCCCGGGTCGAACCGTGAGGTCGGCATCGGCGCGGCGTCCCCTCCTGTGCGAGGGGTTTTTTCATTTCCGCAGGCAGAGACGATCGATGGAGCTTTGAGGATCATGAGCGAGACGAACCCCGCTGCCGCCGCCACGTCGGCGGAGGCCGCGCCGCACCGCTACACGGCCGCCATGGCGGCCGAGATCGAGGCACGCTGGCAGGACTTCTGGGACGCCGACGGCACGTACGCGGCGCCGAACCCCGAGGGCGACCTGGCGGGCGACCCCGAGCTGGTCGCCAAGCCCAAGAAGTTCATCATGGACATGTTCCCGTACCCCTCGGGTGCGGGCCTGCACGTCGGCCACCCGCTGGGCTACATCGCCACCGACGTCTTCGCCCGGTTCCAGCGCATGACCGGCCACAACGTCCTGCACACCCTGGGCTTCGACGCCTTCGGCCTGCCCGCCGAGCAGTACGCCGTGCAGACCGGCACGCACCCGCGCGTGTCCACCGAGGCCAACATCGAGAACATGAAGACCCAGCTGCGCCGGCTGGGCCTGGGCCACGACAAGCGCCGGTCCTTCGCCACGATCGACCCGGACTACTACAAGTGGACCCAGTGGATCTTCCTGCAGATCTTCAACTCGTGGTACGACGACGAGGCGAAGAAGGCCCGCCCGATCTCCGAGCTGATCGCCCGGTTCGAGTCCGGTGAGCGCCCGATTCCGGGCACCACGCGCGCGTGGAGCGAGCTGAACGCCCGCGAGCGCGCCGACATCCTGGGCGAGTACCGCCTGGCCTACGCCTCCGACGCGCCCGTCAACTGGTGCCCGGGCCTGGGCACCGTACTGGCCAACGAGGAGGTCACCGCCGACGGCCGCTCCGAGCGCGGCAACTACCCGGTCTTCAAGGCCAAGCTGCGCCAGTGGAACATGCGCATCACCGCCTACGCCGACCGGCTGCTGGAGGACCTGGAGGAGCTGGACTGGCCCGAGGCCATCAAGCTGCAGCAGCGCAACTGGATCGGCCGCAGCGAGGGCGCCCGCGTCGACTTCCCGATCGACGGCGAGCACATCACGATCTTCACCACCCGCCAGGACACCCTGTTCGGCGCGACCTACATGGTGCTGGCGCCCGAGCACCCGCTGGTCGAGAAGTTCACCCCCGAGGCCTGGCCCGAGGGCACGCACGAGGTGTGGACCGGCGGACACGCCACCCCGGCCGAGGCCGTCGCCGCCTACCGCGCGCAGGCCGCCTCGAAGTCCGACGTCGAGCGCCAGGCCGAGGCCAAGGACAAGACCGGCGTCTTCACCGGCGCGTTCGCGACCAACCCGGTCAATGGCGAGCAGGTCCCCGTCTTCATCGCCGACTACGTCCTGATGGGCTACGGTACCGGCGCGATCATGGCCGTCCCGGCGCACGACACCCGTGACTTCGCCTTCGCGCGCGCCTTCGAGCTGCCGATCCGCTGCGTGGTCGAACCGACCGACGGGCGCGGCACCGACACCGCGACCTGGGACGACGCCTTCGTGTCGTACGACGCGACGCTGGTCAACTCCGCGAGCGACGAGGTCTCCCTGGACGGCCTGGGCGTCGTCGAGGCCAAGGCCCGCATCACCGAATGGCTGCAGGACAAGGGCATCGGCGAGGGCACCGTCAACTTCCGTCTGCGCGACTGGCTGTTCAGCCGCCAGCGCTACTGGGGCGAGCCCTTCCCGATCGTCTACGACGAGGACGGCGTCGCCCACTCGCTGCCCGAGTCGATGCTGCCGCTGGAGCTGCCCGAGGTCGAGGACTACAGCCCGCGCACCTTCGACCCGGACGACGCCGACACCCAGCCCGAGACCCCGCTGTCGCGCAACGAGGAGTGGGTCAACGTCACCCTGGACCTGGGCGACGGGCCGAAGAAGTACCGCCGCGAGACCAACACCATGCCCAACTGGGCGGGTTCCTGCTGGTACGAGTTCCGTTACCTGGACCCGCACAACGAGCGGCAGCTGGTCGACCCCGAGATCGAGCAGTACTGGATGGGCCCGCGCGAGGGCCGGCCGCACGGCGGTGTCGACCTGTACGTCGGCGGCGCCGAGCACGCGGTGCTGCACCTGCTGTACGCGCGCTTCTGGTCCAAGGTGCTGTACGACCTGGGCCACGTGTCGTCGGCCGAGCCGTTCCACAAGCTGTTCAACCAGGGCATGATCCAGGCCTACGTCTACCGCGACAGCCGTGGCATCGCGGTGCCGGCCGCCGAGGTGGAGGAGCGCGACGGCGCCTACTACTACCAGGGCGAGAAGGTCACCCGCCTGCTGGGCAAGATGGGCAAGTCCCTGAAGAACGCGGTGACCCCGGACGAGATCTGCGCCGAGTACGGCGCCGACACCCTGCGCCTGTACGAGATGGCCATGGGCCCGCTGGACGTCTCCCGGCCGTGGGACACGCGCGCGGTGGTCGGCCAGTTCCGGCTGCTGCAGCGACTGTGGCGCAACATCGTCGACGAGGCGACCGGTGAGGTCACCGTCACCGACGCCGAGCCCGACGAGGAGACCCTCCGCGCCCTGCACAAGGCGATCGACGGCGTCCGCCAGGACCTGGATGGCCTGCGCTTCAACACCGCGATCGCCAAGGTCACCGAGCTGAACAACCACCTGACCAAGACCGGCACCGCGGTGCCGCGTTCGGTGGCCGAGCCCCTGGTGCTGATGGTCGCCCCGCTGGCCCCGCACATCGCCGAGGAGCTGTGGCGCAAGCTGGGCCGCACCGACTCGGTCGTCCACCAGGACTTCCCGGTCGCCGACCCGGACTACGTCGTGGACGAGACCGTGACCTGCGTCGTGCAGATCAAGGGCAAGGTCAAGGCCCGCCTGGAGGTGCCGCCGGCCATCTCCGAGGAGGAGCTGGAGAAGGTGGCGCTGGCCGATGACAAGGTCGTGGCGGCGCTGGCCGGCGCGGGTATCCGCAAGGTGATCGTCCGGGCGCCGAAGCTGGTGAACATCGTTCCGGCGTGATGACCGGACACCGGCCACGGCCGGCATCGGGGTAGTCCCCTACGGGCAGGTTCGGGGTTTTTCTGGAACTCCGGGCCTGCCCGCTGCGTTTACCGTGGAAAGCGCAGCGGCGTGTGCCGCACCAGCCGGAGGAGGAGCGTCATGGAAGCAGTGATCGCCGTGTTCGCCCTGCTCTTCCTGCTCTTCATCGGCCTGGGCGCGTACGCCACGGTCAAGGCGGTCGGCGCCGCCAAGCGCGGGGTGGACCGGACGATCGAGCAGGCCCGCCGCACCGTCGAGGACCACACCCTGCGCGCCAAGTCCTTCGTCCAGGTCGGCCCGGCCGCGGAGATCGCGCAGCTGAGGCTCGCGCTGCGCACCTCGATGCGCGCCACCCAGGACGCCCTGCGCGCGGGCGCGGCCGAGGACGAGTCGCTGAAGGAGTCCCTCGGCCTCTTCGAACGGCTCAGCGCACACGGGCAAGAGCTGGACACCGACCTCAGGCGGCTGGCGTCGGAGCCGGGCCGGGCCGAACTCGCCGCGCGGCTGCCCGAGCTGCGCAGCCGCACCGAGCGCATCACCAAGTCCGCGGACTCGCTGCGCTGGGCGGTCCGCGACCGGGCGCGCCGCTTCTTCGAGGACGATCTGGGCGCGCTCAGCGACCAGATTGACATCGAGGCCGACGCCCTGCGTCACTGGACCCCGGCCGGTTCCCCACCGGCGCAGGGACAGCGGCCCGGCACATCCGCCGCGTCCACCCCCGACGGCCCGGCGGCCCAGCACGCTCGCTCGCGGCCCTCCCACCCCGACGAGGAGCAGGCGCGCCAGGCGATCACCCCGCCGTCGCCACACCTCACCCACCCTTGGCAGAAGAAGCCGCGCCCCGAGAGCACCACCTGACCTGGCCGCTTTGGACCCGCACCATGGGGGCCGGGCTGCCACGCGAGCACTACGGCAGGTAACCTCCAGCTCATGTCCCGCCATGTCGCGATCGTCACCGATTCAACGGCCTACCTGCCGCCGCGGACGATGGAGCGTCACGGCATCACCGCGGTGCCCCTGACCGTGGTTCTCGGCGACCAGGCACTCGAAGAGGGCACCGAGATCTCCACCCGCTCCCTGGCCCAGGCGCTGCAGAAGCGGCGCCCCGTCACCACCTCGCGCCCGAGCCCCGAGGTGTTCGCGGAAACCTACCGCAGGGTCGCCGAGTCCGGCGCGAGCGGCATCGTCTCCCTGCATCTGTCCGCCGAGTTGTCCGGCACCTACGACGCGGCGGTCCTCGCCGCCCGCGGGGCGCCGGTGCCGGTACGGGTGGTGGACACCGGGATGGTGGCGATGGCGCTCGGCTTCTGCGCGCTCGCCGCGGCTGAGGCGGCCGGAGCCGGCGGCACGGTGGACGAGGCCGTCACGGCCGCCGAGAAGCGGGCCGCGGGCACGTCCGCCTACTTCTACGTCGACACCCTCGACTATCTGCGCCGTGGCGGCCGCATCGGAGCCGCCCAGGCCCTGCTCGGTTCCGCACTCGCCGTCAAACCCCTGCTCCAGCTGGACGGCGGACGCATCGAACTGCTCGAGAAGGTCCGTACGGCGTCCAAGGCCATCGCGCGTCTGGAGGAGATCGCCGCCGAGCGGGCGGGCGATGCCGAGGTCGACATCGCCGTCCATCACCTCGCCGCCCCCGACCGTGCCGCCGCACTCGCCGACCGGCTGCGGGAACGGCTGCCGGGCCTGGCCGACCTCCATGTCAGCGAGGTCGGGGCGGTGATCGGCGCACACACCGGCCCCGGGCTGCTCGGAGTGGTGGTTTCGCCCCGCTGACCCAGTCACTCGTACGGGTGGCAGAGTTATCCACAACTGGGCTGTCATCCCCGGGAATTGACCAAGATCATTGCGAATCGACGGGATGTCCCATCCTCGTCGCATGGCACTTCGATCGCGTTCACGCACGGCCACCCCGACCAGCGGCCCCGGCCGTGGCCCCACCTCTGACGGCCGCATCCGCCACCGCCGTGGAATCGATGGCGGCCGTGCCCGCCACCGCCCGCCGGCACCGGCCGAGGAACTGCGCCGCCGAGCGGAACTCCTCTTCGGCGAACGAGCCGTGCGATGGCGGGAGTCGGGGAACGGACCGCCGGACGGGGCGGGTGCCGTGAATCCGGCAACCGCGAGGGCAACCGAGGTGGCCACCGGGGTGGCGGCCGAGGCTGCTACGGCATCGGTCACGGGCCGGGCGCCCGGGCTGAGCCCGGCGAAGGCGGTGACGACCACGGTCGCGCCTGTTTTCACCGAGCCACCGCACGCCGCACCGGCTGACGGGCCGACGCCCACCCCGACGACCACATCGGCACTGAGCACACCCCGAGACCCCGAAACAGCTGTTTACGTGCACCCGTTGGACTTGCCAGGACCCGTCGGCCCCGGCTGGCGGGAGCGGTTCGGGCCGGCGTTGCGGGAGCGGCTGCCGGTGTGGTTGCAGGCGCGGTGCGGGGTGGAGCGGCGGGGAGTCGTGGCGCTCACCGTGGTGCTCGTGGCCGCCGCAGTGTTCGCCTTACAGCACTTCTGGGCCGGGCGGACCGAATCCGTGAGCGCTCCTCAAGTGGTGCGTGCGGAGGTACCTCACGCCAAGGCGGACACGCCCTACGCCAAGAAGGGAGACGACGCGAAGGCCGGTGCGGGTGCGAGCGCCTCGGCGACGCCGGGCGGACAGATCGTCGTGGATGTCAGCGGCAAGGTCCGTCACCCGGGGATCCAGCGCTTGCCGGCCGGTTCCCGGGTGGCCGACGCGCTGCGGGCGGCCGGCGGTGTCCGTCCGGGGGTGAGCACCGAGGGCCTCAACCGGGCCCGCTTTCTCGTCGACGGCGAACAGGTCGTCGTCGGCGCGCCCGCCGGGGCGGTGCCTCCACCCAGCCCGTCGGCCGGGGCCGCCCCCGGACCGGCCGGCACGGGCCCCGCGGCGCCCGTCTCCCTCAACACGGCCACGGCGGACCAGCTCGACGCGCTGCCGGGAGTCGGCCCGGTCCTCGCCCAGCACATCATCGACTACCGCACCCAGCACGGCGGCTTTCGCTCGGTGGACGAACTGCGTGAGGTCAACGGCATCGGCGACCGTCGCTTCAGCGATCTGCGGCACATGGTGCGGCCATGAGCCGCGCGATCGTCGACGGGTCGCAGGGCCGCGTGAGGACCGGCGCATTCGCGCACGCCCGGCGCAGAGGCGAGCGGTCAGGAGACCCGGGGTCCGACGGCGCGGTGGTCCGCGACACCGCGGAGAACGGGACCGCTGCTCGCGGCGACCGAGCGGGGCCCATGGACCTGCGTCTGGTGCCGCCCGCGCTCGCGGCCTGGGGCACGGCGGCCCTGACGCTGGACACCCCGGCGGCCTGGACGGCCGGGATCGCGCTCACCTGCCTGGTGGGCGGGATCGCTCTGCTGGCGGCGCGGAGGTCCTCACAGCCCGCACAGTCTGTAGCGGACGGGCGGGTCACGCGGAGAGGGCAGGCCGAGAGGCCGATCGGCGGATTCGCGTGGGCCCGTGCTCCGATCGCAGCCGTGCTGCTGTGCGTCGCCGCGGCGGCGGCCTCGGCCGGACTGCACGGGGCCGACCTGCGGCGCGGGCCGGTGCCCGAGCTGGCCCGGCGGTACGCGACCGTGACCGCCGAGGTCGAGGTGACCGGCGACCCCTGGCTGAGCCGACCAAGGGTGCGCGGTGACCACGCCGCGCCCCAGGCGGTACTGGCCCAGGCGGAGGTGCGGCGCGTCGAACGGAGCGACGGGACGAGCGTACTGACGCGGACTCCGGTGCTGCTGGTCATCGATGCGGACGTTCCGGCACCGCAAGGGACAGCTGCCCGCGTACAAGGCGCCCAGGGTGCGCGGGGTGTGCGGCGCGGGCAGGGTGCTCGTGAGGCCTGGCTCGGGTTGTTGCCGTCCACGCGGGTGCGGGTGAGCGGGGGGCTGGCGCCCGCGCTGACCGGTGGGGAGCGGACCGCGGCCGTGCTGCGGGTGCGTGGCCGGCCGGGGCCACGGATCGTAGCGGGGCCCAGCGGGGCGCAACGACTCGCGGGACGGCTCCGGGCCGGACTGCGGGAGGCGACCGACACGCTGCCGGGGGACGCGCGGGCGCTCCTTCCAGGGCTGGTCGTCGGGGACACCTCACGGATCACGCCCGAGCTGGACGAGGCGTTCAAGGAGACGGACCTGGCGCACACGCTCGCCGTGTCCGGCAGCAACCTCACCGTCCTGCTCGCGCTGCTCATCGGGCCGCCCGGAATGGCCCGGCTGGTCGAACGCCGTGGCCTCGCTCCGCGCCTCGGGCTCTCGCTGCGGGCGACCGCACTGCTCGCCGGAGCGCTCACATCGGGATTCGTGGTCGTGTGCCGGCCCGACCCCAGTGTGCTGCGGGCCGCCGCCTGTGGCGCGGTCGCGCTGCTCGCCCTGGCCACCGGGCGCCGCAGATCCCTGATCCCGGCACTGGCCACGGCGGTTCTGCTGTTGGTGCTCTACGACCCGTGGCTGGCCCGAGGCTATGGCTTCCTGCTCTCCGTGCTGGCCACCGGCGCGCTGCTCGTCCTGGCACCGGGCTGGTGCGAGGCGCTGCGGCGGCGCCGGGTGCCGCCGAGGCTCGCGGAGGCGCTGGCGGCGGCCGCGGCGGCACAGGCGGTGTGTGCTCCGGTCACGGCGGTGCTGTCGGCGCGGGTCAGCCTGGTGGCGGTGCCGTGCAACCTGCTGGCCGAGGTGGCGGTGGCACCCGCCACCGTGCTGGGCTTCACGGCGCTCATGACGGCGCCGGTGGCGATGGCACCGGCCAAGGCGCTCGCTTGGTGCGCGCGTTGGCCCGCCGAGTGGATCGCCCATGTGGCCCGGACGGGGGCGGCGCTGCCCGGCGCGGGAGTGGACTGGCCGGGGAGCTGGGCGGGAGCGCTGCTGCTCGCGGCGGTCACTGTCGGCGTCGTCCTGGCCGGGCGGCGGCTCACGCGGCATCCGTGGTGGTGCGGGCTGCTCGGGGTGCTGCTCCTGCTGGCGGTGGTCCGGCCGGCGCCGCTGACCCGGGTGATCACGGGCTGGCCGCCGCCGGGCTGGCGGTTCGCGATGTGCGATGTAGGTCAGGGCGACGCGACCGTACTGGCGGCGGGCGAGGGCGCCGGGGTGGTAGTGGACGCCGGCCCCGATCCGGCGCTGGTCGACCGCTGTCTGCGGCACCTGGGCATCACGCGCATCCCGCTTCTCGTACTGACCCACTTCCATGCCGACCATGTGGCGGGACTGCCCGGGGTGCTGCGGGGCCGTTCGGTGGCCGCTGTCGAGACCACTGGTTTCGAGGAGCCCGCCGACGAGGCGGAGTTCGTCAGAAGGGAGGCGGCGGCGCGGCACATCCCGGTCACACGGGCCGTAGCGGGAGAGGAACGGCGTGCCGGAGCGCTGTCCTGGCGGGTCCTGTGGCCGCCACCGAGCACCCGGCCGCCCGGGGACACCCGGACCCCGGCCTGGCCGGGCCCGGTGCCCGAGCCGGACGGTCCGAACGACGCCAGCGTAGCGATGCTGGTGCGCTCGGGCGGTCTGCGGCTGCTGTTGCTGGGCGACCTCGAACCGCCGGCCCAACAGGCGTTGGTGCGGTCACCGGCGGCGGCCGAGCTGGCCGGTGTGGACGTCCTGAAGGTGGCCCATCATGGCTCGGCCTATCAGGACCCGGAGCTGATACGGCTCGCGGCTCCCCGGGTGGCGCTCATTTCATGCGGCGCCGACAACCCCTATGGCCATCCGGCACCGGCGACCGTGGCAGCGCTGCGGGAGGGCGGGGCGCTGGTGCTGCGCACCGACCGGGACGGGGAGCTCGCGGTCGGCGGGACGGGAGGGAAGGGTGGGGAGCTGAGGGTGGCCAGAGACTGAGGACCGGGTGTTCGCCCAGACTGGGGCCATGAACTCAAGCCAGGTCGAGGCCTATCTCCGCCGGATCCGGGCCGAGCACCCGCAGGAGCCCACCGGCCGGGCGCTGCGCGAGCTGCAACTGCGCCATCTGCTGACCGTCCCCTTCGAGAACCTGTCGATCCACCTCGGCGAGGAGATCGTGCTGGAGGAGGGGCGGCTGCTGGACAAAGTGATCGGACGCGGGCGGGGTGGCTTCTGCTACGAATTGAACGGCGCGTTCGGTGCATTGCTCGCCGCGCTCGGCTACGAGGTCGAACTGCTCGCGGCACGTGTGTACGGCGACGAGGGACGGCTCGGCATCCCGTACGACCATCTCGCCCTGCGGGTGCGGACGGTGGAGGGGGACACCTGGCTCGCGGACGTCGGGTTCGGCGCGCACAGTCACTACCCGCTGAGTTACGCGGAACGCGAGGAGCAGGTGGACCCGGGCGGCGTGTTCCGGGTGGTGGCGGCCGGGCCGGAAGCGGCCGGGGTGAGCGGCGGCGGCTCGGCCGGTCCCGGGGACCTGGACGTCATACGGGACGGCAGGCCGCAGTACCGGCTCGAGACGCGGCCCCGCGTGCTCCGGGACTTCGCGGCCGGGGCCTGGTGGCACAGCACCTCGCCGCTGTCGCACTTCACCCGGTCACTCGTCTGCTCACGGGTCACCGAGGACGGGGGGAGGGTCACGCTCAGCGGGCGGGAACTGAAGACGACCGCGGTCGACGGGACGCGTGGGACACGGGAGTTGGAGACGGACGAGGAGGTGCTGACCGCGTACCGGGAGCGGTTCGGGATCGAGCTGGGCTGTGTGCCGACGGTGCGAAACCGGAACGGGAACCAGAAACCGTGATCCGGGCCGGTTCCGGCGCTTGTGTCGGATTCCCGCGATGCGTGCCTGCCGCGCCGTAGGCCTGGCCTGGGCGTACGGGTGCCGCCCCGGGGCCTCCGCACGGTGCCGGAGAATGGGCCCGTGAGCGATGTGAGACACGTGCTGGTGCTGCCCGACCGGGATGCCGCCGAGGAGGTGGCCGAGGCGCTCGGGCAGCGGTTCGGGCTGGACGAGGAGCCTCGGCTCGTCCGGGAGGCGCTGGCCGGCGAGGACGACGCCGAGGACGCACAGTGGCTGGTGGTCCTGCGGGACGAGAACGAGCGGCTGGACCCGGCGGAGCTGGACGAGTTCGCCGCGGAGTGGGACGGCTGGCGCGAGGAGCCGTGACCCCGAGGCGGACTCCGGGTCCGCTCCGGGACCGGTCAGGGTGCCGGGGCCGGTTCGTTGTCAGTGCCGCGTGGGATGCTGTCAGTGATGGCCAGGAAGACTGCAAATGACGACCCTCTCGCCCCGGTGACGCTCGCCGTGGGCCAGGAGGACCTCCTGCTCGACCGTGCCGTGCGGGAGGTGGTGGCCGCCGCCAAGGCCGCCGACGCCGACACGGACGTACGCGACCTCACCCCGGACCAGTTGCAGCCCGGCACGCTCGTCGAGCTCACCAGTCCTTCGCTCTTCGCCGAGCGGAAAGTCGTGGTCGTACGCAATGCGCAGGACCTGTCCGCCGACACGGTCAAGGACGTGAAGGCATATCTCGGGGCGCCCGCCGAGGAGATCACGCTGGTGCTGCTGCACGCGGGCGGGGTCAAGGGCAAGGGGCTGCTCGATGCCGCGCGCAAGGCGGGAGCGCGGGAGGTGGCCTGCCCGAAGATGACCAAGCCCGCGGACCGGCTGGCCTTCGTGCGGGGGGAGTTCCGCTCCTTCGGGCGGTCGGCCACGCCCGAGGCGTGCCAGGCACTCTGCGACGCCATCGGCAGCGATCTGCGGGAGCTGGCCTCGGCGGTCTCCCAGCTGGTCGCCGACGTCGAGGGGACGATCGACGAGGCGCTCGTCGGGCGGTACTACACCGGCCGGGCCGAGGCCTCCAGCTTCACGGTCGCCGACCGGGCCGTGGAGGGGCGTACGGCGGAGGCGCTGGAGGCGCTCAGATGGTCGCTGGCGACGGGCGTGGCGCCGGTGCTGATCACCAGTGCGCTGGCCCAGGGCGTGCGGGCGATCGGGAAGCTGTCCTCGGCGCGCGGGGGGCGGCCGGCCGATCTGGCGCGGGAGCTGGGGATGCCGCCGTGGAAGATCGATCGGGTGCGGCAGCAGATGCGGGGGTGGACACCGGACGGGGTCGCGGTGGCGATGCGCGCCGTTGCCGAGGCCGACGCCGGGGTGAAGGGCGGGGGCGACGACCCCGAGTACGCCCTGGAGAAGGCGGTCGTGACCATCGCCCGAGCGGCACGATCGAGAGGCCGGGCCTGATCCGCCGCCCGCCAGGGCGCGCCCCGGCGCGGACCTGGGGCTGACCTACTGCCGACCCGGGCGGACCCGCCGACAATCCGGGCGACCCCGGCGCCGACCCGGGCCGGATCGAGCCGCGACCTGGGGCTGATCGGGCGCCGACCCGACCCGGATCGGGCGGCGGCTCAACGGCCGCGGCACCAACTCGGGCCGTCCCCGCACCGACCGGGGCAAATCCAGTCGTCCCCGAGCGACAGCCATGGCGAATCGTGGGCGTTCATGACGAAGGCCCCGGTGTCCGCCCTGGGGAAGGGAGAGCGCCGGGGCCTTCGGATCAAGCTGGTGGACTCGCACCCGCGTGGCGAACGCAGGCCGCGTGCGAATCCGGGAGTGCCGGGCGGGAGCGGATGAGAGAGGGCCCGCTCTGGGTCCTTCCGGCGGTCAGATCAAAAAGGAGGTTCAGCCCTTGAGGGACGTGACCTTGGAAGCAAGCGCCGACTTCTTGTTGGCGGCCTGGTTCTTGTGGATGACGCCCTTCGAGACGGCCTTGTCGAGCGCACGCGCGGCAGCGCGCTGCAGCTCGGTGGCCTTCTCGACGTCACCCGCGGCAGCGGCCTCGCGGGCCTTGCGGATCGCGGTCTTCAGGGAGGACTTGACGGCCTTGTTGCGCAGCCGAGCCTTCTCGTTGGTCTTGATCCGCTTGATCTGGGACTTGATGTTCGCCACGAAGGAGCCTTTTCAGGTTCTGGTGCGGGGCCGCGCGGGTCCCGTACCGGTGATCCAAAATTTCTCTGACGCGCCTCGCGCTGAGAGGGCACGAGGCACAGCCATCTACAGTACCAGTGGCCCTGCGAGCGGCCCAAAACGGTGCCCGGTCCCTCCGCGTGGGACCATGGAGACTACGTATCGATCCGACCCGAGGCATAAGGCGCCTCAAGAGACAGGACCCTGCGTGCCCGCGACCCCTAACCATGTGCCCGAGCCGAGCCGTACCGACCCGGCTCTGATCCGCAATTTCTGCATCATCGCGCACATCGACCACGGCAAGTCCACGCTCGCCGACCGGATGCTCCAGCTGACCGGTGTGGTCGAGCAGCGGCAGATGCGTGCTCAGTACCTCGACCGGATGGACATCGAGCGTGAGCGCGGAATCACGATCAAGTCCCAGGCGGTGCGTCTGCCCTGGGCCCCCACCGAGGGCCCCGATCAGGGCACGACCCACATCCTCAACATGATCGACACCCCGGGGCACGTCGACTTCACCTACGAGGTCTCGCGGTCGCTCGCCGCCTGTGAGGGGACCGTCCTCCTCGTCGACGCCGCCCAGGGCATCGAGGCGCAGACCCTCGCCAACCTCTACCTGGCGATGGAGAACGACCTCACGATCATCCCCGTACTGAACAAGATCGACCTGCCGGCCGCCCAGCCGGAGAAGTTCGCCGAGGAGCTCGCGAACCTGGTCGGCTGCGACCCGGAGGACGTCCTCAAGGTCTCCGCCAAGACCGGTCTCGGCGTCGACGCGCTGCTGAACAAGGTCGTCAAGGAGATCCCGGCGCCGGTCGGGGTCGCGGACGCGCCCGCCCGCGCGATGATCTTCGACTCGGTCTACGACTCCTACCGCGGTGTCGTGACGTATGTCCGTGTCATCGACGGCCAGCTCAACAAGCGTGAGCGCATCAGGATGATGTCGACCGGTGCCACGCACGAGCTGCTGGAGATCGGCGTCAACTCGCCCGAGATGCTGCCGGCCGACGGCCTCGGTGTCGGTGAGGTGGGCTATCTCATCACCGGTGTGAAGGACGTCCGGCAGTCCAAGGTCGGTGACACCGTCACCAGCCAGAGCAAGGGGGCGACGGAGGCGCTCGGCGGCTACAAGGACCCGAAGCCGATGGTCTTCTCGGGGCTGTATCCGCTGGACGGCTCCGACTACCCCGAGCTGCGCGAGGCCCTGGACAAGCTTCAGCTCAACGACGCCGCCCTGGTCTACGAGCCGGAGACCTCCGCCGCCCTCGGCTTCGGCTTCCGCGTCGGCTTCCTCGGCCTGCTGCACCTGGATGTGATCCGGGAGCGGCTGGAGCGCGAGTTCGGTCTCGACCTGATCGCCACCGCCCCCAACGTGGTCTACCGCGTGATCATGGAGGACGGCAGCGAGGTCACGGTCACCAACCCGAGCGAGTTCCCCGAGGGCAAGATCGACGAGGTCTTCGAACCGGTCGTACGGGCGACGATCCTCGCGCCGACCGAGTTCATCGGCGCGATCATGGAGCTGTGCCAGACCCGGCGCGGCACCCTGCTCGGCATGGACTACCTCTCCGAGGACCGCGTCGAGATCCGCTACACCCTTCCGCTCGCGGAGATCGTCTTCGACTTCTTCGACCAGCTGAAGTCCAAGACGCGCGGTTACGCCTCCCTCGACTACGAGCCGACGGGCGAGCAGAGCAGCTCCCTGGTCAAGGTCGACATCCTGCTGCACGGCGACAAGGTCGACGCCTTCTCGGCGATCACCCACAAGGATCAGGCGTACGCGTACGGCGTGCGGCTCGTCGCCAAGCTCAGGGAGCTGATCCCGCGGCAGAACTTCGAGGTGCCGGTGCAGGCCGCCATCGGCTCCCGGGTCATCGCCCGCGAGACCATCCGCGCCATCCGCAAGGACGTCCTCGCCAAGTGCTACGGCGGTGACATCTCCCGTAAGCGGAAGCTGCTGGAGAAGCAGAAGGAAGGCAAGAAGCGGATGAAGATGGTGGGTTCCGTGGAGGTTCCGCAGGAAGCCTTCATCGCTGTCCTGTCGAGCGATGACAGCGCGAGTTCGGCCAAGAGCAAGAAGTAACCATCGGTAACATCGGGCTGCATCCGTAAACCGGACACACAGGGGCCTGTCATGCGAAAGCGTGGCGGGCCCCTATGCGTGCGTAGCGTCGCTCTCCGTGGAAAGTGACAGGCCGATGCCCCTTACGCAGCGGGCGGTCGCGCCTTACTCTGATCCCTGCTCGAATAGTTACTCGCGAGTTAAACAACAGCGATACAACAGCTCGAACCCCCACCGTGAGTTAACCCAGCCGCACCGAGTACAGCCGCACCGTCGCGGGCCCGGAGGATGTCGTGAGCGACACACAGACCCTGATCGAGAACCGTCCGCCGTCCGTGGCGGCCCTCTTCCTGGAGCGCGTGGCGGCCACACCGGACGCCGAGGCCTACCGCTACCCGGTGGCCGCTGCGTCCGGCCAGGGCCCCGACGACTGGAAGTCGCTCAGCTGGGCGCAGGCGGCCGAGCGGGTGTTCGCGATCGCGGCCGGCCTCATCGAGCTGGGCGTGCAGCCCGAGCAGCGGGTGGCGCTCGCCTCCTCCACCCGGGTCGAGTGGATCCTCGCCGACCTCGGCATCCTGTGTGCCGGCGGCGCCACGACCACGGTCTACCCGCAGACCAACGCCGACGAGTCGTCCTTCATCCTCTCCGACTCCGAGAGCCGGGTGCTGATCGCCGAGGACGCGGCCCAGGTCGCCAAGGCGGTCGAGAAGCGCGCCGAACTGCCCGACCTGACCAAGGTCGTCGTCATCGACGCGGCCGGCGTCGAGACGGACGACTGGGTCATCACCCTCGCCGAGTTGGAGCGACGCGGCGCCGCCTACCTGGACCAGCACCCGGAGCTGATCAAGGAGCGGGTCGGCGCGATCACCCGGGACCAGCTCGCCACCCTCATCTACACCTCCGGCACCACCGGCCGCCCCAAGGGAGTCAGGCTCCCGCACGACAACTGGGCGTACATGGCGAAGGCGATCGCCGCGACCGGCCTGATCAGCGGCGAGGACGTGCAGTACCTGTGGCTGCCGCTCGCGCACGTCTTCGGCAAGGTGCTCACCTCCGGGCAGATCGAGGTCGGGCACGTCACCGCGGTCGACGGCCGCGTCGACAAGATCATCGAGAATCTTCCGGTGGTGCAGCCGACGTACATGGCGGCCGTGCCGCGCATCTTCGAGAAGGTCTACAACGGCGTCGCCGCCAAGGCCCGCGAGGGCGGCCCGGCCAAGTACAAGATCTTCCAGTGGGCCGCAGAGGTCGCCCGCGAATACGCCAAGGTCAGCCAGGACAACTTCCGGCGCACCGGCACCCACGCCGTGCCCTTCGGTCTCGCCGCCAAGCACAAGGTCGCCGACACCCTCGTCTACGGCAAGCTCCGCGAGGCCTTCGGCGGCCGGCTGCGCGCCTGTGTCTCCGGCGCCTCCGCGCTCGCGCCCGAGATCGGCTACTTCTTCGCCGGCGCCGGCATCCACATCCTGGAGGGCTACGGCCTCACCGAGTCCTCCGCGGCCTCCTTCGTCAACCCCGGCGAGGCCTACCGCACCGGCACGGTCGGCAAGCCGCTGCCCGGCACGGAGGTGCGCATCGCCGACGACGGCGAGATCCTGCTGCGCGGCCCCGGCATCATGGAGGGCTACCACGGGCTGCCCGAGAAGACCGCAGAGGTGCTGGAGTCCGACGGCTGGTTCCACACCGGTGACATCGGCGAGCTCTCACCCGACGGCTATCTGCGCATCACCGACCGCAAGAAGGACCTCATCAAGACCTCCGGCGGCAAGTACGTCGCCCCGGCCGAGGTCGAGGGCCAGTTCAAGGCGGTGTGCCCGTACGTCTCCAACATCCTGGTGCACGGCGCCGACCGGAACTACTGCACCGCCCTGATCGCCCTGGACGAGATCGCCATCCTGGACTGGGCGAAGGGGAACGGGCTGGACGGCAGGCCGTACGCCGACGTGGTGGCCGCGCCGCAGACCGTGGAGATGGTCGACGGCTATGTGCAGCAGCTCAACGCCGGGCTGCAGAAGTGGCAGACGATCAAGAAGTTCCGGCTGCTGCCGCGGGATCTCGACGTGGAGCACGGGGAGATCACGCCGAGCCTGAAGCTGAAGCGGCCCGTTGTCGAGCGGGAGTACAAGCACCTCATCGATGAGATGTACGCCGGGACCAGGGAGAAGTAGGTCGGTCCCACAGGGGTGGCCGGGGACTGCCGGCGGCTGCGGGTTGTCCGTGGTCGCGCGCGCGGTTCCCGCGCCCCTGGGTAAGTTGCGCCCGCGGGCGTTCGAAAGTGGCCGTCTTCTGCCCACTTCGGTGACTCAGCGCTTATAGCCGCCCCCGGTCTGTCACCCTGGCCGCATGGACATGGCGGCCATACCGACGCAGCGGGAGGGCGAGCCCCGGGCCTGGGAGGTGCGGGGGCGGGCCACGCTGCCCGGAAGCCCTCTCGCGCCCGGGGCGGCCCGTGCGCTGGTGCGGGCCGCGCTGGCCGAGGTGTCCCGGATACCGGCGCGGCTCGTCGACGACGCCCTGGCCGTCGTCAGCGAGCTGGTCACCAACGCCGTCGTGCACGCCGGCACGGACGTGGAGGTCGACTGGCTGCTGGAGGAGACCGGCGCGTTCGTGGTGGAGGTGGGCGACCGGCATCCCTCCCGCGCCCCGCGCGACCCGCTCGGCGGCGAGGCGCCCTACGACACCCCCGAGTGCGGGCGCGGCCTGCGCCTGGTCACCACGCTCGCCGAGTCCTGGGGCGTCACCTACCGCGCCGGCGCCAAGACCGTCTGGGCGCGGCTGCCCCCGGGCGGCGTCGAGGACCCGGACGCCCCCGCCCCGGACGCCCCCCTGGAGGTCGCGGAGGACCTGGCTCCGCAACCGCACCGCGTCCACGGCGACCGGGACTGGCTGGGCCGGGGCGCGCTGTCGTTCCTCGCCGAGGCCTCCGACCTGCTCGCCGGACAGCTCGACGAGAACCTGGTCACCGCCCTCGCCGGCCAGCTCATCGTGCCCCGGCTCGCCGACTGGTGCGCGGTGTGGCTGGAGGACGAGGCGACCCTGCGCGGCGGCGCCGCCGACGGCCCCGACCGGGTCTGGCACGCCAGCGAGAACCGCATCGAGGACCTGCGGTGCGCCCTGGAGAAGGAGCCGCCCTGCCCGCGCGAGGGGCTGCGCTCCGGTCCCGAGCCGTACCCGTGGCCCGGCCATGCGCTCGGACCGCAGGGCGCCGACGGCACGGCGCTGGCGTACCGGCTGATCGCGGGCGGCCGGCCGCTCGGCACGCTGGTCATCGGCCGCACAGGGCTCGCGCGCTTCCCCGACGAGGTCACCGGGCTCGTGGAGGACCTCGGCCGCCGCGTCGCCCTCGCGATCGGCGCCGCCCGCCAGTACGCCCGCCAAGCCACCATCAGCGCCGTCCTGCAGCGCGGCCTGCTGCCCGGCGCGGTCGCCCAGATCCCCGGCGTGAGCAGCGCGCTCGTCCACGAGCCGTGCGACAAGGGCGGCCCCAGCGGCGACTTCTACGACCTGTTCCCGGCCGGCGACGGCCGGTGGTGCTTCGCCGTCGGCGACGTCCAGGGCAAGGGGCCCGAGGCGGCGGTCGTGATCGGCCTCGCCCGCCCCTGGCTGCGCCTCCTCGCCCGCGAGGGCTACCGGGTCGCCGACGTCCTCGACCGCCTCAACCAGCTCCTCCTGGACGACGCCACCGAGGCCGCCGACGCCGCCGCCCGTGCCCTCGTCGCCGCTGGCGGCCGGCTGGCCACCGGGGACGGCCCGCAGACCCGCTTCCTGTCCCTGCTCTACGGCGAGCTGACCCCCTACGACGGCGGGGTCCGCTGCACCCTCGCCTCCGCCGGCCACCCGCTCCCGCTCGTCCTGAGTCCCGACGGCACCGTGCGCACCGCCGCCGGCCCGCAGACGCTGCTCGGCGTGGTCGAGGACGAGATGTACACCAGCGAGACCCTCGATCTGCGGCCCGGCGACAGCCTGCTGTGCGTCACCGACGGGGTGACCGAGCGGCGCTCGGGCTCGCGCCAGTTCGACGACGGCGACGGCCTCGCCCGCGCCCTGTCCGGCTGCGCCGGGCTCAGCGCCGAGCTGATCGCGGAAAGGATCCGCCGCCTGGTGGACGACTTCGGCGGGGGCCCGCTCGAGGACGACCTCGCCCTGCTGGTGCTCCAGGCGGAGTGACCGCCGCCGTACGGGACAATGGAGTACATGCCTTCCGCACTCCCCGACGGCGAGCCCGTCCCCGCCGACGGCGCGCTGCCCGCGCACGCGCTCGCCGGGGCGGCCGACCGCCCGCTCGGTTTCTACTTGCACGTCCCGTACTGCGCGACCCGCTGCGGCTACTGCGACTTCAACACGTACACCGCCACCGAGCTGCGCGGCACGGGAGGCGTGCTGGCGTCCCGCGACAACTACGCGGACACGCTGACGGAAGAGATCCGGCTCGCCCGGAAGGTGCTCGGTGACGACCCGCGCCAGGTCCGCACGGTGTTCGTCGGGGGCGGCACGCCCACGCTGCTGGCCGCGGACGACCTCGTACGGATGCTGGGGGCCATCCGCGACGAGTTCGGCCTGGCGCCGGACGCGGAGATCACGACGGAGGCGAACCCGGAGTCGGTCGATCCGGCGTACCTGACCACGCTCCGGGAGGGCGGCTTCAACCGGATCTCCTTCGGCATGCAGAGCGCGAGGCAGCACGTACTGCGCGTGCTCGACCGGACGCACACGCCGGGCCGCCCCGAGGCCTGCGTCGCGGAGGCCCGGGCGGCGGGCTTCGAGCACGTCAACCTCGACCTGATCTACGGCACCCCCGGCGAGAGCGACGACGACTGGCGGGCCTCGCTGGACGCGGCGATCGGGGCCGGACCGGACCACATCAGCGCGTACGCGCTCATCGTGGAGGAGGGCACGCAGCTGGCCCGCCGGATCCGCCGGGGCGAGGTCCCGATGACGGACGACGACGTGCACGCGGACCGGTACCTGATCGCGGAGGAGACCCTGAGCAAGGCGGGCTTCGACTGGTACGAGGTCTCCAACTGGGCCACCTCGGAGGCGGGCCGCTGCCTGCACAACGAGTTGTACTGGCGCGGCGCCGACTGGTGGGGCGCGGGTCCCGGGGCGCACTCGCACGTGGGCGGGGTGCGCTGGTGGAACGTCAAGCATCCGGGGGCGTACGCGGCGGCGCTCGCCTCCGGCCGCTCCCCGGGGGCGGGTCGGGAGCTGCTGTCCGACGAGGACCGGCGCGTGGAGCGGATCCTGCTGGAGCTGCGGCTGCGGGAAGGGGTGCCGCTGTCCTTGCTGAAGGCGGAGGGGCTCGCGGCGTCCCGGCGCGCGCTGGCGGAGGGGCTCCTCCAGGAAGGGCCGTACGAGGAGGGGCGGGCCGTGCTGACGCTGCGGGGGCGGTTGCTGGCGGACGCGGTGGTGCGGGATCTGGTGGACTGATCACTCCCGCGAGTGAATCCCTCCGGAACGCCGGTTCGGTCCCTAACCTGGTTCGTAGGCTGCCCCCGTAATTGCGCGGTGGCGGAAACCGGAGGGCTGCGGAGATGACCGCTGTGGACGACCGACCGATGACCACCGGCATGGTGAAGATCTTCGAGGAACTTGAGCCTCCTGAGGGCGTCAAGATGGAGCTTCTCCGGGGGGTAATCGTGATGATGGCCAGTCCTGACATCGTGCACAACATGATCGTTGCCGATGTACAGGACCAGATCCCGCGACAGCGCTGGTCTCGCCTTCAGACTCAGGACGTGGACATCCTGGACGAGGCCAGCGAGCCAGTACCGGACCTGGTGGTCGTGGCGCGAGACGCGCTACCCGACTCGGGCCGTCTGCTGCCCTCCAAGCTGGTCACGATGGTCATGGAGGTCGTCTCCAAGTCCAGCATTCATCAGGACTACGTGGTCAAGCGCTCGATCTACGCGGCCGGAAAGATCCCCGCCTACCTCATCCTCGACCCGATCATGGCGCACTGCGTCCTACTGACGAAGCCCACAGGCCAGGGTGAGGACGCGGACTACCTCAGCCAGGAGATCATCAAGTTCGGCGATCCGGTCCCGTTGGAGATTCTGGGACTCGAAGTGGACACCAGCGAATTCGGAACGTTCCCCGACGTCAGGCCCCACCGCTACCCGTGACGAAGTCGATCAGCTCCTCCACCCGCCCCAGCAGCTCCGGCTCCAGGTCCTTGTAGGACCCCACCCGCTTCAGGATCGCCTGCCACACCGCCCCGGTGTTCTCCGAGGGCCAGCCCAGCGCCCGGCACACCCCCGTCTTCCAGTCCTGCCCCTTCGGCACCGTCGGCCACGCCTCGATCCCCAGCGACGACGGCTTCACGGCCTCCCAGATGTCGATGTACGGGTGGCCGACCACCAGCGCGTGTTCACTCGTCACCGACTCCGCGATCCGCCACTCCTTCGTGCCCGGCACCAAGTGGTCCACCAGGACACCCAGGCGGGCGTCCGGGCCCGGGGCGAAGGACGACACGATCGACGGCAGGTCGTCCACGCCCTCCAGGTACTCCACGACCACGCCCTCGATGCGCAGGTCGTCGCCCCACACCTTCTCGACCAGCTCGGCGTCGTGCCGGCCCTCGACGTAGATACGGCCGGCGCGGGCCACGCGGGCGCGGGCGCCGGGGACGGCGACCGAACCGGAGGCCGTACGGGTGGGCCGTACCGGAGCCGGGGCCGAGGACGGCCGTACGAGCGTCACCACACGCCCCTCCAGCAGAAAGCCCCGCGGCTCCAGCGGGAACACCCGGTGCTTGCCGAAGCGGTCCTCCAGCGTCACCGTGCCCGCCTCGCAACGGATCACCGCCCCGCAGAACCCGGTGCCGGGCTCCTCCACCACCAGGCCCGGCTCCGCCGGTACCTCCGGCACCGGCTGCTGCTTCTTCCACGGCGGGGTCAGGTCGGCGGAGTACTGGCGCATTCGAGTGACGATAGGAGAAGCCGCGGACCCGCGCTCACGACACGCCGAAACGCGCCGCCAGCTCCTCGCGTTGCCGGCGTACGAACGCCGCGTCCACCACCGCTCCGTGACCGGGCACGTACAGTGCGTCCTCGCCGCCCAGGGACAGGAGCCGGTCCAGGGCGTCCGGCCAGCGGGACGGGATCGCGTCCGGGCCCGCCTGGGGCTCGCCGGACTCCTCGACCAGGTCGCCGCAGAAGACGACCTCCGGTGAACCGGGGATCAGTACGGCCAGATCGTGCGCCGTGTGACCCGGCCCCACGTTCGCCAGCAGGACCTGCCGGCCGCCCCCGAGGTCCAGCGTCCACTCGCCGGAGACCGGATGCCGGGGCGACACCAGCGCGTCCACCGCCGCGTCGGCGTCGGCGACCGGCAGTCCGTTGCGCACGGCGTCCAGGCGCAGCTCCTCGCGCTCGTGGGCGAACACCGCGTCGACGCCCACCGCCCCGTACACCTCCGCCCCCGCGAAGGCCGCCGCCCCGAGGACGTGGTCGAAGTGGGGATGGGTCAGCGCGAGATGGGTCACACGGCCGCCGGCCAGCTCCTCGGCCTGTGTCCGCAGCCGCGCGCCCTCGGCCAGGCCGGAGCCGGCGTCCACCATCAGCGCCGTACCCTCCCCGAGGACCAGCCCGGCCGTGCAGTCCCAGCCGGGCAGCCGGCACCGGCCGACCCCCGCGGCCAGCCGTTCCCACCCCAGCTCTTCCCAAGTCACCGTCATACCGTGACGCTAGCCGCATGAGCCGCCGGCGCCGCACCGACCTTGCCCCGGGTGTACCCGACAGCCGTACACTGGGCCGGGGAACGCTGGCACTCGCATGCGAAGAGTGCCAGGCGGACGAACCGCAGGACCGAGTGGAACCGAGGGGACGACGTGCTGGAGGTGCGCGCGGATGCTGAGTGAACGCAGGCTGCAGGTACTGCGCGCCATCGTCCAGGACTACGTCGGCACCGAGGAGCCGGTCGGGTCGAAGGCCCTGACCGAGCGGCACAGCCTCGGCGTGTCCCCGGCGACGGTCCGTAACGACATGGCGGCCCTGGAGGACGAGGGGTACATCGCGCAGCCGCACACCAGCGCGGGCCGCATCCCCACCGACAAGGGCTACCGGCTGTTCGTGGACAAGCTGGCGGGCGTCAAGCCGATGACCGCGCCCGAGCGGCGGGCGATCCAGAACTTCCTGGAGGGCGCCGTCGACCTCGACGACGTCGTGGCGCGGACGGTACGGCTGCTCGCGCAGCTCACCCGGCAGGTCGCCGTCGTGCAGTACCCGTCCCTGACCCGGTCCACCGTGCGGCACGTGGAGCTGCTCTCGCTCGCCCCCGCGCGGGTGATGCTCGTGCTGATCACGGACACCGGACGGGTCGAGCAGCGGATGGTCGACTGCCCGGCGCCCTTCGGCGAGACCTCCCTCGCCGATCTGCGCGCGCGGCTGAACAGCCGGGTCGCGGGCCGCCGGTTCACGGACGTGCCGACGCTGGTCGAGGACCTGCCGGAGGCCTTCGACCTCGAGGACCGCGGTACGGTCTCGACGGTGCTCTCCACTCTTCTGGAGACACTCGTCGAGGAGAACGAGGAGCGGCTGATGATCGGCGGTACCGCCAATCTCACCCGCTTCGGACATGACTTCCCCCTCACGATCCGGCCCGTCCTGGAGGCCCTGGAGGAGCAGGTCGTGCTCCTCAAGCTCCTCGGCGAGGCGAAGGATCCGGGCGTGACGGTGCGTATCGGGCACGAGAACGCCCACGAGGGACTCAACTCCACCTCCGTGGTGTCGGTCGGCTACGGTTCGGGCGGCGAGGCGGTTGCCAAGCTCGGCGTGGTCGGACCGACCCGCATGGACTATCCGGGAACGATGGGAGCGGTACGCGCAGTGGCACGGTACGTCGGACAGATCCTGGCGGAGTCGTAAGTGGCCACGGACTATTACGCCGTTCTCGGCGTGCGCCGCGACGCGTCGCAGGATGAGATCAAGAAGGCGTTCCGCCGGCTCGCGCGCGAGCTGCACCCGGACGTCAACCCCGATCCGAAGACGCAGGAGCGGTTCAAGGAGATCAACGCCGCTTACGAGGTGCTGTCGGACCCGCAGAAGAAGCAGGTCTACGACCTCGGCGGCGACCCGCTCTCGCAGTCCGGCGGCGCCGGCGCGGGCGGCTTCGGCGCCGGTGGCTTCGGCAACTTCTCCGACATCATGGACGCGTTCTTCGGCACGGCGTCGCAGCGCGGCCCGCGCTCGCGCACCCGGCGCGGCCAGGACGCGATGATCCGGATCGAGGTCGAGCTGCACGAGGCGGCCTTCGGGACGACCAAGGACATCCAGGTCGACACCGCGGTCGTCTGCAACACCTGCAACGGTGAGGGCGCTGCGCCCGGTACGACCGCTCAGACGTGTGACATGTGCCGGGGCCGCGGTGAGGTCTCGCAGGTCACCCGGTCCTTCCTGGGCCAGGTCATGACCTCCCGGCCGTGCCCGCAGTGCCAGGGCTTCGGCACGGTCGTGCCGACCCCGTGCCCGGAGTGCGCAGGCGACGGCCGCGTCCGCTCCCGCCGCACGCTCACCGTCAAGATCCCGGCCGGCGTCGACAACGGCACGCGGATCCAGCTCGCCGGTGAGGGCGAGGTCGGGCCGGGCGGCGGTCCGGCCGGTGACCTGTACGTCGAGATCCACGAGCTGCCGCACCAGACCTTCCAGCGCCGCGGCGACGACCTGCACTGCACGGTCACCATCCCGATGACCGCGGCGGCGCTCGGCACCAAGGTGCCGCTGGAGACGCTGGACGGCATGGAGGAGGTCGACATCCGGCCCGGCACCCAGTCCGGCCAGTCGATCCCGCTGCACAACCGGGGCGTCACGCATCTGCGCGGCGGCGGCCGGGGTGACCTGATCGTGCACGTCGAGGTGCAGACCCCGACCAAGCTGGACCCGGACCAGGAGCGCCTGCTGCGCGAGCTGGCCAAGCTGCGCGGCGAGGAACGGCCCCAGGGGCAGTTCCAGCCAGGACAGCAGGGGTTGTTCTCGCGGCTGAAGGATGCGTTCAACGGGCGCTGATGTGTGCTGCGGGGTGGGCTGGAGGTCCGGGGGTTGCCTCCCGGGCAGGCACGGTCAGCCAGGACGGCAGGGGTTGTTCTCGCGGCTGAAGGATGCGTTCAACGGGCGCTGAACCGTCGCCGGTGGAGGTGTGACGGGGTGCTTCGGCACCCCGTATGCCATTGGTTTATGCCATCGGTCGCCCGGATTCGGACTTGTTCAGAGGACGTGACAACATGCGGTCATGTCCTCCGCGCTGACCGATCTCTTCCCCCAGCCGATCGTGCAGGCCCCCATGGCGGGCGGTGTCTCCGTCCCGCAGCTCGCCGCCGCCGTCTCCGAGGCCGGTGGCCTCGGGTTTCTCGCCGCCGGGTACAAGACCGCCGATGGCATGTACCAGGACATCAAGCAACTGCGCGGGCTGACGAACCGCCCCTTCGGCGTAAACGTGTTCATGCCCCAGTCCGAGTACCCCGGTGCGAGCACCGGCTCCACCGGAGCGGCCAACGCCGCGCCCCCTTCCGGCGCCGTCGAGGTCTACGCCCATCAGCTGGCCGGCGAGGCCGCCTGGTACGAGACCGAGCTGGGCGACCCGGACAGCGGCCGGGACGACGGCTACGACGCCAAGCTCGCCGTACTCCTCGACAACCCGGTGCCGGTGGTCTCCTTCCACTTCGGAGTGCCGAGCCGGGAGGTGTTCGACGGCCTGCGCCGCGTCGGCACCTTCACCCTGGTCACCGCCACCACCGCCGAGGAGGCCCGCGCTGTCGAGCGGGCCGGGGCGGACGCGGTGATCGCGCAGGGCGTGGAGGCGGGCGGCCACCAGGGCACCCACCGGGACCTCCCCGAGAGCGACGGCGCCGGGATCGGGCTGCTCTCGCTGGTCGCGCAGATCCGCGAGGCCGTGAGCATCCCGGTCGTCGCCGCCGGCGGCATCATGCGCGGCAGCCAGATCGCCGCCGTCCTCGCGGCCGGCGCGAGCGCGGCCCAGCTGGGCACCGCCTTCCTCGCCACCCCCGAGTCCGGCGCCCAGGCAGTGCACAAGCAGGCGCTGACCAACCCGCTGTTCGCGCGCACCGAGTTGACCCGGGCCTTCTCCGGCCGCCCGGCGCGCGCACTGGTCAACCGCTTCCTGCGCGAGCACGGCCCGTACGCCCCCGCCGCCTACCCGGAGATCCACCACCTCACCTCGCCGCTGCGCAAGGCCGCCGCCAAGGCCGGGGACGCGCAGGGCATGGCGCTGTGGGCGGGGCAGGGGCACCGGCTGGCCCGCGAGCTGCCCGCCGGGGAGCTGGTGGAGGTGCTGGCCGCCGAACTCGACGCGGCCCGGACAGCGTTGTCGACCAAGGGAGGACTGCGATGACCGCGCCGGTGTTCGTCGTGGACTCGCTGGAGGGTGTGGGCCCCGGTTCGGTCGTCGATGTCGACGGCCCCGAGGGGCGGCACGCGGTCTCGGTACGGCGGCTGCAGCCCGGCGAGAACGTGGTGCTGACGGACGGCAAGGGACGGGGCGCGGCCGGGGTCGTCGTCAGCGTGTCGGGCAAGGACCACATGGTGGTCGAGCCCTTCGAGTTCCCGGTGGAGCCGGAGCCGAGCCCCCGGATCACCGTGGTCCAGGCCCTCCCGAAGGGCGACCGGGGCGAACTCGCCGTGGAGACGATGACGGAGACCGGGGTCGACGCGATCGTGCCCTGGCAGGCCGCCCGGTGCATCACCCTGTGGAAGGGCGACCGGGGTCAGAAGGCGCTGGCCAAGTGGCGGGCCACCGCGCGTGAGGCAGGCAAGCAGTCCCGTCGGCTGCGCTTCCCGGAGGTCGCGGACGCGGCAAGCACCAAGCAGGTTGCCGCACTTCTGGCCAAGGCCGACTTCGCCGCCGTGCTCCACTCCGACTTCGAGCACACGAGTGAGCGGCTGGCGACCGCCGAACTGCCCACCGAGGGCGAGATCGTGCTGGTCGTCGGCCCCGAAGGGGGCGTCGCGCGCGACGAGTTGGCGCTCTTCCAGGAGGCGGGTGCGAAGGCGTACGTCCTCGGTCCTACCGTGTTGCGTACATCAACCGCCGGCACCGCCGCCGTGGCCCTGCTGCTGGGCCGCACCGGCCGCTGGTCCTGACACCTGGGGGACACCGTGGAACTCGCCCAAGTCCGGCTCCTGGTCACCGACTTCGCCGCCTGCTACCGCTTCTACGCCGACGTTCTCGGCCTGAAGCCGCAGTCCGGGGCGACCGAGGGGCCGTACGAGAAGTTCAGCCCGCACGCCGGCTCTGCCGGGATCGCGTTGCAGGACCGGGCGATGATGGCCGAGGTGCTGGCGGAGCTGGGGGACACGGCCACCGGTCACCGCTCCCTGGTCGTCCTGCGCGTGGACGACCTGGACGCCTACTGCGCCGAGATCACCTCCCGCGGCGCCACCCTCCTCCACGGCCCGGCCCCCATGACCGACCGCATGCGAGTCGCCCACCTCAAGGACCCGGAGGGCAACCTGGTCGAACTCCAGGAGTGGCTGCTGCTGCGCGGCTGACGGCGACCGCGGACAGCAAGGCCCACCCGTCCACGTCACCGGAGGCCCGGCGCCGCCGGAGTACCTCCTCCGCGAAGGCTCGTACGACGCCGGGCTCGTGGAGATTGACGGTGTGACCGCGGCCATCGCCGACCAGGCCGGAGTGCCCGTAGGCGCCACCGGTACCCGGGAACACGATCCGGGTGCGGGACCCGGCCCGGTACAGCGTCAGCACCTCCGCGCAGGGGCCGTCGTCCCGGTGCCGGTGCCGCACGGTCCACCGGCAAACGGTTCCGTCCGGCAGGACGAGCCGCCTGAGCCTGCGTTCACTGCGCACCCGGCCAGATTACGAGACCCGCTCCCCGAACGGGTGAGTGGCCGTATGTGGCCTTCCGTGCCGTTCGTGCCGGTGGCACTCTGCCCTGCATGCGGGCATTGAGGCGGATTCGGTACGGGAGACGCGGGACGAGGGCGGTGGCCGTGGCAGGGCTCGTCGTGGTGGCCGGCGCGGCCATGGTGGCGTGTCAGCCGGACGACCTCAGTGTCGCGTCCGTCACCTACACCACCGACACCACCGCGACGGCCAGGCTCAAGCAGCAGCACATCGACGTCAGTTGGCTCACCTGCACCGGCGACTACGGCAACGGCGGCAAGACGGCGCACGGGACGACGCCCTCGCCGTCCGCGACCACCGTCGTCTCCGTCGACTGCCAGGGTGAGACCAAGGACGGGCGGAAGATCAGGGTCACCGGGAAGGTGACCAAGGCCGTCGACGGCGCCTGTGTGCGGGGGGATCTGACCGCCAAGGTCGGGGGCAGACAGGTGTTCCACGTCAGCGGGCTCGGCGACTGTGCCGCCACGTCCGGACCGACGTACCGGCCGCCCACCTACCGGCCGGGCGGCGGGAGGCCGACCGTGACCGTCACCGTCACCGTCACCCGCACCATCTGGTGCAAGGGCGACCCCACCTGCTGGCCCGTCGAGGGGAAGTGATCGGAATACCCGGCGAGGCACAGCCGTCGCTGCGTACAGTGACGGGGTGACTCAGGGTGCCGCCTATCTCCGATTTCCTCATGTACACGGCGACTTGGTGACCTTCGTCGCCGAGGACGACGTATGGCTCGCGCCCCTCGACGGCGGCAGGGCCTGGCGGGTCAGCGCCGACAACATGCCGGTGACCAAGCCCCGGATATCACCCGACGGACGTTTCCTCGCCTGGAGCTCCACCCGGGACGGCGCGCCCGAGGTGCATGTCGCCCCCGTCGACGGCGGCCCCGCCGACCGGCTGACCCACTGGGGCAACCGCCGTACCGAGGTGCTCGGCTGGACCGCCGACGGGCGGGTGCTCGCGCTCGGCGCACACGGCCGGCACAGCTTCCGGCACAGCTGGGCGCATGCCGTCCCGCTGGACGGCGGACCGGCCGAGACCCTGCCGTACGGCCCGGTCGGCGATGTGGCCCTCGGCCCGGCCACCGTGCTGCTCTCCGCGCCGATGGGCCGCGAGGCCGCCCACTGGAAGCGCTACCGGGGCGGTACGGCGGGCAAGCTGTGGATCGACGGCGCGGGGGACGGGGAGTTCGTCCGGCTGCACGAGGATGTCGACGGGAACATCGAGTGCCCGGTGTGGGTGGGGGAGAGGATCGCCTTCCTGTCCGACCACGAGGGCACCGGCGCGCTCTACTCCTCCCTCGCCGACGGCTCCGACCTGCGCCGCCACACCCCTCTCGACGGCTTCTACGCCCGGCACGCCTCCGGCGACGGCACCCGGGTCGTCTACAGCAGCGCCGGTGAACTGTGGCTGCTGGACGACCTGGAGGGCGCCGAGCCGCGCCGGCTCGACGTGCGCCTCGGCGGGCCCCGGATCGATCTGCGCCCCCGCCCGGTGAACGCCGCCCGCTGGTTCGGCGAGGCGGCCCCGGACCACACCGCGCGGGGCAGCGCCGTGTGCGTGCGCGGCGGGATCCACTGGGTCACCCACCGCTCCGGGCCCGCCCGCGCCCTCGCCGCCACCTCCGGGGTCCGCGCCCGGATGCCGCGCGCCTTCCGCGCCGAGGGCGAGGAGTGGGTGGTGTGGGTGACGGACGCGGAGGGCGACGACGCCCTGGAGTTCGCCCCGGCGACCGGCACCGTGCCCGGCGCGCCCCCGCGCCGGCTCGCCGCCGGACAGCTCGGCCGGGTCCTGGAACTGGCCATGGCCCCCGACGGCAGCCGGGCCGCCGTAGCCGCGCACGACGGCCGGCTGCTGCTCGTCGAGCGCGAGACCGGAGAGGTCCGCGAGGTCGACAGCAGCGACGACGGCGAGGTCTCCGGCCTCGCCTTCTCCCCCGACTCCGCGTGGCTGGCCTGGGCCCACCCCGGCCCCCGCCCGCTCTCCCAGCTGCGCATCGCCCACACCACCGACCTCTCGGTCACCGAGGCGACCCCGCTCCGCTTCCAGGACTACGCCCCCGCCTTCACCCTCGACGGCAAACACCTCGCCTTCCTCTCCAACCGCGCCTTCGACCCCGTCTACGACGAGCACGTCTTCGACCTCGCCTTCGTGGTCGGCGCCCGACCGCACCTGATCACCCTCGCCGCCACCACCCCCTCGCCCTTCGGCCCGCAGCGCCACGGCCGCCCCTTCGAGACCCCGGACAAGGACGAGACCCCCGACAGCGAGGGCACCCCCGCCACCCGCATCGACCTCGAAGGCCTCGCCGACCGGATCGTCCCCTTCCCGGTCGAGGCCGGCCGCTACTCCACCCTGCGCGCCGCCAAGGACGGCGTGCTCTGGCTGCGCCACCCCGTGCAGGGCGTCCTCGGCACCGCCCGCGCCCACCCCGAGGACCCCGACCCGCACACCGAGCTGCAGCGCTACGACCTCGCCCAGCGGCGCCTGGAGCACCTGGCCTCCGACGCCGACCACTTCGAGGTCAGCGGCGACGGCAAACGTGTGCTGCTGTGGACCGACGACCGGCTCCGGGTGGTCCCCAGCGACCGCCGTACCGGCACCGACGACGACGGCGACACCAGCGTCACCGTCGACCTGGCCCGCGTCCGGCAGACCCTCGACCCGGCCGCCGAGTGGCGGCAGATGTACGACGAGACCGGCCGGCTGATGCGCGACCACTTCTGGCGGCCCGACCTCGGTGGCGTCGACTGGACCGGCGTCCTCGCCCGCTACCGCCCCCTGCTGGCCCGCCTCGCCACCCACAGCGACCTCGTCGACCTGCTGTGGGAGCTGCACGGCGAGCTCGGCACCTCGCACGCCTACGTCATCCCCTCCGGCGGCCGGGGCGGCGGCCCCCGGCACGGACTGCTCGGCGCCGACATCTCCCGCCACCCGGACGGCAGTTGGCGCATCGACCGGATCCTCCCCTCGGAGACCTCCGACCCGGACGCCCGCTCCCCGCTCGCCGCGCCCGGCGTCGCCGTCCGCCCCGGAGACGCGATCATCGCGGTCGCCGGCCACTCGGTCGACCCGGTGACGGGCCCCGGCCCGCTCCTCGTCGGCACCGCGGGCCACCCGGTGGAGCTGACCGTCTCCCCGGCGGGCGGCGGCGAACCCCGGCACACGGTCGTCATCCCGATCGCCGACGAGGAACCCCTGCGCTACCACGCCTGGGTCGCCGACCGCCGCGCCCACGTGCACGCCGCCTCCGACGGCCGCCTCGGCTACCTCCACGTCCCCGACATGCAGGCACCCGGCTGGGCGCAGATCCACCGGGATCTGCGCGTGGAGGTGGCCCGCGAAGGGCTCGTGGTCGACGTCCGCGAGAACCGCGGCGGCCACACCTCCCAGCTGGTCGTGGAGAAACTGGCCCGCCGCATCATCGGCTGGGACCTCCCGCGCGGCATGCGCCCCACCAGCTATCCCCTCGACGCCCCGCGCGGCCCGGTCGTCGCCGTCGCCAACGAGTTCTCCGGCTCCGACGGCGACATCGTCAACGCGGCGATCAAGGCCCTCGGCATCGGCCCGGTCGTCGGCACCCGCACCTGGGGCGGCGTCATCGGCATCGACAGCCGCTACCACCTGGTCGACGGCACCCTGATCACCCAGCCGAAGTACGCGATGTGGCTGGAGGGGGTGGGGTGGGACGTGGAGAACCATGGCGTGGACCCGGACGTGGAGGTCGTACAGCGGCCGCAGGACTGGGCGGAGGGTCGTGACACCCAGCTCGACGAGGCGATCCGGCTCGCGCTGGCGGCGCTGGAGGAACGGCCCGCGAAAACTCCGCCGGGAATGCCGGCCTGATACGACTACGATGCACCGGTATTGATCACCAGCGTGAGGAGGCACACGCATGGCCGGAGCACCGCAGGACGACTGCCTGTTCTGCAAGATCGTCGCGGGCACCATCCCGGCGACGATCGTCCGCGAGACGGACACCACCGTCGCCTTCCGGGACATAAACCCCCAGGCCCCCACCCACATCCTGGTGATCCCCAAGGCCCACTACAAGAACGCCGCCGTCCTCGGCGCCGAGGCACCGCGACTCGCCGCCGACGTCCTCGCCGAGACCCAGGCCGTGGCCGACGAGGAGAAGCTCGACAGCTACCGCGTCGTCTTCAACACCGGCTCAGGCGCCGGCCAGACCGTCTGGCACGCCCACGCGCACGTCCTCGGCGGCCGTGGCCTGCAGTGGCCGCCCGGGTAACCAGCCGTGTCCGTACGTGAATTGGCGACCCTCGGCACCGCCAGCCAGGTCCCCACCCGGCACCGCAACCACAACGGCTACCTGCTGCGGTGGGACGGCGAGGGCATCCTGTTCGACCCCGGCGAGGGCACGCAGCGCCAGATGGTGCGCGCCGGGGTCGCCGCCCACGACCTGAACCGGATCTGCGTCACCCACTTCCACGGCGACCACTCCCTCGGCCTCGCCGGTGTCATCCAGCGGATCAACCTCGACCAGGTGCCGCACGAGGTCACCGCGCACTATCCGCGCTCCGGGCAGCGCTTCTTCGACCGCCTGCGGTACGCCACGGCCTACCGGGAGACGGTCGGCATCACCGAGGCGCCGGTCGCCGCCGACGGCATCCTCGCGGTGACCCCGTCGTACACCCTGGAGGCCCGCAGGCTGTCGCACCCGGTCGAGTCCTACGGCTACCGGCTGATCGAGCCCGACGGCCGCCGTATGCTGCCCGACCGGCTCGCCGCGCACGGGATCAAGGGCCCGGACGTCGGCCGGCTGCAGCGCGAGGGCCGGCTGGGGGAGGTCACGCTGGAGGACGTCAGCGAGGTGCGCCGCGGGCAGCGGTTCGCGTTCGTCATGGACACCCGGCTGTGCGACGGCGTGCACGCGCTCGCGGAGGGCTGCGACCTGCTCGTCATCGAGTCGACCTTCCTGGACGAGGACATCGAACTGGCCGTGGAGCACGGTCACCTGACCGCCGGGCAGGCCGCCGCCGTCGCCCGGCAGGCGGGGGTACGGCACCTCGTCCTCACCCACTTCAGCCAGCGCTACACGGAACCGGAGGAGTTCGAGCGGCAGGCGCGGGCGGCCGGTTTCGAGGGCGAGCTGACCGTGGCGCACGACCTGCAGCGGGTGGCTGTTCCGAAACGGCGGTAGAAGATCCGTACGATGCTTTGATGCCCCTCCCGAAAGCAGAACTGCACCTCCACATCGAAGGCACCCTGGAGCCTGAGCTGGCGTTCGAGCTGGCCGCCCGCAACGGCGTGACCCTGCCGTACGCGGACACGGACGAGCTTCGCAAGGCCTACCAGTTCGAGGACCTCCAGTCCTTTCTGAACCTCTACTACGAGCTGATGGCCGTCCTGCGCAGCGAGCAGGACTTCGCCGACCTGGCCGACGCCTATCTGGCCCGCGCCGCCGCGCAGGGCGTGCGGCACGCGGAGATCTTCTTCGACCCGCAGGCCCACCTCGCGCGGGGCGTACCCATGGTCACGGTCGTCGAGGGGCTGTGGCGGGCGCTGGGCCGCTCTGAGCAGAACCACGGCGTCTCCACCAGGCTCATCATGTGCTTCCTGCGCGACCTGTCCGCCGAGTCGGCCCTGCTGACCCTGGAGATGGCCGAGCCGTACCTGGACCGGATCACCGGTGTCGGCCTGGACTCCGCCGAGGTCGGGCATCCGCCGGTGAAGTTCCGGGAGGTGTACGAGGCCGCCGCCGCGCTCGGGCTGCGCCGCGTCGCGCACGCCGGTGAGGAGGGGCCGCCGGAGTACATCACCGAGGCCCTGGACGTGCTCGGTGTCGAGCGCGTCGACCACGGGCTGCGCTGCATGGAGGACCCGGCGCTGGTCCAGCGGCTGGTGCGGGAGAGGATCCCGCTCACCCTGTGCCCGCTGTCCAACGTCCGCCTGCGCACGGTCGACACGCTGGCCGGCCACCCGCTGCCGGCCATGCTCGACGCCGGCCTGCTGTGCACGGTCAACTCCGACGACCCGGCGTACTTCGGCGGATACGCCGGCGACAACTTCGCGGCCGTCCACCAGACCCTGGGCCTGACCGAGGACCGGCTGCGCGAGCTGGCCCGCAACTCCTTCCTCGCCTCCTTCCTGGAGGACGACGAGGAGCGGCGGGCCCGCTACATCGCCGAGGTCGACGCGTACGAGTTCGGCGACGCCGTGTCGTAGGCGCTCCGGGCGGGCACGGCGGGCGACTCCACCGGCACTTCCACCACCGGCAGGGGCCGCCTGCCTGCCCGCAGCGCCACCGCCGTCATCGGTACGGCGATCAGCAGCAGCCCGGCGCCGAGCACCTTGCCCATCACCGGGAAGCCCGTTCCTGCCGCCAGCGCACTCCCGGCCAGCGGTCCCGCCGCCGTCCCCAGTGACGCCGCCGAGCCGACCAGGACCGCCCAGCGGCCACGCGGGTCGAGGGAGGCGGCGAGGCCGATGACGTACGACAGGACGACCGGGTAGACCAGGTTCCAGGAGATCTCGCCCGCCGCGAAGGCCGTGAGGTCGGTCGCGGACGCGCTGAGCGCGATGCAGCCCGCGATCAGTGCCGTACCGGCGCCGATGGGTACCGCCCGGCCCAGCCGGGGGCCGAGCGCCCCCGCGCCGAGGACCCCGACGAGTCCGGCGCCGAGCGCGATCGCGAACACCGCGCCGACGGTGACCTCGCTGAGGTGGGCCTGGTCGAGCCCGATCCGGCCGCTGACGCCCCAGAGGGAGTTCTGGGCGAGGGACCAGCAGGGCATGGCGGCGGCCAGCAGCAGCCCGGCGCGGGGGCGGGGGAGCCGGCCGTACCCGGCGGTCGCACGGGCCGGTGCGGTACGACCGGGCAGGCGGCCGGTGAGCGGGAGGACCGCGAGCGCGGTGAGCGCGATGGCCGCGAGGGGCAGGCCATGGCCGGGGCCGAGGTGGGGGATCGTCAGATACAGGGCGCCGGCGAGGGCGGAGACGCCGAGCAGGCCGAGCGTGGTGACCCGGTGCGGATCGCTCCCCCACGTTCGAACATCCTCGCGCGGCGGGACCCCCATCGCGGCGATGCCGCTCGCGGCGACCGCCGTGACCGTGCCGGAGCCGAAGCCGCCGACGACCGCGCCCGCGACCACGGCCGGTACGAAGGCCGTGAGGGCGGCTCCGCCGTAGCCGAGGACGGCGAGCGCGAGGCCGAGCCGGGCGAGCGTGCGGGGGCCGATCCGGTCGACCCGGGAGGCCAGCAGGAAGCCCGCCGCCGCCGAACTCAGCAGCAGCGCACTGCCGATCGCCCCGGCCTGGGTGGGGTTGAGCGGAAGCGCGGAATCGAGCCGGCCGACGATGGTCGGCAGCAGATAGGGCGCGAGATACCCGGCCGTGAAAAGGGCGACGAGGGGCCAGGGCATGGAGCGGGGGGCGGGCACGGGCGTTCCAGGGCAGGCGAAAGGAGGGGCGTGCAGGGGGGAGGAGGGCGACGCCTGTCGACGGACAGGAACATCCGAGGAAGTTGTACCAAGCACGCGGTTTCCGGAAGAAGGGCCGGGGGTGCGATCTGCGTCACTTTTCGGTTTGTGCGGTAGGGGTCAGGGTAGGAGGCGCTAAGCTTGTTCGCATATGTAGACGCTATTCATAAGGGGAGATGATCCGGGTGGGCGGCGATCCGAGTCCCGAGGGTGTGGCGCGGCGACTGCGGGAGGGGATGGCGCGCGGGGTGCTGTCCTTCCCGCTCACCGCGTTCCACGACGACGGCTCCCTCGATCCCGGTGGCTTCCGCGCCCATGTCGCCGACCGGCTCGCCGCCGGGCCCGGCGGCGTCTTCCCGGCCTGCGGCACCGGGGAGTTCTTCTCGCTGGACGAGGAGGAGTACCGGACCGTCGTCGCCACCGCCGTCGAGGAAGCGGCAGGAAGGGTTCCGGTCGTGGCCGGGACCGGGTACGGCTGGGCGCAGGCCGCCCGGTTCGCACGGATCGCCGAGGAGGCCGGCGCCGACGCCCTGCTCGTGCTGCCGCACTACCTGGTCGACGCCCCGCAGCGCGGCCTCGCCGCCCAGCTGGAGCGGCTCGCCGAACGCACCCGGCTGCCGCTGATCGCCTACCAGCGCGGCCAAGTCGCCTATACGGCCGACTCCTTGCGGCGCATCGCGCGCATCCCGAACGTCATCGGCCTCAAGGACGGTCGCAGCGACCTAGACCGGCTCCAGCGCCTCACCCTCGCCGCCCCCGACGGCTTCCTCTTCTTCAACGGCGCCGCCACCGCCGAGATCCAGGCCCGCGCCTACGCCACCGTCGGCGTCCCCGCCTACTCCTCCGCCGTGCACGCCTTCGCCCCGGAGATCGCCGGCGCCTTCTTCGCGGCCCTGCGGGACGCCGACCACGGGACCGCCGACAAGCTGCTGCGGGACTTCTACGTGCCGTTCGTCGAACTCCGCGACCGCGCCCCCGGATACGCCGTGTCCCTCGTGAAGGCGGCGGCACGGCTGCGCGGACAGCGCGTCGGACCCGTGCGCGCCCCGCTCACCGACCCCGCGCCCGCCGACCTCACCGACCTCAAGGCCCTGCTCACCGCCGGACTCGACCTCGTAGGAGCCTCCCTGTGACCCGTGACCTGACCATCGCCGAGGTGCGGCTCACGCCGATCCTGGTCGCCGACCCGCCGCTGCTCAACACCCAGGGCGTGCACCAGCCGTACACCCCACGGCTGATCGTGGAGATCGTCACCGCCGACGGGATCACCGGGCTCGGCGAGACCTACGGCGACACCAAGTACCTGGAACCGGCCCGCTCCCTGGCTCAGCGGCTCACCGGCCGCTCGGTCACGGATGTGAACGGACTGTTCGAGATCGACCTCGGCGTGGACGAGTCCCGGGTCGAGGGACAGGTCGACGCCGGCGGGCTGCGCGGGGTGCAGAGCGCCGACAAGCTCCGGCTGTCGGTGCTGTCCGCCTTCGAGGTCGCCTGCCTGGACGCCCAGGGCAAGGCGCTCGGGCTGCCCGTGCACGCACTGCTCGGCGGCAAGGTGCGGGACGCCGTCGAGTACAGCGCCTACCTGTTCTACAAGTGGGCCGGCCATCCGGAGGGCGTGTCCTGCGAGCAGGACGACTGGGGGGCCGCTCTCGACCCGGCCGGAGTCGTGGCCCAGGCGCGGCTGTTCAAGGAGCGGCACGGCTTCACCTCGTTCAAGCTCAAGGGCGGCGTCTTCCCGCCCGACCAGGAGATCGCCGCGGTACGGGCCCTGGCCGAGGCCTTCCCCGGCCATCCGCTGCGCCTCGACCCCAACGGCGCCTGGTCGGTCGGGACCTCGCTGAAGGTGGCGAAGGAACTCGGGGACGTCCTGGAGTACCTGGAGGACCCGACGCTGGGCACTCCGGCGATGGCCGAGGTGTCGGCGGGGACGGATGTCCCGCTCGCCACGAACATGTGCGTGACCACCTTCGGGGAGATCAGGGAGGCCTTCACGCGCGATGCCGTGCAGGTGGTCCTCTCCGACCACCACTACTGGGGCGGGCTGCGCAACACCCAGCGGCTCGCCGCGATCTGCGCTGCCTTCGGGGTCGGGGTGTCGATGCACTCCAACACCCATCTCGGCATCAGCCTCGCGGCGATGACCCAGGTCGCGGCCACGGTCCCCGGGCTTCACCACGCGTGCGACTCCCACTATCCCTGGCAGTCCGAGGACGTCCTCACCGAGCGTCCGGCGTTCCGGGCCGGGAAGGCCGAGGTCTCCGACGCCCCCGGCCTCGGGGTCGAGCTCGACCGGGACGAGCTGGCCCGGCTGCACCGGCGCTGGGCCGAGGACGACGGCTCGCTGCGCGACCGCGACGACGCGGCCGCGATGCGGGTGGCCGAACCCGGCTGGCGGCAACCGGTGATGCCCCGCTGGTAACCCCCTGTGCGGCGGGGTGATTGGTGCACACTGGCCAGATCCGCACCACGCCAGGGAGCGCACCGTGACCCCGTCGCACACGATCACCGGAGAGGAACCGGAACACCTCACCCAAGCCGCGCGCTGTCAGGCCCAGGTCGACCCGCTCGCCGCGCTGCGCCGGCCCGGCGATCCGCCCTGGGACGTCTATCTGACGGGCACCGTCTTCCTCGACATCATCTTCACCGGCCTGGACTCGGCGCCCGTGCGCGGCACCGAGTCCTGGGCCCGGGGCATGGGCTCCAGCCCCGGCGGGGTCGCCAACATGGCCACGGCCCTGGCCCGGCTCGGTCTGAAGACCTCCCTGGCGGCGGCCTTCGGGGACGACCACTACGGCGAGTACTGCTGGGACGCGCTCGCACAGGGCGAGGGCATCGATCTGTCGGGATCACGGACCGTGCCCGGCTGGCACTCGCCGGTGACGGTGTCCATGGCGTACGAGGGCGAGCGGACCATGGTGTCCCACGGGCACCAGCCGCCCCCGGAGGCCGTGCTCCTCCAGGAGGGTGCCGCGCACTGCCCGCCCCGCGCGCGTGCCGCCGTGGCCTCACTGACGCCCGGTGCGCGCGCGCCGTGGATCGCCGAGGCCGCGCGGGAGGGGACCCGGATCTTCGCCGACGTCGGCTGGGACGACACCGGGGCGTGGGATCTCGCCGGGCTCGCCGATCTGGCGCACTGCGAGGCGTTCCTGCCGAACGCGGAGGAGGCGAAGCGGTACACCGGCTCCGACTGTCCGCGGGTCGCCGCGCACGCCCTGACCGACTATGTGCCGGTGGCCGTGGTGACGCTGGGGTCGGAGGGGGCTTACGCCGTGGACCGGCGGACGGGGGAGGCGGCGGAGGTGCCGGCGATCGCCGTGGAGGCGCTGGATCCGACAGGGGCGGGGGACGTCTTCGTCGCCGGGTTCGTGACGGGGTCGCTGGCGGGGTGGCCGCTGGCGGACCGGCTGGCCTTCGCCGGGCTCACGGCGGCCCTGTCGGTGCAGGAGTTCGGGGGGTCCCTGTCGGCGCCGGGGTGGTCGGAGGTCGGGGCGTGGTGGCGGCGGGTCCAGTCGGTGCCGGGGCAGGATCCCGCGGCGCTGCGCAGGTACGGCTTCCTTGACGCGCTCGTCCCGGAGGAACTGGACCGCCCGTGGCCGTTGCGCCGCGCCGTCCCGACCATCGGGTTCCGCCGGTCCGGCTGAGCGGCCCCCGTTGCCGGGCCGCCCCCCGTTCGAAAAGCCCTACGGGCTTGTCTGTGCACCGTCGTACCCTGGAATCGCGAGGCCGCCCTCAGCTACGCGGCCGTGACGAGGAGGAAGCGCAGGCCTTCAGCGCCGGCCCATGACACAGACACCCACAGCTCACACCACCCCCGCGCAGGAGCAGGCGAGAGCGCAGTTCACCGTCCCCGCCCAGCACCCCATGGTGACCGTGCTGGGTTCCGGCGACTCCCTCCTGCGTGTGATCGAGAGGGCCTTCCCGGGGGCCGACATACATGTCCGGGGCAATGAGATCAGCGCGGTCGGCGATCCCGCCGACGTCGCTCTCATTTCGCGCGTGTTCGACGAGATGATGCTGGTGCTCCGCACCGGGCAGCCGATGACGGAGGACGCAGTGGAACGCTCGATCGCCATGCTCAAGGCGAGCGAGAACGGGACGAGCGACGGCCCCGAGACCCCGGCTCAGGTGCTGACGCAGAACATCCTGTCCTCGCGGGGCCGCACCATCCGCCCCAAGACCCTCAACCAGAAGCGGTACGTCGACGCGATCGACAAGCACACGATCGTCTTCGGCATCGGACCCGCCGGTACCGGCAAGACCTACCTGGCCATGGCCAAGGCCGTACAGGCCCTGCAGTCCAAGCAGGTCAACCGGATCATCCTCACCCGGCCGGCGGTGGAGGCGGGAGAGCGGCTCGGGTTTCTGCCGGGCACGCTCTACGAGAAGATCGACCCCTACCTGCGCCCGCTGTACGACGCGCTGCACGACATGATCGACCCGGACTCCATTCCGCGGTTGATGGCAGCGGGGACGATCGAGGTCGCGCCGCTCGCGTACATGCGCGGCCGGACCCTCAACGACGCCTTCATCATCCTGGACGAGGCCCAGAACACGAGCCCCGAGCAGATGAAGATGTTCCTCACCCGCCTCGGCTTCGACTCGAAGATCGTGATCACGGGTGACGTGACCCAGGTCGACCTGCCGAACGGCACCAAGAGCGGTCTGCGGCAGGTGCAGGAGATCCTGGAGGGCGTCGAGGACGTCCACTTCTCCCGGCTGTCTTCCCACGATGTCGTACGGCACAAGCTGGTGGGCCGTATCGTCGACGCGTACGAGCAATACGACAGCAAGTACGGCACCGAGAACGGCACCCACAAGGGCGGCCGTGGCAAGCCCGGCGCCAAGGGCACCAAGGGGAAGTAGACCAGCACGACCATGTCGATCGACGTCAACAACGAGTCCGGCACCGAGGTCGACGAGCAGGCGATCCTCGACATCGCCCGCTACGCACTCGCGCGGATGCGCATCCACCCGCTCTCCGAGCTCTCGGTGATCGTCGTGGACGCCGACGCCATGGAGCAGCTGCACATCCAGTGGATGGACCTGCCGGGCCCCACCGATGTCATGTCGTTCCCGATGGACGAGCTGCGGCCGCCGTCCAAGGACGACGAAGAGCTGCCGCAGGGGCTGCTCGGCGACATCGTGCTGTGCCCGGAGGTCGCCGCCAAGCAGGGGGCGGAAGCCGAGACACAGCACTCCATGGACGAGGAGCTCCAGCTGCTCACCGTCCACGGCGTGCTGCATCTGCTCGGCTACGACCACGAGGAGCCGGACGAGAAGGCCGAGATGTTCGGGCTCCAGGCCGCCATCGTGGACGGATGGCGCGCCGAGCACGGGCTGACCGGGCCCTCCCCGGCGCCGACCGTCTCATAAGCACATCCATGAGTCCGCAGATCGTGATCGGCGCCATCGCGCTGGTCGTCGTCGCCTGGCTCGCCGCCTGCGCGGAGGCCGGCCTGGCCCGGATCTCCAGCTTCCGCGCCGAGGAGGCCGTCAAGTCCGGCCGTCGCGGCAGCGCGAAACTCGCCCAGGTCGCCGCCGACCCCACCCGCTATCTGAACGTGGCCCTGCTGGTCCGCGTCGCCTGCGAGATGGCGGCGGCGGCCCTGGTCACCTACGCCTGCCTGGAGGCGTTCAGCGCCACCTGGCAGGCGCTGCTGGTCGCCATCGGGGTCATGGTCCTGGTGTCGTACGTGGCCGTGGGGGTGTCGCCGCGCACCATCGGCCGCCAGCACCCCGTGAACACCGCGACGGCGGCGGCGTACGTGCTGCTGCCGCTGGCCGGGATCATGGGGCCGATCCCGTCGCTGCTCATCCTCATCGGCAACGCCCTCACCCCGGGCAAGGGCTTCCGGCGCGGGCCGTTCGCCTCCGAGGCCGAGCTGCGGGCGCTGGTCGACCTCGCCGAGAAGGAGTCGCTGATCGAGGACGAGGAGCGCCGCATGGTGCACTCGGTCTTCGAGCTCGGCGACACGCTCGTCCGCGAGGTCATGGTGCCGCGCACCGACCTGGTCACCATCGAGCGCTTCAAGACCATCCGGCAGGCCCTCACCCTCGCCCTGCGCTCCGGGTTCTCCCGGATCCCGGTCACCGGCGAGAGCGAGGACGACATCGTCGGGATCGTGTATCTGAAGGACCTGGTCCGCAAGACCCACATCAACCGGGAGGCGGAGGGCGACCTGGTCTCCACCGCCATGCGGCCCGCCGCCTTCGTGCCGGACACCAAGAACGCCGGTGACCTGCTGCGCGAGATGCAGAAGGAACGCAACCACGTCGCCGTCGTCATCGACGAGTACGGCGGCACCGCCGGCATCGTCACCATCGAGGACATCCTGGAGGAGATCGTCGGCGAGATCACCGACGAGTACGACCGGGAACTCCCGCCGGTCGAGGACCTCGGCGACGACCGCTTCCGGGTCACGGCCCGCCTGGACATCACCGACCTCGGCGAGCTGTACGGCCTGGAGGAGTACGACGACGAGGACGTGGAGACCGTCGGCGGGCTGCTCGCCAAGGCGCTCGGCCGGGTGCCCATCGCGGGCGCGTCCGCCGAGGTCGAGCTGCCCGACGCCCGCGTCCTGCGGCTGACGGCGGAGGCGGCGTCCGGCCGCCGGAACAAGATCGTGACGGTGCTGGTGGAGCCCGTGCCCGCACCCCCCGCTCAGGAGGAGAAGGCCGAGTGACCCCGCAAGAGCTGCGCGCCTTCTGCCTGTCCTTCAACGCGGCGGTGGAGGACTTCCCGTTCAGTCCGGAGACGTCCGTCTTCAAGGTCCGGGGCAAGCTGTTCGCCCTGACGCGGCTGGACGCGCGGCCCCTGACGGTCAACCTCAAGTGCGACCCGGAGGACGCGGTCCGGCTGCGCACCGAGCACGACGGGCTGATCGTCCCCGGGTATCACATGAACAAGCGGCACTGGAACACCGTGACGGTCGACGGCGGGCTGCCCGCGCGCCTGGTGAAAGAGCTGATCGAGGACTCGTACGACCTCGTCGTCGCCGGGCTGCCGCGGGCGGAGCGGCTGCGGCTGGACCGGCCGTAGGAGCCGTAAATCCGTTGCCGGAACCCGCTGACCCCCTGTCAGAATCCGGCGCATGACGACTCGATATCCACGCCCCCTGCGCCCCGGTGACCGTATAGGGGTGACCTCCCCGTCCAGCGGGGTGGCCGGGAAGATGCGCGCGCGCCTCGACCTCGCGGTGCGGGACCTGGAGGAGCGCGGATACGAGGTGGTCGTCGGCCGGTGCATGGACGGCTCGACGCACCTCAGCGCGCCGGCCGCCGAGCGCGCGGCCGAGCTGACCGGGATGCTGACCGACCCGACGATCCGGGCCGTGGTGCCTCCCTGGGGCGGGGAGACGGCGATCGATCTGCTGCCGCTGCTCGACTTCGAGGCGATCCGGCGGGCCGAGCCGACCTGGGTCGTCGGCTACTCGGACATGTCCACGATCATCACGCCGCTGACCCTGCTCACCGGGGTTGCGACCGTGCACGGCAACAACCTCATGGACACCCCCTACCGGACGCCCGGGGGGCTCAGGTCCTGGCTGGACATCGTGGCGGCACCGCAGGGGGAGCCGTTCGCGCAGACGCCGCCCGGCCGGTACCGGTCCGCCCGCTGGGACGACTGGGTCGGGCACCCGGAGATCCGCGACCTCACCCTGGACGCGGAGGGCACCTGGACGCGGCTCGACGGCGACGGCGACGGGGACGTGGAGGTCGAGGGCCGGCTGATCGGCGGCTGCATCGAGACCGTCGGTCACCTCGCCGGCACCCCGTACCTCGACGTCTCGCGGTTCGCCGGGGACGAGCCGCTGCTCGTCTATGTCGAGGCCTGCGAGGACAACGCGTTCACCATCTGCCGCCACCTGCACGGCCTGCGTCTCGCCGGCTTCTTCGACCGGGCCGCCGCCGTCCTCGTCGGCCGTACCCACGCCCCCGACAGCCCCACCCTCACCCAGCACGAGGCCGTGCTCGACGCGCTCGGTCCGCTCGGGGTGCCGATCGTCGCCGATGTCGAGTGCGGGCATGTCGCCCCCTACCTCCCCCTGGTCAACGGCGCGCGCGGCCGTGTGGTGCACACGGCCGCGCGGAGCGAGATCGTTCAGACCCTGGACTGACCCCCGCTCCGGCCCTGGCGCAGGCCCAGGCCGACCAGGACGGCGGCCGCGAGGACGATCGCCGCGTCCAGGGCGAGGACCGTGTGGACGCCCGACAGCAGGTCGTGGGACGTGGTGGCCAGGACGCCCAGCAGCGGGATGCCGACCGTGATGCCGACCTGCTGGGTGGAGGTCACCAGACCGGTGGCCAGGCCCTGCTCCTCGTCCGGGACACCGGAGGTGACGGTCAGGCCGTACGAGATGATCGCGCCCAGGTGGAACATGCTCGCCAGGGACACGGCGGCCGTGGCCGCCCACACCGACCAGGTGTGGGCGTTCAGCAGGAGCAGCGTCGCGATCAGCGCGCCCTGGCCGGCCAGTGAGCCGACCAGGGTGCGGCGGGCGCCGAAGCGGCCGATCACCTTCGGCGCGAGCGAGCCCGCGACCGCCGACAGCACGCCCTGCACACCGAAGACCAGACCCGTCTCGAACGCCGACAGGTGCAGGACCTCCTGGAGGTACAGGGTCAGCACGAAGATCACCGTCGACATCATCGAGAAGGTGACCAGGCCGCCGAGGTTGCCCCAGGCCACCGTGCGCCGGCGCAGCATCGGCAGCGAGACCAGCGGGGCCCGGGTGCGGGACTCGACCACCGTGAACGCGGTCAGCAGGAGCACGCCGGCGGTCAGCGCCGCGATGACGTCCGCGCGGCCGAAGCCGTGGTCGGCGGCGGTGGACAGGGCGTAGATCAGCGACAGCAGGCCCGCGGTGACCGTGATCGCGCCGGGCACGTCCAGCCGCGGGCGGTCCGGGGTGCGGGACTCGGGCAGCAGGGCGGGGGCCAGGGGCAGCACGATCAGCGCGGACACGGTGAGCAGGGCCATCGTGGAGCGCCAGCCGAGCGTGTCGGTCAGCATCCCGCCCGCGACCATGCCGACCGTGTAGCCCAGCGACATCACCGTGCCGGCGATACCGAGGGCGCGGTCGCGGGCCGGGCCCTCCGGGAAGGTGGTGGTCAGCAGGGACATGGCGGTCGGTACGATCGCCGCCGCACCGAGACCCTGCAGCGCGCGCCCGGCGAGGAACGCCGCCGGGTCCCAGGCCAGGGTCGCCAGCAGCGAGGCCGCGCCGAACAGGGCCAGGCCGGTCAGGAACAGCCTGCGGCGGCCGTACAGGTCGCCGATACGGCCGAAGAGGAGCAGGAAGCCGCCGGAGGGCAGCGCGAACGCGGTGACCGCCCACTGCAGCGCCGAGCGGCTCATACCGAGGTCGGTGCCGAGTTCGGGCAGGGCCACGTTCAGGACGGAGAAGTCCAGCGCGACCATGAACTGGGCCGCACACAGGACGAACAGCACGAGCTTGTCACGCGTCGACAACCGGGGCGGCCGGGGGGTGTCGAGCGCTGTGCCCGTGACGGTGGTGGTCTGAGTGGTGGTGTCGATCGCCATGGCAAGAGCTTCGGGCGTGCGGAATACCGGTGGGGAGTCGGAACTTATGGTGGTGGTGGCACCACCAGACACGACGGGGGAGGAGCGGTACGTGCCTGCTGCTGAGGCGATGCGCAGCCATCGGCGCGACGAGCTGCGGGAGTTCCTGATGAGCCGGCGTGCCCGGGTCAGTCCCGAGGAGGCCGGGCTGCCGGCGGGCGGGGGCCGGCGCCGTACGCCCGGACTGCGTCGGGAGGAGGTCGCCGTGCTCGCCGGGGTGGGGGCTTCCTGGTACCAGTGGCTGGAGCAGGGGCGGGAGATCTCCGTCTCGCCGTCGGTGCTGGACGCCGTGGCCCGGGTGCTGCGGCTGAGCGACGCCGAGCGCCGGCATCTGTATCTGCTGGCCGGGATGAACCCGCCGACGCCCGAAGTGGCCCCGGAGAAGCGGCACATGTGCGACGGGCTGCGGCGGCTGATCGACGCCTGGATGCCGTTTCCGGCGCACATCATGGACCTGTACTACAACTGCGTGATGTACAACGACGCGGCCGCGATCGTGCTGGGCATGCGGTCGGACATCACACAGAACTGCCTGGTCGACTTCTTCACCGACCCCATGTACCGGGCGCGCAGCCACAGCTGGGAGCGGAACGCGCGCACGGTCGTGGCGCAGTTCCGGGCGGCGTGTGCCGCGCGGCCGGACGACGAGGGGTTCCAGGCGGTGCTCGCCGAGGTGAGCGCGGCCAGCCCGGAGTTCGTGGCGCTGTGGGCCGAGCGGGACATCGAGGACCAGGGGCAGATCCGCAAGGAGCTGGAGCATCCGCTGGCCGGGCTGCTGGTGGTGGAGTCCACGGCGCTCAAGGTCCCGGTGCGGCCCGATCTGATGATCGTGCTGCACACTCCGCTGGACGAGGCGAACACCGCGGAGAAGCTGGAGTGGCTGGCCTCTCCGGAGGGGCGGCGGGGTGCGATGTATCCCGTGGCGGGGTGACGCGGCACCCCATGGCGGGGTGGGTGGGCCGTGGCTTCGTATGCTCTGGGCATGACCGAGAGCAACGCGCTTGACCCCGAGGACCGCAAGATCGTGACCCTGGCCCGTTCCGTGCGGGTCCGCAACGGTGTCCCGGAGGGGGCGGCCGTACGGGACGACACCGGGCGTACCTATGCCGCCGGGTCGGTCTCGCTGCCCTCGCTGAAACTGAGCGCGCTGCGTACGGCTGTTGCCATGGCCGTGGCCTCCGGGGCCACGTCGTTGGAGGCGGCGGCGGTCGTGAGTGAGGCGGAGTCCGTGGCCGACGAGGACCTGGCTGCCGTCGCCGACCTCGGGGGCGCGGAGACGCCGGTGTTGCTCGCCGGCCCTGACGGAGCTGTGCGGGTGACTGTTTCCGCCGGCTGACGGCACTGGTAACTGCCGAACGAAAGGTCGGCTGGAATTCAACCTTGTTGGGTTCCTTCCCTTGCGCATCAATGAAGCCATACATCCGACGGGTCGTCAGATCCGCACCCGCCCGTCGGTCCCCCCACACGGCACCCCCCACAGGGAAGGGAAGCGGATCCCCATGAGAGGCAAGCGCACGGCAATGGGTGCGGCACTGGCCGCCGGGGCCCTAGCGGTCACCGGTCTGGCCTTCGCACCCTCCGCGGCCGCCGTCACCCCACAGTCGGCGACCATCACCGCGAGCTGCGGCATCTTCGGCGGCGGCACGGCCGCGCTCACCGCCACCCAGAGCGGCACCTCGGCCACCATCACCCTCATCTCCTCCGCGATCACCGCGCCGGTCGCGGTCGCCCAGGACTCCATCTCCTCCACCCTCACCATGGCCAAGGCGGGCGGCGGATCGGTGGTGTTCAGCGGGACCAAGAACCCCGCCATGAACACCGGCGACGCCGTCAGCGTCGGCCCGCTCCCCGGCACCGTCGCCTCCGGTGACAGCCTCGACGCCTACGGCGGCTCGCTGAAGATGGTGATCTTCGGGGTCACCGTGACCTGCACGGCGAGCGGCCCGCAGTCGCCCGGCCCCTTCGTCTTCGATTGACCGAACTGAGCGATCTGTTCCGGTTCCGGCCGGAAGTCCCGTGGATGCCGCAGAAACTGATGATCCGTCAGGTTTCTGCGGCATCTCCATTGACTTCTCACCCCCGCTCCACATCAATGCCCCCTGTCGGCGCAGACGAGCCGCTGCGCCCGCGACCCTCAGGAGGGGGCCCCATGGGTTCGACACCCCCAAGACCACGAAGATCCCGACGGTGGCGCTGGGCGTCGCTGTTCGGGGCGACGGCGCTCGCGGTCACCGCGGGCGGTGCGCTGGCCGGTCCGGCCGGTGCCGCCGGTACGAACGTGGACTTCGCCACGCACTGCATCCCGCCCGCCGTCGCGGGCATCCCGCCGATCGACGGCACCACGACCGCGAACGTCTCGGTGGACAACACCAGCCCCAAGGTCGGCGACACCGTCACCGTGACCTACACCGTGGTCACCGCCGCCGCCAGCAACCCCACCGACCTGGCCCTGCCCGCCGACATCATGACCCCCACCGGGAAGGTGACCCTCGGCGGCGCCCAGACGGGGGACGTGACCGTCGCCGGGCCGAAGAAGAACCCGCCGGTGCCGGGGAAGGCCGCGTTCCCGTCCTTCTCCATGACCGGCACGTTCACCGTCACCAAGGCCGGGCAGATCACCCTCTCGCCCGGCGACTACAACATCCACACCAGCTACATCCTGGAGCTGGACACCCCGTGCACGGTCACCAATCCGCCCGCCCCCGTGTCGCAGACCGTCACGGCGACGGACGGCACTCCGGCCAACACCCGGGCCATCGCGCTGAGTTCGGCCTCCGGTGACCCAGGGGCCAGTGTGACCGTCACCGGCAGCAACTTCACGCCCGGCGCCACCGTCACCCTGGCCGGCCGGTCCGGCGGCACCCAGACCGCGGACACCGCCACCGCGACCGCGAACGCCCAGGGCTCCTTCAGCGGTTCCCTGGTCGTCAACGACAAGACGACGACCGGGATCGTGGCCTACGAGGGCGGCACCTGGAGCGCGGACAAGGGGGCCGGTCCCGCGGCCTACGTCGTCAACGACAACACCCCCGTCCCGCCCGGCAGCCAGAAGCTGACCACCACCGTCAAGGCGGGCACGCTGTCCATGTCCCAGGCCGGGGACTCCGTCGCGCTGTCGGCGGTCGACTTCGGCAAGGGCGGGGCCTCGACCGGCAAGCTCCGGACCGTGACCGTGCAGGACTTCCGCGGCGGGCCCGCGGGCTGGTCCCTGACCGGCAAGGTCACCGACTTCACTGGCCCCGGCGGCAAGATCGACGCGGGCAAGCTGAGCTGGAATCCCGCCTGCGCCACCAAACCCGGCAGCCCCAGCACCTGCAAGGCCGGCTCGGCGGGCACCGTGGGTGCCGCGGGAGCGACCCTGGCGTCGACCTCCAACGGCACGCTCACCGGCGGTGAGTTCACCGTCGACGCCGGACTCTCCCTGGACATACCGGCGTTCACGCCCCCCGGCGCGTACTCCGGCGTGCTCACGCTGACGCTCACCTGAGCGTGCGGGCGTCCGCACCCGCCCGTCCCCCTGTCTTCCGCCCTGTCTCCCGTCCGTGGGGGTCCGCACCCATGCGCAAGCTGTACGTCCTCCTCCTGGGCCTGATGCTGGCATGGCAGGCCACGCCCGCCCACGCCGCCGACAACGGCAGCTGGTCCGTCTACCCGGTCGCCTCGAAGATCGCCGCTAGGCCCTACTTCTACCTCTCCGCCGACCCCGGCCGGACCGTCACCGACAAGGTCGCCGTCCAGAACAGGACCGGCGGCCCGCTCACCTTCCGGCTCTACGCGGCCGACGCCTACAACACCGCCCGGGACGGCGGTTTCGCCGTGCGCACGCTGAAGGAGCGGATGAGCGGAGTGGGCGCGTGGGCGAAGCCCGCGAAGGACCGGGTCACCGTGCCCGGACACCGCACCGTCACCGTGCCGTTCACCCTCCGCGTCCCGCAGGGTGCCGAACCCGGCGACCACCCGGGCGCCATCGTCGCCCTGGACGAGCGTGTCGACGCGGGCAGCGGATCACTGGCTCTCGGCGTGCAGCGGGCCGTCGGCGCCCGCGTCTACCTCCGGGTCAGCGGACCCACACTGCCCGCGCTCTCCGTCGGGCAGCTGCACATCAGCCACCACCAGCCCCTCATCCCGGGCATCGGCACCGGCACGGCCACCGTCTCCTACACTCTGCGCAACACCGGGAACGTCACCCTCGACCCCAAGGTGGAGCTGAAGGCACGCGGGCTGTTCGGCCGTACGCTGCTCGACCGCGAGCTGACCCGGGTGCCGTCCGAGCTGCTGCCGGGACAGCGGGTCCGGCTCACCGAGACCTGGTCCGGAGCGCCCCAGCTCGACCGGGCGGACGTGACGCTGACCGCGAGCGCGCCGGGCACCCGGCAGTCCGCGAGCGCCTCCTTCCTCGCGCTGCCGTGGCTGGTCGTGGCGCTGGTGTTCGTCGCCGGCGTGGCGGTCGGGATGCTCCTGGTCAGAGCGCGTCGGGGCCGCGTTCGCCGGTCCGCACGCGGACGACCGTCTCCACGGGTACGGCCCACACCTTCCCGTCCCCGATCTTCCCCGTCTGCGCGGCCCTGACGATCGCGTCGATCACCGGGTCCGCGTCGGCGTCCTCGACCACGACCTCGATCCGCACCTTCGGCACCAGGTCGACCCGGTACTCGGCGCCCCGGTACACCTCGGTGTGGCCGCGCTGCCGGCCGTAGCCGCTCGCCTCGGTCACGGTCAGACCGTGCACACCCAGCTCCTGCAGGGCGGTCTTGACCTCGTCCAGACGGTACGGCTTGACGATCGCGGTGATGAGCTTCATGCCTGGGAGTCGACCTTCTGCGTGCTGATGCCGGTGAGGACGGAGTGGGAGACCGGGGCTCCATGGCCCAGGACCCCGTGATCGTAAGCCGTCTCGGCGTGCACCGTAAGGTCCAGGCCGGTCTGCTCCTGCTCCTCGCTCGCGCGCAGGCCCATCGCCTTGTCGAGCAGCTTGCCGAGGCCGTACGTCACCGCGAAGGCGTACGCCGCCACGACCACCACGGCCAGCGCTTGCTTGCCGAGCGGGGCGAGTCCGCCGCCGTAGAAGAGGCCCTCCTCGCCGCCGGTCATCGCTTTCTCGGCGAACAGGCCGATCAGCAGGGTGCCGATGACGCCGCCGACCAGGTGGACGCCCACGACGTCCAGGGAGTCGTCGTAGTTCAGCCGGAACTTCCAGCCGACCGCGTAGGAGCAGACGACTCCGGCGGCGAGGCCGACGACCAGCGCGCCGACCAGCGAGACCGTGCCGCAGGAGGGGGTGATCGCGACCAGACCGGCCACCGCGCCGGAGGCGGCGCCCAGGGTGGTGGGGTGGCCGTCGCGCTTCTGCTCGACGAAGAGCCAGCCGAGCAGGCCGGTGCAGCCGGCGGCCAGGGTGTTCAGGAAGGCGGCCGCGGCGAGGCCGTTCGCGCCGAGCGCGGACCCCGCGTTGAAGCCGAACCAGCCGAACCAGAGCAGACCGGCGCCCAGGATCACCATGGGCAGGTTGTGCGGCCGCATGGCGTCCTTCTTGAAGCCCAGACGCGGGCCGAGGACCAGGCACAGGGCGAGACCGGAGGCGCCGGAGGTGATCTCGACGGGCAGACCGCCCGCGAAGTCGAGCGCGCCGAGCCTGCCGGCGATCCAGCCGCCCGGACCCCACACCCAGTGGGTGATCGGAACGTATACGAGCAGGGTCCAGACCGGGACGAAGACCAGCCACGCCGAGAACTTCGTGCGGTCGGCGACCGCGCCGCTGATCAGGGCGGCGGTGATGATCGCGAAGGTGAGCTGGAAGGTGGCGAAGAGGAGGGTGGGGACGGTGCCGTGCACACTGCCGGGGCCCAGGCCGCTCATACCGGCGTGGTGGAGCCCGCCGATGAGCCCGCCGAACGCGTCGTCACCGAAGGCGAGGGAGTAGCCGGCCGCCAGCCAGACCACCGTGACCAGGGCGATCGAGACGAAGCTCATCATCAGCATGTTGAGGACGCTCTTCGTGCGGACCATGCCGCCGTAGAACAGGGCGAGTCCCGGGGTCATCAGCAGGACGAGGGCGGTCGCGGCGAGCAGCCAGGCGGTGTCGCCGGTGCTCACGTGCGCGGCGGCGAGGGTCACGGGCGTCTCCAACGAGTGGGCGGGCTCGTCAGAGCGTCACCGGTGAGCGTTACCGGTCGCGTACAGGTGTGTTTCCGTGACGTTTCGTTGCGCTGGGGTTACCGGAACCTCACGGTACGGCGGGGCCCGTGGATCAGGGACAATGAACGGCATGAGCGTTCGTACCCAGTCATCCGAGCAGTCGGCCGAGGCCGTCCACCGCGCCGGCTTCGCCTGCTTCGTGGGCCGTCCCAACGCGGGCAAGTCCACCCTCACGAACGCTCTGGTCGGGCAGAAGGTGGCGATCACCGCCAACCAGCCGCAGACGACGCGGCACACGGTGCGTGGGATCGTGCACCGGCCGGACGCACAGCTGATCCTTGTGGACACGCCGGGACTGCACAAGCCGCGCACGCTGCTCGGCGAGCGGCTCAACGACGTCGTACGCACGACGTGGGCCGAGGTCGACGTGATCGGCTTCTGCCTGCCGGCGAACGAGAAGATCGGGCCCGGCGACCGCTTCATCGCCAAGGAACTGGCCGGGATCCGCAAGACCCCGAAGGTCGCCATCGTCACCAAGACCGACCTGGTCGACTCCAAGGCCCTCGCCGAGCAGCTGATCGCGATCGACCAGCTCGGCAAGGACCTGGGCATCGAGTGGGCGGAGATCGTGCCGGTGTCGGCGGTCGGCGCCAAGCAGGTGGATCTGCTGGCGGACCTGCTGATCCCGCTGCTGCCGGAGGGCCCCGCGCTCTACCCCGAGGGCGATCTGACGGACGAGCCCGAGCAGGTCATGATCGCGGAGCTCATCCGCGAGGCCGCGCTGGAGGGCGTCCGCGACGAGCTGCCCCACTCCATCGCCGTGGTCGTGGAGGAGATGCTCCCGCGCGAGGACCGCCCCGCGGACCGTCCCCTGCTGGACATCCACGCCAACGTCTACATCGAGCGCCCCAGCCAGAAGGGCATCATCATCGGCCCCAAGGGCAAGCGTTTGAAGGAGGTCGGCATCAAGTCCCGCAAGCACATCGAGGCGCTGCTGGGCACGCCGGTCTTCCTGGACCTGCACGTCAAGGTCGCCAAGGACTGGCAGCGGGACCCGAAGCAGCTCCGCAGGCTCGGGTTCTAACCGACGGCACTGTGTGGGGTCATGTCCTGCAGCCCCACCACCCTCAGCAACTGGAGCCGCTCGTACGACTCCGTGCCCGGGCGGGCCGTGTGCAGGACGAGCCGGTGGCGGTGGTCGTCGGTCAGGAGGACCTCGCAGTCGAGTTCCAGGAGGCCCACCACCGGGTGTCGGAAGCGCTTTGTCGCGCTGCGCCGTACCGCCACCTCGTGTTCGTCCCAGAGGCGGGCGAACTCCGCGCTGGTGGCCCGGAGTTCGGCGACCAGCCCGGCCGGTTCGGGGTCGTCGGGGCGGGCCGCGGTCACCGCGCGCAGGTTCGCCACGTGCTGACGCGCGTGGTCCGGCACGTCCTCCGGCGGGAACAGCTCGCGTCCGGCCGGGTCCAGGAAGAAGCGGCGCACCAGGTTGCGTTCACGCGGCGGACGGGTCAGCGCGTCTCCTGAGAGAGCCCTGGACATCGCGTTCTGCGCCAGTACCTCCCCGCAGTCCGTCACCACGAGCGCCGGCGCGTCGTGCAGCCGGTCCAGGACCAGCAGCAGCCCGGGCCGAACGTGGCTGGAGGTCGTCTCCCGGCGTGGCGGCTCCTCGCCCGACAGGTGGAAGAGGTGGTCCCGTTCGTCGTCGGTCAGGCGCAGCGCCCGGGCCAGCGCCGTGAGCATCTGGCGGGACGGGCGCGGGCCCCGGCACTGTTCCAGCCGGGTGTAGTAGTCGACCGACATGCCGGCCAGCGACGCCACCTCCTCCCGCCGCAGGCCCGGGGTACGGCGGCGGGCGCCGGGCGTGAGGCCCACGTCGGTCGGGTCCAGCCGGGCACGGCCACGGCGCAGGAAGTCGGCGAGTTCGGCTCGGTTCACCTCTTCAGGGTGGGGCAGCGCGCCGGGGTTATCCAGGGAGTGTCGGTCCCCTGATCGGGAGGTCTCTCCCGGCCGGCGCGACACCGCCCGACAGTGGTGGCACCAGGTCGAGAGGAGCGGAAGATGCTGACATTGGTGACGGGCACCACGGGACAGGTCGGCCGGCGTTTCGTGCCGAGGCTGCTGGCCCAGCGGCGGCCGGGCGAGCAGGTACGGGTCCTGGTGCGGGACGCGGCGCGCGGCGAGGTCCTCGCCGAGCTGGGCGCCCAGGTCGCCGTCGGCGATCTGCGGGACGAGGAGACGCTCGGCAAGGCGCTCGCCGGGGTGGACGCGGTCGTGAACATCGCGGCGTCCTTCCGCGGGGTGCCGGACGAGGAGGCGTGGGCCGTGAACCGGGACGCGGCCGTGGCCCTGGGCCGCGCCGCACTGGCCTCGGGTGTGCGGCGCTTCGTGCAGGTCAGCACGGGTCTCGTGTACGGCGTCGGGCGGGGCCGCCCGCTGACCGAGGACGACGAGACCCGGCCCGGAGGCGCGATGTGGGGCGCCTATCCCGAGTCCAAGGCGGCGGCCGAACGGGAACTGCTCGCGCTGGAGGGCATGGAGGTGCGGATCGGCCGCCTGCCCTTCGTCTACGGCGACGGCGACCCGCACCTCGCCCAGTCCCTGCGCTGGGCCACGCACTGGGCGTCCACCCAGCGGCTGCACATGGGCCACCACGCCGACGTCGCCCAGGGGCTGCTGCGCCTGCTGTACGCACCGGCGGTCGGCGGCCCCGTCTACAACATCGCCGACGACGCCCCCGTCACGGCGGTCGAGCTGCACCGGCTGAACGGCGTCGAGGTGCCCGCCGACATGCACACCCGCACCGACCCCGACCCATGGCTGGGGGTCATGTCCACCGAGCGGATCCGCCGGGACCTCGGCTTCCGGCCCCTCTATCCGACCGTCTGGGCCGCCCGCGACGCCGGAGTCCTCTGAGCCGCCCAGGCCCTGTCCAGCCGACTAGTCGACCCCCCTGATCCGCCCCACCAGCACCGCCCCCGCCAGCCCGATCACCGCCGCCACCAGGTACAGCACCCGGTAGCCGCCCAGATAGGTCACGATCGGCGCCGCCAGAGCGGGGGCGGCCACCTGGGGCAGGGCGTTGGCCACGTTGATGACTCCGAGGTCCTTGCCCCGGTCCAGCGCCTTCGGCAGGACGTCGGTCATCAGCGCGAAGTCGACGGAGGTGAACACGCCGAAGCCGACGCCGAGGACGGCCGCCGCCACGAGCGCGCCGGGCCAGGTCTGCCAGCCGGCCAGGGCCGCCGTCGCCACCGCCATCAGCACGCCCGACCAGACGACGAACGGCTTGCGCCGGCCCACCCGGTCCGACCAGACGCCGCCCGCCACGACCGTCGCCATCAGCGTCAGGCTGTTGACGGCCGTCAGGATCAGCACGCCCTGGCCGGGGTCGGCGTAGTGCAGGCGGTCCCGCAGGTAGTAGAGGAGGTACAACAGCACCAGCGAGTTGCTGAGGTTGATCAGAAACCGGGTCAGCCAGGCCCAGCCGAGGTCGGGGTACCGGCGCGGGCTCAGCCAGAAGCCCGCGAGGAACCCGCGCCGGGACCACGGCGGGCGGTCCTCCGGCGGCAGCCGCAGGTCGGCGTAGCGCAGCACGTACGGCAGCACGCCCGCCGCCGTGAACACCGCGCACGCCGCATACCCGGCCCCCACTCCGCCCGCCACGGTCGCGAGTCCCGTGCCGCCGACCACGCCCAGGATCTGCGCCGCCCCCAGCCAGCCGCCCACCGCGCCCCGTTGGCGCCGGGGCACCCGGTCCGGCACGGCCGCCGTCACCGCCGCGAACGCCGCGTTCAGCGTGAGCTGCACCAGGCACCAGCCCACCGCCATGGACCACACCCCGCCCGCCCGAGCGAGCAGCAGCAGGGACAGCGCGCCGCCCGCCGACCCCGCCACGATCCACGGCGTACGGCGGCCGGGGCGGGCGGTCGTACGGTCGGACAGGGCGCCGAAGAGCGGGTTGGCGAACAGGGAGACCACCGCGCCGGCGCCGGTCACCCAGGCGAGCATGGTCTCCTTGGACATCCCGGAGCCGGGTGCGAAGTCTTTCGCCTGGGAGGCGAGCAGGATCTGCAGCGGGCCGAACCAGCCGACCCAGATCGCCCCGTTGGCCAGCGAGAGGGCCGCCGTCCAGCCCCGGCCGACCGGTTCGACGGGCTCGGCCAGCGCGGCCGGGGCACGGACCGTGGCCGCCTCCGTGCCGTCATCCTGCGCGGTCATCGCGGGCCGTCATCTCTGGGCCCGGAGCAGGTCCCGGAACCAGTGGTAGGAGGCCTTCGGGGTGCGCTTCAGCGTCTGGTAGTCCACGTGCACCAGGCCGAAGCGGCGCTGATAGCCCTCGGCCCACTCGAAGTTGTCCATCAGGGACCACACGAAGTAACCGCGCACGTCCACGCCGGCCGCCATGGCGGTGTGCAGGGCGCGGATGTGGGCGTCCAGGTAGGCGATGCGGTCCTGGTCGTCGAGGCCGTCGTAGGAGCAACCGTTCTCGGTGACGATGATCGGCGGGAGCCGGTCGCCGTAGGTCTCGCGGAAGCCGCACAGCAGCTCGGTGAGGCCTTCGGGGACGATCGGCCAGCCGAAGTCGGTGACCGCCCGTCCCTCGATCTGCCGTACCGAGAAGGGAAGTTCGGCGGGCAGCGCCAGACCGCCGTACTCGCTGTCGGTGCCGACGGGGGCACCGACCCGGGCCGGCGCGTAGTAGTTGATCCCGTACCAGTCGACGGGCTCGGCGATGACCTTCAGGTCCTCCTGCACGTCGCCAGGCATCAACTCGCCCATGCCTTCGGGATATTGACCGAGGATGACCGGCTCGGCGAACAGGCGGTTGAGCAGGACGTCGTAGAAGCCGGCCGCCTCCGTGTCCGCCGGGTCGGCGGAGGCGGGCCAGGTGGGGCCGTGGGAGTTGGCGATGCCGATGTCCGCCGCTCCGGCCGCGCGCAGGGCTCGTACCGCGAGGCCGTGGGCGAGGAGCTGGTGGTGGGCGACCGGGAGCGCGTCGAAGAGGAGCTGTCTGCCCGGGGCGTGGGCGCCGAGGGCGTGGCCGAGGAGGGTGTGCTCGGCGGGCTCGTTGAGGGTGATCCACTTGGTGACGCGGTCGCCGAGCCGCTCGGCCACCACGGAGACGTACTCGGCGAACCGGTCCGCCGTGTCCCGCCGGAGCCAGTCCAGGGAGGCGGGCAGGTCCCAGTGGAAGAGGGTGGGCACGGGCCGTACGCCCACCGCGCACAGCTCGTCCACCAGGCGGTCGTAGAAGTCCAGGCCGCCGGGGGAGTTGACCCGGGGCCAGGAGACGGAGAAGCGGTACGCGTCCACGCCGAGGCCGGCGAGGAGGGCCACGTCCTCCCGGTGGCGGTGGTAGTGGTCGCAGGCCACCGCCGCCGTCGAACCGTCCTTCACCCGCCCCGGTCCGGCCGTGAACACGTCCCACACGGACGCCTCGCGCTCGTCCGCCGCCCCCTCGATCTGATGGGCGGAGGTCGACACGCCCCACAGGAAGTCGGCCGGGAACCGAGGTATCGGATTGCCTGCGTCAGTCGCCATGGCCGGATCATCCTCAGCCGAGGTTACCGTGGGTAAGGATTCACAACTTCTCCACATCCCATTACATGTTCATCGCGACTTATTAATGATCTCCTCATAAGCGGAAGGGGTGACTGACGTCAAACCTGGCCAATCGGGCGGCCGTTGCGCGCATATACCGGGTAAATCGCCCAAGGCGTCACGTGTCTCACGATTGATCGAATGGCGGAGACGCAAGTACCTTCCGGGTCTTGTTTCACCGTCAACCAGTCGATCACGGGGAGCCATGGACCTTCTCTCACCGTCGCCCACGCGTCCGGCCTCCGAGGACAGCGCACCCGTTCCGGCCGAGCACGCCGCGGCCGCCGTGGCCGTCGTGGGCCTGGGCTATGTCGGGCTGCCCACCGCGCTCGCCCTGCTGGCGGCGGGCAACGAGGTCGTCGGCATCGATGTCAGCGAGGCCCGCCTCGCCGCCGTCCGCAGCGGCGACGTCGACCTGCTGCCGAGCGACCACGACCGGCTCACCGCCCACCGGGACGACCCGCGCTTCGCCCTGACCGCGGACCCCGCCGCCATCCAGCGGGCGCGCACCGTGGTCGTCTGCGTGCCGACCCCCGTCGACCGTCACCTCGTCCCCGACCTGAACGCCCTGTCCGCCGCCTGCGCCGCGGTGGTGGCCCACGCCGTGCCCGGCCAGCTGATCATGCTGACCTCCACGACCTACGTCGGCACCACCCGCGAACTGCTGGTCGAGCCGCTCACCGCGCGCGGATTCCGGGTGGGCACCGATGTGTTCGTGGCCTTCTCGCCCGAGCGCATCGACCCGGGCAACGCCCACCACGCCCAGGACAGGACGCCCCGGGTGGCCGGCGGCACCAACGACCTGACCAACCGCCTGACCGAGGCGGTCCTGCAGCGCACCGCGCCGGCCGTGCACCTGCTGCCCTCCGCCGAGCAGGCGGAGATGACCAAGCTGTGGGAGAACACCTTCCGCGCCGTCAACATCGCGCTGGCCAACGAGTTCGCCGAGGACTGCCGGGTCCTCGGCCTGGAGCCGATGCCGATCATCGAGGCGGCCGCCACCAAGCCGTACGGCTTCATGCCCTTCTACCCCGGCCCCGGCGTCGGCGGACACTGCATACCCTGCGATCCGCACTACCTGCTCTGGCAGTTGCGCGCCCGCCGGGTCTCCTCGCCGCTCGTCGACACCGCCATGACCGCGATCGCCGGCCGCCCGCGCCGGGTCGTGCAGCGCGCCCGTGACCTGCTCGCCGAGCACGGCAGGTCCGTCTCCGGCGCCCGCGTCCTGGTCGTCGGGGTCGCCTACAAGCCCGGTGTCGCCGACCTGCGCGAGTCCCCGGCCCTGGAGATCCTGGAGGAACTGGCGGCCGACGGCGCCAAGGTCGAGTTCTTCGACCCGCTGGTGACCTCGCTGCGCCTCGGCGCCGCCGTGCACACCAGCGTCCCGGAACCGGCCGGCCAGGAGTGGGACCTCGTGCTGGTGCACACCCTGCACCCCGGCGTCGGCCTCGACTGGCTCACCGGGCAACCGCTGGTGCTGGACGCCACCTACCGGCTCGACTCCGTCACCGCCAAGGCGGTCGTGTGAGCAACGGAGCACACCGCTCGCCGGGCGGCGAGTGGCGGTACGAGGAGATGGCCGACACCCCCGGCGAACAGCACGGCTGGGCCGGGGAGGACGCCATGGCGTACGTCGACGAGGCCTTCGGCGGACGGCGCGGCACCACCGCGCGGGAAACGACGCCGTACGGTCCCGGCGGCGCCGTGCCGTACGACCCCGAGGCCGCGACGGCGTACCACCCCGCACCCACGACGCGGTACGCAGCCCCGCCCGCCCCCGCGACGCCGTTCGAAGCCGCACCCGAGTTCGCGTACAGCACCGCGTCCGCCCCGGCCCGCGCCCACACCGGCACCCGCGAGGCGACGTCGGCCCGCCCGGCCGCCGTACCCGCACGGCCTGGCCGCCCCACCGCGGCCCCCGTCCCGCTGCCCCGGCTGCGCTCGGCCCGCCGCCACCAGCCCGGCTTCATACGCCGGCGGCTGGACCGGCAGGACCCGGCGATCCGGCACGCGGCCCGGCGCGTCCTGACGCTGCTGTGCCTGCTGCCGCTGCTGCTGATCCTCGCCCGCGAGGCGCCCCGGCTGGCCCAGAGCCCGCTGGTGCTCGGCTACGGCTTCACCGTGCTGGTCGGCACCATCGCCATGCTCTACATCGCCTACAGCCGCTACGACGACCCGTCCGAGCGGCAGCTCAGGCGCCGGCCCCGCGCCAAGGACCTCGCCTCCTTCCCCGCCCTGCCCTCCGTGCCCCGGGTCTCCTTCCTGCTCGCGGTGAAGGACGAGGAGGAGTGCATCGAGGCCTGTGTGCGCTCCATGGCCGGCAGCGAGTACCCGGACCTGCAGATCATCGTGGTCGACGACCTCTCCGAGGACGGCACCCGCGACGTACTGCGCCGCCTGGAGGCCGAACTCGGCATCACCGTCATCTACCTGGAGAAGAACCTCGGCAAGAAGCACGCCCTGGTGCGGGCCTGCGAGATCGCCGACGGCGACGTCATCGCGTTCACCGACTCCGACTGCATCCTCGCCCCGGACGCCCTGGCCCGCTGTGTCCGCGCCCTGGTGACCCACCCCGAGCTGGGCGCCGTCAGCGGTCACGCCCGCGCGCTGAACGCGGCCGACACCTTCTTCACCAAGGCCCAGGACGTCTGGTACGAGGGCCAGTTCCGGGTCGCCAAGGCCGCCGAGGCCACCTTCGGCTCGGTGACCTGCGTCTCCGGTCCGCTGGCCGTGTTCCGCCGGGACGCCATCTACAACTACCTGCCCGCCTGGGCCGGCGACCGCTTCCTCGGCGCGCCCTTCCGCTTCGCCACCGACCGCCAGCTCACCGGCTATGTGCTGGGCCAGCGCTGGCGCGGCAAGGCCCTCAAGCGGCGCCACGCCGACTCCCCGTTCGTCACCGCCCAGGACTACCCCGAGCGCACCTGGCGGATCGGGTACGTGCAGTCGGCGAAGGTGTGGACGAACGTGCCGGCGCGCTTCAAGCCGTTCATGAAGCAGCAGATCCGCTGGAAGAAGAGCTTCATCCGGAACCTGTTCTTCACCGGCTCGTTCATGTGGCGCCGCGGCTTCGGCCCGGCCGCCCTCTACTACGGGCACGCCCTGTGGGTGGTCGCGGCGCCGGTCATGGCGTTCCGGCACCTGCTGTGGGCCCCGCTGCACGGCGCGGCCTTCCTCACCCTGCTGTACATCTGCGGGGTGATCCTCAAGGGCTGTGTCTGGGGACTCGCCTTCAAGATCGACAACCCGGGTGACGGCCGCTGGCGGTACCGCCCGCTGATGAGCCTGCTGTCCGCGCTGATCCTGGCCTGGCTGCTGCCGTACTCCTTCGCCACCATCCGGCGCGGAGTGTGGGCGCGGGGGGCGAACTGATGAAGCGCCCACCCCTCGTGCTGCGGCTCCTCGCCGCCCTGCTGACCTCCGCCGTGGTGTGCGGCGTGTACCTGATCGTGCTGACGAGAGGAAGCATCCTGCCGTGACCAGCGACGAGTTCTTCACGGCGCCGGCCACGACACGCCGCAAGCAGCGCCGCGGCCCGGGGCACTACGCCGCCCGCGCCGGTCTGGTGCTGCTCGCGCTGGCGGTGCTCGCCCTGCCGTTCTACGCCGCGACCCAGTACTACCTGTACCAGAAGTACGTCAGCACCCAGGTGGACACCGCCTCGGCGCAGCTGACCGCCGCCCACACCGGCGGCTGGAACGCGCAGATCAAGAGTCTGCCCGCGACCTCGGCACCGGTCGTGCTGGCCTACCACGACATCGGCTACAACAAGAGCGACTACGTCGTCTCCCCGAAGGCCTTCGAGGCCCAGATGGCCGCCCTGGAGCAGGCCGGGTACCGCAGCCTGACCACCGACGAGTTCGTCGACTACCTCAAAGGCGGCCCGGCACCGCCGCGTTCGGTGTACATCACCTTCGACGACGGCCCCAACGGCCTGTGGGTGTACGGCGACCGGATCCTCGCCCGGCACCACATGCACGGCACCGTCTTCCTGATCACCGGCCGGGCCGACCAGCGCCCGTACTACCTGTCCTGGCAGGAGATCCGGCGCATGGCCGACTCGGGCCGCTGGGACTTCCAGGACCACACCCACGACCTGCACCGGCGGGGTGTCGTGGACGCCGCCGGGCACACCGCCTCCATGCTGGCCAACCGGCTGTGGCTCAAGGAGGAGAACCGGCTGGAGACACCGCAGGAGTACGAGGACCGGGTCACCGCCGACCTCAAGCGGTCCTTCGCGGACTTCGCCGGCAACGGGCTGCCCAGGCCGAAGGTGTTCGCCTTCCCGTTCTCGGAAGCGACCGAGAAGGTCAACCTCCCCATGCCGGGACTGACGCTGCAGCAGGTGATGAACCGCTACTTCGCGGCGACGCTGACCAACGACTCGCCCCGGCCGCTCACGGCCAGCCGACGTGCCGCCTCGGCGCGCGTGGTGCAGCGACTGGAAGTGGTCAACTCGAGTAGGCTGGACGGCCTGATGTCCGACATCGCCCACTGGACACAGGTGGCCCCCGCCGACAGTGCCCCGCTGTCGCACCCGGCGCAGTGGAAGCGCGACGACAGCACCGGCCAGACGGGTATCGGCGCGCTCACCGGCGACGCGCCCCGGCCCTCCGGCAGCGCACACTACGTGGCCGCGGACTACCGGGACATGAGCAGCGCCGACTGGACCGGCTACCAGGTCGACGCCACGGTCTCCGGCCTCGGTGACGGCACCAACCAGGGCGGCGTCCAGGTCCGGCACGGCAGCCTGGAACCGGTGGACGTCAGCGTCAGCCAGGGTTCCCTCGTGCTCTCCGTGAACGGCAAGCACGTGGGCGAGGCCAGGCTCATCGCGTCCACCTCCCACCGCCTGCGCGTGACGGTCAGGGGGCAGACCACCACCGTCCAGGTCGACGGCACGGCCACCCTGCACCACACCTCCCGCCTCGCCGCGGCCGACATCACCGGCGGCATCGGCATCCGGGTCGGCATCAACCGGACCCGAGCCACCTGGCCGAAGTTCACGGCCCTGTCCGTCAAGGAGCTCGCCGGCGCCTTCGGCGGTTCCGGCGGCGCGCAGCAGAGCGTCGCCGGGGCCGACCTGATGAACCCCGCCACCCAGTGGCTCAGTGCCCCCGGCGTCAAGGCGCCGTTCCGCATCTCCCGCACCGCGATCGAGCCCACCGGCCGCACCCTCTCCGCGTACGGCGCCTACCAGCCTGAGCGGACCCAGGGCTGGACCGGCTACACCGTCACCGGCACCGTCCAGCGGCTGTCCGGCGCCGGGGTGAGCGGCGCGATCTGGGTGCGGGTGGGCAGCCCGCTGGCCATCAGCGTGCAGGTGGGCCGCGACCAGCTGCACGTCTACTCCGGCGACGCGGACAACCAGCGGCTCGTCGGAGCCAGGCCGCTCACCGCGGCGGACTCCCACCGGCTCTCGGTGACCGTGACCGGCGCCTCGACGGTCATCAGCGTGGACGGCTCCCCGCGCATGACCCTCATGGCCAGGTCGGAGACCGGAGGCGTGGCCTACTCCGCCTACCGGGACATGACCCGGCACTCCTGGCCCGCCGTCGCCGACCTCAAGGTGACCCCACGGGTGAGCTCGTGACGGACGGTCCGGACCCCGGTCGCCCCCGGGCGGCCGGCGGTCCGCGGGTTTCCCGGCGCGCCCTGCTGGCCGGCGCCCTCGCCGCCGGTGCCACGGCCGCCACGGCCGGGGCGGTCGCCGTGGTGCGCGGATCCGGGCGGCACGCGGTGGCCGCCTTCGCGCCGGAGTTCACCGGCGGAGGGCTGGTGACGAACGAGTACGCCTACCGGCACCCGCACGCCGCCGGCGCGCGCCGCTCGAAGGACTGGGTGGTCACCAGCGGTTCGCTGTTCGCCACGCGCGGCGCGGGCTGGACCGGGGTGCCGGACACGGGCTTCACCGGCCCGGACTCCGCCGAGACCACCGACTCCGCCGTCTTCCGCCTGGTCACGAGGCGCCGGGATTTCGACGCGGTCGAGGTGACCACCCGGGTCCGGCTGAGGCCGCCCGTGACCACGCCCCGCACCCCCGCCCAGGACTGGGACGGCGGCCACGTCTGGCTGCGCTATCACAGCCCGCAGGAGCTGTACGCGCTCAGCTTCCGGCGCCGCGACGGCACCGTGGTGATCAAGCGCAAGGTCCCCGCCGCCGATGCCTCGGCCGTCGAGGGCGGCGACTACGCGACCCTGGCCGAGGCCCGCCACGCCGTCCCCTACGGCAGCTGGCACCAGGTCACCGCGTCCGCCGTGAACCATCTCGGCGGGGTCCGGCTGGAGCTGGCGATCGACGGCACGACCGTGCTGAGGGCCGACGACCGCACCCCCGGCGGGCTGTGGACACCGGGCGGGGTGGGCATCCGGGCGGACAACTCGGAGCTGTTCTTCCGCGGCTTCCGCGCGAGCGGCGACGTGCGCTAGGCGCCCTCCTTCAGCACCTTCGTGATCAACTCCCGCTGTTCCCCGGTGAGTCGGGGATCGGCCGCGTACACCGTGCGGCCGTCCACCGTGATCTCGTACCGGAAGCCGTCCGGGACGCCGGCCGGCGGGGTGCCCCGGCCGGACGCGAGGACGCGTTCGGCCAGGGCGTGCCACGCGGGGGCGTCGGGCCGGGCCGAGGTGTCCACCTCGGCCCGGCGCTCGATGCCCGCGAACCCGCCCGTGCGCCTCACCTGAATCCGCATGGGCTCAGTGTCGCAGCACTACAGCGTCCGCACCCCGACCTGTTCCCACGCCTTCTGCACGGCCTGGAGCTCGTCCCCGGTGCCGTACCGTGCCCGCGCCGCCTTCACCGTCAGCGTGGCGAAGTCGGTGAACTGCGCGCCGCTCTTGAGGTCGCCGCCGGTGAGCACGTCGTACCAGATCTGTCCGGCCCGCTCCCAGGCGTTGCCGCCGATGGCCGTGGCGACCAGGTAGAAGGCGTGGTTGGGGATGCCCGAGTTGATGTGCACGCCGCCGTTGTCGCGGCCGGTGCGGACGTAGTGGTCCATGGTCGCCGGCTGCGGATCCTTGCCCAGGTTCGGGTCGTCGTACGCCGTGCCCGGGGCCTTCATCGAGCGCAGCGCGGTGCCGTGGACGTGCGGAGCGAGCAGGCCCGCGCCGATCAGCCAGTCGGCCTCGGCGGCGGTCTGGCCGAGGGTGTACTGCTTGATCAGCGAGCCGAAGACATCCGAGACCGACTCGTTGAGCGCGCCGGACTGGCCGAAGTACTCCAGGTTCGCGGTGTGCTGGGTGACGCCGTGGGTCAGCTCGTGGCCGATGACGTCGACGGGGATGGTGAAGTCGAGGAAGATCTCGCCGTCGCCGTCGCCGAACACCATCTGCTCGCCGTTCCAGAAGGCGTTGTCGTAGTTCTGGTCGTAGTGGACGGTGGCGTCCAGCGGCAGCCCGTTGTCGTCGATGGAGTGCCGGCCGTATGCCTTCAGATACAGCTCGAAGGTGGCGCCGAGGCCCGCGTAGGCGCGGTTGACGGTGGCGTCCGAGACCGGGTCGGAGCCCTCCGCGCGGATCTGCGTGCCGGGCAGGTCCTGGGTGTGGTGGGCGTCGTAGATCGTGCGGTGCGGCTGGTCGGCGGCGGTGCCCGCGGGCGCGGCGACGGAGGGCGCACCGATGACCGTGGTCAGGCGGCGCTTGGTGCGCTGGTAGGCGTCGTGCTCCAGGGACCGGCGGGCCGGGCCGGAGAGCGCGGGGTCCTCGGCCTGGGCGAGCCTGTCGAGGACGTGCGGCGGCACGATCGTGCAGAAGACGGGCTCGAAGCCCCCGTTGGTCGTCATGCCCCGCACCATCGCACTGCGTGACACTGATGTCACTACTGGCCACCATGATTGGTGAAAAACCGGGACAGGGGACGCCACGCTCCGTGACAATGTGGTACGGCGCACTTTTTGTCCCTTTTGCCGCCCGGGTCCCGCATACTGAAACGCGTCCCCGAGTCCGGGGCGGCTCGGATAGGCTGCGACGCATCATGCGTTTCGGGCTGCTTCTTCTTAGCTGCCGCGGCGAGGGCCTGTAGTCACAAGGCCGACTCCCTCCCCGCGGAGCTCTGGCGTTGCGTCGTCGGCCGTCCACCCCGGACATCCGGATCCTGCGAACATCCGGACACCCTGAGGAGCCCACGCATCATGGCCAACCGCCAGCAGCCCAGTTCCATGCCGATCCACAAGTACGGCCGCTACGAACAGGTGGACATCCCGGACCGCACCTGGCCCGAGCAGCGGATCACCGCCGCCCCCCGCTGGCTCTCCACCGACCTGCGCGACGGCAACCAGGCCCTGATCGACCCCATGTCGCCCGAGCGCAAGCGCCGGATGTTCGACCAGCTGGTGAAGATGGGCTACAAGGAGATCGAGGTCGGCTTCCCCGCCTCCGGCCAGACCGACTTCGACTTCGTGCGCTCCATCATCGAGGAAGAGGGCGCGATCCCGGACGACGTCACGATCTCCGTACTGACCCAGGCCCGCGAGGACCTGATCGAGCGGACCGTGGAGTCCCTGAAGGGCGCCAAGCGGGCCACCGTCCACCTGTACAACGCGACGGCTCCCGTGTTCCGCCGGGTGGTCTTCCGCGGCTCCAAGGACGACATCAAGCAGATCGCGGTGGACGGCACCCGTCTCGTCATGGAGTACGCCGAGAAGCTGCTGGGCCCGGAGACCGAGTTCGGCTACCAGTACAGCCCGGAGATCTTCACCGACACCGAGCTGGACTTCGCGCTGGAGGTCTGCGAGGCGGTCATGGACGTCTGGCAGCCCGGTCCCGGCCGCGAGATCATCCTCAACCTGCCCGCCACCGTGGAGCGTTCGACCCCGTCCACGCACGCGGACCGCTTCGAGTGGATGCACCGCAACCTCTCCCGCCGCGAGCACATCTGCCTGTCCGTCCACCCGCACAACGACCGCGGTACGGCGGTGGCGGCGGCCGAGCTGGCCCTGATGGCCGGCGCCGACCGCGTCGAGGGCTGCCTGTTCGGGCAGGGCGAGCGCACCGGCAACGTCGACCTGGTCACCCTGGGCATGAACCTGTTCTCCCAGGGCGTCGACCCGCAGATCGACTTCTCCGACATCGACGAGATCCGTCGTACGTGGGAGTACTGCAACCAGATGGAGGTCCACCCGCGCCACCCGTACGTGGGCGACCTGGTCTACACGTCCTTCTCCGGCTCCCACCAGGACGCCATCAAGAAGGGCTTCGACGCCATGGAGGCCGACGCGGCGGCCCGCGGGGTCACGGTCGACGACCTCGAGTGGGCGGTGCCGTACCTGCCGATCGACCCCAAGGACGTCGGCCGCTCCTACGAGGCCGTCATCCGGGTCAACTCCCAGTCCGGCAAGGGCGGTATCTCCTACGTCCTGAAGAACGACCACAAGCTGGACCTGCCGCGCCGGATGCAGATCGAGTTCTCCAGGCTCATCCAGGCCAAGACAGACGCCGAGGGCGGCGAGATCACGCCGAAGGAGATCTGGGCGGTCTTCCAGGACGAGTACCTGCCGAACCCGGACAACCCCTGGGGCCGCATCCAGGTCCGGACGGGCCAGTCGACGACGGACACCGACGGGGTCGACACCCTGACGGTCGAGGCGACGGTGGACGGCGAGGACACGGTCCTGACCGGTACCGGCAACGGTCCGATCTCGGCCTTCTTCGACGCCCTGGAGTCCATCGGCATCGACGTACGCCTGCTGGACTACCAGGAGCACACGATGAGCGAGGGCGCCTCCGCGCAGGCCGCCTCCTACATCGAATGCGCGATCGACGGCAAGGTCCTGTGGGGGATCGGCATCGACGCGAACACGACGCGTGCATCGCTGAAGGCGGTCGTCTCGGCCGTCAACCGCGCGGCCCGCTGACCGCGCTGACCGGGAGTTTCGGGGCCCCGGCCGCCGTATACGGCGGCCGGGGCCCCGGCTGTTATCGGCCATGGGGCCGGTGAGGTCACAGAAAGGTCTCTTACGGGGTACTGACTCAGCCTTGGTGATGTGGCTAACATCACGCCAGCGCGGCGATGTTGCCGCGTCGTTACGGAGGTGCGACGTGCTGCCAGTACGGGGACGAGACGGCCGTGCCACCGGGGCTGCGCACATCCTGCGCGTCCGCACCGCGTGGACACCGGTCGGGGACGGCGAGTTCTACTGCCCCGGCTGCGGAGGCGACCGCAACTACCAGCGGCTCACCGGCCGCCGCCGACTCACCCTGCTCGGTGTGCCCCTGCTGCCGCGCGGCACCGCGGGCCCGGTCGTGGAGTGCGCCGCCTGCCGCCACCACTACGGCACCGACGTCCTCGACCATCCCACCACCCGCCGCTTCTCCGCGATGCTCCGCGACGCCGTGCACACCGTCGCCCTCGCCGTGCTCGCCGCGGGCGGCACCTCCTCTCGTACGGCCCTGGAGACGGCCGCCGGCGCCGTGCGCGCGGCCGGTTTCGACGGCTGCACGGAGGAACAGCTGGCCGCCCTGGTCGACGCGCTCGCCGCCGACACCGGCCGGGTCCTCGGCGCCGAGTGCGGCACCAGCCTGACCATAGAGCTCCACGAGGCCCTGGACCCGCTCGCCCCGCACCTCGCGCCCGCCGGCCGCGAGTCCCTCCTCCTCCAGGCCGCCCGCATCGCCCTCGCCGACGGCCCCTACACCCCCGCCGAACGCGACGCCCTCACCACGGTGGGCGCGGCCCTCACCATCTGCGCCCCCGACGTGACCCGCCTCCTGGCAGCGGCGCGCACGCCGTCCTGACGCCAGCGGGGGCCCTGGCGCGCCGCGGCCCGTACACCCGAGCCGAACGCGGTGCCCTCACCACGGTGGGCGCGGCCCTCACCATCTGCACCCCCGACGTGACCCGCCTCCTGGCAGCGGCGCGCACGCCATCCTGACGGGGGGCCCGTGAAGCCGGGGGGCGCGCTGCACGCGGGGCCGTAAGGCGGGCGTGGCCATGGTGTGCGGGCGGTGTGGGTCCGTGGTGCCTCGGCGTGCGGTGTTGGGGTGCGCGGGGCGCAGGGCGTGCGGCGCTGGTATGTGCGGGCGGTACTCCCCGGGGAGTAACCGGGCCGCCCAGTCACCCCGTGCAGTACCGCCGAACTCGCTCCCGCGTCCGACGATCGTCGCCCCTTTCGCCGGAAGTCTGGAAGCCGTGTCCAGACATCCACTGCGGAGGGGAGGCCCGATTTCCATGGGGGCCGCGAAAACACGGAGGAGCCGGGCGCTGCCCTGGCTGGTGCTCGGACTGTGGGCGGTGCTGCTGGCCGTCGTCGGACCGTTCGCCGCCAAGCTGGGCGACGTCCAGCACGACCGGGCCACCGACTACCTGCCGGCGTCCGCCGACTCCACCCGGGTCGCCAAGCTGGAAGACCGGCTGCCCGGCGGCGAGACCACCGGGCTGGTCCTCGTCTACCACCGGCCGGCCGGTCTCACCGCCGCCGACCGGACCACGGCACAGGCCCAGGTTGCCGAGATCGGCAGGCGGCACCAGCTGACCGGGGGCACCCCGCACGGCATCCCGTCCGCCGACGGCACCACCCTCATGTACCCCGTCACCAGCAACGAGCCCGGCACGGACGAGAACAAGGGGAACACCTTCGTCGACGACGTCCGCCAAGTCGCCCACGGCCAGGGCGGGTTGGCCGTGCGCGTCGGCGGTCCCGCCGCCCTCGCCACCGACGCCTCCGGCGTGTACGCCTCGCTCGGCGGCCCCCTGCTCTACACCACGGTCGCCGTCGTCGCGATCCTGCTCATCCTCATCTACCGCAGCCCCCTGCTGTGGCTGGTCCCGCTCGTCGTCGCCGGCCTCTCCGACTTCCTCGCCCGCGCCGCCGCCTACGGCCTCAACCAGGCCTTCGGCACCACCGTCTCCGGCCAGAGCGCCGGCATCATGACCATCCTCGTCTTCGGCGCCGGCACCGACTACGCCCTGCTCCTCGTCTCCCGCCACCGCGAGGAGCTACGGCGCCACGAGCGCCCGTACGACGCGATGCGCGCCGCCCTGCGCGGCTGTGGGCCCGCCGTCCTCGCCTCCTCCGGCACGGTCGCCGCCGGTCTGCTCTGCCTGCTCGCCGCCGACCTCAACTCCAGCCGGGGCATGGGCCCGCTCGGCACGGTCGGCGTGCTGTGCGCGCTCGCCGCGATGCTCACCCTGCTCCCCGCCGTCCTCGTCCTGCTCGGCCGCCCCGTCTTCTGGCCGCTCGTCCCGGCGTACGGCAGCGAGCCCAAGGTCCGCCGGTCCCTGTTCGCGGCGATGGGCTCCTCCGCCGGGCGCCGCCCGCTGACCGTCCTCGCCTCCGGCGCCGTCCTGCTCGGCGCGCTCGCGCTGGGCACCCTGAACCTGCCCGGCGCGATCAAGCAACTGGACACCTTCGTGGACCGGCCCGAGTCCGTGACCGCCATGGAAACCGTCGCCAAGGCCTACCCGGAGCGGTCCGCGCAGCCCATCGAGATCATGACCCCGGCCCGGCGGGCCGACGCCACCCTCGCCGCCGTCAAGGGCACCGAGGGAGTGGCGGACGCCCGCGAGGTCCGTACCGGCGGAGGCTGGACCGAGATCACCGTGACCGCCTCCGCCCCGCCCCAGTCCGCCGCCGAGACCGCCACCATCGAGGCGCTCCGGCACCGGCTGCCCGGCTCCCACGTCGGCGGGCCCAGCGCCCAGCAACTCGACCTGAAGGACACAAGCGCCCGCGACCGCCTGGTGGTCGTCCCGATCGTGCTCCTGTCCGTGCTGCTGATCCTGGTCGTCCTGCTGCGCTCCCTGGTCGCACCGCTGCTTCTCGTCGCCGCCGTCGTCGCCGTGTGGGGCGCCGCCCTCGGCCTCGGCGGGCTCGTCTTCGGGCCCCTGTTCGGCTTCCCCGGCACCGACCCCGGCCTCGGCCTGCTGTCCTTCGTCTTCCTGGTCGCCCTCGGCGTCGACTACGGCATCTTCCTGATGCACCGGATGCGGGAGGAATCGATCAAGGGCGCCGAACCGGCGGCAGCCGCCCTCACCGCCCTGCGCACCACCGGCGGGGTCATCGCCTCCGCCGGACTGGTGCTCGCGGCCACCTTCGCGGTGCTGACCAACATGGGCCTGGTGCCGCTGGTCGAGCTGGGCTTCGTCATCGCCGTCGGCGTCCTGCTGGACACCTTCCTCGTCCGCACCTACCTGGTGACCAGCGCGAGCGTGGCGCTCGGGCGCAGGGTGTGGTGGCCGGGCCGGCTGTCCCGCCCGGCGCCGGACGCCGACCGCACGCCGGAGCCGGTGAGCGCGTAGCGGAAGATGAATCCCGTGCAGGCAACCGTCACGAACCCCGTGCAGGCAACCATCACCGCGTCCCGGCCCGGCCGGACCCTCGCGGCCCTGGATCCCCTGCGGCAGGACGCCCTCCTGGCCGCCGCGCTCGCCGCGCTCGCCTCCGCCATCGCCGTCACCGTCGGCAGCGGCCGGCACCCGGACGCGCTCGGCTGGGCCCTGCTGCTCGGCCTGCACGTGCCGCTGGCCTGGCGCCGACGGGCCCCGCTCACCGTGCTGGCGGTCATGATCACGCTGATCGCGACCTACCACCAGCTGGACTACAACCACTCGGCGCCCACCGCCGCCTCGATGGTCGTCCTCTACACGGTGGCGGTGACCCACGGCCCCCGGCGCACGGCCTTCATCGGCGCCGCCGTCGTCACGCTGATGCTGCTCCTGAAGATCCGTCACGGCATGGCCGGGGTCCAGGTGAGCTTCCAGATCACCGGCTGGATCGTCTCCATGCTCGTCCTCGGCGGCTACCTCCGCGTCCACCGGGAGAACGCCGCCGCGGCCGTGGAACGCGCCGAACGCGCCGAACGCACCCGCGAGGAGGAGGCCCGCCGCCGGGTCGCCGAGGAACGCCTGCGCATCGCCCGCGACCTGCACGACCTGCTCGCCCACACCATCACCCTCATCGGAGTGCAGACCTCGGTCGCCGCGCACGTCCTGGCGGCCGACCCCGAGCGCCTGGACCGCACGGCCGTCGCGAAGGCCCTCGACGACATCGCCGAGACCTGCCGCACGGCCCGCGGAGAACTCCGTACGACCCTGGAGGTGCTGCGCGACCCCGGCGCCCCGGACGCCCGCGGCCCGCTGCCCGGCCTCGACGGCCTCGCCGAACTGGCGAAGTCGGCGGGGGCCCGGGTGGAGCTGGCCGTGCGCGCCGACGGGGTACCGCCCGCCGTCGGCGCCGCCGCCTACCGGATCGTGCAGGAGGCGCTCACCAACGCGGTACGGCACGGCGGCCGGGCCGACCTGACCGTGCGCGTGGGCGTGCACCACGAGGAGGGCGGCCTGCGCGTGCGGGTCACCGACGACGGGCTGGGCGACGCCGGTGACGGTCCGCCCGGGTTCGGGCTCGTCGGGATGCGGGAGCGGGCCCGCAGCGTCGGCGGCACGGTCGACGCCGGACCGCGGGCCGACGGCCGGGGCTTCGAGGTGAGCGCCGTACTGCCGCTGGGACCGGGGGAGCGGAGATGATCCGGGTACTGCTCGCCGACGACCAGACCCTGGTGCGGGCCGCATTCGCGATGCTCGTGGAGTCGGCGCCGGACATGGCGGTCGTCGGGCAGGCCGGCACCGGGCGCGAGGCCGTCGACCTGGCCCGCGCCGAGCGCGCCGACGTCGTCCTGATGGACATCCGCATGCCCGGTCTGGACGGCATCGAGGCGACCCGGCTGATCGCCGCCGACGAGGACCTCGCCGGGGTCAGGGTCCTGGTGCTCACCACCTACGACACCGACGAGCACGTGGTGGAGGCGCTGCGCGCCGGTGCCTCCGGATTCCTGGTGAAGGACACCCGTCCGGCCGACCTCCTCGACGCGATCCGCACGGTCGCGGCGGGCGAGGCACTGCTCTCGCCGGGGCCCACGGCACGCCTGATCGAGCGGTTCCTGCGCAGCCCTTCGGCGCCCGTGACCGGTGGCCCCGAGTGCCTTTCGGACCGGGAGCGGGAGGTGCTGACCCTGGTCGCGCGCGGCCTCAACAATGCCGAGATCGCCGAGGTATTGGGCCTCAGCCCGCTCACCGCCAAGACCCATGTCAGCCGGATCATGGGCAAGCTCGGCGCCCGGGACCGGGCCCAGCTGGTGATCGTCGGCTACGAGTCAGGACTGGTGATTCCGGGGAGCATGGGTGGGTGACACCGAAGAGCCGCACCCTGTTCACCGCCCTGGCGCTCCTCACCTCGCTCACCGCCGGCCTGCCCGCCCACCCCGCAGCGGCGCGGGCGCTGCCCGGCTGCGTCTCCTCGGTGCCGTACGTCGCCGGCCGCGGCGGCTACGCCGCCTACCGGATCCCCGCGATCGTGCAGACCGGGCATGGCACCGTGCTGGCCTTCGCCGAGGGGCGGCGGGACGGCGTCGGTGACACCGGTGACATCGATATCGTCCTGCGCCGCTCCACCGACGGCGGCTGCACCTGGGGCCCGCTGACGGTCGTGACCGCCGGACACGGGGACACCCGGGGCAACCCGGCGCCGGTCGTGGACCCGCTCACCGGTGCCGTCGTCCTGGTGACCTGCGCCAACAGCGGGAAGGCGGCGGAGGAGCAGATCCGGCGCGGGGTGGGGGAACGCCGGGTGTTCGTGCAGCACAGCTGGGACGACGGCCGGCACTTCACACCTCCGGCGGACATCACGGCCCAGGTGAAGCGGCCCGGCTGGCGTTGGTACGCCACCGGTCCCGGCCACGCCGTCGCCCTCACCCGGGGCCCGCACGCCGGCCGTCTGCTCGTCCCCGCCAACCACACCGTCGCCGCGCCCGCCACGTCCTTGGGCCCCGGCTCCCGGTACGACGGCGGGCACGCACTCTACAGCGACGACGGCGGCCGCACCTGGCGGCTCGGCTTCGTGACCGAAGCCCACGACGGCGTGACCAACGTCAACGAGACGACTGCCACCCAACTCCCGGACGGCAGGCTCTACTTCAACGCCCGCGATCAGTACGGCACCGCCCCCGGCAACCGCCTCGACACCTACTCCGGCGACGGCGGCACCACCCTGGACCGCCCCTACGCCGCCCAGCCCACCCTGACCGACGTACCGGTCGTCCAGGGCAGCGTCCTCCAGCTCCAAGGCCGTCAAGCCCCGTTGCTGTTCTCGGCCCCGTCCGTACCGACCGCCCGCCGCGCCCTGGCACTCTGGTCCAGCACGGACAGCGGCCGCACCTTCACCAGGCTCCGCACCCTCTCGGACCGCCCGGCCGCCTACTCCGACCTGGTCCAGCTCGGGCGCGACACGGTCGGCGTCCTGTATGAAACGGGCACCATCCACAGCTACGACACCGTGGAGTTCCGCAGACTGACCCTGCCCTGAGGCCCTGTCGTCAAATTCCCGCCTGCTCGGCGGCGTCTGGCACGCACGCTTGCCGCGTTGCCGAACCGCCCACGTGGCTCCGCCACGAGGGCGCTCCGCGCCTTGCGATCGCACGCACCAGACGCCGCCGAGCCCACCCTGCGGGCGGACGACGGGAATTTGACGACAGGGCCAAGGCCCTAGAGAAGTCCGGCCGCCGCCAAGAACTTCCCGACCCGCTCGGCCTCCTCGCCCGACAGCGGCACCTGCGGCTCGGCCGTCACCGGGCAGTCGATGACGCCCCGCAGATGCAGTGCGGCCTTGAACGCGCCCAGGGCCGACGAGCTGCCGCCCATCCGCGCCGGGTCCCCGACCGTGACCATCCCGAACAGCGCGCACAGCCGCTCCTGCTCCACCCGCGCCCCCTCCCAGTCCCCGGCACGGCACATCCGGTACAGCCGGACGTACCCGTGCGGGTCGACGTTGGCCAGCCCGGGCACCGCGCCGTCGGCACCCAGCGCCAGCGCGGAGTCCACGATCAGCTCCGAGCCGGTCAGCACGCTGAACCCGGGGTGCACACGGGCGCCCGTGGCGATCTCGCGGAAGGCGGCCAGGTCCCCGCTGGAGTCCTTGATCCCGGCCAGCACCCGGTCGGCGGCGAGACCCAGCACCACGTCGGCGGGGAGCTTGGTGTGCACGGCGCCGGGAATGTCGTAGGCGATGACCGGCACCTCGGACGCGGCGGCGATCCTGCGGTAGTGGTGGACGATCTCGGAGCGGTGGGTGCGGGCGTAGAAGGGCGCGGTGACGACCACCGCCTCCGCTCCGGCCGCCGTCACCGCCGAGACGTGGTCCAGGACGCGCGGCGTGGTCATGTCGATGGCGCCGGCCAGGACCGGCAGCTGACCGCCCACATGGGCCACGACCGCCTCCACGACCTGCCTGCGCTGCCGGTCCGTGAGGAACGCCGCCTCGGAGGTGGACCCGAGCAGGAACAGTCCGTGCACCCCTCCCTCCACCAGATGGTCGACCAGACCGAGCAGCGAGGGCACGTCCACCTCGCGCTCCGGCGTCAGGGGCGTGCAGACGGGCGGGACGACACCGGTGAGCGGGGTGGGGAAGGGCATGTCAGGGCTCCTGGCGTGCTGGGTCGCGGATCGGTTCCTCCTCCTCGACAGGATGGTGGCACCGATAGCGGTGTCCGGGGCTTGACGCGGCCGAGAAGTCCGGCATCGCCTCGGCACACAACCCGTCCGCCCTCCAGCAGCGGGTGCGGAACGGACAGCCGCTGGGCGGCCGGGTCGCCGAGGGCACCGGACCGGTCAGCGGGATCGGGTCGATGGGGTCCAGCAGGCCGGGCGTGGCGGAGAACAGGGCGCGGGTGTACGGGTGCCGGGCACCGTCGGTGACCCGGTCGGCCGGGGTCTCCTCCACGATCCGGCCCAGGTACATGGTGATCACCCGGTCGCTCATCCGCCGTACCGTCTGGATGTCGTGCGAGACGAACACCAGGGCCAGGCCGAGGCGCTCCTTCAGGTCCAGCAGGAGGTTCAGGATCTGGGCGCGCACCGAGACGTCCAGGGCGCTGGTCGGCTCGTCGGCGACGACCAGCGCCGGGTCCAGGGCGAGCGCGCGGGCGATGGCGACGCGCTGCCGCTGCCCGCCGGAGAGCTGCCCGGGCAGCGCGTCGGCCAGCGCCCGGGGGAGCCCCACCAATATCATCAACTCCTTTACCCGGTCCTCCCGTTCAACCCTGGTGCCGCGGTCGTGAACGTCCAGCGGGTCGCGCAGGATCCGCCGTACGGTCAGCCGCCGGTTGAGCGCGGTCGACGGGTCCTGGAAGACCATCCCGACGCCCGCACCGACCGTGGCCCGGCGCTCGGCGGGCGGCATCGTCCACAGGTCACGGCCCCGGAACGCCACCGTGCCGGAGTCCGGCCGCTGGATGCCGACCAGTACCCGCGCCAGCGTCGACTTCCCGCACCCCGACTCGCCGACCACGCCCACCGTCTCCCCGGCGGCCACGGTGAGGCCGGCGCCGGTCAGCGCGTACACCCGGTCCCGGCGCAGCAGCCCGCCGCTACGGGCCTTGTGCACCACATGGGCGTCCTGCACCTCGACGACAGCGGTCACTGCAGCGCCTCCTCGCTCTCCGCCGACGTGAGGTCCACCGCCGGGTGATGGCAGGCGGCCGTGTGGGTGGCCGTACCGGCGAGGACGGGGGCGTGCGCGTGGCACACCTCGCTCGCCAGTGGGCAGCGGTCGGCGAAGCGGCAGCCCGCCGGGAAGTCGGCAGGGGACGGTACGACCCCCCTGATCTGCGTCATCCGTTCCTCGGCCGACTCCAGCGACAGCACGCTGCCCAGCAGCCCGCGTGTGTAGTGGTGGGCCGGCGCCGCCACCAGGTCGGCGGTCACCCCGCTCTCCACGATCTGCCCGCCGTACATCACCACCACCCGGTCGGTGACATCGGCGACCAGCGCCAGATCGTGCGAGACCAGGATCAGCGCGAACCCCAGCTCTTCGCGCAGCCGCAGCAGCAGCTCCATCACCTGGGCCTGCACGGTGACGTCCAGGGCGGTCGTCGGCTCGTCGGCGACGATCAGCCGCGGCTCGCGGGACAGCGCCATAGCGATCAGCACGCGCTGCCGCTGCCCGCCGGACAGCTCGTGCGGGTAGCTGCGCAGGGTCCGCTCGGGGTCCAGGCCGACCAGCTCCAGCAGCTCGCGCGGGCTACGCCGGCCCCCGCGCCGGACGAGCTGTTTCAGCTGCGCGCGGATGGTCATCGCCGGGTTCAGCGAGGACAGGGCGTCCTGGTGGACCATCGCCATCTCGTGCCCCAGCAGTCGCCGCCTGGCCCGCATCGGCTCGGCGAGCAGGTCCCGCTGCCGGAACCGCACCTGGCCGCCGATCCGCGTGTCCCTCGGCTGGAGTCCCATGACGGTCAGCGCGGTCAGCGACTTCCCGCAGCCCGACTCGCCCACCAGACCGAGCACTTCACCCGGGTACACCTCGAAGCTGACCCCGGCGACGATGTCCACGCCCCGGTGCCGGTACGGGAAGCCGATGGTGAGGTTCTCCACGGCGAGCACCGGCTGCCCGCTCCGGTCGGGCAGCGGCCGGGCCCGGGACCGCAGCCGCCGGGCGGCCTCGGTCAGCCCGGGCAGGTGCGGCACCTCACCGGGCGCGGCCTTCTCCAACCGGTCCTCGGCGGTTTCCATGTCGCGGGCGGCCGGCGCCGCCCACGCGTCGGACACACCCTCGGAGAGGATGTTCAACGACAGCACGGTCAGCAGGATCAGCAGTCCGGGGAAGACGGTCGCCCACCAGCCCCCGGTCAGCACCATGTTCTTGCCGTCGGCGATGACACTGCCCCAGGACGGGTCCGGCGGCCGCACCCCGGCGCCGATGAAGGACAGCGACGCCTCGAACACGATCGCCTCGGCGACCTGCAGCGTGCAGAACACCAACACCGGGGCGGCACAGTTGACGGCCACGTGCCGCGCCACGATATGGGGCGTACGGGCGCCGATCACCCGTTCCGCGGTGACGTAGTCCTCGCCGTACTGATCGAGGACGTTGGCCCGTACGACCCTGGCCACGGGCGGCGTGAACAGGAAGGCGATGGCACAGATCAGCACGCCGATCCCGCCGCCGAAGACCGCGACCAGGACTGCGGCGAGCGCGATCCCGGGGAACGCCATCACCACGTCCAGGCAGCGCATCAGCGTCTCGTCGACCGCCTTGCGGGAGGTGGCCGCGACCGCCCCGATGACGGCACCCACGACCAGGGCGAGCGCGGTGGCTCCCAGCCCGATCGCCAGCGACCACCGGGCGCCGTACATCAGCCGGCTCAGGATGTCCCGGCCGAGGCTGTCCTGCCCCAGCCAGTGCGCGGCGGACGGATGCCCGCTGCCGCCGACCGGGTCCTGCTGGTCGAGCGGATCGTCGGGGGCGAGGAGCGGGGCGAGTACGGCGACGAGGATGACCAGGGTCAGGAAACAGACGGCGACCTTCGACAGCAGCGGCAGCCGGCGCCAGCCCCGCAGCCGCACGCCGCCGGGCCGGGAGAGCCGCTCGGCAAGACTCGCGCGCGTGACCATCAGCCCGCCCTCAGACGTGGGTTGACCAGCAGATACAGAATGTCGATCACGAGGTTGACGACGACGAACCCGGTGGCGGTCGTCAGCACCACCCCCTGCACCACCGCGGGGTCGCCGTTCTGCACGGCGTCGATCATCAGCTTGCCCATGCCGGGCAGCGAGAAGATCGTCTCGATGACCACGGCACCGCCGAGGAGATAGCCGACCCGCAGCCCGAGCACGGTCAGCGGATTGACCAGGGCGTTGCGCAGGACGTTCCGCCCGACGACGACCCACGGCGGCAGCCCGCTCCCGATCGCCGTCCGCACATAGTCCTTGTCCAGCTCCTCCACCACCGAGGTCCGCACGATCCTCGTCAGCTGCGCGGCCACCGGCAGGGAGAGGGCGCAGGCGGGCAGCGTCATGGTCCTCAGCCAGCCGGTGACCGAGTCGGCCGGGTTGATGTAGCCGCCGGTCGGGAACCAGCCCCGGTCCACCGCCAGGTACTGGATCATCAGCAGCGCCAGCCAGAAGCCGGGTGCGGCCACCCCGACGAGCGAGACCACCCGGATGACCTGGTCCGGGATCCGGTCCCGGTACACGGCCGCCGTCACCCCACCCGCCAGCGCCAGCACCACCGCGAGGGCGAGCCCGAGGAAGGTCAGCTGGAGGGTGAGCGGCAGCGCGGTGGTGACCTGGTCGACCACCGGCGCGCGGGTCAGGGCGCTGGTGCCGAGGTCGCCGTGGAGCAGATCGCCGACGAAGTGGACGTACCGGACGGGCAGCGGATCGAGCAGGCCGTTCCGCTCCCGGAAGTCATGCAACTGCTGCGGGGTCGGATCGGCGCCCTGGAAGAACGCGGACGCGGGATCGACGTCGGAGAACCGCATCACCAGGAACACGAACAGCACGATCCCGAGCATCAGCGGCACGAGCAGCGCGATACGGCGGAGCAGGATCCGTACGACGGCCGTCATGTCGTCAGACCCACTTGGCCTGGAGGACGTTGATGCCGGGGTAGGGCTGCGCCCTTATACCCGTGAGCTTCCGGGGATCCCAGGCGGTCATCAGCTCGTTGTGGACGACCGGGTACAGCACGGCCTGCTCGGCGACGACGTCGATGTAGTCCTGGATGATCGCCTTCTTCCTCTCCGGATCCGGCTCCCGGGTCGCCCGGTCCATGTCCTTGAAGAGCTGCCTGGCGACGGGGTTGTCGGCCCACCGGGTGTACCCCATCCACAGGTTCTGCGGCCCGTAGTTGTAGTGCATGATCAGATCGGCGTCGAGCCCGAACTGATTGGGGTTGGAGGCCGCGGCGACGACCTGATAGTCCTGCTTCTGGTCCATCTTGGTGAACACGGCCGTGGTCTCCTGCGGCGCCAGGGTGGTCTCCACGCCGATCGCGTCCCAGGAGGACTTGATGGTCGGCAGGCAGTCCACGATCCAACTGACGTTCACGGCAAGGATGTTGACCTTGAGGCCGCTGACCCCGGCGGCTTTCAGCAGGGCCTTCGCCTTGCCGGGGTCGTAGTCGTAGACGGTCTTGGCCCGCCGGTAGGCCGGGTTGCCCTCGTTGAGGAACGAGGAGGCCGGCCTGCCGTGCCCCTTGAGGGCGACCCGCACCATCTTCTCGGTGTCGATGGCGTAGTGCAGCGCCTGCCGCACCCGTACGTCGTCGAAGGGCTTGTGCTGGGTGTTGAACATCAGGAAGAGGTTGTTCATCCCGGCGCCACCGGCGACTCTCAGGCCCCCCTGCTGCAGCCGCGCGATGTTGGCGTAGGGGATGTTGTCGGCGATCTGCGCCCCCGCATCGCTCCCCGAGATCTTCGCGACGCGCGGAGCGGCATCCACGATGGTCAGCCAGTTCATGCGCTTGAAGGCAGGCGGGCGGGGCCCGTTGTAGGCGGCGAAGGCCTCGAAGGTGGTGTTGGACTTCGGGTGGTGCGCGGTCTGCCGGTACGGCCCCGAGCCGACGGCCAGCCCCTTGATGGCGTCGTCCCAGGCGCCGGGCTTGGAGAAGACGTGCTTCGGCATGATCTTGGCGAGGGTGAGGCGGGAAAGCCCGTCGGGGAAGGGGAACTTGAGGACGAGGTCGACGGTGCGCGAGTCGACTTTACGGACGCCGCTCAGCCAGCCGGCGAAGAACCCCTTGGCGAGCGTCTGGGTCTTCGGATCGAGGATCCGGTCGAAGACGAACACGACGTCGTCGGCGGTGACGGGCTTGCCGTCGTGGAAGGTCGCGCCCGAGCGGAGGGTGAACCGCCAGACGGTGGCCTTCGGGTCCTTCGGCACCTCGGTGGCGAGCGCCGGATAGGGCACCCGGGTGATCGGATCGGTGTCCAGCAGTCCCTCGTAGACATGGTTGTTGGCGGCCATGCAGAACGCCGACGCCGTCTGCGTCGGATCCCAGCTGCCGTCGTTGCCGTAGCCGATCACGGCGGTCAGCGTCCGGTTCTTGCCGCTGCCGCCGCTCCCGGTGTCGTTCGTGGACTGCGGTCCCGCGGAGCAACCCGCCAGCACGGGCGGAAGAACGGCGGCCGCGCCCAGCGCACCCGAGTACTTGAGGAACGACCGGCGGCGCGGTGCCGGTACGTCGGGGTTCACGTCGTCGCGCACGGGTCCTCCAGCAAGTCGTTGGGGGGAGGGGGAGGAGGAGGGGCGGGGCTGGGAGATACGACGTCCTACGTCCTACGTCCGGTCGGTAGCGCGACCATAGGAGCGGGCGTGGGGGCGGTCAAGGCGGCGCACACGAATGGGCGAGCCGCCAGAGGTTGCACCATTGGCGGTCGACCTGTGCCGGGCCCGAACACCGCGACGACGAACTCGGGAGTGCTCGGCGGCTGGACCACCGCGCGCTTGCCGGGCTCGACGCCGCGCAGCCGCAGGCCGGCCGCCATCCGGCTCACCCGGCGGTCCAGCGTGCAGCAGCTCGGGCAGGGGACGGCCCTGCCAGTAGGCCGGCGCGGCGGTAGGCGAGGGAGGCGTCCTCGGGCCATGGAGTGAAGCCGTCGAGCGGCACGGTCTGCACCTTCTTCCCACATCGTGTCGCTGCCCACCTTCAACATATTGTTTAACGGCATCGGCGGGGGAGCGCTTGGGCGAGAATGGTGTCCATGAGTCTGTTCCGCGACGACGGCATCGTGCTGCGCACCCAGAAGCTGGGTGAGGCGGACCGGATCATCACTTTGCTCACGCGCGGTCACGGGCGGGTCCGGGCCGTGGCCCGGGGCGTGCGGCGGACGAAGTCGAAGTTCGGGGCCCGGCTGGAGCCGTTCTCCCATGTCGACGTGCAGTTCTTCGCGCGCGGAAGCGAGCTGGTCGGGCGCGGGCTCCCGCTGTGTACGCAGAGTGAGACCATCGCGCCGTACGGCGGCGGGATCGTGACCGACTACGCCCGCTACACCGCCGGGACGGCGATGCTGGAGACCGCCGAGCGGTTCACCGATCACGAGGGGGAGCCGGCCGTCCAGCAGTATCTGCTGCTGGTCGGCGCGCTGCGGACGCTCGCCCGGGGTGAGCACGCGCCCCACCTCGTCCTCGACGCCTTCCTGCTCCGCTCCCTCGCCGTCAACGGGTACGCCCCGAGTTTCGGTGACTGCGCGAAGTGCGGGATGCCCGGTCCGAACCGTTTCTTCTCCGTGGCCTCGGGCGGTTCCGTCTGTGCCGACTGCCGGGTGCCCGGGAGTGTCGTACCGTCGCCCCAGACCCTGGTACTCCTCGGGGCGCTGCTTACGGGAGACTGGGAGACGGCGGACGCGTGCGAGGCGCGCTACGTCCGCGAGGGCAGCGGGCTGGTGTCCGCATACCTGCACTGGCATCTGGAGCGCGGGCTGCGTTCGCTCAGGTACGTCGAGAAGTAAGAGGGAGACGAGAAGCACATGGTCGTACGCGGGATCCTGGGGCGCCAGCGGCGCGAGTACAAGGCGCCGGAGCCGCACCCGTCCGGTGCCCGCGCGCCCAAGCTCCCCGGCGAGCTGGTCCCGAACCACGTGGCCATCGTCATGGACGGCAACGGGAGGTGGGCGAAGGAGCGGGGGCTGCCGCGGACCGAGGGGCACAAGGTCGGTGCCGAGCGCGTCCTCGACGTCCTCCAGGGTTCGATCGAGATCGGCGTCCGCAACATCTCCCTCTACGCCTTCTCCACCGAGAACTGGAAGCGTTCCCCCGACGAGGTCCGCTTCCTGATGAACTTCAACCGCGACTTCATCCGCAAGACGCGTGACCAGCTCGACGAGCTGGGCATCCGGGTGCGCTGGGTGGGCCGTATGCCCAGGCTGTGGAAGTCGGTCGCCAAGGAGCTGCAGGTCGCCCAGGAGCAGACCAAGGGCAACGACCTGCTCACGCTGTACTTCTGCATGAACTACGGCGGCCGGGCCGAGCTCGCCGACGCGGCGAAGGCGCTGGCCGAGGATGTCGCGGCGGGGCGGCTGGACCCGGCGAAGGTCAGCGAGAAGACCATCCAGAAGTACCTGTACTACCCGGACATGCCGGACGTGGACCTCTTCCTGCGGCCCAGCGGGGAGCAGCGCACCTCCAACTACCTGCTCTGGCAGAGCGCGTACGCCGAGATGGTCTTCCAGGACGTGCTGTGGCCCGACTTCGACCGCCGTGACCTGTGGCGGGCCTGTGTCGAATTCGCCTCCCGCGACCGGCGGTTCGGCGGCGCCGTCCCGAACGAGGAACTCCTCGCCATGGAGGCCGCCATGAAGGGCGACGAGTCCATCTCGTAGCCACCGGCGGTTCACGCGGGTCGCCGAGGATGCGGGGTTCATGAGACGTCTCACGCCTGTCCTCGCCCTCGGCGCCCTCCTGCTCACCGCGTTACCCGCGCACGCCGCCGACGGCCCCGCGCACCGCGAGAGTTACGGCACCAAGGCGCCGTACGAGCCCGAGCAGAGCGCGCACACCTACCAGCGGCCCCCGGCCGGTTACACCGCCGTCTTCACCGAGAGCGTCTCCCGGCACGGCTCCCGTGCGGCGACCGGCAGCGAGGACGGCGAGCTGATCCTCGGGCTGTGGGACAAGGCGCAGGCCGAAGGCCAACTCACCGGTACGGGTGAGGAGTTCGGGCCGACGGTGCGGGCGCTCACGGCCGCCATGGAGAAGGTGGGGTACGGCAACCTCAGCGGGCGCGGCCGGCAGGAGATGCGGGACACCGCGACGCGCATGGCACAGCGGCTGCCCAGCCTGTTCGAGGACATCGCCGACCGGGGCGAGAAGATCGACGTGGTCAGCTCCGGGCAGGGGCGGGCGGTGGACAGCGCGGGCGAGTACACCGGGGCCCTGGCCGCCGCCGACCCCGCGCTGAAGCCGCTGATCGGTCCCACCCGCACCGACAAGGACCTGCTGTACTTCCACAAGGCGGCGGGCGGGGCCGCCTACCGCGACTACATCGCGAACGACCGGCGCCTCAAGGACACGCTGAACGCGATCGCCGACCAGCCGAGGACGCACGAGGCCGCGCACGGTGTCCTGCGCCGGATCTTCAAGGAACCCTTCATCGCCGGCCTCACCGACCAGGTGGGCGCCGTACAGGCCGTCTACGACCTGTACGCCATCGCACCGGCGATGACCGAGGAGAGCCCCGACCCGGACGGCAGGGGCTGGGACATGGACCGCTACCTCTCGCACGCGGACGCGGCGTGGTTCGGCTACCTCTCCGACGCGGAGGACTTCTACGAGAAGGGTCCGGGGTTCTCCGACAGCGACATCACCTACAAGATGGCCGGCGTCCTCCTGGACGACTTCTTCCAGCAGGTCGAGGCCAAGCGCGCCGGCACCAGCGACCTCGGCGCAGAGTGCGCTTCACCCACGCCGAGGAGATCATCCCCTTGGCCGCGCTGATGGGCCTGCCGGGCAGCACGAGGCCGGCGACGCCGGGGGAGCCGTACACCTACGCCGACAACCCCTGGCGGGGGGCGTCGGTGGCGCCTCTGGGGGCGAACATCCAGTGGGACGTGTACGAGAAGGACGGCCGTTACCTCGTCCGCATGCTCTACGACGAGCGGGAGACGCCGTTCAGGGCGGGCTGCCGCCCGATCGCCGAGGGCAGCGCCTTCTACGACCTGGACGAACTGGAGCGCTGCTTCGGGCGGAACTGACCGACGGCACGGGCCTGTACGATCCCGCCTCATGGTCATGGACATGGGGCGGGGTGCCGTGCAGGACGTCGTGGAACTGAGATACCGGCCGGAGGTCAAGGACGTCACCTCGGCGCTGCGTGCGCGGCAGCGGGTGAGCCGGGTGGGGTGGATCTACCGGTGGTTGCCGTTCCTCTGGGGGTTCGGCGCCCTCGTGGAGATCGGGTCACTCGTGACCGGGAGCCGTAACTCCTCGCCCGGCCTCCTGGCGGGCTTCGTCATGGCCGCCGTGGTGATGGCGCTGTCTCCCTGGTTGCAGGCGCGTGCTTTCCAGCGGGTCGCCGTGGGGCGGGGCCTGTTCCGGGTGACGGTGACGGGGCAGGGCGTGACGGTGACGACCGACCACACCACGGCCTCGGTCGCCTGGGCCGTACAGCCCCGTTACCGGGAGACGCCGCGCGTGTTCGTGCTCCTCAGCGACGACAAGAACGCCCTCACCTTCACCATGCTGCCGAAGAGCGGCCTGGCCGACCCGGCGGACATCGACCGGCTGCGGGCGATCCTGGACCGGAACATCCGCCGGGTATAAGAACCTCAGTCGGCCTGCGTGGCGCAGTCCGCACACGTACCGAAGATCTCCACCGTGTGCGCCACGTTGACGTAACCATGCTCCGCGGCGATGGCCTCCGCCCACTTCTCCACGGCCGGCCCCTCCACCTCCACCGCCTTGCCGCAGGCGCGGCACACGAGGTGGTGATGGTGTTCACCGGTCGAGCAGCGGCGGTAGACGGACTCGCCGTCGGACGTGCGCAGGACGTCGACCTCGCCGGCGTCGGCGAGGGACTGGAGGGTGCGGTAGACCGTGGTCAGGCCGACCGAGTCGCCCTTGTGCTTGAGCATGTCGTGCAGTTCCTGCGCGCTGCGGAACTCCTCGACCTCGTCCAGGGCCGCCGCCACGGCTGCACGCTGGCGGGTCGCGCGGCCCTTCACGGGCGGTCCAGCGGTCGTCACCGTCGTCTCCTCACGTCTCGCTTCTGCCCGGGCGGCCATTGTGCCAGCCCGGGCCCTCGGGCGGTCAGACGATGATCTCGTCCCCGGCCGGCCGGGTGGCCGGAATCGTGCACTCTGCCGGATCCCCGGCGGGCTGTGCGGCGGCCGCCGCGCGGGCGCGTCGGCGGGCCAGCGGTGTGGCCAGGACCGTCAGCGCGACGAACGCGGCGATGGTCAGCAGCACGATCGTCGCGCCGGGCGGAACGTCCTGGTAGTACGAGGTGACCGTGCCGCTGACGGTCACGGCGACCCCGATGGCCACGGCGATCACGAACGTGGCGGTGAAGCTGCGGCTGAGCTGCTGCGCCGCCGCCACCGGCACCACCATCAGCGCGGACACCAGCAGCAGGCCGACCACGCGCATGGCCACCGTGACCGTGACCGCCGCCGTCACCGCCGTCAGGAGGTTGAGCGCGCGCACCGGCAGGCCCGTCACCCGGGCGAACTCCTCGTCCTGGCTGACCGCGAACAGCTGGCGGCGCAGGCCGAGGGTGACCAGCAGCACGAGGGCGGCGAGTGCGCAGATCGCGGTCACGTCGGACGGCGACACCGTGGAGAGGGAGCCGAACAGGTACGACGTCAGGTTCGCGGTGGAGCCGCCCGGCGCGAGGTTGATCAGCAGCACACCGCCGGCCATACCGCCGTAGAAGAGCATCGCGAGGGCGATGTCACCGCGGGTGCGGCCGTACCAGCGGATCAGTTCCATCAGGACCGCGCCGAGGACCGAGACGGCCGTCGCCATCCATATGGGGGACGTGGAGAGAAGGAAGCCGAGGCCGACGCCGGTCATGGCCACATGGCCGATGCCGTCGCCCAGCAGGGCCTGGCGGCGCTGGACCAGGTAGATGCCGATCGCGGGCGCGGTGACGCCGACCAGGACGGCGGCGAGCAGCGCCCGCTGCATGAAGTCGTAGTTCAGGAAGTCCATCAGCTCAGCAGCCCCGTCCGCGGAGATTCGGAACCCGCCGGTGCGTGCGGGTGTACGTGGTCGTGGCCGGGCAGCGCATGCTGGCCCACGGCCGGCGGTGGCGGGCCGTCATGGAGGACACAGCCGTCCCTGAGTACGACCGCCCGGCCGATCAGGGGCTCCAGGGGGCCCAGTTCGTGCAGCACGAGCAGGACCGTCGTACCGGCGTCGACCTGTTGCCTCAGTGTGCGGGCGAGCACTTCCTGGCTGGCCAGGTCGACGCCGGCCATCGGCTCGTCCATGATCAGCAGTTCGGGCTCGGCGACGAGGGCGCGGGCGATCAGGACGCGCTGGTGCTGGCCGCCGGACAGGGCGTTCACCGAGTCCTTGGCGCGGTCGGCCATCCCGACCAGCTCCAGGGCCCGGTGCACGGCTTCCCGGTCGCTCCGGCGGAAGACGCCGAAGCGGGTGCGGGAGAGGCGCCCGGACGACACGATCTCGGTCACGGTCGCGGGTACGCCGCCCGCGGCCGTCGTCCGCTGCGGTACGTAGCCCACCTGCGCCCAGTCGCGGAAGGCGCGGCGCGGGGTGCCGAACAGCTCGATCGCGCCGCCGCTGAGCGGGACCTGGCCGATGATCGTGCGGATCGCCGTGGACTTGCCGGAGCCGTTGGCGCCGAGCAGCGCGACGACCTCGCCGCGGTGGACCGTGAGGTCGATGCCCCGGAGCACGGGGCGGGCGCCGAGTTCGGCGGTGACCCCGCGCAGGGATATGACGGGTTCGCTGGTCATCTCGTGTCCCCTCACTTCGATCCGAGGGCCTGCTGGAGGGCCTTGAGGTTGGCCTCCTGGACGGAGAAGTAGTCCTTGCCGCGGGACTTGGCCGTGATGCCCTCGATCGGGTCCAGCACGTCGGTCTTCAGGCCCGCGTCGTGCGCGATGGTCTTCGCGGTCTTGTCGCTGACGAGCGTCTCGTAGAAGACGGTGGAGACGCCGTCGGCCTTGGCCATCGTCTCCAGGTCCTTCACTCGTGCGGCGCTGGGCTCGGACTCGGGGTCCAGGCCGTTGATGGCCTCCTCGGTCAGGCCGTAGCGCTCGGCGAGATAGCCGAAGGCGGCGTGGGTGGTGATGAAGACCTTGGTCCTCGTGTGCGCGAGGCCGCTCTTGAACTGCTGGTCCAGGTCGGTCAGCTGCTTGACGAGAGCCGCGGTGTTCTTCCGGTAGTCGGCCGCGTGTTTCGGGTCGGCCTTCTCGAATGCCTTGCCGACGCCCTCGGCGACCTGGGCGTAGCGCACCGGGTCGAGCCAGATGTGCGGGTCCTTGGCGCCTTTCTCCTCGCCCTGGTGGGTGTCGTGCGCGGCGGCGTGGCCGCCGACCTCGTTGCCGTGCTCCTCCAGCGTGGTCAGGGAGGCCGCGTCGATCTTCGTCCCGACCGGGGACTGGGCCACCGCGTCGTCGACGGAGGGCTGGAGGTTCTTCAGGTACAGGACCGCGTCGGAGTCCTGGAGCGAGGCGATCTGCTGGGGGCTGAGCTCCAGGTCGTGCGGCTCCTGGCCGGGGGAGGTGAGACTGGTGACGTGGACGTGGTCCCCGCCGATCCGGTCGGCGAGGAAGGCCATGGGGTAGAAGGACGCGACGACGTCGAACTTGCCGGTGTTCGCAGCCTCCGCCCTGTCGCCGGAGCAGGCCGTGAGGCTACCGAGGCCGAGGGCGGTCACGGCGGTGATCGCGGCGGCGGGTATCAGGCGTCGTCGTACGTTCATGACAGTCATTTTCAACAAACATGGAAACCGTTGTCAATAAGTGCCGGTAAGCGGCCGGTGAGAGCCCGGGGGAGCGGCTCGGGGAGGGGGCCGATTTGGTCCGGGGGGAGCCTGCGCCGGTAACCTGAATCATTCGCTGGAAGCATCTCGCTTCAACGCCCGTCGTCGTAATGAAGAGAGCACCGTGGCCGCCGACAAGATCGACACCATCGTCAGCCTGAGCAAGCGCCGTGGCTTCGTTTTCCCGTGCAGTGAGATCTACGGCGGACAGCGTGCCGCCTGGGACTACGGACCGCTGGGTGTCGAGCTCAAGGAGAACATCAAGCGCCAGTGGTGGCGCTACATGGTGACGTCGCGCGAGGACGTGGTCGGTATCGACTCGTCCGTCATCCTGGCCCCCGAGGTCTGGGTCGCCTCCGGCCACGTCGCCACCTTCACGGACCCGCTGACCGAGTGCACCTCGTGCCACAAGCGGTTCCGCGCCGACCACCTGGAAGAGGCGTACGAGGAGAAGAAGGGTCACGCCCCGGCGAACGGCCTGGCCGACATCAACTGCCCGAACTGCGGCAACAAGGGCCAGTTCACCGAGCCCAAGCAGTTCTCCGGCCTGCTGTCGACGCACCTCGGCCCGACCCAGGACAGCGGCTCGGTCGCCTACCTGCGCCCCGAGACCGCCCAGGGCATCTTCACCAACTTCGCCCAGGTGCAGGTCGCTTCGCGCAAGAAGCCGCCGTTCGGCATCGCCCAGATGGGCAAGTCCTTCCGCAACGAGATCACGCCCGGCAACTTCATCTTCCGCACCCGCGAGTTCGAGCAGATGGAGATGGAGTTCTTCGTCAAGCCGGGCGAGGACGAGCAGTGGCACGAGTACTGGATGGAGCAGCGCTGGAACTGGTACACCGGCCTGGGTCTGCGGACTGAGAACATGCGCTGGTACGAGCACCCGAAGGAGAAGCTCTCCCACTACTCCAAGCGCACCGCCGACATCGAGTACCGCTTCCAGTTCGGCGGCAGCGAGTGGGGCGAGCTGGAGGGTGTCGCCAACCGGACCGACTACGACCTCGGTGCCCACTCCAAGGCCTCCGGCCAGGACCTCGCCTACTACGACCAGGAGGCCCAGGAGCGCTGGACCCCGTACGTCATCGAGCCGGCGGCGGGTGTCGGCCGCACCATGCTGGCCTTCCTGCTCGACGCCTACGTCGAGGACGAGGCGCCGAACGCCAAGGGCAAGATGGAGAAGCGGACGGTACTGCGCCTGGACCACCGGCTGGCGCCGGTGAAGGCCGCCGTGCTGCCGCTGTCCCGCAACCCCGAGCTGTCCCCGAAGGCCAAGGGCCTCGCTCAGGCGCTGCGTCAGCACTGGAACATCGAGTTCGACGACGCCGGCGCGATCGGTCGCCGGTACCGGCGTCAGGACGAGATCGGTACGCCGTACTGCGTGACCGTCGACTTCGACACGCTTGACGACAATGCCGTCACGGTGCGTGAGCGCGACTCGATGAAGCAGGAGCGCGTGTCGCTGGACCAGATCGAGGGGTACCTGGCCCAGCGCCTCCTTGGCTGCTGAGGCCTGCGGCGCTTCGGCCGTTTTGCCCACCCACCCGCCCGAAACCATCGGCCGGGTGGGTGGGCCTTTTGCGTTCAGGCACCCCCGGACTGGCAGGCCGCGATCTACTCGAATGGCAAAGTTGAGCTGACAGATATTGAAATCTGTCAGCTGTCATGCAACAGTGAAGCCATGACGATGCGCACCCGGACCCTCGGAACCACCGGCCCCGACACTTCCGCCCTCGGCCTCGGCTGCATGGGCATGTCCGCCCTCTACGGCGACGCCGACCGCGCCGAGTCCATCGCGACCGTCCACGCCGCCCTGGAAGCGGGCGTCACCCTGCTGGACACCGGCGACTTCTACGCCATGGGGCACAACGAGATGCTGATCGGCGAGGCTCTGCGCACCGCCCCGGCCGCCCTGCGCGAGCAGGCCCTGACCAGCGTGAAGTTCGGCGCCCTGCGCGACCCGGAGGGAAACTGGAGCGGCTACGACGGCCGCCCCGCCGCCGTGAAGAACTTCGCCGCCTACTCCCTGCAGCGCCTCGGCGTCGACCACATCGACGTCTACCGGATCGCCCGCATCGACCCCGACGTGCCGATCGAGGAGACCGTCGGCGCGATCGCCGAACTGATCGAGAAGGGGTACGTCCAGCACGTCGGCCTGAGCGAGGTCGGCGCCGAGACCGTCCGCCGGGCCGCCGCCACCGCCCCGATCGCCGACCTGCAGATCGAGTACTCGCTGATCAGCCGGGGCATCGAGCGTGACATCCTGCCCACCACCCGTGAACTGGGCATCGGCATCACGGCGTACGGCGTGCTGTCCCGCGGCCTGATCTCCGGTCACTTCACCCGCGACCGGCAGCTGGCCGCGAACGACTTCCGCGCCCACTCGCCCCGCTTCCAGGGCGAGAACCTCCGGCACAACCTGAACCTGGTCGAGGCCCTGCGCAAGATCGCCGAGCAGAAGGGCGTCACGGTCGCGCAGATCGCCATCGCCTGGGTGCTCTCCCGCGGTGACGACATCGTGCCGCTGGTCGGCGCCCGCACCCGCGAGCGGCTGGGCGAGTCGCTGGGCGCGCTGGACGTCACCCTGGACGCGGCCGACCTGGCGGCGATCGAGGAGGCCGTGCCGGCGGACGCGGCGGCCGGCGACCGCTACCCGACCGCGCAGATGGCACACCTCGACAGCGAGCGCTGACCATGGCTCCAGGTACGGTCTAGGGCATGGCACCGCCCACCGAGACCCTGACCGCAGAGCGCATCCTCGAAGCGACCGAGGAGGTGCTGCGCCGCCACGGCCCGGCCAAGGCCACCGTGGTCGACGTGGCCCGCGCGCTCGGCGTCAGCCATGGCAGTGTCTACCGGCACTTCCGCACCAAGGCGGCGCTGCGCGAGGCCGTCACCAAGCGCTGGCTGGACCGGACGTCGGCGAAGCTCGCCGGGATCGCCGTGGCGGACGGCGCTCCCGAGGAGCGGCTGCGGGCCTGGCTCGCGGCGCTGTTCGAGGCCAAGCGGCACAAGGCGGGCGACGACCCCGAACTCTTCGCCACCTACACGGTGCTCGTCGACGAGAACGGCACGGCGGTCGGCGAGCACATCGCCGACCTGACCGGACAGCTGACCCGGATCATCGCGGACGGGGCCGGGTCGGGCACCTTCCCGGTGCCCGACCCGGCCGCCGCGGCACGAGCCGTCTTCCAGGCCACCGGCCGTTTCCACGACCCCTGTCACGCCCGGGAATGGACCGCTCCCGGTGTCGACGAGGAGTTCACGGCCGTCGTGGACCTGCTCATACGGGGACTCAGCTCACCCTCACGGTGACCGGCGAGGAGTGGAGCGTGCCGGACTTGGTCGCCACCCGCACATGGTGGGTGCCCTTGTCGGTGAACGTCCGCTTGATGGTGTAGGTGCCGTTCTTGTTGACGATCCCCGTGTACTTGAGCGAGATCCACTTGCCGTTGCGCAGGTGCTGCAGCACCAGCGTGGAGCCGGACTTCACGCCCCTGACCCGGCCGGTGAACACCACGGTGTTGCCGACCTTGACGGCCCGGTGGTTGGCCGCGACGGTGATCGAACCCATCGCGTTCGGCATCCGCGACGGCCGCATGGTCGGCATGCCGCTGCGGGTCATCGAGGGTCTGGCGGTCGGCATGCCGCTGCGGGTCATGGTGGGGGAGGGGGTGGGGCTCGGCGCGTGGGTCGCGGCGAAGGCTCCGGTCGTACCGCCGGAGAGCAGCGCCACGGAAAGGACGCCGGCTCCCAGCGTGCGGCCGTAGCGGTGGTGGCGGAGTACGGAGGTCATGTTCATCTCCTGTCGATCGCTCGATCGGACGTATCCCAGGCTGACCCGACTTCGCTCCGTCGGCCACTCGAGACGCTGTGTAACCGGCCCCCGGAGCAGGCATATGCGCAGGTCAGTGCGGATATTCGGAGACTTCGCCGACCCCCGTGCTCAACGGGAGGGCTGCCGGTCCGCCGCCGGATCGACCGTCGCCTGATGAGCCTCGGCCAGATGCTCCTCCGCCTTCAGCCAGGGCAGGAACTGGGCGCCTCTGCGCCAGCCGCACGTGTCGCATCTGATCGTGCGCTGCACCCCCGTGCGCTGGACCCGGACGACGTGCTCCCGGCCGTGCTGGTCCCAGCGGCTGACCTTGCTCGTGCTGTTGCCCTGCGGCATGACGCCTCACGTCTCCTCGGCTCCTGTGGCACACCCCGGCCGGGACAGGAGTGTGCAGCAAGACGAACATCAACAGGGGGAGCTTCACGTGGAGTTGTCCAAGCCGTGGCCGGAGTCGTCCCGGCCCGGCCCCGGCTCAGCCGACCTCGCGCGGCAGCCGCAGGCTGAGCAGCCCGGTCAGCACGACCCCGGCCAACTGCACCAGCAGCGTGATGACCAGCGCGTCCCGCATGCCCATGCTCGACGTGAGGGTGAGGAACAGGGTGCCGAGCGTGGCCACGCCGAGGGCGAGCGCGGACTGCTGCGTGGTGACCATCACACCACTGCCGACACCGGCCCGGGCCGGCGGCACCTCGGACATCACGATCCGGAAGACATTGGGCAGTTGGAGCGCCTGCCCGGCACCGGCCACGGCGGCGCCCGGCAGCAGCGAGCCGAAGTCCAGGTGCGGCCAGTCCCGCCAGGCGGCCAGCACGATCAGCAGCACGCCCACCCCCTGGATCACCGAGCCGGCGGTGACGACCCGGGTGCCGTGACGGGCCGTCAGCCGGGGCCCGGCGAGGGAGGTGAACAGGAACACCACGGCCATCGGCGCGAGCGCGAGCCCGGCCGCCACCGGACCGAGTCCCGCGCCCTTCTGCAGGGCCAGCGCGATGACGAACATGAACCCGCTGAAGCCGATCGAGAACGGCAGGATCAGGATCAGACCGCGCCGCAGCGAGGCCAGCGCCAGCAGGCTCGGCGGCACCAGCGGGGTCCGCCCCGCCCGGTCGGCCCGCCGTTCCACGGCCCAGAAGGCGCCGGCGGCGAACGGGAACGCGGCCAGCGACAGCCACGTCCACAGCGGCCAGCCCGCGGCGCGGCCCTCGGTGAGCGGGGCGAGCAGCGTCAGCAGGGACGCCGCCAGCAGGACCGTGCCGGGCCCGTCGACGGGCTCGGGGTGCTGCGACCGGGTCTCGGGTACGACCCGCACGGCGAGGAGCAGGCCGAGGCCGACCACGGGTACGTTGACGAGGAACACCGCGCGCCAGCCGGTGCCGGCGACATCGGCGGCGACGAGCACCCCGCCGAGTATCTGCCCGGCGACCATGGACAGTCCGGCGGTCGCCCCGTACAGGCTCATGGCCCTGGCGCGGCGCGCGCCGCGCGTGGTGGCCTGGATGGTGGCGAGCACCTGCGGCAGCATCGCGGCGGCCGAGGCGCCCTGCGCGACCCGCGCCGCGACCAGGCTCCAGGCGTCGGGCGCCAGCCCGCAGGCCAGCGAGGTCAGTCCGAACGCGGCCATTCCGCCGAGGAACAGCCGGCGCCGCCCGAACAGGTCGCCGAGCCGCCCGCCGAGCACCAGCAGCACGGCGTACGCGACGCCGTACCCGGCCACCACCAGCTCCAGCACGGCCTCGCTCGCGGCGAGGTCGGTGCCGATGGTCGGCAGGGCGACGTTGACGATGAAGAAATCGACGAGCGGCAGTGCCGCGGCCAGCAGTACGGTGAACAGCCCGGGCCCGCCGAGTGCGGGTGGTGCGGCCGTCGTTCGGACGGCCGGGATGGTGACGGTTTCACTCATGCCCCCGAGCCTGCGCCGCCGCACAGACTGGTACCAGAGTGTCCTCATCCTGGTACAAGAAGTACCTGGCAACAGGATGACGGGGCAGGCACCCTGGAACCATGACCACCATGGCCACGGACCGCAGGACGCCCGCCACTCAGCCGACGCTCCGCGGCTCGGAGATCCGGCGGCACGAGCTGGCCGCCTTCCTGCGCAGCCGCCGCGAGCGCATCGGCCCCGAGCAGGTGGGCCTGCCGCGCGGGGCCCGGCGCCGTACCCCGGGACTGCGCCGGGAGGAGGTCGCCCAGCTCTCCGCGGTCGGCGTCACCTGGTACACGTGGCTCGAACAGGCCCGTGACATCCAGGTCTCCGTGCAGGTCCTGGACGCCCTGGCCCGCACCCTGATGCTGGACGCCAGCGAACGCGCCCATCTCTTCCAGCTGGCCGGCGCCATCGATCCGACGCCCGCCGCGAGCTGCCCGAGCGTCACCCCGGCCCTGCGCGCGATGCTGCGCCAACTGGAGCCGATCCCGGCCTGCATCCAGAACAGCCGGTACGACATCCTCGCCTACAACCTCACCTACGGCCGCCTCCTCGGCGACCTGGACGCGATACCGGCGGAGGACCGCAACTGCATCCTCCTCACGTACACGAACAAGGACTGGCAGTCCTCGGTCGTCCACCTGGAGCAGACCCAGCGCCTGATGGCCGCCCGCCTGCGCGCGTCCATGGCCGGCCATCTCGGCGAGCCGGCCTGGAAGATGCTGCTGAAGCGCCTGCAGACGGAGTCCCCCGACTTCCGTGAGAACTGGGAGCGTTACGAGGTCGTCGCCGCCCGCACCAAGACCAAGGAGTTCCTCAACGCCCATGTGGGCCACCTCAAGTTGGAGCACACGGACCTGTGGCTCGGCCCCGAACAGGGCGCCCGCATGGTGACGTACACCCCCGCCGACGAGCAGACCCGCGAGCGCCTGGAGAGGCTCCACGACATCGCCCGCGGGGCCGTTGCCGGGGCCGCCAGAGCATCCTGAGGAGGCGGCCCTCCTTCGCCCCGAAGGGGCGCGGGGCCGTATCGATGTGCGGCTCCGCCGCGTGGGCGCGACCGGCCATAACGGCGCCGCACCCGAACGACGGCACAGCGCGGCCCTTCCAGCGGAGCGCTCAGGCTCCGACCGTCTGGCGGATCTCCGCGGACTCCAGGGTCTCGGCCGTGCGTTCCGCGGTGCGGTGGGCCCAGTGGCCGCTGGTGAGGAGGCCGAGGACGAGCACGGCCAGGCCACAGACAGTGAGGATCCACCAGCCGGGGCGGGCCGCCGAGACGAAGGCCTGCTTCATGGGCGACGAGCCGATACCGGAGGCCAGGACCGCGCCGACCACCGCGACGCCGAGCGTCTGGCCCAGCTGCCGGCTCGTGGAGGCGACCGCGGCGGCGACCCCGGCCTGGGCGCGCGGCATGCCGGAGACGGCCGTGTTGGTGATCGGCGCGTTCACGAAGCCGAAGCCGATGCCGAACAGGACGTAGCCGACGAGGAGGGTGGTGTTCGAGGTCTCCGCCTCGAAGGCCGCGAAGAGGACGCCGCTCGCCGTCATCGCCGTACCGGCGACCAGCAGGGGCAGGCGGGGCCCGCGGCTGCCCACCAGGCGGCCGGACAGCGGCGCGCACAGGAACGTCGGCGCCGCCATCGGCAGCATCCACAGGCCCGCGTGCAGGGCGTCGAGACCGCGGACGTTCTGCAGATAGAGCGTGGACAGGAAGAGGAAGCCGCCCAGCGCCGCGAACGCGCTGATCGCTATCACCGTGGCGCCACTGAACGGCGCCGAGCGGAAGAAGCGCAGGTCGATGAGGGGTTCGGTGCGCCGGGGCTCGTACCAGAGCAGGCCGAGCAGGGCCACGAAGGCGATCGCCATGAACGGGGCCACCGCGCTCAGGCCCGAGTCCGGGGCCTCGATGATGCCGTACGTCAGCGCGCCGAACAGGGCGATGACCAGCAGCTGGCCGACCGGATCGGGACGGCGGGCCTTGGGCGCGCGGGACTCGGGGACGAAGCGGAGGGTGAGCAGGAGCGCCGCGAGGCCGACCGGGAGGTTGATCCAGAAGATCGCGCGCCAGCTCACCGACTGCACCAGCAGACCGCCGACCAGCGGGCCGGCCGCCATGGAGATGCCGACCACCGCGCCCCAGACGCCGATCGCACGGGCCCGCTCCCGGGAGTCGGTGAAGGTGTTGGTGATGATCGACATGGCGACCGGGTTGAGCATCGAGCCGCCGATCGCCTGCACCATCCGGAACACCACCAGCAGCGACAGGCTCGGCGCGAGCGAGCACAGCAGCGAGCCGATGGAGAAGATCACCAGGCCGGACATGAATACCCGCTTGCGGCCGATCCGGTCGGCCGTCGAGCCCGCGAGCATCAGCAGCGAGGCGAGCACCAGGGTGTAGGCGTCGATCGTCCACTGCAGGCCGGAGGTGGTGGCGTGCAGATCGCGCTGCATGGACGGCAGCGCCACGTTCAGCACGGTGTTGTCCAGGCTCACGATCAGCAGGCTCATGCAGCAGATCGCGAGCACGAGGAGGCGACGGCGGTGGCTCAGCTCAGGCATGGCTTCAATCGTACGCGTATTTCGATAGTGCGTCTAACTAATAGTATGGCTAATTGATGGGCACTACACGATCATTCGAGCGCCCCTCCCAGCGGCTGCCCCAGTACCCGCGGCAGCCGAAGGTCAAGCACGCCCAGCCTCACGGTCGGCCGTAGACCGAGCTGCCCGCGGGGTGAGGGACAATGGGTGCTTGCCCTGTGCTGTACATCCGTCCCGGAGTCGTCTGATGACCACCCACCCGCTCTCCATCGGCCCGCACGCCGTGACGCCGCCCGTCGTGCTCGCACCCATGGCGGGGATCACCAACGCGCCCTTCCGCACCCTGTGCAGGGAGTTCAGCGACGGCAAGGGCCTGTTCGTCAGCGAGATGATCACGACCCGGGCGCTGGTCGAGCGCAACGAGAAGACCATGCAGCTGATCAGGTTCGACGCGAGCGAGACGCCGCGTTCGATCCAGCTGTACGGCGTCGACCCGGCGACCGTCGGCAAGGCCGTCCGCATGATCGCGGAGGAGGACCTGGCCGACCACATCGACCTGAACTTCGGCTGCCCGGTCCCCAAGGTGACCCGCAAGGGCGGCGGCTCGGCCCTGCCGTACAAGCGGAACCTGCTGCGGGCCATCCTGCGCGAGGCGGTCAGCGGCGCCGGGGACCTCCCGGTCACGATGAAGATGCGCAAGGGCATCGACGACGACCACATCACCTTCCTCGACGCCGGTCGCATCGCCGTCGAGGAGGGCGTCACGGCGATCGCCCTGCACGGCCGCACGGCCGCCCAGCACTACGGCGGCACGGCCGACTGGGACGCCATCGCCCGGCTGAAGGAGCACGTCCCGGAGATCCCCGTGCTCGGCAACGGCGACATCTGGTCGGCCGAGGACGCGCTGCGGATGGTGCGGGAGACGGGCTGCGACGGGGTCGTGGTCGGGCGCGGCTGCCTGGGGCGGCCGTGGCTGTTCGCCGACCTGGTCGCCGCCTTCGAGGGGCGTACGTCCTTCGCGCGGCCGACGCTCCGGGAAGTCGCCGACGTCATGGTCCGGCACGCCACCCTGCTCGGGGAGTGGATCGGCGACGAGTCCAAGGGCGTGGTGGACTTCCGCAAGCACGTCGCCTGGTACCTGAAGGGCTTCGCGGTCGGCTCCGAGATGCGGGGGCGGCTGGCGATCACGTCCTCGCTGCACGAACTGCGCGCCGGGCTGGACGAGTTGGACCTCGACCAGCCGTGGCCCACCGGCGCGGACGGGCCGCGCGGCCGTACGTCCGGCAACAACCGCGTGGTGCTGCCGGACGGCTGGCTGAAGGACCCGTACGACTGCGCGGGGGTCGGCGAGGACGCGGAGCTGGACACGTCGGGCGGCTGATCAGTTCTTCTTCGGATGCGGTGTCGAGCCGAAGGCCGACAGGAAGCGGTCGCGGAAGGCGCTCATCTTCCAGACCGGTGCGGTGTGCGCGGGGCGGAGGCCGTCGGTCCAGCCCCAGCCGGCGATCTTGTCGAGGACCGTGGGGTCCTTGGCGACGATCGAGACCGGCACGTCACGGCTGGCATGGTTGCCGCTGGCGTGGGCGTTCGGCTGGTGGTCGCCGAGGAAGACCAGCACGGTGTCCTTCGTGCCGTACCGCTCCAGCCACTCGGTCAGCGCCGTCACCGTGTACTGGACGGACTTGCCGTACTCCTCCTTGGTGTGCGTGTCGTCGGTGAGCGTGTAGGAGGACGGGTGGCCCGCCTTCTCGATGCCGTTGAAGATGGAGCCGTCGCCCAGCTGGTCCCAGCCGACCATCTTCGGGATCGGCGCCCAGGGCGTGTGGCTGGAGGTCAGGATGAGCAGCGACATCCGTGACTTGCCGGCGGCGGGCTGCTTGCTGTGCACCCGGTCCTGGAACTGCTGGAGCGTGTACTGGTCCGGCATGGTCGACCAGCTGAACTTCGGTCCCTTGTAGCCGAGTTGGAAGGCGTTGTAGACCTTGTCCAGGCCGTACCACTTCTGCTCCGGCCACGCCTTCTGCACACCCGGCATCACCCCGACCGTGTCGAAGGCGCCCGTCTTCTTGAACGCGTCGGTCAGGCTCATGTGGTCGCTCGCCATGACCGTGCGATAGCGCTGCTGGTTGCTGATCCACAGGCCCGACATGGTGGTGGAGTGCCCGAGCCAGCTGCTACCGCCGTAGGTCGCCGAGGTCAGCCATCCGCTCTTGGCGTGGAAGCCCGCCTTGGCCAGGGCCTTGGTGCGGGCGTCGAGGGTGGCGTCGACACCGGGCGCCATGATCGGGTCCTCGACGGCGCTGCGCCCGTAGCTCTCGATGAACGTGAAGACCATGTCCTTGCCCCGCAAATCCGGGACCAGCTGGCTGCCCGGTGTGTTCCCAAAGGCGTCGACCCTGGCCACCTTCCGGAACTCCGCCTCGTCCTTGAGCGTGTTCGAGATCCGGTGGACCTGGTCCTTCAGGGCGTTCGCGGTGCTGTCGGCGGCGAGCGGCACGCCGGACAGCTGGAGGCCGAGGGAGGAGCAGGTGATCCACACGACCCCGGCGACCAGCGTGCCCCGGGTCGCGGTGGCGGGGTGCCGGGCGAGCAGATTGCTCAGCCGGACCATCGACAGCGCCAGCAGGACGAAGACCGACAGCACGAGGACGATCACACCGGCTACGGCGACGAGGGTGGCCGTACGGCCGTAGGAGTCCTCCAGATACGACTCCGCGTCGCCGAACAGGCTCCAGTCGAGCACGACGTTGAAGCCACGGCCGAGGTACTGGTTGAACCCCGCATCGAGCAGGTTCAGCATGGCCATCGCGGCGAGCGCCACCCCGGACACCACGGCCAGCGCCACCCGCGGCCGCCGGGGCAGCGCGATCATCACCGCGGCCCCGATCACGGCCTCCGCCGGTATCCGCAAAAACCTGGAAGGGTGCAGGTCGGCCACGGAGCTGGGCATCACCAGCGCGGCGACGACGAGCATGGCGGCGACCACGGTGACCGTGGCGGACAGCGCCTGAGCACCGGCCGGATGCTCCGCCCGCCACCTTCCCGTCCACGTGGACCAGGCGGTCCAGGGACGCCGGAGCCGGGCAGTCCACGGGCGCCGGGCGGGCTGCGGGCCGGGTATGGGTTCGGGCGACGCCTCCGGCTCGGCCTCCTCGGCTTCTGCGGCGGCTGATTCGCGCGTGCTCATGTCCTGGGACAACCCGGCGTCCTTCCCTGCGAGACCCGATCTGCCGTCCCGTACGGCCACTTCGCCACGCCTGTTCACAAGCACCGGGCAAACACCTGGCAAACGGTCGGTGCGCCAGTCCGAGGGGCGCGGGGCTGTGTCGATATGCGGCTTCGCCGCGCGGGCGCGACAAGCCACAACGAACCCGCGGTCGACAACGGCGCTAGGCACCCCCGACCGCTGTCAACAGCGCGAGCGGCACCGCAGCCGACCGTGACTCCCGCACACACGCATGCGGATACGGCACCGGCTCCGGATGCGTGTCCCTCCCGTACCCGGCCAGCACCTCCGGCAGCCGATGCCCCGCAACCGACGCCGCGTCCATCAGCGCACGCGCCACCGCCCGGGCCTCGTCATGCAGTCCGTACCGCGCGAGCCCCAACGTGATCAGCGCGTTGTCATGCGGCCACACAGAACCCCGGTGATAGGACAGCGGGTGGTACGCCGCCTGCCCCGCGGCCAGCGTCCGCACACCCCACCCGGAGAAGAAGTCCGGCTCCAGCAGCCGCCGGCCCACCACCTCGCCGTACTCCTTGTCCAGCAGCCCGGACCACAGCAGATGCCCGGCGTCGGACGCCAGTGCGTCGATCCGGTGGCCCTCGCCGTCCAGCGCGAGCGCCGGGAAGGACTGCTCCCGCATCCAGAAGTCCCGCTGGAACCGGTCCCGCAGGTCGGCGGCGGCCTGCTCCAGCAGGGCGCCGTACGTCTCGTCGCCCCACGCCGTCCGCGCCAGCCACGCGGTGCGGCGCAGCGCGTCGTACGCGTAGCCCTGCGCGCCCGCCGCCATCACCGCGCCGGTCGGCCGGGTGCCGTCGGCGCAGCAGATCGCGCCGGGGGAGTCCTTCCAGTTCTGGTTGGCGAGGCCGCCCTCGTCGGCGCGGTAGACGAGGTAGCCGCGCGAGGTCAGGCCGCCGTGGTCCAGCATCCAGCCGACGGCGGCACGCGCGTGCGGCTCCAGCCGCCGGGCCGGGCCGGTGTCCCCGGTCTGCTCGACGTACGCGCCGAGCAGGATCAGGAACAGCGGGGTCGCGTCGACCGAGCCGTAGTACCGGCCGAACGGCACCTGCCCGAAGTGCGCCAGCTCGCCGTGCCGTACCTCGTGCACGATCTTGCCGGGCTGGGCGAGCGGGGACGGGCCGCTGCCGGTGGCCTGGGTCGCGGCGAGCGCGGGCAGCGTGGCGGCGGCCAGTTCGGGGCGGTACGGCAGTGCGAACAGGGAGGTGAGCAGGGCGTCCCGGGCCAGGAGGGCGAGGAACCAGGGGGCGCCGCCGGCCGGGACGCGCAGTTCCTCGCCGTCGGGCCCGCGCGCCGGCACCTGGAGCGCCGCCAGGTCGGCGAGGCCCCGCGCGCAGGCCGCCGCCAGTTCCGGCCAGCCGGTCGGGAAGGCCACGCCCTCCACGAACTCACCTTCCAGCACGCGGAGTTGCTCACGCACGGAGGCCGGGTCGCGGGGTACGCGCAGGGCGCGTTTCTCGCGGTGCGGGCGGGCGATCACGCGGAGCAGCAACTCGGTCGTGCCGTGCGGTGGCAGATCGAGGGTCCACACCAGGCGGCGGGCACCCGTGCCGGTCTCCTCCACGGCGTCGGGAGCCGGGTCGGCGGTGATGGTCGTACGGGACTGCCACTCGGCGCGCCGGTAGGTGAACTCGATGCCGTCGTCGAGGACTTCGCGGGAGCGCACGGCGCCGGGCTTGGCGTAGGTGCGGTGGTCGGAGCGGAGTTCGAACTGGTCGGTGAAGTCCGCGTCGGCGGTGAGGGCGAGCCGGACGGTGGTCGGCACCGGGCGGTTGCTGGTCACCCGCAGCGATTCGACGAACGAGCTGTCGCCGACGGCCTGTCGGCGGAAGAGGGTGTGCGCGGGAGGCTCCTGCCGGCCGCCGCGCGGGACCAGGACGCAGCGGGCCGCGTCACCGTCGGTCACCGGGGTCAGCACCTCGGGCACGGCGCCGTCGACGGTGAGCTGCCAGCGGCTGAGGTGCCGGGCGTCCCGTACGAACAACCCGTCCGGGGAGCCGCTGCCCCGGACCCCGCTGATGTCGCCCCGGTCGCCCACGGCGGCGAACGTCGCCCCGTGCACGAGCAGATGATGCCGGTCCGTCATGCCCGGTCGCCTCCTTCTTCACTTCTGTCGAACGTGCCGGTGGCCGCCTCGGACACGCCCTCGCGGGTGCCCTTGGGAAGGTCTTTGTGCAGCTCGTGGTGCAGGTCGAGGGCGAGCGCGGCGGTCCAGCCGAAGCCGGTCGCGCCGCAGGCCTCGCCGGTGTACGGGTCGACGTACTCCGCGAAACCGGTGGCTTCGGCGAGCTGCAGCACGGCCGCGCGCAGCGCGTCGGCCCGCTCCCGCTCGCCGTGCACGCGCAGGCCCCGCTCCAGCAGCCAGCTCGTGTTGAACCAGGCCGGCCCGCGCCAGTACCGGTGCGGATCGAAGGCCTCGCCGAGCAGGTCGTAACTGGGCACGAGCCGGGTCCGCCCGCCGAGCCCGAAGTGCGGCCCGCACAGGGTGCGCACGAGCGCGTCGACGACCTCGCGCGGCAGCCCGGGGAGGAGCAACGGCACCAGCCCGGAGACACTCCGCTCACGGATCGGTCCGTCGGCGTGCAGGTCCCGGCACAGGAACATCGCGGCCGCCGGGTCCCACAGCCGCTCCGCCAGCACCTCGGTCAGCCGTTCGGCGCGTGCGTGCCGGGCGGTGCCGGAGGCGCCGAGTTCCTCGGCGATCCTGGCCAGCGCGTGTTCGGAGGCGATGAGCAGGGCGTTGAACGCCGGGTCCTCCACGGCGAATTCACCGCCGCCGCCTCTGTTCCTCGCGCCCCCGTGCCTTCCGCCCGTCCCGTCCCCGTGCCTTCCGCCTGTCCCGTCCCTGTACCCCGCGTCCCGGTAGTCGGCGGCCAGCCGCACGTACCGTCCGTAGTCCAGATCCGTCGGCCGGTCCTCGGGCGACCCGTGGGCGAGGTCGGCGCGGCGGAAGGAGCGGGCCGGGGCGGGGGTGATCCGGGCGAGCGGGGCGTCCCAGCAGGGGCTGTTGTCCATGCCCTGCTCCCAGGGGTGGACCACGGACACCAGCCCCGCGCCGCCCAGGTCCCGACGGTGCAGCAGATAGCGGTGCCAGGCGGCCAGCCGCGGGTACACCCGGGCCAGGAAGCCGCGGGCGCGCGACAGCCCGGGGTCGGCGCGGTGCACCAGCCAGGCCGCGAGCGCGTGCACCGGTGGCTGCACGATCCCCGACGTCTGTACGGTGCGCGGAGCGCCCGCCGCGCGACCTGCGGTGGAGGAGCGCCAGAAGTCGGGGCTGGGGAAGTAGGCGTCGAGCGGTACGGAGGGGTTGAAGACGATGTGCGGGACGCGCCCGTCTGCCCACTGCGCGGCCAGCAGTGTCTCCAGCTCGGTCTGGGCCCGCAGCGGCGAGACATGCCGCAGGCCGATCGCGATGAAAGCCGAGTCCCAGGACCACTGGTGCGGATACAGGCTGCGGGAGGGGACCGTCGAGGCGCCCGTCCAGTTCGCGTCGAGCACCCGGGCCGCCCGGACGGGCAGGGAACAGCCGGAGAGCGGGGGATCACCCGCGGTCTCGTCCTTCGCGGGCTCCGCGGGACGGACGGTGAGCTGCGTGCTGAGATCCACTCGGGGCTCCCCGAAGACGAAGACACCCGGCCGGGCCGACCGGGTTTGGTGGTAACCGTCGTAGAGTTACGTCTATTTAACACGCAAAACTCAATATGTAATGCAGGCTTGGGAAACACAAGGGGGTGCGCATGACCGAACGTCCGGGAAGAAACGGGAAGACCGGCGCTCCGGCCGGCGCCGGCGAGCTGCTCGAACTCGTCCGCAGCGGACGGGCGGTGACGCGCGGTGCGCTCCAGCAGGCGACCGGACTGTCCCGCGCGACCGTCGGGCAGCGCCTGGACCGCCTCTTCCGGGCCGGCTGGCTGCGCGAGGGCGCCGGCGGCCCGGTCGACTCGCCGCTCGGCGGCCGTCCCTCCATCACCCTGGAGTTCGACGACTCCCACGCCGTCGTCCTCGCCGCCGACCTGGACACCCGGCACGCCCGCGCGGCCGTACTCTCCCTGACCGGCGAGATCCTCGCCGAGCACTCGGGGACGCTCGTGATCGGGGACGGCCCGGAGGCCGTACTGCCCGAACTGAGCCGCTGGTTCGGCGAGTTGCTGAAGAAGACCGGGCGTCCGCCGGCGGAGGTCTGCGGCATCGGGCTCGCCGTGCCCGGCCCGGTGGACACCGGGACCGGCCGGGTGGTGCAGCCGCCGATGATGCCGGGCTGGGACGGCTATGACCTGGCGGGCCGTCTCTCCCGCGCCTTCACCGAACACACCGGTGCCCCGGTGGTCCCCGTCCTGGTCGACAACGACGCGAACCTCATGGCGTACGGCGAACAGCGCGCCGGCCACCCCGACTGCGCGGCCTTCGTCCTGGTCAAGGTGTCCACCGGCATCGGCGCCGGGGTGGTCGTGGACGGCTCGATCTACCGGGGCATCGACGGCGGCGCCGGCGACATCGGGCACATCCGGGTCGGCGCGGACGCGCTGTGCCGCTGCGGTTCGCACGGCTGTCTCGCCGCCGTCGCGAGCGGGGGCGCCGTAGCCCGGCGGCTGGCCGAGAGCGGGGTGCCGGCCGCGTCCGGCGCGGACGTACGGGATCTGCTGGCCGCCGGGCATCCGGAGGCGGCGGCGCTGGCCCGGGAGGCGGGGCGGCGGGTCGGTGACGTACTGGCGACGGTGGTGACCCTGCTGAACCCCGGGGTGCTGATGATCGCGGGCGACCTGGCCGGGACCCCCTTCCTCACCGGCGTCCGGGAACTTCTCTACCAGCGGGCGCTGCCGCGCTCCACGGCGCACCTCCAGGTCGTGACCTCCCGGCTGGGGGAGCGGGCCGCGCTCATCGGAGCGGGGGCGCTGGTCGTGGAACACCTCTACGCGCCGGAGCGGGCGGAGGAGCGGCTGCGGGCACTGGGTGTCTGAGGCGGGCGTGTGACGTGGGTGTTTCCGGGTACCGGGAAGCGGTCCGCATGGTGAAATCCGGCGGGCTGTGGCAGCGTGATTCTCGCCACCCTTGATAAGGGTTGCGCTCAGATGAGCGGATCATGAGCGACTGCACTTCTCCAAGGGGTGGCACTGGGTGCCACCCCTTGATCGTTCATCGATCGAAATCAGACGTGCGGGATGCCCGCTCATCTGAGCGAAAAACCCAGCCTCTGGGCATACTTGCGTTCAAGAAGTGAAGACATCTGGCGGTGCTTGCTTGCCAAGCCTTGACTTTCGATCCGCTGGCGGACGAGTGGTTACGGGCTCATGACGCGCAAGTGGACGTACCCATGCGCCTTCGATCTGGGTATGTTCCTCGCCGTCAGGGCAGCCACCGTGGCCTCAAGGAGTCGAGACCCGTGTCGGAAAACAAAGAACCCCACGTAGTGAAGTTCGTTTACGACTTCACCGAGGGCAACAAGGACCTCAAGGACCTCCTCGGCGGCAAGGGCGCCAACCTCGCCGAGATGACCAACCTCGGTCTGCCGGTCCCTCCCGGCTTCACCATCACCACCGAGGCCTGCAAGGTCTACCTGGACAGCGGTGAGGAGCCCGCGGCGCTGCGTGACGAGGTGAGTGCGCACCTCGACGCCCTCGAGTCCCGCATGGGCAAGAAGCTCGGCCAGCCCGACAACCCTCTTCTGGTGTCGGTCCGTTCCGGCGCGAAGTTCTCCATGCCCGGCATGATGGACACGGTCCTGAACATCGGCCTGTCCGACAAGTCGGTGCAGGGCCTGGCCAAGCAGGCCGGCGACGACCGGTTCGCCTGGGACTCCTACCGGCGCCTGATCCAGATGTTCGGCAAGACCGTCCTCGGCGTCGACGGCGACCTCTTCGAGGAGGCCCTCGAGGCGGCCAAGGAGGCCAAGAAGGTCACGGTCGACACCGACCTGGAGGCCGCCGACCTGAAGAAGCTGGTCACCAAGTTCAAGAAGATCGTCAAGGCGGAGGCCGGCCGGGACTTCCCGCAGGACCCGCGCGAGCAGATGGACCTCGCCATCAAGGCGGTCTTCGATTCCTGGAACGGCGACCGCGCCAAGCTCTACCGCCGCCAGGAGCGCATCCCGCACGACCTCGGTACGGCCGTCAACGTCTGCTCCATGGTCTTCGGCAACCTCGGCCCCGACTCCGGCACGGGCGTCGCCTTCACCCGTGACCCCGCCTCCGGCCACCAGGGCGTCTACGGCGACTACCTGCAGAACGCCCAGGGCGAGGACGTCGTCGCCGGCATCCGCAACACCGTCCCGCTCGCGGAGCTGGAGTCGATCGACAAGAAGTCGTACGACCAGCTCATGCAGATCATGGAGACGCTGGAGAACCACTACAAGGACCTGTGCGACATCGAGTTCACGATCGAGCGCGGTCAGCTGTGGATGCTCCAGACCCGCGTGGGCAAGCGCACGGCGGGCGCCGCCTTCCGCATCGCGACCCAGCTGGTCGACCAGGGCCTGATCGACGAGACGGAGGCGCTCCAGCGCGTCACCGGCGCCCAGCTGGCCCAGCTGATGTTCCCGCGCTTCGACGAGCAGGCGAAGGTCGACAAGGTGGCGCGCGGCATCGCCGCATCACCCGGCGCCGCGGTGGGCCGGGCGGTCTTCGACTCCTACACGGCCGTCAAGTGGTCCCGCTCGGGCGAGAAGGTCATCCTGGTCCGCCGCGAGACGAACCCGGACGACCTGGACGGCATGATCGCGGCGGAGGGCATCCTGACGTCGCGCGGCGGCAAGACCTCCCACGCCGCCGTGGTGGCCCGTGGCATGGGCAAGACGTGTGTGTGCGGCGCGGAGGAGCTGGAGGTCGACACCAAGCGCCGTCGCATGACGGTCCCCGGCGGCCACGTCGTCGAGGAAGGCGACGTGATCTCCATCGACGGCTCCTCCGGCAAGGTCTACCTGGGCGAGGTCCCGGTGGTCCCGTCCCCCGTGGTCGAGTACTTCGAGGGCCGGATGCACCCGGGCGCCGACGACGCGGACGAGCTGGTCGAGGCGGTCCACCGCATGATGGCCTTCGCCGACCGCAAGCGCCGCCTGCGGGTGCGCGCCAACGCGGACAACGCGGAGGACGCGCTGCGCGCCCGCCGCTTCGGCGCCCAGGGCATCGGCCTGTGCCGCACGGAGCACATGTTCCTCGGCGAGCGCCGTGAGATGGTCGAGAAGCTGATCCTCGCGGACACGGAGGAGGAGCGCGAGGCGGCCCTGTCGGACCTGCTCCCCCTCCAGAAGTCGGACTTCGTCGAGCTCTTCGAGGCGATGGACGGCCTCCCGGTGACGATCCGTCTCCTGGACCCGCCGCTGCACGAGTTCCTCCCTGACATCACCGAGCTGTCGGTCCGCGTGGCCCTGGCCGAGTCCCGCCAGGAACCGCACGAGAACGAGCTCCGCCTGCTCCAGGCGGTACACCGCCTGCACGAGCAGAACCCGATGCTCGGCCTGCGCGGCGTCCGCCTCGGCCTGGTCATCCCCGGCCTGTTCACGATGCAGGTCCGCGCGATCGCCGAGGCGGCGGCGGAACGCAAGTCCGCGAAGGGCGACCCGCGCGCGGAGATCATGATCCCGCTCGTCGGCACGGTCCAGGAGCTGGAGATCGTCCGCGAGGAGGCCGACAAGGTCATCGCGGAGGTCGAGGCGGCGACGGGTACGGCGCTGAAGCTGGCGATCGGCACGATGATCGAACTCCCGCGAGCCGCCCTGACGGCGGGACAGATCGCCGAGGCGGCGGAGTTCTTCAGCTTCGGCACGAACGACCTGACGCAGACGGTGTGGGGCTTCAGCCGCGACGACGTCGAAGCCTCCTTCTTCACCGCGTACCTGGAGAAGGGCATCTTCGGCGTCAGCCCCTTCGAGACGATCGACAGGGACGGCGTCGGCTCCCTGGTGAAGTCGGCGGCGGAGGCGGGCCGGCGTACCCGCCCCGACCTGAAGCTCGGCGTCTGCGGCGAGCACGGCGGTGACCCCGAGTCCGTCCACTTCTTCCACGAGGTCGGCCTGGACTACGTCTCCTGCTCCCCCTTCCGCATCCCCGTGGCCCGCCTCGAGGCAGGCCGCGCGGCAACCCAGTCGGTGGGCAGCGACCACCGCTAGGCCCTCAGGGGCCCCGTGAACCCCGGAGCCGCCGCTGGTCCCCGACCCTCACCGATCGGCGGCGGCTCCGGCGCACGAAAGAGGAGAGGCGACACCCTGTGCGGGGGTGCCGCCTCTCCGTGCATCGTCTGTGGTCCGAAGCCGTGGTGCCCTCGTCGTGCCCTCCAGTCGGTTCTCCGGTCTAGGGTCGCCCGCATGGCTGAGCCCTCCTTCCTGACCGCCGTCCGTGAGTCGTACGACACGGTCGCCGCCGATTACGTCGAACGCGTCCCGCCTCCAGCCGAGATGGACCCGCTGTCACGCGCGATGCTGGCGGGGTTCGCCGAACTCGTGCGGACGGCCGGTCTGGGGCCGGTCGCGGACCTGGGGTGCGGCCCCGGACGCGTGACGGCGCACCTGGCCGGGCTGGGAGTGTCCGCCTTCGGCGTCGATCTGTCACCGAAGATGATCGGGCTGGCCCGGCACGCCTATCCGAACCTGCGGTTCACCGCGGGCTCGATGACCGCGCTGGAGATGAGGGACGACGACCTCGGCGGCATCCTGGCCTGGTACTCCACCCACCACACGCCCCCGCAGTGGCTGCCGGCGGTGTTCGCCGAGTTCCACCGCACGCTCGCGCCCGGCGGCTACCTGCTCTGGGGAGACTATGTCGGCGATGAACGGCTGCAGCCCACCCAGGGCTATGGCCGTCCGGTGTCCTACGAGTCGTATCTCGTGCCCCTGAACCGCGTGATCGGCCTGCTGGAGCAGGCCGGACTCGTCGTCACCGCGAGGCTGGAGCAGGAGCCTGGCGGACGGGTGAGCAGACCGCACGCCTGCCTGCTGGCCCGCAAGCCCGAAAAGCCCGGTGACCTTTGGCGGTTGTCAAAGGGAATGCCGGCAGAGGCGACGTTTCTATCGGAGCAGCGAGAGGCAAGGTAGGTCGCTATTTGCGGGAATGGGTAGCCGCTACGTGCGGGGCGCTTATGGCTTTAAAGGCGCGTCACCGCATACCAGGCCAAGGCTTACGGCCCGTCAGCCATTGCACAACAGGATCCCGGCCCGATTACGGCGGGCCGGGATCCTGTATTGTGCGCCTAGCCGGAGGGCGCCGGCCCGATTCCGGTGGGCCGGCGTTCTCCAGCATGTGCATCAGGCAGCTGCTGGCATTATTTGCCGAATCCGCCGCCCTCGCCGAATCCGCCGCCTTCGCCGAATCCGCCGCCCTCGCCATGGCGACAGATGACGCGGAAGCTGGCGATGACTCCGTTCTTTACCTTCACGCCGTCCTCGTCCTCGTGGTGTTCACCCTTCTCGTGGTGCTCGCCCTTCTCGTGGCGTTCACCCTTCTCGTCGTGCTCGCCCTTCTCGCGGTGTTCACCCTTCTCGTCGTGCTCGCCCTTCTCGCGGTGTTCACCCTTCTCGTGGTGCTCGCCCTTCTCGTGGTGCTCGCGCTCCTCGCAGTTCTCGTTCTCGTGCTCGCGCTCGCGCTCGTCCTCGTCCCTGAACTTCGGGCAGACACCGTTGGCGTCGCTGTGGGGGCCGACGATGGCGATGGGGGCGCCGTTGTCGCAGACGGCCCCGCGGAAGACCTCGACCACGTTGCGGCTGTCGTTGCGGATGTTGAGAGTCTTGGCACCCAGGCCGCTGACGACGGTGATGCAGCCGTCGGGGCGGCCGGAGTATTCGCGCTCGTTGATGAAGACCCTGCCCTCGAAGTGGGGGCGGAACTCCCTTCCTCCTCTTCTTTCGTTGCCCTTGCCTTCGGTGTTGGGGGTGCTGGGGCCGCCGAGCGGTGCCGCCATGGCAGCCGCCGGGGCGGACTGGGGAACCGGCGGTGAGGCGGCCGAGGCGTAGGTGATACCAGTCGCGGTCAGGGCCGCGGCGGCTGCGACGGCCGTGGCGATCGCGTGGGAACGGTTCATGGACATGCCGCTTGTTCTCCTTCTGAGACCGAGAGGGAAGCGCCCGCTGTGGCAGACGGTGCGTGATTGAACGTACTAACACCTCTTATTGCTGTCATATCGAGCAAATCGGGATCTCGGTTTCGTGGGACTGATCGGGTATACGGAGGCCCTCCATCCCGCTCCGAAGCAGAGCTGATGAGCCAGCAACCTCCGTGCCAATAGGCGGAGTTGAGCGGCAGTTAGCCCTTGCGGGTGATCTTCTGACATCTAGTCACCCGCAATGGTGGTGGGTCGCCGGGAAGCATCGGCGAGTCGCTGCTTGACATGCGGCCCGGTGCTGATCCGGCGGGACTGAGAGGGGGGAGTCGCTCGGGGCGGTACCTGGTGTGGGTGCCGCCCCTTCGGCTCTTCCGCCCCCTCTCAGAAGGTGCCCGCGACGTTCACCGGCCCGATCTGGAAGACGCCCGAACAGGTCGTCCAGGAGGCCGGGACCAGGATCGCGGTGCGAGAGGCCGGTGGGTAGACCCGCAGGTAGGCGCCGGCGCGCAGGCAGGGGCCGCCCACCGGGCCGTTGGTGGTGCGGGCTATCGCCGACGCCGAATGGGCGGGGGCGAGGGTGACCGTGCCGTACGAGCGGCCGCTGCGGGTGGCGGCCGGGCCAATCTGGTGGTGCGCGGTGTCCAGGACGCTGGCGCCCGGGTAGCCGCGCAGGGCGCAGCTGGTCGTGCTGGTGTTGGTGAACCGGATGGGCCAGTACAGCGAGCCCGCCGCGCCTTCCTTGCGGCCCATGGAGAGGTAGAGGTCGCTGACGGCGCAGGTCCGGACGGTGGCCGAGGTCCGTGCCGCCGCCGGGGTCGCGCTCCACGCGGCTCCCGCGGCCGTGAGGCCGAGGAGCGCGGCGGTCAGTGCGGCCGCCGGGCCGCGCCTGGGGAGTGTCCGGGGCGTCCGGAGTGCCCGGAGGGCTCTCCGAGGGCGAGGGCTCGGATGATCGGGGAAATTCAGATACGGAAACATGACACATCCGCCTCCATCGGGCGAACGGGTGGATGCAGGTCACTGGGTTGGATGCACCCTGGGGCGGAAAAGTTGTGCATCGCCGCCCCGAGACGGCCCGCCGCCCACCGCCTGCGGCCCGCCGCCTGCGGTCGGACATGCGTTCCAGGTGCCCGCGGCCAGCACATGCGTTCCGGGTGCCCCCCGCCCCCGCTGACACACGGCCGCAACACGCTTCGGAGTCCTGTCCTTCCCCGCGGCGAGGGCCTTGCCGCGCTGTTCCTCGAGCAGCCGGACGGTCTCCGCCGACGGCTCGGGCCGCCGTCCGGCGACGACGACCCGGGCTCCCTCGGCGGCGAGCGCGAGGGCAAGGATCCGGCCGATGCCGGATCCCGCGCCGGTGACGAGGGCCGTCCGGCTGGAGAAGCGAGGCATGAGGACCTGCTTTTGTGGAACGATCGGTTCAGTATGAGGCCGGGAAAAGCGCCCTCCGGGGGAGGGTGTCCGTCTAGTCGAGCAGTGCCAGCGCCTGCTCCGCCGCGTCCCGGACGCGGGCCGGGTCCGCCGACGCCTTGCCGACGACCCGCAGGCCCTGCATCAGCACCAGCAGGGTGCGGGACAGCGCGAGCGGATCGCGGCCGGCCGGCAACTCGCCCTGGCTCTGGGCACGGGCCAGCGCGGAGTGCAGCAGTGTCTCCAGATGGTCCCAGTTGCGCTCGACGCGCCGGGCCGCGGCCGGGTCGTGCGGGGCCAGTTCGGCGGCCGTGTTGGTGATCAGGCAGCCGTTCAGCCTCAGCCGCTCGTCGGCCGCCTCCGCCGCGTACCGTCGTACGACCGCCCGTACGGCCGGCAGGGCGGCCCCCGGCTGGGACAGCTCCCGCACGATCCGGGTGAGCCCCGACCGCTCGTAGCGCTCCAGCGCCTTGAGGTACAGCTCGTGCTTGCTCCCGAAGGTCGCGTACAGGCTCGCCCTGCCGATGCCGAGGTGCTCGACCAGCTCGGCCATCGACGTCGCCTCGTAGCCGCGCCGCCAGAACAGCTCCAGGGCTGCCTGCAGGGCGGCGTCGGGATCGAATTCCTTCGTCCTGGCCATGCGGGCAGCCTAGGGCTTACTGAAACGGTCGAGATCCAGAGAGGTCGAGGCCCGTGTCAGGCGGCCCGCACCTCGTACGCGGCCACCCGCACCTCCTCGTCGTCCAGGCACTCCCCGCTGGCCAGGTCGAAGCGCTGCTTGAGCAGGGGGGAGGCGACGAACGGGCGGTCCCGGTGGGTGCCGGTCAGGCCGCGGGAGAGGACCGCCGCGCCGGTGAAGGGGTCACGGTTGTCGACGGCGTACAGGCGGTCGGCGCGGTCGCGGAACAGGGCCACCTGGCGGCCGTCCGGCAGCAGGGCGGCCACCCCGCGGCCCGGGGTGAGCGCGCTCAGGTCGCAGGCCGTGAACCAGCCGTCGGCGAGCCGGAGTTGGACCTTCAGGTCGGTGGTCTCGACAGCCAGGGTCATCGGGCGCTTCCTTCCAGGATGTCGTCGGCGGGCCGCAGGCCGATGTTCAGCAGCGGCAGGTCGGGCTTGATCTGGTCGCGCTCGGGGACGAAGGCGACGACCGGGTCCGGGGTGTCCGGGGCGTTCACGAAGGACACGAACCGGGCGAGCTTCTCGGGGTCGTTGATGGTCTCCGCCCACTCGTCGCGGTAGTGGGCGACATGCGCCCGCATCAGCCGCTCCAGCTCGTCGCAGATGCCGAGCGAGTCGTGCACCACCACGTCCCGTACGTGGTCCAGGCCGCCCGGGATCCGCTCCAGCCAGGTCGAGGTGCGCTCCAGGCGGTCGGCCGTGCGGATGTAGAACATCAGGAAACGGTCGATCAGGCGGACCAGTTCGGCGTCGGACAGGTCCTGGGCCAGCAGGTCCGCGTGGCGCGGGGTGGCACCGCCGTTGCCGCCGACGTACAGGTTCCAGCCGTTGGCCGTGGCGATCACACCGAAGTCCTTCGACTGGGCCTCGGCGCACTCGCGCTGGCAGCCGGAGACCGCCGACTTCAGCTTGTGCGGGGAGCGCAGGCCCCGGTAGCGCAGCTCCAGGTCGATCGCCATCCGGACCGAGTCCTGGACACCGTAACGGCACCAGGTGGAGCCGACGCAGGACTTCACGGTGCGCAGCGCCTTGCCGTACGCGTGGCCCGACTCGAAGCCGGCGTCCACCAAGCGGGCCCAGATCAGCGGGAGCTGCTCCACCCGCGCGCCGAACATGTCGATCCGCTGGCCGCCGGTGATCTTCGTGTAGAGGCCGAAGTCCCGGGCGATCTCGCCGATCACGATCAGCTTCTCGGGCGCGATCTCGCCGCCGGGGATGCGCGGCACGACCGAGTACGAGCCGTTCTTCTGCAGGTTGGCGAGGAAGTGGTCGTTGGTGTCCTGCAGGGCCGCCTGCTCGCCGTCCAGGACATAGCCGCTCGCGCCGATCGTCGGGGCGAGGGAGGCGATGATCGAGCCGACCGCCGGCTTGCAGACCTCACAGCCGTCGCCGCCCCGGGCGCCCGCACGGCCGTACCGGTCCAGCAGGTCCTGGTACGACGTGATGCGCAGCGCGAGGACGATCTCGTACAGCTCCTCGCGGGTCTGGGCGAAGCAGCCGCACAGGCCCTTGTCGACCTCGACGCCGGACGCCTCCAGCTCGGCGTTGACGAGCTGGCCGAGCACCTTGACGCAACTTCCGCAGCCGGTACCGGCCTTGGTGCACTTCTTCACATCGGGCACGGTGGTGCACCTGTGCTCCGTGACCGCGCCGCGGATCGTGCCCTTGCTGACGTTGTGGCAGGAGCAGATGACCGCCTCGTCCGGCAGGGCGGACGGGCCGAGCTGGGCCCCCGAGCCCGCTCCGGCGGGCAGGACGAGCGACTCGGGGGAAACAGGGGGCACCGAACCGGTCAGCGCGCGCAGGGTGCCGTACGCCTCCGCGTCACCGACCAGGATGCCGCCGAGCAGTGTGCCGTCCGGGCCGATGACCAGCCTCTTGTACAGGCCGGCGCGGGAGTCGGAGTAGACGACGTCCAGGCAGTCCTCGGTGGTGCCGTGCGCGTCGCCGAAGGACGCCACGTCCACGCCGAGCAGCTTCAGCTTGGTGGACAGGTCGGCGCCGGCGAAAGCGGCTTCGTCGGAGGCGATCGTCGCCGCGGCCGTCTGCGCCTGCTCGTAGCCGGGGGCCACCAGGCCGTACACCCGCCCGTCCGCCGCCAGCGCGCACTCGCCGATCGCGAAGACGTGCGGATCGCTGACCGTACGGCACTGCTCGTCGACCGTGATGCCGCCGCGCTCGCCGACCGCGAGGCCGCAGTCGCGGGCCAGCTGGTCGCGGGGCCGCACGCCCGCGCTGAACACCACCATGTCGGCGGCGAGTTCGGAACCGTCGGACAGCTTCATGCCGCTGACCGAGCCGTCCGCACAGGTGAGGATCTCCTGCGTGCCCACACCCGTGTGCACGGTCAGGCCCATGCCCTCGATGGTCCGCAGCAGCGCCGCGCCACCGCCCTCGTCGACCTGTACGGGCATCAGCCGCGGCGCGAACTCCACGATGTGCGTGGTCAGTCCGAGGCCCTTCAGCGCGCCGGCCGCCTCAAGGCCGAGCAGTCCGCCGCCGACCACGGCGCCGGTCGTCGCCCGCGTCCTCGCGTACTCCTCGATGGCGAGCAGGTCCTCGATCGTGCGGTAGGCGAAACAGCCCTCGGCGTCCTTGTTCGGGACCGGCGGCACGAACGGGTACGAGCCGGTGGCCAGGACGAGGGTGTCGTACCCGAAGACCCGGCCGGACCCGGCCGTGACCGTCCTCGCCTCGCGGTCGATCGTCTGAGCCGGGTCGCCGACGTACAGCTCGATGCCGTGGTCCTTGATGAACCCCATGTCGGTCATGGAGAGGTCCTCGGGGGTCTTGCCCGAGAAGTACGAGGTGAGCTGCACGCGGTCGTACGCCGGTCGCGGCTCCTCGCACAGCACGACCACGCGGTGCGTGGCGGTCAGGCCGCGCTCGGCCAGCGCTTCGAGGAAGCGCTGGCCGACCATGCCGTGGCCGACGAGCACGATCGTGGGGGTGGTGTCCGTGGACATCAGGAGCCTCCGTCGTTGGTGAGCAGGTGGAGCAGCGGGCCGCCGTCGGTCGGGAGCGGCTCTGCTCCCTCCCAGGCGCGGGCTAGCGCGCCGACGGTGCCGAGTTCGCCGACGAGGACCCCGCCGACCAGCCGGTCGTCGCGGACGACGACCTTGCGGTACGTGCCGCGGGTGGCGTCGGCGAGCCGTACGACGTCGTCGCCGGGGCGCGCCTCGGTCTCGCCGAACGCGGCCAGGTCGAAGGGGGAGCCCGGTCCGGTGAGGGTCAGCCGGGTCAGGGAGCGGGTGCCGCAATAGCGCGCGTCCGGGTCTCCGGCGAGCAACTCGGCGAGAGCGTCCGCCTGTTCCAGCGCCGGGACCGCCAGGCCGTAGACCGTGCCGTCGTGCTGGACGCAGTCGCCGACCGCGTGGATGTGCGGGTCGGAGGTGCGCAGTTCGTCGTCGACGAGGATGCCCTTGTGCACGGCGAGACCGGCCTGTTCGGCGAGTGAGGCGCGCGGGCGCACCCCGCAGGCGACCACGACGAGGTCGGCGTCCAGGGCGTATCCGTCGGCCATCTCCACCGAGCGGACCGCCCCCGCGACCGAGCGCACGTCCCGCACCCGGCACTCGGTGTGCACCTCGACGCCCAGGTCGGTGAGGTGCCGCAGCACCAGCCGCGAGGCGTCCGGGTCGAGCTGGCGCTCCATGAGACGCTCGGCCTGCTGGGCGAGGACGACCTGGGCGCCGCGCACGGCGAGCGCGCGGGCGGCGGACACGCCGAGCAGCCCGCCCCCGATGACGACCGCGCGCACACCCGGCCGGACCGCCTTGGCCAGCCCCAGGCAGTCGTCCATCGTCCGGAACGCGTGGACGCCCTCGGGGAGTTGGTGATCCGGGGTGAACAGACCGCGCAGCGGCGGCAGCACCGGATTGGATCCGGTGGCGAGAACCAGCGTGTCGTATGCGATCGAGGAGCCGTCGGCGCACTCGACGCTCCGGGCGGCCCGGTCGATACCGGTGACCCGGGCGCGCAGCAGGCCCTCGGGCGCCGGCAGGCCGATCACCTCGGGGGCGTACCGGCCGGCCAGCACCTCGGCGAGCAGCACCCGGTTGTACGGCGGGTGCTCCTCCTCGCCGACGAGCAGCGCGGGCGTGCCCAGCTCGCCGAGCCGCTGGGCGAGCCGTACGCCCGCGAGGCCGGCGCCGATCACCACCACACGCGTATTCGAGGTCATGCCCTTGAGCGTGCGGTCCGGACGTTACCCGGTCGCATCACGTCTGTTTCCCGTGAGGAACGCTGCCCTCAGCGGGGGCGGCCGGGGGGTGTGAGGGGTCCGTGCGCGGGCGGGGGAGGGCTGTGAGGAGGCGCGGGCCGGTTCCCGGCGGGGCAGCAGGTTCACCAGCCGGTGGTGTCCGGCGGTCGCCGCTCGCCGGGGCGCGCTGCTGAACGAGGTGCCGGCGCCGCTCGGGGTGCGGGGGAGGGAGCATGCCCTCGGCGGTGAACCGGCACACTAGTGTGCCGAAGGGGCGCGGCTCCCGGTCAGGTGTGCGAAGACCACCACGTTGCCCTGGTAGCCGGTGGTCCTGGAGTAGCCGCCGCCGCAGGTGATGACGCGGAGTTCGGGGCGGGGCGCCGCGCCGTAGACCTTCTCGTCGGGGAAGTTGCTCGCCGCGTAGACCTCCACCGCGTCCACGGTGAACACGGCCACGGAGCGGTCCCGGCGATCCACCTCGATGCGGGCGCCCCGTTTCAGCGCGCCCAGGTCGTAGAAGACGGCGGGGCCCTCGGTGTTGTCGACATGACCGGCGACGATCGCGGTGCCCGTCTCGCCGGGTATGGTGCCGGCCTCGTACCAGCCGGCCAGGTTCTTGTTCTGGGCCGGGGGGACGTCCAGGCTGCCGGACCGGGTGAGGGCGAGGCCCATCAGCGGGGCGTTCACGCGTATCTCGGGTATGCGGATGCGGGTCGGCGGGGACGGGGCGAGGGCGGGTGCCGCGAGCCGGTCACCCCCCGGTTCCGGGCGCCCCTCGACCGCGGCGGGCTGCGGCGGCGCGTGCGTCCCGGAGCCACCTCCGAGCAGCCACACCCCGGAGCCGAGGGCCACGACGGTGACCGCGGCTATCGCGGTGTCGCCGAGCCTGTCGCGCGTGGTTCTGGTGCGCATACGAACACCTCTCCCGGAGGCGGGGGCCTCCGTGGGCCGGTGGGCGGACCTCCGTGGGCTTGGAGGCCGGACCTCGGTGGGCCGGTGGGCGGACCCTGCGTGGGCCTGGAGGCCGGGACCTCCATGGAGCGGAGGCCTGGCCGTGCGCCGTGGCTGGACCCCGGAAGGCCCGGAGTCTGGCCTCCGTGGGCTGGAGGTTGGACCCCGGAAGGACCTGGGGGCCGGGCCTCCGTGGGCCGGAGGCCGGAACCCCGAGGACCGGGAGTCCGGATCTCCGTGGGTCGGAGGTTGGACCCCGGAAGGGCCGGGCGGCCTGGCCTCCGTGGGTTGGAGGCCCCATCGGCCCCCTCCCCCTCCGGGCCGCGAGGGGCGTCGGACCCGGAGGGGGCGGGCTGTGCGGTACCGGCTGACGGACAGCGGAGGGTGTCCGTCAGATCCCGTCGCCTCTCGCCCGGCGATGCAGGAGCCAGGTACCGCCCGCGGCGGCGACGGCCAGCGCCGCCACACCCGCCGCGGTCTGCACGGGGCCGGCGCCGAGTGCGCCGCCGACCCCCGTCTTCACACTTCCCCGCGGCTGCACCTGCTCGTGCGCCGCGCTCAACGCCACCACCAGGTCGCCGGTGACCTGCCGGGTGCCCTCGGAACACTTGGCGACGATCTCGTACGTCCCCGGCTGCGCGCTCTCGGGCACCTGGAACTGCCCGATCGCCTCGCCCTTGTGCGAGCTGGGCGCCAGCGTGAAGGTGCCGGCGCCGACCGCGCCGGCGTCCCCGATCGCCGAGCCCTTGTCGCCGCACGCGGCCGTGTTGACCGTGACCTGGCCGCCGGGCACCACGTTGGAGGGGTACACGTCCAGGCTGCCGGTGCCGGCCCAGGCGGGTGCGGCGGCCGCCATGACGAGCGCGGCACCCGACAGCAGGCGAGCGGTGCGTCGCATGGTGGCTCCCAGGGCTCTCGTCTCGGTCTCTTCGTTTCCGAGGTAAGCCGCAGTCCGGGATTTCCGCTCCCTGATGATTCGTCAGAAATACGGTGAACGGGTGTCGCCCCCGACCCCCACATGGTCTACCCCCGCCGCGTTCTGGCAGGTCACAGGCGCATCCCGCGACCAGAAGAGCAACAAGTATGAAAAGAACACGAATGGAGCGGCGTCTGCCGTTGAGCGGGCGACGGCAGTACCCGTCCTTCGCCGGGCTCGTCGAGCTCAAGGCCGCGGTCGCCCAGTGGTACGCGACGCACCACGGCGTCGAGCTGGACCCCGAGACCGAGGTCGCGATCCTGTTCGGCGCGAAGGCAGGCCTGGTGGAGATCCGCCAGTGCTTCCTGAACCCCGGGCCCGCGCCCGGATGCACCCGCTCCCGCTCCTGCGGGAGAACGGTTTCCTGCCCGACTACGACGCCCTGGACCCGGCCGTGCGCGAGCGGGCCAAGCTGACCAGGCGGCGGAACGCACCGCCGCCCAGGTCGGGCGTGAGGTGCCGGAACTGCGGGAGTGGCGCTACGGCCGCAACGTGTCCCCGCGAGACATCGCCTACGACTTCCTCGTCGAGGGCCTCCTGGACGACATGGACATGGTCGACCGCTATCTGGTCCACCCCTTCCACCAGCTGGCCATCCACCAGTGGCGGGAGATCAGCGACTGGGTCGTGGTCGACGTCGAGGCGTGACGAGCGGACCGCGGCCGCCCCGGCATCGTCACCGGGGCGGCCGCGGCCTGGCGTACTCGATGCGGGGCTCAGTTCACGTTGACGGCGCTCCAGGCCGCGGCCACCGCGTTGTACTCGGTGCTGCCCGCGCCGTACAGGTCCTTGGCGGCGTTCAGGGTCGCCGTGCGGGCCCCCGCGTAGTTCGTCGAGGAGGTCATGTAGACCGTCAGCGCCCGGTACCAGATCTTGCCGACCTTGTCCCGGCCGATGCCGGTGACCGTGGAGCCGTTGTACGTCGGCGAGTCGTAGCTGACGCCGTTGATGGTCTTCGGGCCGCTGCCCTCCGCCAGCAGATAGGCGAAGTGGTTGGCGACACCGGAGGAGTAGTGGACGTCGAGATTCCCGACCGACGAACTCCAGTAGTCCGCCGAGTTGCCGTCCTTCGACGGCTTGTCCATGTAGCGCAGGGCGGTGTGGCCGAAGCCGGACTTCACGATCTTCTCGCCGATGAGGTAGTCACCGGGGTCGGAGGGGTTGTTGGCGTACCACTCCACCATCGTGCCGAGGATGTCCGAGGTGGCCTCGTTGAGCCCGCCGGACTCGCCGGAGTAGGTCAGCGCGGCGGTCTTCGACGTCACCCCGTGGGTCATCTCGTGCCCGGCCACGTCGAGGGCGACCAGCGGCCCGAACGTGGTCCCGTCACCGTCGCCGTACGTCATGCAGAAGCAACTGTCGTCCCAGAAGGCGTTGTTGTAGTTGCTGCCGTAGTGGACACGGTTGTACGAGCCCTTGCCGTCGCCCGCGATGCCGCTGCGCCCCTGGACGTTCTTGTAGTAGTCCCAGGTCATGTTCGTGCCGTACTGGGCGTCGACGGCGGCCGAGGCGCGGTCGGAGGTGGTGCCGGTGCCCCAGTGGTTGTCGGCGTCCGTGAACAGGTCCGCGGGTGCCCGGCTGAAGCAGATGCCGAAGAAGCACAGGTCCGTCTTGCCCTCGGCGTCGCCGGTGTAGGTGTTGCCGCGCGTCGGGTCCTTGAGCTGGTACGACGATCCCGACTGGGTCGTTTCCAGCGGCACCGTCCCGCTGTACAGCGACTTGCCGTCGCCGGCGGCGGTCTCGATGCTGTCCCAGGCGTCGATCTGCCGGCCCGTGCGGGCGTCGGTCAGCACGGTCCGGGCGACCGGGTTGCCGAGCGAGTCCAGGCCGGCCGCGTTCGTGCGCCAGGCGAGCCTCGGGGTGCCGTGCAGGGCGTCGACGATCAACTCGGGCTTGGCCTTGACCTGCTTCAGGGTGTTGCCGAGGTGGACGGCGCGCAGGGCGTTCACGGCGAGGTCGGCGGCCTGGGGCGCGGAGATCTTCGGGAGGATCGAGGTGAGGGATATCGTGCCGCGGGTGGCCCGGTTCGCACTGCGATAGGCGCCGTCCGGGGTCAGGTGGACCACGAAGTCGCCGCCCAGCACGGGCAGTCCGTGGTAGCTGCGGTCGTAGCGGACGTGCTGGGTGCCGTCCTTGTCCACGATCACATCGCGGACGGTGGTGCCCTCGGCGGAGGTCAGGCCGAGGCTCGCGGCGTGGGCCAGGAGCGCCGACGCGGCGTTCTGGATCGCGGTGGCCCTGGTCGGTCTGGCGTCGGCGTGGGCGGCGGGGGAGAGGGCCAGGGACAGCAGGGTCGCGGTGGTGACGGCGACGCCGGCGGTGGTGGCGAGACGACGGGATCCTCGGACGTGCTGGCGTATCCGGCTCATGGATCTCCTCGGGGAAGCGCCCGTCAAGGCGTGGGGGCGGCGCTGATGTCTTCAGTGATTTAAGGGGCCTTGATATGTCATGTCCATAGCCCCTTCATGGAGATGTGTGAGGAGCCGAGGGGGGTAGAGAATCGTTTCCGTGATCACCGAGGAGAACGAGAAGGCCCCTGAGGAGGCCGGCACCCCCCTGCCCTTCTTCGTCTACGGCACCCTGCGTCCCGGCGAGGCCAACCACGACCTGTTCCTGCGGGGCCGCACCGTGTCGGAGGAACCGGCCCGCCTGCGGGACGCCGCGCTGTACGACGGCCCCGGCTACCCCTACGCCGTGGACCGGCCGGGCGGCGAGATCCGGGGCGAACTGGTCACCGCCCGCCCGGAGTCGTACACCGAGCTGCTCGCCGCCCTGGACCGCCTGGAGGAGTACACCCCGGGAGACCCCCGCAACCTCTACGAACGCGCCGCCCGCGAGGTCGTACGCGCCGACGGCACCACCATCCCCGCCTGGGTCTACCTGGCCGCCCCGCGCGTGGCGGCCCGGCTGCGAAACCAGGGCAGGCCGATCGACGGCGGGGACTGGCGCGGGCGCTGATCAGAGGCGAGGTACTGGCAGGCCGAGTCCTCGCTGATCGTCACCGACCTCCACCCGCACCGCGCACGACTTGAACTCCGGCATCCGGGACGTCGGGTCGAGGGCCGGATTGGTCAGGGTGTTGGCGCGGCCCTCGCCGGGCCAGTGGAAGGGCATGAAGACGGTGTCCGGGCGGATGGCGGAGGTGATCCGGGCGGGGGCGGTCGCCCGGCCCCGGCGGGAGGTCACGGTCACCGGATCCCCCTCGGCCGCGCCGATCCGGGACGCGAGGCGGGGGTGGAGCTCCACGAAGGGGCCGGGGGCGGCGGCGTTCAGCTCGGTGACCCGCCGGGTCTGCGCCCCCGACTGGTACTGCGACACCACCCGGCCGGTGGTCAGCAGCAGCGGATACTCGGCATCCGGTTCCTCCGCCGTCGGGCGGTGGGTCACGGGGGCGAACCGGGCCCGGCCGTCCGGCGTGGCGAAACGGTCCAGGAAGAGGCGCGGGGTGCCCGGGTGAGCCACCTCGCCTTCCGGATCCGCGTCCGCGTTCTGCGGGCACGGCCAGAACACCCCGTTCTCCTCCGCCAGCCGCCCGTAGCTGATCCCCGAGTAGTCCGCCGGACCGCCCGCGCTCGCCCGGCGCAGCTCCTGGAAGACCTCCTCCGCGTCTGTCGGGAAGCCCTTCTCCACCCCCAGCCGGGCCGCCAGCTCGTGCAGGACGTACAGGTCGCTGCGGACCCCGGGCGGCGGGGTGACCGCCTGGCGGCGCAGCAGGACCCTGCCCTCCAGGCTGGTCGTCGTGCCCGTCTCCTCCGCCCACTGCGTCACCGGCAGCACCACGTCCGCCAGCTCGGCCGTCTCCGACCGCACGACGTCACAAACCGCCAGGAAATCAAGGGACTCGAGACGCTCCTCGACATGCGCCGCGTGCGGCGCCGACACCACCGGGTTGGAGCCCATCAGCAGCAGCGCCCGGATGTCCGTGCCGAGGGCGTCGAGCAGCTCGTACGCGCTGCGCCCGGGGCCGGGCAGCGCATCCGGGTCCACGCCCCACACCCCGGCCACATGCGCCCGCGCCGCCGGGTCGTCCAGCTTGCGGTAGCCGGGCAACTGGTCGGCCTTCTGGCCGTGTTCGCGGCCGCCCTGCCCGTTGCCCTGCCCGGTCAGACAGCCGTAACCGCTCAACGGCCGCCCCGCGCGCCCCGTCGCCAGGCACAGGTTGATCCACGCGCCGACCGTGTCCGTGCCCTTGGACTGCTGCTCCGGCCCGCGTGCGGTGAGCACCATCGCCGACTCCGGCTCGCAGAACAGCCGTACCGCCTCCCGGAGCTGTGGAACGGACACCCCCGTGATCCGCTCCACCTGTTCCGGCCAGTGCGCCATCGCCACCGCGCGCGCCTGCTCCCAGCCCGTCGTCCGCTCCCGGATGTACTCCTCGTCCGTCCGCTCCTCCGCCACCACCAGGTGCAGCAGGCCGAGCGCCAGGGCGAGATCGGTGCCGGGCCGGGGGGCCAGGTGCAGGTCCGCCTGCTCGGCCGTCCTCGTCCGGCGCGGGTCGACGACGATCAACGTGCCGCCGTTCTCCCGCAGTTCGCTGAAGAAGCGCAGGGAGGGCGGCATGGTCTCCGCGAGGTTCGACCCGACGAGGATCACGCACCCGGTCTTCGGTATGTCCTCCAGGGGGAAGGGGAGGCCCCGGTCGAGCCCGAACGCCTTCGTGCCCGCAGCCGCCGCCGACGACATGCAGAAGCGGCCGTTGTAGTCGATCTGCGAGGTCCCCAGCACCACCCGGGCGAACTTCCCCAGCGCGTACGCCTTCTCGTTCGTCAGCCCGCCCCCGCCGAACACGCCCAGCGCGTCCGCGCCGTACTCCTCCCGCGTGTTCCCGAGCCGCTCGGCGATCCGGTCCAGGGCCTCGTCCCAGCCCGCCTCGACCAGCCGGCCCCCGGACCGCACCAGCGGCGAGGTCAGCCGTACCGCGGGCGAGAGCACCTCGGCCGCCGTACGGCCCTTGCCGCACAGCGCACCCCGGTTCACCGGGAAGTCCGTCCGCTCGGTCACCTCGACGCCCCCCTGCGGCAGGGGCGTGACGTTCATCCCGCACTGCAAGGCGCAGTACGGGCAGTGGGTGGGCGTCGAGGCGATCGGTTCCATGCCGCCAGCGTGCGGCGGGCGTGTTACGGCCCCGACCGCCTCCCGTTACACGCCCGGCACGGCGACCTCCCCGCCGGGCCGGTGACGCCGTGAGGTCCCTACTGCCGGCTCAGCGAGCGGCTGACGCCCGCCGCGATCGTCGTCGCCAGCACCCAGCCGGTGACGATCAGCAGATACGACAGCCACTGGTACCACCCGCGCGGCGCGTACGCCCCCTCCTGGCCGAAGTCGATGATCGGCAGCAACAGGTCGAGGGTGTAGAAGAGCGGGTTGAACGCGGGCGCCTCGGACGGCTTGAGCGCGGGCGGATGGTGCAGGGCGAAGACGAGCGTGCCGGTGCACAGCAGGAGCAGCAGCCAGCCCGCGGCCCGCATCGGCCGGAAGCCGTAGCCGACGGCCGCGTCCTGGAGGAAGCCCCACAGCTGGGCGTACGGCGGCAGGGTACGGCGGTGGCGACGGAGCTTGGCCAGCTGGACGGTGCGCGCGGCGGCATCGTCGCCGACCGTGCGGTATGCGGTGGTGAGCTGCTCGTAGGGGTGGGGGAGATAGCCGTCCGGCTCGCGTTCCAGCAGCGGAAGACGTTGCTCGGCCGGGAGGTGCGGGGTCAGGACGCGATAGCCGAGCCCGTCGAGCTGCACGCGCTCGGGCCACACCTCGGGCGGCACGTGCAGCAGGTCGAGCTGGGCGCGACGCAGATTGACGGCACCCTCGACGGGCGCGGCGTCGCGCAGCCACAGTTCGCCGATGACACTGCTGCTGGCGCGCAGGGCCTGACCGCCGGGATTGGACAGACGGGCGTGGGCGAGGTTGAGCTGACGGGGAATCCTGGCACCGGCCAGATTGACCCGGCCGTGCGTCCGCAGCCGCATGGCGTGCAGGTCGGTGCCGACCGTCAGGACCTCGGCGTGCAGGGCGGAGCCGCCGGGGGCGTTCAGCTCGGCGTCGTTGAGATTGACCTGTCCGCCGACGACCGCCCCGTTCAGGTGCACCTTTCCGTGCGCGACCAGCCCGGGGGCCCACACGTCGGTGGCCACCTCGGCGTGGTTGAGCTGGAGCACGGGCTCCTCGGGGACCTCGCCGGGACTGCCGAGCCGCGCACCGCCGGCGAACAACGCTCCGGACAGCTTCGCCCCCTGGAGCCGTACCGGCCCCGTGATCCGGCAGCAGCTGATCCGCACGACGCCTTCGGCGCGCAGGTTCCCGGCCGTCAGCCCCGGCAGCACCGAGTCGCTCAGGACCAGCACGACGACCCGCGCCCCGTACAGATCGGGCGCTTCCTCGAAGTGGCAGCAACGCAGCCGCACCGGATGGCCGACGGTGCCGTACTTGAGGTCCAGCCGCCCGGTGACGCGCGCCCCCCACACCTTCAGCCCGGCGATCCGCCCGTCCCGCACCGGCCCGTCCAGCAGCAGCTCCCGCAGCACCTCCGCCCGCAACGTCCGCTCCGGACCCCATGACGCGCCCTGCGCGGGGTCCTCGTCCTCGCCCTCCCGGAAGTCGACCCCTTCGCCGAGCGGGAAGGCCTCCCGGACGCGGCGCTCGGCGGGCGTCAGGTCCGTGATCTCCACGTCAGCCCCGCGCCTGGGCGAGCGCCTCGGTGACCCCGTGCTCCCGCGGCCCGAGGAAGGTCGGATCCGGACGGAACACCGCGTCCAGCACCGCCTTGCCCGCCGCGAACACCTCGCGGGTCCCGCCGTAGTACCAGGTCACGTCGTGCTTGTCGGCCACCCCGACCCCGTACGAGTCCACCCCCGCCGCCTCGCACAGCGCCACCGCACGCCGGATGTGGAAACCCTGGCTGATCAGCACGGCCCGGTCCACACCGAAGATCTTCTTGGCCCGCACACAGGAGTCCCAGGTGTCGAACCCGGCGTAGTCGCTGACGATCCGCCGGCCCGGCACCCCGTGCTTCTGCAGGTAGGCGCGCATGGCGTCGGGCTCGTCGTAGTCCTTGCGGCTGTTGTCCCCGGTGACGAGCACGACCTTGATCCGCCCCGCCCGGTACAGCCGAGCCGCCGCGTCCAGCCGGTGCGCCAGATACGGCGACGGCTCCCCGTTCCACAGCCCCGCACCGAAGACGACCGCGACGGGTGCCGACGGGGCGTCGGCCGTCGTGCGCAGCCGGTCCGCCGTGGACACGAACAGCCAGGTCGCCGGCAGCAGCGCCAGCACACACCCGGCCATCACGGCCTGCACCAGCCGCCGCTGCCCCGTGCGGGTGCGCGGCAGCCGCGGTCGACGGATCTTCATACGGCCCCCCAGGGCTCGGTGCCAACCGGTTCCGACCATGGAGGACGTCACCGGCAGCCGTCCGGTTTGCCTCACATCGAGCATCCGTACGACGTGAAGCAGCGGAAAAGGCTCGTGACGGCCCGGCAACGGCCACGCAACCTGGCCCCGTCAGGATCCTTTCATGACGGCGTCGCACCCTCCCAGCTCCGAGTCCCGCATCCACCTCGACAGCACGGCGCAGCTCATGGACAGCATCAGCAGCCGGCTCGCCGGCCGGCTCCGGCTCGTCTCCCCGCTCGGCCACCGCCGCACGGCCCCGCCCGCCCTCGTCCTGGTCGCCCACGGCAGCCGCGACCCGCGCGCGCTGGAAACCGTGCGGACGCTCGCGGACCGGGTGCGCGAACTGCGCCCCGTCCTCGCCGTCCACCTGGGCCACATCGAGCTGAACGAGCCCCTGCTCCCGGACACCCTCGCCGCCCTGGGCGACACCCCCGCCGTCCTGGTCCCGCTGCTCCTCTCGCGCGGCTACCACGTCAAACAGGACATCCCCGAGATGGCCGCCGCCGCACCGGCACCGACCCGCCTGGCCGCCCCGCTCGGCCCGCACCCGCTCCTGGTGGAGACCCTCTACGACCGCCTGGTCGAGTCCGGCTGGCCCCCGGCCATGGACGCGGCCCCCCGTCGTGGGAGCGCGGTCGTCCTGGCCGCCGCCGGCTCACGCGACCCCGACTCGGCCCGCGACACCCGCCGCACGGCCCGCCTCCTCGCGGACCGGCTGGGCGTCCCGGTGGTCCCGGCCTACGCCTCGGCGGCGACCCCGACGGTCCCGACGGCGGTACGGGCCCTGACGGCGAGGGGCCGGCACAATGTGGCGGTCGCTTCGTACTTCACGGCCCCGGGGCGTTTCGCGACGCAGTGCGCGGACGCGGCGCCGTGGATGGCGTCGGCCCCCCTGGGCGCGCATCCGGCGATGGCCCGCCTGATCCTGCACCGGTACGACCAGGCACGGGTGACGAGGCAGGCGGAACTGGCTTCGGCTTGAAAGAAGGGGCTGCGAAAGAAGGGGCGCGGGGCTGTATCGCTATGCGGCTCCGCCGCGTGGGCGCGACGAGCCACACACGACACCCGCCTCAAAACAGAACAGGGCAGATGAGTAGGCATACTGTCGAAGAATGGAAGGCACCGCACTCGACAACGGCACCTACGACCCCACCGCAGCGGAGCGTTGGGTCCCCGAGCCCGACAAACGCCCCGGCCGCACCGCCTTCCAACGCGACCGCGCCCGCATCCTGCACTCCGCCGCGCTCAGAAGACTGGCAGGCAAGACCCAGGTCGTCACGCCAGGCACCCGGAGCCAGGCATGGGACGCCAGCCCCCGGACACGGCTCACCCACTCCCTGGAATGCGCCCAGGTGGGCCGGGAGCTCGGCGCGGCCCTCGGCTGTGACCCCGACCTGGTGGAGGCCGCCTGCCTGGCCCACGACCTCGGCCACCCGCCCTTCGGCCACAACGGCGAACAGGCGCTGAACGCCTTCGCGGACGACTGCGGCGGCTTCGAGGGCAACGCCCAGTCCCTCAGGCTCCTCACCCGTATCGAGCCCAAACGGTTCACCGCCGGAGGCACCCGTTCGGTCGGCCTCAACCTCACCCGCGCCACCCTCGACGCCGCCACCAAGTACCCCTGGCCGCGCGGCGCCCACCCCACCGACCCGGCATCGAGGAAGTTCGGTGTCTACGCGGACGACCGCCCGGTGTTCGACTGGGTCAGGGCGCACGCCCCAGGCACCCGCACCTGCTTCGAGGCCCAGGTCATGGACTGGGCGGACGACGTGGCGTACTCGGTGCACGACGTCGAGGACGGCCTGCACGCCGGTCATGTCGACCCCAACTGCCTGCACGCCGAGCCCGAGCGGCAGGCGGTGTTCGAGGTCGCCATCGGCAGATACGTTCCCGCGGACACCGCCCCGGCCGAACTGGCCGCCGCCCTCGACCGGCTCCAGGACGAGGAGTGGTGGCCGCACGGCTACGACGGCACGGCGGTCGCCCAGGCCCGCCTGAAGGACGCCACCAGCCAGCTCATCGGCCGGTTCTGTCTGGCCGCCGAGGGCGCCACCCGCGTCGCGTACGGCACCGGCCGGCTCACCCGCTACGACGCCGAACTCGTCGTACCCCGCGAGGCCCGCATGGAGTGCGCGGTGCTCAAGGCGGTCGCGGACCGGTATGTGATGCAGCGCGCCGAGCAGGAGCGGCTGCGCGCCGACCAGCGGGTCGTCGTGGCGGAGCTGGCGGAGGCGCTCACCGCCCGCGCGCCGGACGGGCTGGATCCACAGTTTCGGGCCCTGTTCGACGGGGCAGGCGACGACCACGCACGCAAGCGGGTGATCGTCGACCAGATCGCCTCCCTCACGGACGCCTCCGCGCGCTCGCTGCACGCGAGACTTACGGGGCATATGTGAGAGGAACATGACCGTCCGTGGCCTGATCGGGTCACTCCCTCTTCCCGCAGCACGCCCGGTGCGGGACGCTCGCATGTGGCGGCACCCTTACGAGGAGGCATCAAGTGGTCGACGCGGATCAGACATTCGTCATCGTCGGGGGCGGACTCGCCGGCGCGAAGGCGGCCGAGACGCTCCGGGCGGAGGGCTTCACCGGCCGGGTGATACTGATCAGTGACGAACGCGACCACCCCTACGAGCGACCGCCGCTGTCCAAGGGCTATCTGCTCGGCAAGGAGGAACGCGACAGCGTCTTCGTGCACGAGCCGGCCTGGTACGCGCGGAACGACATCGAGCTGCACCTCGGCCAGTTCGTGGACCGCATCGACCGCGGCGCGAAGACGGTCCGCTTCGGCGACGACGGCACCCTCGTCCGCTACGACAAGCTGCTGCTGGTCACCGGCGCCGAGCCGCGCCGCCTGGACATCCCGGGCACCGACCTGGCGGGCGTGCACCACCTGCGCCGCCTCGCCCACGCCGAGCGCCTCAAGGGCGTCCTCGCGGCCCTCGGCCGGGACAACGGGCACATCGTGATCGCGGGCGCCGGCTGGATCGGCCTGGAGGTCGCGGCGGCGGCCCGCGAGTACGGCGCGGAGGTCACGGTGATCGAACCGGCGCCGACCCCGCTGCACGGCGTCCTCGGCCCCGAGCTGGGCGGCGTCTTCGCCGAGCTGCACCGCGAGCACGGCGTCCGCTTCCACTTCGGGCGGCAGCTCACCGAGATCGTCGGCCAGGACGGCATGGTCCTCGCGGTCCGCACCGACGACGGCGAGGAACACCCGGCGCACGACGTGCTCGCCGCGATCGGGGCGGCGCCCCGGGTCGGCCTCGCGGAGGCGGCGGGCCTGGAGATCGCAGGCCGGGCGCTCGGCGGCGGCATCGCCGTCGACGAGCGGCTGCGCACGTCCGACCCCGACATCTACGCGGCCGGTGACGTGGCGTCCTTCCCGCTGGCCCGGTTCGACACCCGGCTGCGGGTGGAGCACTGGGCCAACGCCCTGAACGGCGGACCGGCGGCGGCCCGCGCGATGCTGGGCCAGGACGTCGTCCACGACCGGGTGCCGTACTTCTTCACCGACCAGTACGACCTGGGCATGGAGTACAGCGGATGGGCGCCGGCCGGGTCGTACGACCAGGTGGTGATCCGGGGTGACGCCGGGAAGCGGGAGTTCATCGCGTTCTGGGTGAAGGAGGGACGCGTGCTGGCCGGGATGAACGTGAACGTGTGGGATGTCACAGAGCAGATCCAGAAGCTGATCCGTTCCACGGCCCAGGTGGACACGGAGGCCCTGGCCGACCCGCACGTGCCGCTGGAGAGCCTCACTTCCTGAGGACCGGGACTGTCACAGCACCCCCGTAGAATTCACGCGTGGCAGGACGGATCAACGACGAGGACGTGAAGGCGGTACGGGACGCGGTCCCGATCGACGCCGTGGTCTCCGAGTACCTCCAGCTGCGGGGCGCGGGCGGCGGCAACCTCAAGGGGCTGTGCCCGTTCCACGACGAGAAGTCTCCGTCCTTCCAGGTCAGCCCCAGCAAGGGACTCTTCCACTGCTTCGGCTGCCAGGAGGGCGGCGACACCATCACCTTCGTGATGAAGGTGGACCACCTCTCCTTCTCGGAGGCGGTGGAGCGGCTCGCCGCCCAGGCCGGCATCACCCTGCGTTACGAGGAGGGCGGGTACAACCCGACCCACCAGCGCGGCGAGCGCATCCGCCTGGTCGAGGCGCACAAGATCGCCGCGCAGTGGTACGCCGAGCAGCTCGCCACCAGCCCCGAGGCCGAGACCGGCCGGGTCTTCCTCGCCGAGCGGGGCTTCGACCAGGCCGCCGCCGTCCACTTCGGCGTCGGCTACAGCCCCCAGGGCTGGGACCACCTCACCCGCTATCTGCGCGGCAAGGGCTTCAGCGACAAGGAGCTGATCCTCTCCGGGCTCTCGCAGGACGGCCGCCGGGGTCCCATCGACCGCTTCCGGGGCCGTCTGATGTGGCCGATCCGGGACATCGGCGGCGAGGTCGTCGGCTTCGGCGCCCGCAAGCTGTACGAGGCGGACAACGGCCCGAAGTACCTGAACACCCCCGAGACGGCGATCTACAAGAAGAGCCAGGTGCTGTACGGCATCGACCTGGCGAAGAAGGAGATCGCCAAGGCCAGCCGCGCGGTCGTGGTCGAGGGCTACACCGACGTCATGGCCTGCCATCTCGCGGGCGTCACGACGGCCATCGCGACCTGCGGCACGGCCTTCGGCGGCGAGCACATCAAGATCCTCCGCCGGCTGCTGATGGACAACGGCAGCGCACGCGTGATCTTCACCTTCGACGGCGACGCGGCGGGCCAGAAGGCCGCCCTGCGCGCCTTCGAGGACGACCAGAAGTTCGCCGCCGAGACCTACATCGCCATCGCGCCCGACGGCATGGACCCGTGCGAGCTGCGCCTGGCCAAGGGCGACGAGGCGGTGGCGGACCTGACCGAACCCCGCACGCCGCTCTTCGAGTTCGCACTCCGCCAGATCGTCTCGCGCTACGACCTGGACACGCCGGGGGGGCGCGCGGCCGCACTGGACGAAGCCGCGCCAGTCGTGGCCAAGATCAAAGACCGCAGCGTCCGGCGTGAGGTCGCGGTGCAACTGGCGGGCCTGGTCGGAATCCTGGATCAGGAGTTCGTCGTGGATCGCGTCGGCTACCTGGTGCGCAGAAACGGGCACGGCGGCCAGGCTCCCACGCCGGCGCGAAGCCGGATGCCGGCGTACGACGCCACACCGCGCCCGGCCAGCAGCGGCCCGGCCCTCACCCTGCGCAACCCGGTCTACGCCGCCGAACGCGAACTGCTCAAACTCGCCCTCCAGCGCCCTGAGCTGGTCTCCCCGGCCTTCGACGCCTACGGCGTGGACGAGTTCACCGCGCCGCCGTACGCGGCCGTCCGCCAGGCCGTCGCGGAGGCGGGCGGCGCGGAGTACGGCGTCCAGGACCCCCAGGAGTACCTGGTCCGGGTCCGTGAGGCCGCGCCCGACGACACCGTCCGCGCGATGGTCACCGAGCTGGCCGTCGAGCCGATCCTGCGCCGCACGGTCGACGAGACCTACGCCGGCACGGTCCTGGTCCAGATCCGCCGCCGCGCCGTCGAGCGCCGCATCCACGACATCCAGTCCCAGCTGACCCGCCTCGCCACCGGCGGCGACCCCGCCCAGCTGGCCGCCGTACAGAACGAGATGTGGGTGCTGCAGCAGTACGACCAGGCGCTGCGGGAGCGGGGCGCGGAGGCGCTCTAGCGTCCCGCGAAGGCCGGTGTCACCGCCTGCACCAGCCGCTTCGCGAACTCGCGCCCGCGGTGGGCGAACCGCGGGTACTCGGTGACGAAGTGGTCCCACTCGGCGTGTTCCGCGGCCTGTGCCACCTCCCGCAGGGTGACCAGATCGCGGTCCCGGGCGGACGAGTCGGCGCTGCCCGAGAGCTGGAAGACCCGCAGCAGCAGGTCGTAGGGGAGCGGGTGGGATTCGGCCAGCAGTACGGCGTCGTACAGGTCCTTGCCCTGGGGATGCATGTCGTCGATCAGCCACATCAGCTTCCAGGCCAGCGACAGCGCGGGGGACGCGGCCAACAGCACGGCAGGGCCGGGAAGTTCGACCGGCTCGGGCTGCTCGGGCAGCTCCTCGTTGAAGACGAAGTCCAGCTGCACGTGCCCGCCGGGCAGGCCGGGTGCCGACCAGGGCAGGAGCATACGGCGGCCGGGCACACGGTCGTAGGTCCAGATGTCCTCCACGAGGGAGCTCCGGGCCGCGAACCTCACTCCTCCCGCGTCCGCCGCCCGCGCCTGCGCCGCCTCCGCGATGCCGTCGAGCATCCGGGTCGTGCGCGCCTCCTCGATCCCCCAGTCCGCCGGTACGACGACGAAGTCCAGGTCACCGGGCTCGCGGGCCGCCTCCCCGAACCACAGCGACATCAGCAGACTGCCGCGCAGCACCAGGGACTCGACCCACTCGGAGTCCCCGATCGCGGCCAGGACCAGGTGCAGCGCCTGCCGCCGGGCCGTACGCCACGCCTCGCCGCGCGCCGGGTCGGCGAAGGCGGGGTCGGTGGCGCGGTAGGCGTTCTGGTGCTGTTTCAGGGCCGGTTCGAAGACGGGGCGCTGGGTCACGTCGTCGCCCGGTATCCAGGTCAGTGTCCGAGGTACATCCCTGGTCGGCCGTTCCCGATCCGTCCCGCTCATCCCCGCATCCCCTGAACCATCGGTTCCTCGATCCATCCGTCGTCCACCGACTCGTCGCTGTCGTACAGCACGAACTCCCGCTCCAGGGAGAGGACTTCGAACTCGCCGAGCTCCGAGAGCAGCAGCCGCAGAGCTTCTTCGGCCGCTGCGTCGCGGACACCCCGGCAGCGCTGCGTCACGAACCGCTCGTGCCGTCCGCCCCCGCACACCCGGCGTGCGTTCCACGACAGGTGCGCTCCGTGCGGGACGACCCGTGCGGTCAACGAGTCCAGGTCGGTCTCCGCGTCCAGGAGCAGCTTCACATGGTGCTCGAAGTACTGCCCGCCCCCGCACGGCCCATCGGGCACCTCCGGCGCCCACGGCACCGACTCCGTCTTCACCCGGACCGGCGCGAAACCGGCCGACCGCAGCGCCGCCACCGTCCCGTCCGCCCGCGCCGACTGCTCGGCGTACGAGGCCGAACCGGCCAGGGTCAGCATCCGCTGGTCCCGCATCCGGCCGCGGGCCAGCACGATGTGCGTCACCTTCAGCCCGGCCGCCTCGGCCCAGCCGCGCAGCCGCTCCGTCTCGGCGGGGCCGGCACAGCGGACGGTGACATGGGTTTCGTACAGAAGTCCGGACACCCGGGGATCCTCCCAGATCAAGGCCGGACCCGGCGCCCGGTTTTCCTGCGCCGATCACCATCCGGTCACGAACCGGACGCAAAAAGTCACCGCAAGCCCCTCGTGGCGGGGATGTGTCGTACTCCACACTGGGTCCGGTGCCCGATCCTCGGAGCGCAGGCCGTCGACTCTCCGCTCCCGAAGTACCGCTGCCGCACAGCCTTCAGCAGCGATCATCCTGGAGGTCGCCCCCGTGCAGACCCAGACCCTCACCCAGACCGACAGCGCCACCAGTGCCACCGGTACCACCGGCACGACCGCGGACGAGCCGGACGCGGAGCTGGACGTCCTCGTGGCCGTGCCCCCGCAGGGCCGCCCCGCCCACCACCCGGAGGCGGTGCCCGCCGAGCCGGTGGAACCACCGGCGGAGGCGCTCGTGGACGAGCCCGAGGAGGACGGCGGACCGCTGGAGTCCGCCGAGCCCGTCGAGACACGGGTCGCCGCCCGGGCCGAGACCGGCGGCCCCTCGGCCGACCTGTTCCGCCAGTACCTGCGCGAGATCGGCCGTATCCCGCTGCTCACCGCCGCCGAGGAGGTCGAACTCGCCCGCCGGGTCGAGGCCGGCCTGTTCGCCGAGGAGAAGCTGGGCAACGCCTCCGACCTGGACAGCCAGTTGGCGCTCGATCTGGACCGGCTCGTCGTCATGGGCCGGATGGCCAAGCGGCGGCTCATCGAGGCCAACCTGCGGCTCGTCGTGTCCGTCGCCAAGCGGTACGTCGGCCGCGGCCTGACCATGCTCGACCTCGTCCAGGAGGGCAACCTCGGGCTGATCCGGGCGGTGGAGAAGTTCGACTACGCCCGCGGCTACAAGTTCTCGACGTACGCCACCTGGTGGATCCGCCAGGCCATGTCCCGGGCCCTCGCCGACCAGGCCCGCACCATACGGGTCCCGGTGCACGTGGTGGAGCTGATCAACCGGGTCGTCCGGGTGCAGCGGCGCATGCTCCAGGAGCGGGGCTACGAGCCGACGCCCGAAGAGGTCGCCGCGCATCTCGAACTGCCGCCCGAACGGATCTCCGAGGTGCTGCGCCTCGCCCAGGAGCCGGTCTCGCTGCACGCCCCGGTCGGCGAGGAGGACGACGTCGCCCTCGGCGACCTGATCGAGGACGGGGACGCGGCATCGCCGGTCGAGTCGGCGGCGTTCCTGCTGCTCCGGGAGCATCTGGAGGCCGTGCTGTCCACGCTGGGCGAGCGGGAGCGCAAGGTCGTACAGCTCCGGTACGGGCTCATCGACGGCCGGCCGCGCACGCTGGAGGAGATAGGCCGGCTGTTCGGGGTGACCCGGGAGCGGATACGGCAGATCGAGTCCAAGACCCTCAACAAGCTCCGGGACCACGCCTTCGCGGACCAGCTGAGGGGCTATCTGGACTGAACGGGGGGCCGCCTGCCGACGGCCCCCCCCGTGCGCCTAGTCCACCTCGGCCACAGCCTGCGCGAACTGGGCCTTGTACAGCCGGGCGTACGCACCGTCCGCGGCCAACAGCTCCGCGTGCGCGCCCTGTTCCACGATCGACCCGTTCTCCATGACGAGAATCGTGTCGGCGTCCCGGATCGTCGACAGCCGGTGCGCGATCACGAACGACGTCCGTCCCGCGGCCAGCTTGGCCATGGCCTTCTGGATCAGCACCTCGGTGCGGGTGTCGACCGAACTCGTCGCCTCGTCCAGCACCAGGATCGTCGGGTCGGACAGGAACGCCCGCGCGATGGTGATGAGCTGCTTCTCACCCGCGCTGACGCCCGTGCCCTCGTCGTCGATCACGGTGTCGTACCCGTCGGGGAGGGTGCGGACGAACCGGTCGGCGTGGGCCGCCCGTGCCGCATCCTCGATCTCCCCGCGGGTGACCTCCCGGGACGCCCCGTACGCGATGTTGTCCGCGATGGTGCCGCCGAACAACCAGGTGTCCTGCAGCACCATGCCGATACCGGACCGGAGTTCGTCCCGGGACATCCTCCGGATGTCGACCCCGTCGAGAGTGATCCGGCCGCCCGAGACGTCGTAGAACCGCATCAGCAGGTTGACCAGCGTGGTCTTGCCCGCACCCGTGGGACCGACGATCGCCACCGTGTGACCGGGCTCCACCGTGAGCGAGAGGTCCTCGATCAGCGGCTTCTCCGGGTCGTACCGGAAGGACACGTGCTCCAGCCGCACCCGGCCGCGCAGCTCCGCCGGCCGCTCGCCCGGCACCGGATCCGCCTCCTGCTCCTCCGCGTCCAGGAGTTCGAAGATCCGCTCGGCCGAGGCGATACCGGACTGCACCAGGTTCGCCATCGACGCGACCTGCGTCAGCGGCATCGAGAACTGCCGCGAGTACTGGATGAAGGCCTGGACGTCACCGATGGACAGGGAACCCGAGGCGACCCGCAGACCGCCGACCACCGCCACCAGGACGTAGTTCAGGTTCGAGACGAACATCATCAGCGGCTGCATGACGCCGCTGTTGAACTGCGCCTTGAACCCGGCCTGGTACAGCGCCTCGTTCTGCTCGGCGAACTGCTTCGCCGACTCCTCCTGTCGGCCGAACACCTTCACCAGGGTGTGCCCGGTGTACATCTCCTCGACATGCGCGTTCAGCTTGCCGGTGGAGCGCCACTGCTGCACGAAGTGCGGCTGCGAGCGTTTGCCGACCCGGGTGGCCACCAGGAACGACAGCGGCACGGTGACCAGGGCGACCAGCGCCAGGATCCAGGAGACGTAGAACATCATCACGAGCACGCCGATGATGGTCAGCAGCGAGTTGATCAGCTGGCCCATCGACTGCTGGAGCGTCTGCCCGATGTTGTCGATGTCGTTGGTCGCGCGGGACAGCACCTCGCCGCGCTGGCGCTTGTCGAAGTACGACAGCGGCAGCCGCGACAGCTTCGCCTGCACGGACTCGCGCATCCGGTACATCGTGCGGTTCACGGCCCGGTTGACCAGCCGGGTGGCCACCGCCATCAGCAGGCCGGCGACCAGGAACGTACAGAGCGCGAGCAGCAGGACGTTCCCGACGGCACCGAAGTCGATGCCCTTGCCGGGCGTGAAGTCGGTGCTTTTGAGCATGTCCGCGATGGAGCCCTGGCCATGGGCCCGCATCCGGTCGAGAACCTGCTCCTTCGTGACGCCGCCCGGCATCTGCCGGCCGATGATGCCGGCGAAGACCAGGTCGGTGGCCCGGCCGAGGATCTTCGGGCCGATCACGCTGAGGGTCACGCTGACGACCACACAGAGCAGCAGGCTGTAGATCGTGGGCCGTTCCGGTCTGAACTGGGCGACGAGCCGTTTGCCCGACCCCTTGAAGTCCATCGAGCGCTGGTCGGGGCCGCCCCCGGCCATCATGCGTCCCATGGGCCCTGCCATCAGGCGGCCTCCGCTTCCGTCAGCTGGGAGAGCACGATCTCCCGGTAGGTCTCGTTGCTCGCCATCAGCTCGCGGTGCCGGCCGGAGCCGACGACCCGGCCCTCGTCCAGCACGACGATCCGGTCCGCGTCCCGGATGGTCGCCACCCGCTGGGCGACGATGACGACGGTCGCCTCGGCGGTCTCGCGGGCGAGCGCGGCGCGCAGGGCCGCGTCGGTGGCGTAGTCGAGCGCGGAGAAGGAGTCGTCGAAGAGGTAGATCTCCGGGCGCTGGACCACGGTGCGGGCGATGGCGAGCCGCTGGCGCTGGCCGCCGGAGACGTTCGTACCGCCCTGCGCGATCGGCGCGTCCAGGCCGCCATCCAGCTTGCTCACGAAGTCCTTGGCCTGCGCCACCTCCAGCGCGTGCCACAGCTCCTCGTCGGTGGCGTCCGGGTTGCCGTAGCGCAGGTTGGTGGCGACCGTCCCCGCGAACAGGTACGGCTTCTGCGGCACCAGCCCGACCGTCCGCGCGAGCAGCTTCGGGTCGACCTCCTGCACGTCCACGCCGTCCACCAGGACCTCGCCCTCGGTGGCGTCGAACAGCCGCGGGACCAGCCCGAGCAGCGTCGACTTGCCGCTGCCCGTGGAGCCGATCACGGCCGTCACCTCACCGGGCCGGGCCACCAGGTCGATGGACTTCAGCACCGGCTCCTCGGCACCCGGATAGCGGAAGCCCGCGCCCCGGACCTCCAGATACCCGTGCCGGCGCAGCTCCGTGACCGGCGCGACCGGCGGAACCACGCTGGAATCGGTCCCGAGGACCTCCTCGATGCGCTCGGCGCACACCTCGGCGCGCGGCACCATCATGAACATGAAGGTGGCCATCATCACGGACATGACGATCTGCATCAGATAGGCGAGGAAGGCGGTCAGGTCACCGATCTGCATCCCGCCGCTGCTGATGCGGTGCGCGCCGAACCACACCACCGCGATCGACGACAGGTTCACCACCGTCATGACGATCGGGAACATCAGCGCGAGCATCCGGCCGGTGGCCAGCTGCATCTCGGTGAGATCGCCGTTGGCCTTCCCGAACCGGCCCTGCTCGTACTCGTCGCGCACGAAGGCGCGGATCACCCGGTTGCCGGTGATCTGCTCGCGCAGCACCCGGTTCACCGTGTCCAGGCGGACCTGCATCGAGCGGAACAGCGGGCGCAGCCGGCGCACGATGAGCGTCACGGAGATCGCCAGCACTGGCACGACGGCCACGAGCACCCCGGACAGCGGTACGTCCAGGCCGAGCGCCAGCACGATGCCGCCCACACACATGATGGGCGCCGACACCATCAGGGTGAACGTCATCAGGGCCAGCATCTGGACCTGCTGTACGTCGTTCGTCGTACGCGTGATGAGCGACGGCGCGCCGAAGTGACCCACCTCGCGCGCGGAGAACGACTGCACCCGGTCGAAGACGGCACCGCGCACGTCCCGGCCGAGCGCGGAGGCGGTCCGCGCACCGTAGTACACGGCGCCGATGTTGCACACGACCTGCGCGAGCGAGATGCCGATCATCAGGGCACCGAAGGACAGGATGTAGTCCGTGTCGCCCTTCACGACACCGTTGTCGATGATGTGCGCGTTCAGCGTGGGCAGGTAGAGGGTGGCGCAGGTCTGCAGGAACTGCAGCAGCACCAGCAGGGCGATGGGCTTCTTGTAGGGCCTGAGATAGGTCCGCAGGAGTCGTATGAGCACGCTGGGTCTCTCGGAGTCGGCGGGTGGGGGGCCGGTCGGTTGCCCCTGGCCCCTATCGTCGGACACTCCACCCGCGTTACCTCAACCGATTAACGCCTCGGACCCGCCTCTTGAGCTAAGAGCGGAACGCCCCCGGGTGGGTCTGCTCCCGCACCGCCGTGAACTGCTGCCGCACAGCCTGGCCCACGGGCAGCTCGTCGCCCGGCTCCAGCACCTGCGCCGCCGCGCCCTGCCAGGCCGGCGGGGTACGCGGATCGAGCGCGCCCTGCGACACACCGAGCGCCCAGGCCGCCTGCCGGGCCGCGCCGATCGCCGCGTAGTCCGCGGGCTGCGGTACGACGACCTGCGCGCCGAACAGCGAGGGCGCCGAGGCCTGCACGGCGGGCAGCTCGGCGGCCGGCCCGAGCAGGAAGATCCGCCGCACGTCCACGCCCCGCCCGCGCAGCACGTCCAGCGCGTCGCCGAGCCCGCACAGCATGCCCTCGAACGCGGCCCGCGCCAGATGCTCTGGCTTCATCGACTCGCGCCTGAGGCCCGCGATCGTCCCGGCGGTGTGCGGCAGATTCGGCGTCCGCTCACCCTCCAGGTAGGGGAGCAGGACCAGTCCGTGCGCGCCCGGCGTGGACTTCATCGCCAGCTCGGACAGGCTCTCCAGATCCGGCAGCCCGAGGAGTTCGGCGGTTCCGCGCAGGGTCCGTACGGCGTTCAGGGTGGTCACGACCGGCAGGTGCATGCCGGTGGCGTCGGCGAGGGAGGTGATCATCCCGGACTGGTCGGCGAGCGCCTCGGGGTGCACGGCCATCACGGACCCGGAGGCACCGAGGGACACGACCGCGTCCCCCAGCCCGATCCCGAGCCCGAACGCGGCGGCCATGGTCTCCCCGGTCCCGGCGGAGATCAGCAGCCCCTCCGGGGTCGTACCGGCCGCGTCCGACGGGCCGATCACCTCCGGCAGCATCGCCTGATGGCCGAGCGCCAGCTCGACCAGGTCGGGCCGGTAGGCGCCGGTGGCGGCAGACCAGTACCCGGTGCCGGACGCCCCACCGCGATCGGTGGTCCTGCGCACCGGCCGCCCGAGCAACTGCCAGACCAGCCAGTCGTGCGCCTGCAGCAGTACGGCCGTGCGGCGGGCGTTCTCGGGCTCGGACTTGGCGAGCCAGCGCAGTTTGGTGACGGGCTGGGCGGCCTGCGGCACGCACCCGACGGCCTGCGCCCAGGCCTCCCGCCCGCCGAGCGCGTCGATCAGGTCGGCCGCCGCGACCTGCGCCCGCTTGTCGCCGCCGACCAGCGCCGGGCGCACGGTGTTGCCCTGGGCGTCCAGCGGGACCAGTGCGTTCTGCTGGGCCGACACGCCGATGGCCTGCACGCCCTCCAGGAGGCCGCCGCCGGCCGCCTCACCGAGGGAGAGCAGCCAGGCCTGCGGGTCCACGTCACTGGGCCGGCCCTCCACTGGATGCGAGGCGTATCCCTGCCGCAGTACGGCACCGGTGTCCGTGTCGCAGACCACGATGCGTGTGAAGTCCGGTGAGCTGTCCAAGCCGGCGACTATCCCCATGCCCTGAATTTTGCAGCATTCCTGTGGATGCGGTGGCAGTGGGCGGCCAAGCGAGTGGGGAGGCGTGCACTCCTACGTGTTGCTCGTGCCCCAGTCGTCCTCCGGGGTGCCGTTCAGGTTCCGTTCCCGGAGGGAGCGGACCCGCTGCGCCACGGCCTCGGGGACGCGGTCGCCGACCTTGTCGCTGACCGTGTGGAAGGCCTTGCCGGCGTACTGGCGGCCCTGCTGGGCGGCGGTCTCGGCGGTATTGCGGACGGCCGGGTTCTGCGCGATCCGCCGAGCGGACTTCTTCAGCTGCTCGTAGCGCTCGCGACCGGCCCTCGTGCCGAGCACGTAACCGAGGGCCAGTCCGGCGACGAACGTGAGCCGGTAGCGCATGGCTGCCACCCTTCCCTTGCCTTGGTCTGCGGTGCGACGTGGGCGCCGAGGGGAACCGATTGGCGGAACACCCCCCTGCTTGCGCTAATGTATGTGTCGCAGCGAGCGAGCGCCCCCTGGCGAATACCCGGGGAGGTACGTTCGATGCAAACGAGGCGATCCTCCGTAGCTCAATTGGCAGAGCAGCCGGCTGTTAACCGGCAGGTTACTGGTTCGAGTCCAGTCGGGGGAGCTTCGGTCCTCCGTAGCTCAATTGGCAGAGCAGCCGGCTGTTAACCGGCAGGTTACTGGTTCGAGTCCAGTCGGGGGAGCGCGATGAACGAGGACCCCTTGGGGGTCCTTTTTCATGCCCGGGGGAACCGTCGCGCCCGCGTCAATGTCCTCAAGGTCATGAGCAGCGCGGAAGCCGACCATCCGAAGCAGGAGATCGTATGAGCGGCTATGCTGCGGCAGACGGCGCGCACAGTTGTACGCGACACGCCGCTATGGGGCGGTAGCTCAGCCGGTTAGAGCAGCGGACTCATAATCCGTCGGCCGTGGGTTCGAGTCCCACCCGCCCCACCAAGCGCAGGTCAGAGAAACGTTCTGACCTGCGGAAACGTCTCTTCGGTCAAGTTGGGTCTCGAACTCTGGCCGAACGGAGGGAATCCGCTGTTCACAGGCGTTGGCGAAGGCCCTTGCGCTGCGCTCGGTCGACTCGGTCGAGTCGACGCCCCGTTCGGCCGGGGCGCGGCCACCCCGCACGCCCCGGCTTCCGAGCGCCCTATGCCAGCACCACCCCCTGGATCCGCGACAGCGTGAACCCCCGCTCGTCGTCGCGCAGATGGCACCAGGCGTCCAGGTACGGCGGGTTGAGGTCCAGGTCGCTGACAGTGCGGATCGTGTGGTTGCCGCTGGTCGCGACATACTCGATGGTGACCGCCGTGCCCTCGTCGACCGCGTGGGCGAGTTGGCGTACGTCGGTGTGCGAGAGGTTGCGGGCGTATTCGGCGATGATCTCCTCGGTGCCCGTGCCGAAGGGGACGCCGTCGGACGGGTCGGGAGCGGGGGGCGGTGAGTGGTGCGGCCGCGAGACGGGTGGCCAGTGCCGTCAGGTCAGCGAGCGCCGGGGCGGTGGCCGTGCGGAACCGGGCGCCCGGCGCTGTGCTCGCGCTGCGAGGCGGTGGCACCGGCGCGGTCGCCCGGTGGCCGCGGGGACGTTTTCCGGGTGTCCGCCGGGACGCGTCCGATCAGGTCGGCCAGGCGCTGAGGGTCGCCGTGGTGTTCCAGGAGAGTCGCGAGGCGCTGCGGTTTGGTCGTAGAAGGCCGCACGCCCAGCGCCACGAGCATGCGGCGCAGATCGTCGGAGGTCGCGTCCTTGAGTAGCACGGCCAGGGGGGCGTCGAGTCCGAGCGGTGCGCTCCACGCCCTCCGCAGCGGCGCGGCCATGTGCAGCGTGTCCTCGCTATCCGGCCAGACCAGCGCATGCGTGGCGAGCAAGTGAAGTGCCGCTTCCAGACCTTGAGCGGCCTCACCCTCCACTGCGTCCAGAAGATCCGCAAGGGCGTCGCGGGGAGCCGGTGTCCGCAGCGCGGCGAGCGCCTCGGCCGCCTGCAGCGCGGGCAGCGGGATCCGGGGCAGGGCCAGGGCCACCGAGCCGCGGCGTCCGGCCGTGCCTCCAGTACCTGCGCCAGGTTCACGGCATCGAGGCGGTGGAGCCACGCGGCCAGGGGCGAGACGTCGGATGTCACTGATCAGGGCACCTTGCTCCGGGGGACGTGCAGGCATGTGGTGGCCGACCATGGGGTGCACGGCCGTATGGCCCCCCAGCATGGCGGATTGGCGGATTGGCGGATGCGGGCGCGAGCGGCTCGTCGCGGCACACGTCAGGACACGACGCAACGCATGTTGGTGATGTATGTTGGTTATGTACATCGTGTCCTCTCACTGGCGGGGGTGGCCGTATGTCCGTGACCCAGATCGATCTCGATGACGAGGCGCTGGCCGAGGCGATGCGCCTGATGGGCGCGTCCACGAAGAAGGAGACGGTCAATGCTGCCCTGCGGGACTACGTAGCCCGGATCAGACGACTGGAGGCGGCGGAGAAGCTGGCCGCACGCGGTGAGCGAGGCGAGTTCGACGCCGCAGCGGCCGCGCACGAGGCCCGTAAGCGTGCCCGTCGGGCAGCCTTCGAGTGATCACCTATCTTCTCGACACCTCGGCCCTGTGGCACCTCTTCCGCACTTCAGGGGCCCTGCGCCCCTGGGAGGGGCATATCGCCGCCGGGGTGTTCCACATCTGCGAGCCCACCCGTACCGAGTTCTTGTACTCGGCCACAGGGCCAGTGCACCGGGATGAACTCGCCGAGGAGTTGGACGCGTTGTGCGGGCTCTCTCCGGTGCCGAAGAACGCCTGGCGCTGGGTGGACACCGCCCAGTACAAGCTCACCCAGCGCGGTCAGCATCGCTCTGCGGGTGCCGTCGACCTTCTGGTCTGCGCGACAGCGGTCCACCACGGCCACACCGTGCTCCACGTGGACAACGACTTCGCCGCCGTGGCCGCGGTGCTCAAGGAAGTGGAACAGCGGGACGCCCGGGCCTGATCACGCTCGATAACTCAGCGTGAAGATTGGGCCCATGATTGTCGGGGCGAGGTGTGCGTCGGGAACAATGCCGAGACGATGACACCGCAGCCTGCCGAGCCCGATCGCACCGAGTCCGCGGAATCCTCCGCGCGTACCGACTCCTCCGGCCATGCCTCGTACGCTCCTTTCGCGCACCTCACCGCGCCCAACAGCGCCCTCTACCGCGACGTGATGGGGGCGTTCCTCGCGGCCAAGGAGCGGTTCGCGGTGCATCTGCGGCCCGAGGACGTGCACGCGGCGCTGCCCCCTCAGCGGCGGCCCGCAGCCCTGGACGCCGTGGTCAAGGCACTGGACAGCCTCGTCGAGTGGGGCAATCTGCGCGCGGACCCGGACACCTCGCGCGTCACGGCGGTGGAGGATTTCTACCGCAAGCGGTTCATCTACCAGCTCACACAGGCCGGCGAGGCCGCCGAGCAGGCGCTGACCGCGTACGACGAGGCACTGGGGCGGCGTGGCGCCCTGCAGGCGGTGGCGCTGCACGACATCGTCACGCAGCTGCGGGCCCTGCTGGTGATCGCCGTCGAGGAGGGGGAAGGGCAGCCGGACGCGGCCAAGGCACACCTGGCGCTGTCCACGCTGACCGGCCGGTTCGAGGCCCTGGCCGAGAACGCGCGGGCGTTCATGGGGTCGCTGCAGCGCACCATCGACCTGCACGGCGTCGCGGTGGAGGTCTTCCTCGCCTACAAGGACCGGCTGATCCAGTACCTGGAGCGGTTCATCCAGGATCTGATCACTCTCGGCGGGCGGATCGCCCTGCTCATCGGGGAACTGGAGGAGCAGGGCCGGGTCGACGCCCTGCTGCGGCTGGCGGCGGCGCGGGAGGCGGCCGACGCCGCCCCGGACGAGGCCGAGAGCGCCGAGGCGCGGGCGTACGCACGATGGGCGGCGAAGTGGGCGGGCCTGGCCGCCTGGTTCGTGTCGGCGGACGGCCGCGAGTCCCAGGCCCGGCTGCTGCGCGGACGCGCCCTCGGGGCGATCCCGCAACTCCTCGCCGTCGTACGGCAGTTGACCGAGCGGCGGGCCGGGCGTTCGGACCGGTCGGCGGACTTCCGCACGCTGGCCCGCTGGTTCGCCGAGGCCCTCGACGACGCGGCGCGGCACCGCCTGTGGCGCGCCGCCTTCGGCCTGTATCCCGCTCGGCATCTCACCGTCGACGCCGACACGCTCTCCGAGCGCACGGCCCACCCGGTGGCCGCGTCCACCCCGTGGGCCGAGGCCGAGCCACTGCGGATCAGCCCGCAGCTGCGCCGCACCGGAAGCTACGAGCGGCGCGGCAAGCCCCGCAAGGTGCAGGACCGGTCCGAACAGCGGCGGCAGCTCGCCGAGATCGCCGCCAAGCAGGCGGAGGAGATCACCGCCGCCCGCGCCCGGCTGGCGACGGACGGCACCACCCGGCTGTCCGCACTGGGAGAGCTCGACCCGGTGGCCTTCGGCCTGCTCCTGCGCCTCCTCGGCGACGCCCTGGCCACCTGGCGGCCCGGCATGACGACGACCGCCGCCACCAGCAACGACGGCACGATGGAGATCCGGCTGACCGCGCTGACCGACGGTACGACGGCCGAGATACCCACCCCGGGTGGCGTGTTCCGCGGCCCCGACCACCTCGTCGAGATCACCGACCTCACCACCGGCACCCCCGCACGGGAGGCGCGATGACCACCCCCCTGGGCGAGGTCCTGGACAGCCGGCGCACCGCCGAGCTCCACAAGGCCGCCCGCGCCCTGCTGAAGGAGCCGCTGCTGCTCGCGCACGGCCCGGACGCCGATGCCTATCGCCTCGTGCGCCAGTACGCCGCCGAACTGCGCGACTGGTTCGACCGCAACACCGGCTGGTCGCTGCGGGTGGACGCGGAGGCCGCCCGGCTGCGTAAGACGCCCGGCAGCCTCGCCGATGCGACCCATCCGGCGCGGGAGGCCTCCCGAGCTGGTGCGCCGTTCACCCGCCGCCGCTATGTGCTGCTGTGTCTGGCGCTCGCCGCGCTGGAGCGCGGTGAGGCGCAGATCGCGCTCGGCCGCCTCGCCGAACAGGTGGTTCTCGACGCCGCCGACCCGCACCTGGCCGCCGCCGGGATCGAGTTCACGCTGGAGCGGCGCGACGAGCGCCTGGACCTCGCCGCCGTCGTACGGCTGCTGCTGCGCCACGGTGTGCTACGGCGGGTCGCCGGGGACGAGGACGCCTACGTCAGCGGGACGGGCGACGTGCTCTACGACGTCCAGCGCCGTGTCCTCGCCGGACTGCTCGCCGCCCGCCACGGCCCGTCGACGATCACCGCCGACGGTTTCGAGGAGCGGCTGGCCCGGCTCACCGCGGAGCTGGCCTGCAGACGGTCGCCGACGTGCAGGCGAACCGCCTCGGTCCAGGCATGGGATGTCGCGTTCCAGTACAGATGGTGCGCGGTTCCGACGATCACCTGACTGGTCCAGGCATAGCTCTGACGCGTAAATAGCTCCAGGTCAGGGTAGGTCTGGGCAGGGCTGGGTGCCCGGTGGTCAGTTGAGTGCAGAGCGGCATGGCCGGTTCGAGCGGGAACGGGGCACGCGTCTGGCACTGGTACCTGTACTTGAGCCGCCACGCCACCCGCCGTAGCCACCGCCGTCCCGGCTTGGATCGCGGTGCAGCGCCCTGCGTGCCGGCCGACGATCTTCGTCGCGCCCGCACGGAAGCGGCTGTCCCAAGGGCCCGTCGAACCGACGCAGTCGGCATGCGGTCCGTGCGGGGGTTCACCCGAGCGGTGCGGCCTACAGGTCGTCCGGTAGGAGCCGGAAGGCGGGATGGCCGGTCAAGGACGGACCGTGCGGAAGTGATGGTCGGTGGTGAGCAGGGCGTCGGTGCGGTAGGCGGCGGCCAGGGCGACGTTCATGGCGTCGGCCAGTCCCATGCCTTTACCGCCGTCGGTGTCGGCGTACCCCTCTGCGACCGCGATCGCCGCACTCAGGTGTTGGCTGACAGGCGGTACCTCGAATCGGCGCGTCGCCACGTTGCGTTCGATGAACCGGGCCGCCGCCAGAGCTTTGCGGGCTCCGGCGCGTGTCGCGATCAGGTAGGCCAACTCGGCCAGAACCAGGGGGAGATGACCAGGTGGCTGGTCGCTGCCAGTGCCTTCCTGTGCTCCTGGTGGCCGGTGAGGTTCGGGTCGAGCAGGCAGTACAGGCCGTTGGTGTCGGCGATGGCGACCAGGGTCACGCGCCCATCCCCTTGAGCGTGTCCTCGATCTCGTCGTCGGTGAGGTCGGGCAGGCCGAGGTCGGGCAGGTCGAGGTCGCCCATGGGGTCGGTCGGGTACGGGGGGGGCGGTGTCGTATATCGATATACATGATCCATGATGTCCGAGCGATGGCGAAGGAGCCGACCCGGGACCGCGCCCACGTTCGCCGTGTGTCCGGCCAGGCCGAGATCGGTCAGTTCCTGAGGTCGGTCAGTCCTTGGCCGAGGCTCGTGCGCTCATCCTCCGGGCCATCGGGGCGCTGCACTGAACCGGCGCTCGCCCGCCACCCTGTTCGCCGACAGCGGTATCCGGGCGGCTGGTTGACCCGTACATGCTTGAACGGCCCCTGTGCCGGGCACCCACCCCCTACCGGCGTCGGCCGCCGGGCCATTTCGGCAGAGGGAGGGCGTCATGGACCGTCGCATCCGGGTACGCGTCATCCGGCGCCCCACCTCCCCGCGTGACCGGGAGATCGACCGCAGGACGCCGTCGGGGCGCATCCTGCCGTACTGACCGCCTGGCCCGTCCGTGCGTCAGGACGCGCGCCGCGCTTTCCGTCACCTTCGGTAGCGGATCCGCTCGGTGGGCGAGTGCGAGCAGGGTTCGTACGGTGTGTTCGGCCTTGCCCAGGAGGGGCTGCCGGTGGGCTGTGACGGCGACTGGGCGGATGCGCTCGCTCAGGGGCAGTTCGACCATCGAGCCGCCGCTGGCCTGCGCGGCGGGCAGGCGTCAGCCGCTGCCGCTGATCGTGACCGCGGAACCGGCGCGGAGTACGCAGCGAGGAGCCGATGCGCGCTCAACGGCATCCGCCGGGCAGCGGCGGCGCTGGGCGTGATCGCGGTGATCGCGGTGCTGCCGGTTTCCCGCTCGGGTGAGTGGGCGAGGGGCGTCGGCCTCAGGCCGCCAGCGGGTTCAGCACCATGGGCTCGATACGGCCCTCCAGCATCATGCCGAGGCCCTGGGCCGCGCAGATGTCGGGCCGCTCGGCGATGTGCACCGGCATCCCGGTGGCCTCCCGCAGCATCTGGTCGAAGCCGGGCAGCAGCGCCGAGCCGCCGACCATCGTGATCCCGCTGTCGGCGAGGTCGGCGACCAGGTCGGGCGGGCACTCGCGCAACACCTTGCCGATGCCGTCGAGCACGGCGGTCAGCGGGGTCTGGATCGCGTCCCGCACGGTTGCGGTGTCGACGTGCACGCTGCGGGCGAGCCCGGTGGCCACGTCCCGGCCGTGGATCTCCGTGGTCTCCGGGCCGTGCGCGGTCAGCCCGTTGCCGGACAGAGCCAGTTGCAGCGGCCGTACCGACTGGCTGGGCAGCATCAGCTCGTGCTCGTGCCGCAGGAGCTGCACGATCGCGTGGTCCACCGCCTCACCGCCCACCGGGATCCGTTCGGCGGTGACGATGGAGCCGAGCGAGAGGACGGCCACCTGGGTGGCGGCCGCCCCGCACACCATGATCATCGTGGCCTCGGGGCGTTCCACCGGCAGCCCGCACCCCACCGCGGCGGCGATCAGCGTGTCCACCAGCTCGACCCTTCTGGCCCCCAGTCCGACCAGCGTCTCGATGGTCGCCCGCTGGGCCAGCGGGTCGGCGTCGTGCGGGGTGCAGGCCGCCGCGCGCAGCCGGAGATTGCGGCGCAGGCTACGGCGCGTCTTGTCGCCGAGCAGTTGCCTCAGCATGCGCTGGGCCATCTCGATGTCGACCACCGTGCCGCCGGAGATGGGCCGGGCGACCCTGATGTACCCCGGCGTCCGTCCCGTCATCTTCTCCGCGAACTCGCCCACGGCTATGAGCGCCCCGGTACGGGTGTTCACTGCGGCGACCGAGGGCTGGTCGACGACGAGGCCGGCGCCCTTCACATACACACGGGTGCGGGCGGCACCCAGGTCGACGGCGAAGTGGCAGCGGCGCAACTGCTCCAGACTGACGGTCACGGCGGATCCTCCGAGTGCACGGGCCTTGGGCGCCCGCCCGGTCGGCGGGTGTCTTCCTCACACTGCATCCTGCGCGCGGGCCGGCGGCGGGCGCCTGCTGGAGGGGGCCGGGCGGGGTGCCGCTGAATGGGGGGTTTCCGGGGCGGTGCGGTGTGTCGCGTGGTCAGGGACCGATCCGGGTGATGCGCAGCTCCCAGCGGACCGTGCAACCGGGTACGTCGTCGGGCCGGACCGGGGCCAGTGATATGCGTGCCCCCGGCATGGCGTCCGGATGGGTGGCCGCCAGGTGCCGCAGCCGCCCGCGCACGAGTTCCCTGATGAGCTCGGGGAACGACGCGGCGTCCGAGTGCGCCACGGCCTGGAGCGGGTCGCTGACGCGCCAGATCGCCGTGCCGGTGGCCCGGAAGGACGACTCCGTCTCGTCCAGCTGCAGGCGGCGCTCGGTGAGGTCGACCTCGAAGTACTCGGTGACCCCCGGGCGCCGGATGAGGCTGGGTTCCCCTACGTCGGACCGGTGGACGACGGTCCTGGTCTCGCCCGTCCCCTCGGGGAGGACGTCACCGGAGGGCAGCGGGTGAGGGCCGAGGACGGGCGGAAGCGAGTGCGTGCCGTCGAAGAGCAGGCGCTCGAGCAGGCACAGCCGGTACCATCCCGCCGCCGTGCCCCGGCGCAGCGGCTGCAGCCAGGGCGCCAGGTCGGGATCCTCGTCCAGCTCGTCCCGCAGCGTCTGCGGTACGGCCACGATGCCCCGCCGGTCCTCGGAGGCGTCCAGCGTCCTGCGGACGGCCACCGCGTCCGGGGTCTCCGCAAGGCCGTCGTCCGAGACGCAGGAGAAGGTCACCAGCCATCTGCGGCCGCCCAGGTGCACGACCTCTCTCTCGAAGTGCGCCACTGTGGCATGCAGCAGCGGCAGCCCCGGCACGTCCCGCGCCGTCTCCACCGACCAGCCACGGTCCGTCGCGGTCAGCTCGTACGCGCCGGGGGCCAGGCCGCTCGCCGTCAGCAGCCGGGTGACCGCCCGGCCGAGCGCCGCCACGGTGTCCGGGTGCCGCCCGTCGTCGGCGAACTCGAAGGTGGCGATGGTGCGGTACGTGGGCGGCGGCTCGTCGTCGAGGCCGGCGTAGGGATCGTCGTCGTCCTCGTAGGGCTGCTCGTCGTACGGCCCGTCGGGCTCCTCGGCGAGCGGGTCGTCCACGGCGAACAGGCTCTCCGGCACCACGTTCTGCGGCAGCGGTGCCTCCACCGCCGACTCCCGTTCCCGCATCTCGAAGATCGACGGCAGCGACTCCTCGGTGGGGAAGCTGCCCTCCGGCAGGGCGTCCGGCTCCGGGACCGGGTTCTGCGAGAGCGGGGCGGTGTCGAAGTCGTCGGCGGGGGAGTCCTCCGAGGGGGCGTCGTACTCCCCGCGGAGCTCGTGCCCCAGGGCGAGCAGCTCCGGGTTCCGGCCGCCGGAGAGCTCGTAGTCCTCGTACACCTCCAGGGCTTCCTCGGTACGGCCCTGGCGGCGCAGGGCGATCATCAGCAGCCGGCGGAAGTCCTCCCGGGCAGGGTACTGCCGCATCAGGTCGGTGAGTTGTGCGGCGGCGCGCTCGAACTCGCCCAGATCCAGGTCGAGTTCGGCCCGCTTGCGGTACAGGGCTAGCCGCAGCCGCAGGAGGCGGGTGCGGGCGGTGCGGGCAGCGGGGCCGGGGACGTCGGCGAGGGGACCGGCGTCGTGCCAGAGGGCCAGTGCCCGGTCCAGGTGGTCCCGTGCCTGCTGGGCGAACCCAGGAGCCTCCAGTTCGGCGGCCGTCCGCTCCAGTTCCTCACATTCGAGCAGGTCCACGCGGTCGGCGCTGGTGTGCAGGGCGTACCCGTCGGGGAGCGTCGCGAGGGCCCCGGGGCCCAGCGCCTCGCGCAGCCCCGACGCCAGGCGGCCCAGGACCGCCATCGCGTCCTTCGGTTCCTCGGCGGGGGTCCACAGTCCGGCCCGCAGCTCGTCGTGGGCCACCTTGCGGCCGTGCCGGAGCAGCAGCATGGCGAGCAGCGCGCGGGCCGGCGGCGGGAGTTCCACCGGGCGACCGGATACGTCGACGGTCACCGGGCCGAGGAGCGAGTAGGACCGTGGCTCGTACGCCCGCCGGGCCTCCTCCAGCATCCGGCCGTCCAGGAGCGTCGTCGTACCCGCGTCCCGGTACAGCGAGGAAAGCAAGCGAGAGAAGGCCTTCGCATACGGCCGGTGCAGCGGCTCGGGGAGATGGCGCAGCACACTTTCCGCATCGGCATGCGCGTCCCCGGTGGCCAGGTGCAGCATCAGCCGTCCCAGTGCCCCCAGGTCCGCGTCCCGCGGCACGTTCGACGGCAGGAACGGCTCGAACAGGGTGAGCTTGACCGTACCGTCGGGCAGCAGCACCACCCGGGACATGCTGACGGCGCCGTGCCGGACCCAGCGCGGGTGCGCGGCGTCGAGAGCGCGCGCGAGCTGCGCGCCGATGGACACCGTCAGCGGGGCCGGCAGGTGATAGCCGTTCGGTGCGGCCAAGGCGTTCAGCGGGATGCCGTCCAGGTGCTCCATGACGACGTACGGGATGTCGTCCTCGATGTCGAACTCGTGCACGGTCACCACGTTCGGGTGGTCGAGTCCCTTCAGCGCCTTCGTCTCCCGCAGGAACTGCGCGCGCCGCTCCCGGTCGGTGACGGCCTCGTGCAGCCGCACCACCACCGTCCGGTGCTGCTCGGAGTCCTCGGCCAGCCAGAGGGAGCCGCTCGGGCTCATCCGCCGCAGCAGCCGGTAACGGTCGCCCAGCCCCGGCGGCACCGACCGCCCTGCGGATCCGGAGAGCCTGCGCACGCTCTCCGGGCGTACTGTCGCAAACGCCTCCCCCCGCGCCGCCTCCGCCTCGGTGCCGTCCGCCGCCGGAGTCACCGCACGGAACTCTCCCGGTGCCGCGCCCGCCCGCTCCTCGATCAGGCCGCCCGCCCGGGCCAGCAGGTCCGTCACACGGTTGCGGGACGAGCGGGGCAGTCCGCGCAGCAGCAGGTCCCGCACACCGGGGCGGAAGGCGTAGCTGCCCGGTGGTCCGGGGGCCGTGGTCAGCAGGCCGCTGAGGATGACCTCGGCCAGTTGCTGGGGGCGCGGATCGGGTTCGACCGCGCGCTGCACGAGCCGCATCACCGGCAGGTCGGGGCGGCCGACGGCCAGATGGCCGGCCAGGCGCACCGCCTCCGTGGAGGAGGTCTCGCGGAACCGCAGGACCAGTTCCTCCGGGGTGAGCCGGCCGAGGTCGGTACGCGTCTCGGGGGCGGGATGGCTGCCCAGCGGAGCGGCCGCGCCCGGAACCCCGCTGCCGCCGGCCGACGTCAGCAGGGACGCCCAGTTCGCCAGCCACCGCGGACCGGCCTCCAGGACGGGCAGTGGGACCACGCCCCGGCCCGCGAACCGCGCAGGATCGCCGTCGTACGGGGTGAACCCCAGCGCCGATCCCGGAGCGGCCGGGGACGGCGCGGTCAGCAGACCCGGAGCGGCCGGCAGCGCGCTGTCCCGCCACAGGTGCTCGGGCAGCGGCTGTACGACGGCCACGGGCATCCGGCGGCACCAGCGGCGCAGGGTCGCCTCCCACCGGCTGCCCGCCGGGCCGGGGCGCCACTGTGGGCCCATGCAGTCGCTGATCACCAGGGTGACGGTGCGGCCGTCGGCCGGGCCGTGCGCGCCCGCACCGTGCACCGTGCCTTCGGGCGTCAACCGGACCGGGCTCACCATGCGGAAGACGCCCGACCGGGCCAGCGCCGCCCGCAGTTCGCGGATCAGGGGCAGCCACACGGGCATCGTCGGGCCCGTGTCGTACACCAGGTTGAGGCGCAGCCAGCGCTCCCGGGCGGGACGCAGCACCGGCAGCCATCCCTCGGGGGACCCACCGAGGCGGGCGATGCGGTCGGCGGTGGCCTGCTCGTCGACGCGGTGGCCGGCCGGGGCGTCGGCGTGCCGTTTGAGCGGGCGCAGTGCGCGTTGCAAGCCCAGGGGATGGCGCAGCATCGGCGGCGCGGGGGCGAGGAGGCCGAGGTACGGGCCGGTGTCGCCCGGCACCGGTGACGGCAGGTGCAGCGGGGCCCGGTGCGCTTCCCGCGGCCCGGTCGGGGCGGGCCGCGGCGGCGGGGTCGGCTGCCGCTCCCCGGGCGGTGTCGGGGGTGGCTGGGGCAGCGGCTCAGGGGCAGCGGGTTGGGCGGGCTCCGGGCCGCTGGTGGAGGTGACGGTCGGCTCCGGATCGGCGGCTGCCGGTTCCGGTTCCAACTGGCGTGCCAGCCAGAGCAGTTCGGCCAGTTCCCGTGGTGTGGGACGCACCCCCCGAGCCGCCCCGGCCAGCGCGTCGGCCAGGCGGGCGAGCGGGTCCGCGGGGACGGGGACGGGGACGTCAGAGCCCATCGGTGTGCCGGCCTTCGCCGAGATACGGCATCAGCTGCGCCGCGAGGTCGTCCAGGGAGTCGGCGGGCAGGTCGGCGGAGCGGGCCAGGTAGATGGCGTTGAGCAGTTGGTCGGTGGCCAGGTCGCCGCCACCCACGCGGGACAGGAAGCGGCTGATCAGGGTCTGCGCGTAGGCGTCCGGCTCGTCGTCGAAGTGGGCGCGGACGATGTCCGCAAGCTGCCGGTCGTCCGGCTGCCGCAGCCGCAGCGTCACACAGCGGCGCAGGAACGCGGGCGGGAACTCGCGCTCACCGTTGCTGGTCAGGACGACGAAGGGGAACGCACGGCAGCGGACCCGGCCGCGTTCGACCGGTACGCGGTCGTGGGTGCCGTCGACCATCACCCGTGCCGTCGGGACGTGCCGGGCGGCGCGGACCAGTTCGGGGATCTCGTACTGGCCCTCCTCCAGCACGTTCAGCAGGTCGTTGGGCAGGTCCAGGTCGCTCTTGTCGATCTCGTCGATGAGCAGCGCACGCGGGCGGGCGTAGGGGAGCAGGGCCGTGCCCAGGGGCCCGAGGCGCAGATGGTCCTCCACGCCCGACTCCGGCGTCGGCGTCGACGGGGCCTGGCGGGCGGCGTACAGGCGGGAGAGCGGGTCGTACTGGTAGAGGCCGTCATGCAGGGTGCTGCGGCTGGTGATGTTCCAGCGCAGCACCGGGCCCAGCCGCAGCTCGCGGGCCACCGCGTAGGCCAGCGAGGACTTGCCGGTGCCGGGCGGGCCGGTGACCAGGAGCGGTCGCCGCAGGTACAGGGCGGCGTTGACCAGCTGGACGGTGTCCGGGGTGGCCCGGTACGTCTGCGCGCGGTGGGTGCGGTCCGCCGAGGTGGCCGCGGTGTCGGCGGTGTCGGCGGGCGTGTCCAGCTCGGGGCCGCCGTCGAAGGCCCGCCAGGGCGGGGGAGGCGGCAGCCGGGTGATGCCGTCGTGCGGCTCCTGCGTGCCGGTGTACACGGGCCATAGGGGCATGGGATGCGGTCCTTCTCGGTCGGCTCAGGCCACGGGAGTGTGCAGGCTGGCGGCGGGTTCGGGGAAGCAGCGCGGGTCGTCCCACAGCAGCTGGACCTCCCGTGCCCAGTGCCGCTCGGGCTCCTCCTCCGCCTCGGCCTCCTCCCGCAACTGCTGTATTCGGCGGGGCAGTTCGGCCGGGTGGACACCCGCCACGTGCGGGGCGAGGGCGTCCAGGAATGCCGTACCGGTGCAGGGCGTCGGGTGCGCGGCGGCGCCGGGGCAGCCCTCCCGCGGCCACAGCAGCACCGGAACGGGCATGTTCAGGCCGACGTCGAAGTGCTCGGGTACGGCGGTGGGCGGGGCGGCGAAACCCGCCAGGCCCGCCTCCTGCTCGCGCAGGCGTTTACGCAGACCCAGGGAGGGGGTGTCGCAGTCCACGCGATGCAGCTCCGGTTTCCCGCCCGTGTCCAGCTTCCGCCACTTCTTGCCGAGCTGGTGGCGCAGCCGGGCGCTGTGGTGCCGGGAGCGGTCGGTGACGACCACCGGATGGGCGCAGCCCAGCGGCGTGGGGTCGTCCGCGCTGCACGCCCAGTGCGCCACCGGCAGGTTCAGCAACTCGCGCGGCAACGCGAAGGCCAGCAACTCATCGGCGTCGAAGGAGAGTTCTGCGAAGGCCCGGTCGATGCTGCGTTGCACGTGGGCCTGCACCTCGGCGCGCGGCAGCCGGACCGTGCCCACGGGCCGCCGGCGTCCGTCGCGGTACGCCGACACCGCGACCGTTACCTGGTCGGGTCCGGCGCCGCTGCGGTCGATCTCGACCAGGATCGGCGCCCAGGCGGCGGAGCCGGCCGGGGCCGGCGCGGCCGGGCCCGGCCCGTCCAGCAGGTCCGTGAGCCGGTCGGCGAAGCGGGTGAGCGCTTCGGCCGGCTCCGCGACCTCCCACTGCACATAGCCGGCCGCCGCCCGCAGCGAGGGGAAGCCGCCCGGCGGCAGGGGCGGACCGAAGTCGCCGACGGCGTCCACGAACAACTGGTCCGGTGAGCAGCGAAGACCGGTGGCCTCGGCCCGCCGCACCAGCTCGTACAGCCGTCGCGCCGGATACCCGGCGCCCTGATGCGCCGGCACCAGTTCCCCGAGGGCGGGCCAGTGCCGGGCCAGCACCTCGGTGGGCAGCATCCGCGCGACCAGGACGCCGGGCTCGCCCGCCACCTGGGCGACCATGCCGACCACCCGGCCGTCCGGCAGGGCCGCCGCGGCGCCGCTGAAACCGTGCGTCAGCGGCTGTCCGTGCCCGGCCATGGCCTCCAACTGCACCCATTCGCCCGCGATGCGCGTGGCGGACCGCGCCCGGTACCAGGCGAGCTGCCCCTCGTCGTAACCCTCGGGGAAGCCGTACGCCTCCAATGCCAGCTCCGGCAGGGTCCGTTCGGCGTCCAGCGGGGCGAACCGGGCCGGTGTCAGCGGTACGTCCCGGGCCAGTTCGAGGACGGCCAGGTCGCCGGGGTCGGTGGCGCCACCCCGCCAGCCGCCGTGCACGGCCACCGTCGCGGGCAGCCCAACGAGGTCGGGGCGCTGCGGGAACGACACCGTCAGCGTCCCCGGCTCACTGCTCTGCACGACATGCGCGCAGGTCAGCACGGTGGTGGGCGTCACCAGGAAACCCGCGCCGGCCACCGCGCCCGCGCACTCGATGCGGGCGTGCCAGGAAGCACCTCTCATGGCCGTGATGCCGGCTCCGGGCTGATCACCGACGCGTCCGGCACATCCGACGGGACCGGCGCGTCCGGCACATCCGACGAGACCGACGCCGCCCGCGGCTCCACCGCCGGACGCTCCGCCGACCACCCCAGCCGCACCACCAGCTGCCCCTCCGCCGCGCCCTTGGCGATGACCGCGCCCGCCTCCGCGGTCAGCTTCACGGCGAACTCCAGCTCCACGGAGTCCGGGCGCAGGGCTCCGTCGCGGAAGGTGCGCAGGGCGGAGTGGGCCGCCGCGCGCACGCTGTCCAGGGCGCCCTCGAAGGTGCGCGTGGCCTGGGCGGCCGGTCCGTCACCGCGTGAGACGAGGCGGGTGCCGCCCGCCGGGTCCGCGGTCTCCACGACGACCACGGCACCGTCCTCCGTGGTGAACTCCACCAGCCTGTTCATGACCAGCCCCCGTCCTCTCCCTCATCGGCCAACTCCATTGTCACGGAAGGCGACCGGACTGTCCGCTCCTCCCGCCGTGCCGGGCACCGGAATTGGCGGGAAGCCGTCACGGCACCTTCCCGCCGGCGCCGCGCAACACCCCTGCACCACAGGGCACATGACACTCGTCCCAGCACGCGACACGCTCGAACCCACACGAGAAGAGGCGTGGATGACCACAGGACCAGTCAGACGCTCGGCGGTCCTGGTGGCGGTGGGGCTGTTGGGTGCCCTGCTGCCGAGCGGCCCGGCCGCCGCCGTCCCGCGGACGCCCGTCACCGCCCCGCACTCCCCGGGCCCCGCCACCACGGCCACCACCGTCACCCTCGTCACCGGAGACAAGGTGACCGTCACCGACCTCGGGCACGGGAAGAAGGCGGTCACCGTGCAGCGTCCCAAGGGGGCCACCGGAGCCGTGCGGACGCAGCGGAGCGCCGGCGAGATCAGCGTCGTACCGGACGAGGCGCTGCCGTATCTGCGGGCCGGGACGCTGGACCGGCGGCTGTTCGACGTGAGCGGACTGATCCGGCAGGGGCTGACCGACGCCAGGGCAGCCGCGACGCCGCTGATCGTGACCTACGGCAGGAGCGCGCGGGCCGCGCCCCCGGCCGGGACCGAGCAGACCCGGAGCCTGCCCAGCCTGCGCGGCGCTGCGGTCGAGGCCGGCAAAGGGCGCACCTTCTGGCGCTCTTCACCCACCGCGACGGCGTCGACAAGGTGTGGCTGGACGGCAGGGTGAAGGCCGGCATGGCCGAGAGCAACGCCCAGATCGGCACCCGGGCGGCCTGGGACGCGGACTGGTGCGGTACGCGGGCGGTTCGCATCCGGTGCTGAACTGGTTCCGGCCCGTGTGGCACCCGTGGCTGGACACCGGGCTGGGCTGGGGGCAGCAACGCGCCGGGAACCAGATCCAGTTGAACACCCCCGGCTGGGGGGACTCCGGGCCCGACCACACCGGGTTCGGCGACGTGTGGAGCACGGACAGCGGCATGAGCCAGACCACCGCCGTGTACCTCGACGGCACACTCGTCGACAAGGGCAACAGCTCCGCCGCGTACGTCTGGGACGCGCCCGCCGACGAGCACACCTACCAGGTCGTCACCGACACCGCGCTCGACTCGGCGCGCTGGCCGCTGGGCTCGCGGGGGCACTCCGAGTGGACGTTCCGGTCGGCCGCCACCGCGGAGGACCACTGGACCTGTCTGCCGCTGATCAACCTCGCGTACGACATCGAGACCGACCTCGCGGGGACCGTGCGGGGCGGGCAGCGGATTCCGGTGGGGCTCGGGGCGTCGTATGTGGCGCAGGCCGCGGGGACCGGCACCTTGGGTGGGGGCCGGCTGGAGGTGTCGTACGACGACGGCGGCACCTGGACGACCGTCCCGCTCAAGGGCGCAGGCGCCTCCTGGCACGGCGCGCTGACCGTGCCGCGCGGCGCGTCCTCCGTCTCGCTGCGGGCCTCGGCCCACGACGACAAGGGCGGCGCGGTGACGCAGGAGATCATCCGGGCGGTGGAGGTGAGGTGACCTACGGCTGGGGGTGGTGCGCGATCCCTCTGATCACCCCCAGCTCCACCAGATCCTGCGGCCGGATCCGCAGTTGCTCGGCGGTCGCCTCCACGTCCTCCTCCCGCCGTTTGAGTATGGCGGCCGCGAGCTCCGGGGCGATCACCGAGAAGTAACTGTCCGGCGTGGCCCAGGTGTTGTCCGGAGCGGACAATGCGAGGGCCCCGCCGGAGCCGCCCTCGCCGATGACGAGCGTGGTGATCGGGACCCGGGCGGAGGCCACCGCCGCGAAGACCTCCGCGATCGCCGCGCCGGCCCCCTGCCGCTCCGCCTCGGCGTCATTGGCCGCGCCCGGAGTGTCCACCAGCGTCAGCACCGGGATGTCGAGCCGGTCGGCGAGCCGGATCAGCCGGGCGGCGGTGCGGTACCCGGCGGGCCGGGTCGCGGTTCCGGTCTGCGCGGCGAACGCGACGGTACGACCGCCCCGCGCACCGAACCCGCACAGCATGCCGTCGGTGTCCGTACCCCCGCACCGGTCCCCGCTGATCTCGCGGCGGTGGGTGAAGTAGGCATCCAGGTAGGCCCGTGCGCGCGGGCGTTCGGGGGAGCGTGCCCGGCGGACGGCCGCCCAGCCGGTGGCGGGCAGGTCCGGGGTGCCGAGAGCCGCCGGCACGGGGGCTTCCTGGGCGGGGGTGGTGAGCAGCCGGAGCCACTGTCCCAGCGTCTCCCGCAGCTCCTCGGGCCGTACCACCGCGTCCGCCGCTCCGACCGCCACCTGACCCTCGGCGGTGTAGGCCGCAGGGTCGGCGTCCGCGGGCCGGACCCGGGAGCCGGCGAAGCCCACCTGGGCGCCCGGCAGGGCCAGGACGACGTCCGCACCGGCGCCGAGCGTGGCCCAGCCGCCGCCGGTCGTCGGGTCCCGCAGCACCGCGATCTGCGGCAGGCCCGCCTCCCGGGTGAGCACGGACTGCCGGGCCACGCGCTGGAGTTGGCTCAGCGCGAGCATGCCCTCCTGCATCCGGCTGCCACCGGTCGCGATCAACGGCACGACCGGCAACCGGTGCGCGCGGGCATGGGCGTACGCCGCCTCCAGCCGGTCTCCGGTGCGCTCGCCGAGCGAGCCGCCCAGGAAGCCGAACTCGAAGGCGATCAGCACGGCCGGGGTGCCGTTGACGCTCGCGGTGCCGCAGACGACCGACTCCTGCTCGCCGGTGCGTTCGGCGGCACGGGCGCGCGAGGCGTCGTAGCCCTGCCAGCCGAGGGAGCCGTCCGGCTTCGACCTCCCCGTCGGGAGGGCGAGTTCGCTGAAGCTGTCCGGGTCCGCGACCAGGGTCAGAACCTCCCGGGCCGAGCGGCGCTCAGCCATCGGCCAGCGCCCGCTTCATGATCTTGCCCATGTCGTTGCGGGGGAGCGCGTCCAGGTAGCGGACCACGCGGGGGCGCTTGTGCGGGGCGAGGCGACGGGCCACGTGGTCGGCCAACTCCTCGGCTGCGGGCGGCGCCCCCGGGTCCGCCGGGACGATCCAGGCGACGATCCGCTCGCCCAGGTCCGCGTCGGGCTCGCCGGTGACGGCCGCCTCCCGCACGCCCGGGTGTTCCAGCAGCGCGTTCTCGATCTCACCGGCCCCGATCTTGTACCCCCCGCTCTTGATCAGGTCCGTGGCCTTGCGCCCGACGATCCGCACATAGCCGTCGGGCTCGCGGACGGCCATGTCACCGGTGCGGAAGAACCCGTCGGCGGTGAACGCGGCGGCCGTGGCGTCGGGGCGGTTCAGATACTCGGTGAACAGGTTCGGCCCGCGCACCTGGATCTCGCCGACGCTCTCCCCGTCGTACGCGGTGATCGGCGTCCCGTCCTCCTCCACGAGCCGCAGCTCGACACCGGGCAGCGGCACGCCCACGGTGCCGGCGCGCGGCTCGCCGTCGGCCCGCACGCTGGTGTTCATCAGGGTCTCCGTCATGCCGTACCGCTCGATCACCCGCCGACCGGTCGCCGCCGCGATCCGCTCGTGGTCGTGCACGGGCAGCGCGGCCGAGCCGGAGACCAGCAGCCGGGCCCGGGTGAGCGCCTTGGCCAGCTCGGGGTCCTCGGGCAGGGCCTCGGCGATGCGGTGGTACATCGTCGGCACCCCGAACAGCATGGTCGCGCCGGCGTTCAGCTCCCGTGCCACGCCCTCGGTGCCGAACCGCCCCAGGTGCCGCACGCTGCCGCCGCGCCGCAGCGGGCCGAGGATGCCCAGCACGAGCCCGTGCACATGGAACAGCGGCAGCCCCTGCACCAGCACATCCGCCTCCGTCCACTGCCAGGCGTCGGCGAGCGAGTCCAGGGTGGTGGCGAGGGCCCGGCGGGGCAGGACGGCACCCTTCGGCGGGCCGGTGGTGCCGGAGGTGTAGACGATCAGCGCCGGGTCCTCGTCGGTGGCGGTGTCCTCGGGTACGGCGCCGGACGCGGCGGACGCGTCGACGTCGATGCGCTCCAACGCACCCAATGCGGCGGGGAGTCGGTCGCCCGGCGCGGCCAGCACCAGCTTCGGTGCGCTGTCGGAGAGGATGTGCGCGAGTTCCTTCTCGCCCGACTTCGGGTTCAGCGGCACCGCGGCCGCCCCGGCGAGCAGCACGCCCGTCACGGCGACGGCGGTCTCCAGCTCCGGCGTGGCCCACACGGCCACCCGGCCGGCACCGCGCAGCCGGGCGGCGAGCGCACCGGCGGCCCCGGCCAGCTCGCCGTACGTCAACGACCGTTCGCCGAACCGCAGGGCGATCCTCCCCCAGACTTCGTCCGGGGGGACCCCCATCTCGCTGCGCTCGCCCGGACCGCCCGCCAGAGCGGGGAAGAGGGAGGACACGCGGCGCACTCCTAACTGTCGGTCGACCGTCGCCACCTTCCTACACCAAGAGCCCGCTCCCGACGACCGCGCGGCTGTGACGGCGCCCACCACAGCCGGCCGCACAGTGCCGCCGCCGTTGCGGGCGCAGCGGCACCCTGCCGGCGAGGGTGAGCGACCCCGACCCGCGCCCAGCCGCAGCTTGGTCCGCCGCTCCGGACCCCTCGCGCCGTACAGCCGGCACCCCGGGCGCCGCACCCGAGGCCAGCCACGCCAGCCCCCGCGGTGGACACGGCGGTCGAGACGAGGGGCGGGAGTCCGGTGGCGCCGGCGTACGGTCGGTACCGGTCAGTGCCATGCACCGCGTCCTGCCCTGTCTCAGGCGGCCGCTTGCATGACATCGGCCACGACGCAGCTGACGTTGTCGGGGCCACCCGCCTCGTCGGCCGCCGTGATGAGCGCCCGCACGACGTCGCCCGGTCCGGTGGAGGCACCCAGGGCCTCCCGGATCCGCGCGTCCGGCACGACCTCGGTCAGCCCGTCCGAGCACAGCAGATACCGGTCCCCCTCCCGGACCTCCTGCAGGCGCACGTCCGGCACCGGGTCCATCCCGCCGGCCAGGGCCTTGAGCAGCAGCAAAGACTGCGGCTCCACCCGGTGGTCCCGGGTCATCCGGATCAAAGGTCAACCGCGGTGCTCCGGTTCCCGGCCAGTTGTTAGCCTCGCTGCTGACCCGAACCGTCGTACGACAGGGAGTCCGCCGTGCCCCGCATCGCCCTCGCCACCTACGACCCCGGCGCCGAACCCGGCAAGGACACCGATCTGCCGGAGCTGGTGCGGGCGCTCAGGGACGCGGGGGCCGAGGCGGAGGCCCGGTACTGGGACGACCCGGACGCCGACTGGGGCCGCTACGACCTCGTCGTCATACGCTCCACCTGGGACTACAGCTGGCGGGCCGCGGAGTTCGGGGCCTGGGTGGACCGGGTCGGCGCGCTGACCCGGCTCGCCAATCCGGCGCCCGTGGTGCGCTGGAACTCCGACAAGAGCTACCTCGGCGAGCTGGCGGCGGCCGGCGTGCCCACCGTCCCCACGCGCTACCTCGCACCGGGCGAGCCGGCCGACCTGCCCGGCGACCACGAGTACGTGATCAAGCCGACCTCGGGCGCCGGCGCCCGGTTCGCCGCCCGCTACACCCCCGACCAGCGCGAGACGGCGGTACGGCAGCTCGCCCGGATGCACGCCGAGGGCTTCACCGCGATGGTCCAGCCGTACATGCGCGGGATCGACGCCGGCGGGGAGCGGGCGCTGCAGTTCTTCGGCGGCCGACTGCTGCACGCCAGCCGCAAGGGCGCGGTGCTCGCGCCCGGGACGCCGTACGACGCGGACAAGGTGGCGCATCCCGACCTGGCGCGCTGGCAGCCTACGGGGGCCGAACTGGCGGTCGCCGAGAAGGCGTTGGGCGTGGTGCCGGGTGGTTCCGAGTTGCTGTACGCGCGGGTGGATCTAGTGGACGGCGAGGATGGGGAACCCCGGCTGATGGAGCTTGAGTTGGTGGAGCCGAATCTGTTTCTTCGGCTGCATCCGGGGTCGCTGGAGCGGGTTGTGGAGGCGGTGCTGGCGGCCGCGGCCTAGCTCAGCGCACCGTCTCTCGACATGCCTCCGCATACGCTCGCACCAGCGGGCGGTGTCCCTCCTCCCGGCACCACGCCAGCACATAGCGGCTCGAGCCGATGCCCCGCACCCGGCGGGTGGTGACGCCGCCCAGGCTGATCAGCGGGGCGTTGCCCGCTGCCACCAGGCAGACGCCCAGGCCCGCGACCAGGGCCTCGTACGTCTCCTCCGCCCCGGAGACCTCCGCGCCGATCCGGGGCGGCCGGCCGGCGCGGGCGTCCAGGGCGAGCCAGTGGTCGCGCAGGCGGCCCGCGCTCCTGGGCAGGGCCAGGAACGGCTCGTCCAGCAGGTCGGCGAAGTCGATCTCGGGGCGGGCGGCGAGGGGGTGGGAGTCGGGCAGGGCGAGCAGGCGGGGTTCCTCGGCGACCACCGTCCAGGCGTAGCGCTCCTCGTCGGGCAGCGGGAGCCAGACGAAGGCGACGTCCACGGTGCCGTCCGCCAGACCCGCCGTCGGATCGTCCCAGCTCATCTGGCGCAGCCGGACCATCGTCCCCGGGTGCGCGGCGGTGAAGCGGGAGCGGATGGCCGGCAGCAGCCCGCCCCGGCCGGGACTGGTGCTCATGCCCACGACCAGCGTGCTGCGCGCGGCCGCCTTGGCCGCCTCCACGGCCGCCGCGCCCGCCTCCCACGCGGCCAGCACCCTGCGCGCGTGCGGCAGCAGCGCCTCGCCCGCGCCCGTCAGCGCCACCCCGTGGCGGTCGCGCCGGAACAGCTCCGCCCCCAACTGCCGCTCCAGTGCCCGGATCTGCTTGCTCAGCGCGGGCTGTGAGACGTACAGCTTCTCGGCGGCGCGGGTGAAGTGCAGCTCCTCGGCGACCGCGACGAAGTAGCGCAGCTCGCGGGCGTGGACGTCCATGGTCATAGCCGTTGGTTATCACCGAGGGTCTTGGACGGGCAACGGCACGCGGCCGCAGTGTTGTTCGTGTCGAACCCGACGAGAGCTACGGAGAGTCGTGATGAACAAGGTCTGGCTGGTGACCGGGGCGAGCAGCGGTTTCGGGCGGGCGATCACCGAGGCGGCCGTCGCCGCAGGTGATGTCGTGGTCGGCGCCGCCCGGCGCCCCGAGGCCCTGGAGGACCTGGTGGCCGCCCATCCCGACCAGGTGGAGGCGCTGCGGCTGGACGTCACCGACGTGGCCGCGGCCGAGGCGGCGGTCCGGGATGTCGTGGCCCGGCACGGGCGGATCGACGTGCTGGTCAACAACGCCGGCCGCACCTACGTCGGCGCCGTCGAGGAGACCACCGACGCCGAGCTGCGCGACCTGTTCGACCTGCACTTCTTCGGTCCGGCGGCGCTCGTCCGGGCGGTCCTGCCGCACCTGCGGGAGCGGCGTTCGGGCGCGATCGTGCAGATGAGCAGCATGGGCGGCCAGATGTCCTTCGCGGGCTTCGGGGCGTACAGCGCGACGAAGTTCGCCCTGGAGGGCCTGTCCGAGGCGCTCGCGGACGAGGTGCGGGAGTACGGCGTCAAGGTGCTGATCGTCGAGCCGGGCGCGTTCCGGACCTCGCTGTTCGAGGCCGGCCGGGCCGGGGCCGGCTCCGACAGCGGGGTGTACGCCAAGGTCGGCGAGACGCGCGGCGCCGTCGCCGGCGGCCACGGCAGCCAGCCCGGCGACCCGGCCAAGGCGGCCGGCCTGATCCTGGCCGCGCTGGAGGCCGAGGACACCCCGCTGCGGCTGCCGCTCGGCGACGACGGAGTGAGCGCGGTCCTGGGCCACCTCGACCAGGTCCGCGAGGAGGTCACCGCCTGGGAGAAGCGGACCCGGGCCACCGCTTTCGACGCTTGAGCTAAGTCAGTACAGCCGTCCGCTGGAGCAGCCCCCAGGTGAACTCGGCGACCACCTCGTGCGGTACGCCGTCCGGGCCGGGCGCGGTGAATGCGAGGCCCCACCGGGTCGGCGCGGTGCCCTCCAGCGGGCGGGCCGGGGCGAAGGCACGGGCGGCCTCGTCCACCGTGCAGGACCAGGGAACGAGGTCGTCCACGGTCTCCAGCCTGGGCGCCGGGGCGCCGGATGCGCGCACCAGCCACTCGTTCCACACCGCCCCGTCCGGCCCGACCAGCACCTCGAAGCGCAGGTCGGGCCAGAGCGGCAGGGGCCAGCGCCGGGCCTCGCAGTCGACGTCGCCGAGCCGGCGGGGGAGGACGGATTCCGGCTCGCCCAGGACCGAGCGGTACCGGGCGGCGGCGGAGCGGGCCCTCGGCGAGCGGACCATCGCCTGCCAGCGCTTGTTGGTCTCCCGCATTTCGGCGATGGACACCCCGAGCCGGTGCCGGGCATCCTCGACCAGATCCGGGTTGTGGTCGGCCATGCGGCGCAGCAGGACCAGCTGGAAGTCGAGATCCATGCCCCCATGGTGCACGGTCTGCTTCCGGGCCATTGCCCGCGCAACCCTCCATGACTAGCCTGTGTTCGTCATGCCGATCGCCTGTTGATATCTCGAACAACTCGCTGTCGAGGTGTCGAACGGGCGCTTAGACCCAAGGGAGGGGGCCGGACGTGGGACGCCTCGTGCCTGCCGTGACCCGGGCTCTGGACATTCTTGAGCTGTTCCTCGACGGGGACGGGACGCTCTCCGCCCCCGACATCGTGCGCAAGCTCCAGCTGCCGCGCACCACCGTGCACGAGCTGGTCACCACGCTCGCGGCACGGTCGTACATCGTGCCCGTGCCGGGACAGTCCGGACGCTACCGGCTCGGCGTCCGCCCGTACCAGCTCGGCAGCCGCTACGCCGAGCAGCTCGACCTCGCCGCCGAGGGCCAGCAGGTGGCCCGCTCGGTCGCCGAGACCTGCGACGAGACGGTCCACGTGGCGATCCTCGAAGGCACCGACGTCATCTACATCGCCAAGGTCGACTCCACGCACGCCGTCCGCATGGTCTCCGCCGCCGGCCGCCGGCTGCCCGCCCACTGCACCTCGGTCGGCAAGATGCTGCTGGCCTCGCTGCCCGAGCAGGAGCTCGCGGCACGGATCCCGGACGACGCCGATCTGACCGCGATGACCCCGAACAGCATCACCGACCCCGCTGCGCTGCGCGAGGCGCTCGCGGAGATCCGGCAGCGGGGCATCGCGGTGGAGAGCCGCGAGTCCAACCCGGACGTGAGCTGTGTGGCCGCTCCCGTGCGCGATCGCACGGGCCAGGTGGTCGCGGCCCTGTCCATCTCGGTCCCCATGATCCGCTGGAGCGACGAGCGCCGGGCCGAGCTGGAGCAGCTGTCGGCGAAGGGCGCGGCCGAGCTGTCGGAGCGGCTCGGCCACCGGAGCGCGGCGTGAGCGCCGGGTACGAGGTCGCCGTACGGGCGGAGGCGGAGCTGGGCGAGGGCCCGACCTGGGATCCGGCGACGGGCCGGCTGATATGGCTCGACATCCTGGGCATGCGCGTCAACACCTACGACCCGGTCACGGGCCGGCGCACGGTGCGGACGACGGAGCAGCACGTGGGCGCGGTCAAGCCCCGCGCGGGCGGCGGCCTGGTCCTCAACCTGCGGGACGGCGTGGGCCTGCTGGACCCCGACGACACGTTCCGCTGGCTGCACCACGAGCCGGTCCCGGGCCGCCGCGCCAACGACGCCGCTGTGGCGCCCGACGGCTCGTTGTGGGCGGGCACCATGCGGTACGACGAGGCGCCGGGCGGCGGCACGCTGACCCGGCTGACCGGCGACGGCACGGTTCAGACGGTCCTGTCCGACACCACGGTCAGCAACGGCACGGGCTGGAGCCCCGACGGTCGCCTCATGTACTACGTCGACACCCCGACCCGCCGGGTGGACGTCTTCGACCACGACGGCGAGCACGTCCAGGGCCGCCGCCCGTTCGTGGAGATCGAGGAGGGCGCGGGCTTCCCGGACGGCCTGACGGTCGACGCGGAGGGCTGTGTGTGGGTGGCGTTGTGGGACGGGGGAGCGGTACGGCGTTATACGCCGGCCGGTGTGCTGGACCGGGTGATCCCGCTGCCGACCCCGCGTACGACGGCCTGCGCGTTCGGCGGCGCCGACCTGACCGACCTGTACATCACCACGGCGCGGACGGGACTGTCGGCGCCGCACCCGCTGTCGGGCTCGGTGCTGGTGATTCCGGACGCGGGGAAGGGCTTGCCCCAACCGGCGTTCGAGGGCTGACCCGGCGGCGGGCAACCCACCACGCACCCGCACCCGGAAGCCGGCCTAGACGCCCGCCACCTTCCGCTCCTGCGCGGTCATCGGCGGAGCCGCGAGCGGCGGCCGAAGCGGTCCGACCGCCGCCGCCAGCAGCACGCTCGGCGCCAGCAACACCTCGGCCCCGCGCTCCAGTGACGTCACGTCGGTCACCCGGCGGGCCACGCGCCCGTTCCCCGTCGCGGTGTGCATCAGCCGGCCGACGTACGCGGACAGGAGCCGGTCCCGCAGGGTGGGACCGGCTTCCGTCGCGCCGGGGTAGAACACGTCCTGACCCAGCGCCAGATCCCATGCCGCACGCACCGGACGGGCCACCGCCCGCTGCAGGCGGCGGGCCAGCCCCGGCGTGCTCCAGCCGTGCCGCCGTATCACCTCGCGCAGCACCACCGCGCTCTGGGCGGCGACGGCCAGTCCATGGCCGTAGACCGGGTTGAACACGGCGAGCGCGTCGCCGAGGACGGTGAAGTTCTCGGGCCACGCCGGCATCCGCTCGTAGAAGTGCCGGCGGTTGACGGTGGAACGGGTGAGGGTGACCTCGGACAGCGGCTCGGCGCGGTCCAGCAGTTCGCCGATCAGCGGATGCCGCAGCTTCTCGCGGGCGAAGGGGATGAAGTCCTCGTTCCCGGCGGTGGGTTCGCCGCCGCGGGTGCCGGCGAGGGTGACGATCCAGCGGCCGCGCTCGATGGGGAGCAGGAAGCCGGAGCGGCCCGGCCCGTCGCCGCGCGGATCGGGTTGCACATTGACCACCGGGAAGCCCTCCCGGGCCGCCTCGGGGGCGAGGAAGAGCCGGCTCGCGTAGACCAGACCGGGGTCGACCTCGCGGACCTGCGGCGCGGGCAGCCCCAGCTCCGCGAGCCAGCGCGCGGCCCGGGAGCCGCGCCCGGTGGCGTCGACCACGAGGCCGGCCGGAAGGGTGCGCTCGACGCCGTCCCGGGTCCGGATGCGTACGCCGGTGACCGCGGCGCCGGTGCCGGTGAGGCCGAGCGCCTCGGTGCCGTCGAGGAGTTCGATCCGCTGGTCGGCGAGGACCTGTGCGCGGATCGTCGCGTCCAGCAGGTCGCGGCCGGCCAGGATCACATGGTGGGACTCGGGCCAGCGCCGGAACCAGCCCTGTGCGGAGAGGGCGACCACGCCGGTGGTGAACGGATGCCGGCGCCCCCCGGCGGCCTTCAGCGCGTCGGTGCTGCCGGGCAGCAGCTCCTCCACCGCCCGCACCCCGCCCGACCAGAGCATATGGGCGTGCCGGGCCTGTGGCAGCCCCTTGCGGGGTTCGGGGCCGCCGGGCAGGGCGTCGCGCTCGACGACGACGACCCGGTCGGCGAACTCGGCGAGCGCCCGCGCCGCGAGCATGCCGGTGTGGGATCCCCCCAGCACGACGGCGGTTCTGGCGGGGGAGGGGCGGTCACTCATGCGCGGGCACGCTCTCTGCCGGGGCGGCCGCACGAGCGCGGACCGCCGTGATCTCGTCGGGACGACGGAGGGCCTCGGACACGGCCTGGATCTCCTGGAGCAGATATGCCGTGTCGGGACCGGACGGGGAGTCGGTGCCGTCGGCCCGCGGCCGCCCGCCGCCGGCCGCGTCCAGCAGCGTCACGGCGGCGGCGAGGGCCCTGGCCCGGCCGGACTCGAAGCCGAGGGCGAGGGCGGCCCGGTACGACCGTTCGCGCAGCTCCTCGTCCAGGTGCCGGGAGAGTTGCAGCAGGGCGTCGCGGATGAAGGTCTCGCGGCGGATCAGGCGCAGTTCGGCGGGGGCGTGCGGGGCGAAGGGCTCGCGCTCGCCCGTGACGGTCCGCGTCAGCTGGTAGAGGGGGCCGAGAGCGCGGTGGCGCAGCCGGACGTGCCAGCGCTCGTGCAGATACTGGCCGACGTGCGGGACGATGAAGCCCACCGCGACCAGGGTCGCGGAGACACACGCGCCCGCCGGCGCCACATTGGTGCTCAGCCAGTCCAGGTCGTGGCCGGTCCACCGGGCCACGACGGCGGTGAGCTTGGCCGCGTCGAAGAACAGGTTGGTGGCATAGCCGACGCCCAGCAGCCTGAGCCCCCAGCGCAGCCAGGCGTCGAGGCCGTCGGTGCGGATCCAGTTCCAGATCAGCCGGGCCGTGATCGAGCAGGCCACGGTGTGCGCGACGAGGTAGAGCAGGATCTCCTCGCGCATGAAGGGGGTGTCGGCGTAGTACGTGTCCAGGTCCCGCAGCCGCTGCACGGGCACGTCCGCGAGCGCGAAGAGCACCCACAGGGCGACGACCACGCCCGCGTAGACGGCCACGACCCAGCGGGTCACCCGGCGGGTCTGGGCCGAGTCGGAGCGGCCGTTGCGCCAGGCGATGATCAGCAGCAGCCAGGACGCGCACAGCGCGGTGATCAGGGAGTACACCCAGGGCGCCGAGATGTTCGGCACCCCGGTGACCCGGTTGGTCCAGGCGATGGTCCGCGGGGCCGCGAAGACGAACACCGCGCAGCCGAACAGCAGCAGACCGCCGACGGCGCGCAGCAGCGGGTCCCGCCACAGCTTGATGATGCTGGGCAGCTTGATGGCCAGGGCGGCGGTCAGGACGGCCGTGGGGATCCAGAAGGAGACGGAGACCTCGTCGAGGAGTCCGGAGAGCTCGAACGCCAGGGTCACCGCGCGGCTCCCCCCTCTTGCGGCGCTCGGTCGTCCGGCAGCCGGTTCACCTCCGGGGCGCCGGCCGCCGGTGCCGAAAGGTCGCCCGCGCGCCCCTTCGGGTCACTCGCCCGGTCGCGTCGGTAGCCGAGGGTCCGCTGCACCGGGCTGAGGGACCGCCCCGCCGGGCCGAGGGCGGCGCCCGCTCCGGAGCCGGTGAGGTGCGGCCGGAACAGGGCGGCCAGGCGGTGCCCGAAGTCGTCCGCCTCGGCCTCGTCGGCCTCCCGGGAGCCGTTGCGGGCGGCCACCGTGAGGGGCATGCCCCGCCAGCCGGGTGCGTCGGCGAGCGCCCGGGCCGCCGCGTCCCCGGCCAGGTGGGAATGCCGGTGCCCGTTCTGCAGATGCCACAACTCATGGCCCAGGATCACCAGTTGCTGCACGGCCTCGGCCCGCTCCTCCACGATCACCAGGTCGAACTCGGCGAACTCCAGCCACAGCCCGGTGACCTCGATCTCGTCCGGGAAGCGCTCGAAGCGCACCTCGATCGGCCGTCCGCCGCGCAGTCCGCTCATCTCCTCGCCCAGTGCCCGGCACAACTCCCGGACACCGCCGGGTGTTTCGGGGCGGGCGTGGACGGCGGCAGCGAGGTCGCGGGCCAGCGAGCGCATCGCCGAGCCCGGCCGGGCTCGGCGCAGCCGTGCGGCCAGGCGTGTCGCCTGCTCACGCGCGCCCGCGATACCCATCGCCTCCCCCTTCCGCTGGGCAGAGCCTACGCGTCTCGGCGTGTCCTCGTCATGGGATGCCGTGACCGTGGTCGAAGGGAAAACCACCCATGAGCTTGTGTCCCACCCCTTGACGCGGAAGCGCTTCGAATCTACGGTCCCGTTCGAAGTTACGGGCGACATTCGGTATATCGAACGAACGAGCCGAACAAACTATGCAAGACGTGGCTGGCGTACCACTCCTACGACGCGGCCGACAACGGCACCCCGAAGCCGGGCCTGAACCAACTGAGCCGGCGTTCCGACTGGCCTGTTCTGAAGTGACCCGAAAGGACCCCATGAGCAAGCGCACCGCCCGCTTCATCCTCGACCCCGCCTTCACCGTCGGCCCGGTCAACCCCCGCATCTTCGGCTCCTTCGTGGAACACCTCGGCCGCTGCGTCTACACCGGCATCCACGAACCCGACCACCCCTCGGCGGACGAAGCCGGACTGCGCACCGACGTCCTGGAGCTGGTCCGCGAACTCGGCGTCACCGCCGTCCGCTACCCCGGCGGCAACTTCGTCTCCGGCTACAAGTGGGAGGACTCCGTCGGCCCCGTCGAGAACCGCCCCCGCCGGCTGGACCTCGCCTGGCACTCCACCGAGACGAACCGGTTCGGCCTCTCCGAATTCATCGCGTTCCTGAAGAAGCTCGGGCCCGAGGCCGAGCCGATGATGGCGCTGAATCTCGGCACCCGCGGCGTCGCCGAGGCCCTCGAACTCCAGGAGTACGCCAACCACCCCACCGGCACCGCCCTGTCCGACCTCCGCGCGGCACACGGCGACAAGGAGCCCTTCGGCATCCGGCTCTGGTGCCTGGGCAACGAGATGGACGGCCCCTGGCAGACCGGCCACAAGACGGCACAGGAGTACGGCCGGCTCGCCGCCGAGACGGCACGGGCCATGCGCCAGGCCGACCCTGAAGTCGAACTGGTCGCCTGCGGTTCCTCCAGCCAGGCCATGCCCACCTTCGCCGAGTGGGAGGCGACCGTCCTGCAGGAGGCGTACGACCTCGTCGGCCACATCTCCCTGCACGCCTACTACGAGCCCACCGACGGCGATGTGGACTCCTTCCTCGCCTCGGCCGTCGACATGGAGTCCTTCATCGAGAACGTGGTCGCCACCGCCGACCACATCGGCGCGAAGCTCAAGTCCAAGAAGAGGATCAACCTCTCCTTCGACGAGTGGAACGTCTGGTACTTCTCCCGATGGGAGGAGCACGCCAAGACCTTGGACCAGTCCGACTGGCCCGAGGCGCCCCGGCTGCTGGAGGACAACTACAGCGTCACGGACGCCGTCGTCTTCGGCTCGCTCCTCATCGCCCTGCTCCGGCACGCCGACCGCGTCACCGTCGCCTGCCTCGCCCAGCTGGTCAATGTGATCGCCCCGATCATGACCGAGCCGGGCGGCCCGGCCTGGCGGCAGACGACGTTCTTCCCGTTCGCGCAGGCGTCGAAGCACGGCCGGGGCGAGGTGCTCGACGTGCGCGTGGACTCGCCGACGTACGAGACGAAGAAGTACGGCGAGACGGACCTGCTGCACGCCACCGCCGTCCGCGCGGCCGACGGCACGGTCACGGTGTTCGCCGTCAACCGCAGCCGTACGGACGCCCTGCCGCTCGAAGTCAACCTCAGCAGGCTTGAGTTGACGACCGTCACCGAGCACAGCGCGCTCGCGGACGCCGACCCCGACGCCCGCAACACCCTCGACGAGCCCGAGCGGGTCGTCCCGCATCCGGTCGAGGGCGCTGCCCTGACGGACGGCACCCTCAGCGCGGTACTGGAACCGCTGTCCTGGAACGTGATCAGGCTCGCGTGATCAGACCGGCGATCGGACCGGCGGTCAGACCGGCGTGACCGGCAGTCCGCCGCTCGTCCTGCCGAGCAGCGTCAGGCTCACCCGGCCCGGCCCCGACAGCGTGGTGAACTCCGAAAGGACCGCCAGCGCCAGGGTGTTGGTGCCCCGGGTGCGCAGGACGCCGTTCGGCAGGACGAAGGTGTGCTGCGGGCCCACGTTGTTGATGTACTGGCCCATGTTCCAGCCGTTGAGGAAGATCTGGGCGCGGTAGGCGCGGTACGGGTCGTCCTCCAGGGTCAGGCCGATCGAGGCGTCGATGTCGGCCGGCACCGCCAGCCGGAAGGTCGTCCGGTACCAGGTCACGCCCTGGTACCGGGCGGCCCGCGGGAAGGCGGCGCGCTCCCAGTCGTCGTCCCGGAAGCCGGGCAGATGCCAGCCCTGCCGCTCGCCGTACAGGCCGCCGTTGTTCATCGGGCCGCGCACGGGGTCGGGGGCCGCCGCGCCCTGGATCCGCCAGGTCACGCTCGGCGAGGCGCCCTTGAAGGCCGCCGCCGTCAGCCCGCGCGCCCCCTTGTGGGTGTCGAGCCCCTTGCCGTCCTGGTCGTGCTGCATGCGCCGGACGAGGACCGACAGCACATGCCGGCCGGGAGAGCGCAGCCGCTCGCGGACGGGGAAGACGGCCGTGTCCGCCCAACTGCCCTTCCGTACGGTCGTGTTCTTGTCCGGCACCGGCATCCGGTGGGTGCCCAGCGGCTCCCCGTCCAGCCAGGCCATCAACAGGCCCTGCGTGCCGGTGCTGTAGGCGAGCGAGACCTCCTGAAGGCCGGTGGCGTCGGTGAAGGAGCCGCGGTACCAGACGTCCCCGTAGTGGAAGCCGTAGTCGTCGGCGAAGAGCACCGGCCCGCCGTCGGGGACCGGCGTGGTGCTGAACGACGACCTCTTGTCCGCGACCGTCCAGGCCGAGTCGTCGAAACCGGGCCCGGCCTCCGGGTTCTCCGTGCGCATCCGCCAGCCGCCCAGCTCGGGCAGCTTCACCTCGGGAACGGCGGGCAGCAGGCCGGTGGTCATCAGGCTGCCGGACAGGGTCACCCGGGTGGGCAGGGTGCGGCCGTTCCACACCAGGCTGTCGATCCCGCGCGGCCCCCACACCTCGATGGTGGTCGTCTCGGTGATGTCACCCGTCAGATGGACCTCGGATCCGCGCAGCTCGGCGTGGCGCAGCAACGCCGGGCCGTACACCAGCAGGGTCCCGGACGGGGTGTCGTACGGGAACAGGTGTACGGCGGTGGCGTCGTCGGCGAAGAGCAGCAGCAGCGGGGTCTCGGTCTCGCCCTTCTGCACCAGCACGCGGGTGAGCCCGCCCTCGCCGAGCGGGACGTTCACATGCAGGGAGCTGTCGCTGTCGTCGAAGACCCAGGCGGCCTCTGGGTCCAGCCGCATGACGCTCGGCTCCACCGGGCACTTCAGCACCAGTTCGGCCATGTCACCGGTGCGCCCCGAGAACAGCGCGATGTCCTGCCGGCCGGCCGTCAGAGCCAGCATCGGCTCGGCTGTGGAGCACTTCAGCGTCCGCTTGCCCAGCTTCAGCCCCGTCGCGAGCAGCCTGGCGTCCTTGCCGGGCACGGTGATCCGGAGCCGCCCGGCGTCGGTCGGCAGATCGGTGGTGACCGGGTCCGTGCCGTCGTTGCGGGCGACATAGATGTGGGCGCCGGTGTCCGGGTTGGTCAGGTGGTAGACCTTCAGGCCCTCGGCCCTCACCTCCGCCGCCCGGTCCAGCTTGGCGAAGTCGGGCACGCGCTGGAGCAGATGCCCGAGCTGGTGCATCGGCGCGATCTTGGCGGTGACGTTCCGCGCCTCGTCGATGGCGGCGCCGTAGTCGTACGACGTGTAGACGACCGGCGCGGGCAGCCAGCCCCAGGAGGTCCCGCCGAAGGTCATGTAGACGTTGTGCAGGGTGAGCCCGTTGGCGAGGTTGGTCAGATAGAACCGGCGCTCGTACGCGGCATCCCGGGTGCGCCGGGACTCGGCGTACCCCTTGCCGTCGAACCAGGCCCCGCCCCACGGGTCGAACCAGCCGCCGCCGAACTCGGGCACGAACCCGGGTGTGGCCGGCGAGGCAGTGGCCCCGCCCTTCGCCCCGCCGGACCCGAACGTCCCCCAGTCCGGCGGGGTCTGCGACGGCGACGGATACCCGTCGAAGCCGTACAGCCAGCCGCCCTTCTCACCGCCGGTGTCGAACGAGCCGGGCACCCAGTACCCGTTCCTGCCCTTGTCGTTGTGGAACATCGGGACGTCGATGCCGTCCGCGCGCACCTTCTTGTACAGGTGGGACAGGTACGCCCGGCCGGCCTCGTCGACGTGGGCGTCGTACTCGTTCTCGATCTGGTAGAGCAGGATCGTGCCGGTGCCCTGGGTGAACAGATGCCTGCGGGCGATCCGGTTCACCTGGGTCAGCCACTCGTCGACGTACGACAGATAGACCGGATCGTCGGTCCGGGCCGTCCCCTTCGTCGCCGTCAGCCAGCCCGGGAAGCCGCCGCCGTCCACCTCGGCGTTGATGTACGGGCCGGGCCGCAGTATGACGTACAGCCCCGTCTCGGCGGCCGTGCGCAGGAACAGGTCCAGGTCGCGGACGCCGGTGAAGTCGTAGTGGCCGGGCGCGGGGGAGTGGTAGTTCCAGGCCACGTAGATGCTGACCGCGTTGTAGCCGTGGGCCCGCATCTTCTGCAGCACGTCCCGCCACAGGGCGGGACTGGGCAGCCGGAAGGGATGCATCTCGCCGGACCACACCACCAGCCGCCTGCCGTCCACGAGCAGCGAGTAGTGGTCGTAGCCGATGGTGTGCCGGTGGCCGTCGGCGCTCGGCGGGGCGGGCGCCGGGCCGGTCGGCACACTGCGCGCCGCGTACGCCGAAGGCGCCCCGGGGCCGCCGCTGCCACCCAGGGCGAGCCCGAGGGCGGTCGAGCCGGTCAGGGCACTGAAGGTACGTCTGCTGAGCGCCAAGGTGGATCCTCCGCGGGCGATCTTACGGGGCGCGGGTGCAGGCCATTCTCCACGCGGCGACGCCCCACAATGGACCCATGAGGATCTCGGCGCGGGCGGATTACGCGGTACGGGCAGTACTGGAGCTGGCCGTACGGCAGGGTAATGGCCCGGTGAAGGCGGAGGAAATCGCCGCCGCCCAGGGCATCCCGCACAAGTTCCTGGAAGGGATCCTGGGCGACCTGAGGCGCGGCGGGATCGTCGACAGCAGGCGCGGCGGAGGCGGCGGCTACCGGCTGGCGCGGGACGCCGCCGGGATCACGGTGGCCGACGTGATCCGGGCGGTGGACGGCCCGATCGTCTCGGTCCGCGGTGAACGCCCCACGGGCCTCGCCTACACCGGCAGCGCACAGCCCCTGCTGCCCCTGTGGATCGCGCTGCGCGCGAACGTCCGCCGGATCCTGGAGGGCGTCACCATCGCCGACCTCGCGGCGGACGCGCTGCCGGAGCCCGTCCGGGCGCTGGCGGCGGAACCGGCGGCCTGGGAGAACCCGTAGCGGCCGCTCGGTGTGAACGGCCCGCTGTGAATGGCCGGAGTTGACCCTCCCGGGGGTGACGGGAGCTTCCTACGATGCGGAACGCTTCACAGGTTCCACACAGACCCCCCACACCTGACCACGGGAGAAACGATGGCTGGTGGACTCCTCCTCAGCGGCGCCGTAGCCGCCCTCCTCACCACCGCGCTGCCCGCGCACCCCTCCTCGCCGGTGTTCGACAACCCGCCCCCGGACAAGATCGTCATCGATGTGGCCACGGTGAACGGCTCCGGCTGTCCCGCGGGTACGGCCGCGGTGGCCGTCTCGCCGGACAACACGGCGTTCACGGTGACCTACAGCGAGTACCTGGCCCAGGCCGGCGGCGCCTCCGACCCGACGGCCTTCCGCAAGAACTGCCAGCTCAACCTGGTGGTGCACGTCCCCCAGGGCTTCACCTACGCGATAGCCAGCGCCGACTACCGGGGCTTCCTCTCGCTCCAGCCCGGCGCGAGCGCCGCGCAGAAGGCCTCGTACTACTTCCAGGGCTCCTCGCAGACCGTGCCCAGGAACCACCCCTTCAACGGCCCCTACAACGACGACTGGCAGGCCACCGACAGCACCGACTGGGCCCAACTGGTCTGGGCGCCCTGCGGGGTGCTGCGCAACTTCAACATCAACACCGAGCTACGGGTGAACGCCGGGACCCAGGCCTCGGACAAGGTCAGCTTCATGACCATGGACTCCACGGACGGGGACATCAGCACGGTGTACCACCTGGCGTGGAAGCAGTGCCCGGGCAAGTAGACCTGTACGGCGCGGGCGGCACCCGGGGCGGATCGGTCGCCGGGGTGCCGCTTGCTGCTTGAGCGGGTGGCCGGTCGCCCACTGATGCCCGGTCTGCCCATAGCGCGTATGCGGCTAGGCCCCCGCCGCGTTCGGCCAGCTCTGTGCATTGGGCCATCCCGTGGCCGGCGCCGGAGTCAGATCGGTCGCCGGTGCCGTCATCCCGCGCACCTGGGCCGCCGTGAGGCCGCCGCGCGCCGGGACGCCGGGGGGAGTGGGGGCGACCGCGGCGGCGGGTGCCGGTACCGGGGTGGGAGCGGGTAGGGGGGCCGGCGCGGGTAGGGCGGCCGGCGCGGGTAGGGGGGCCCGCGCGGGTAGGGGCGCGGGAGCGGGCGCCGGGGCCGGCTGGGGGACGGCCACCGGTGCCATCGGCTGCTGTACCGGCGCGGGCTGCGGTGCCGCCGGCTGAGGCACCGGCATCGGCTGAGCCGCCGCGGGCAAGGGCTGCGACACCGGCATCGGTTGGGGCGCGGGCGCCGGCTGCGGCGCTGCGGGCAACCGCATGCCACCCCCGTTCGTCTCGCTCACCAGCCGGTCCACCGCCGCCGTACCCGAGCTGTAGCTGGTCCCGGTGCCCAGCTCGGGTACGGCGGCTCCCCTCCTGGACCCGTAGAGCACCTGCTCCAGGCCGGACACCAGGCGACGCACGTCGACCTGGGGGCGCACCACGAGTCTCAGGAAGCGGCTGGACGAGCCGATCTTGTTGCCGCACTCGCGGACCAGGATCCGGTGCTCGGTGAGCATCCGGTCCCGGACCACCGTGCCCTCGGCGCCGACGGGCAGTCGTACGAAGAGGAAGTTGCCCTGGGACGGGTACACCGTCAGGCCCGGGAGTGCGGAGAGGTGGCTGGTCATCTCCAGGCGGTCGCGGCGGACCTGCTGCAGGCTCCGGGCGTACTCGGGGCCGTGTTCCCTCAGCATGAACACCACGTGCTCGGCGAAGGAGTTGAGGTTCCACTTCGGGAGCATCCCCCGCACCTTCCCCGCGAGCGCCGGGTTGGCCACCAGATAGCCGAAGCGGATGCCGTGCAGGCCGAAGTTCTTGCCGAGGCTGCGCAGCACGACGACGTTGGGGCGGATCATGGCCTCCTGGACGACGCTCGGTTCGGCCTCCGCGTCTGCGAACTCCAGGAAGGACTCGTCGACGATCACCAGGTCCAGGTCCGCCATCGCGTCCATGAACTGCACCACCTGCTGTTTGCGCAGATAGCCGCCGTCGGGGTTGTTGGGGTTGCAGATCACCGCCACCCGCGTGCCCCGGGTGCGGATGAAGTCCGCGTACTGGGCGAGGTCCAGGGCGAACCCGCTCGCCTCCTGGAGCGGGAACATGTCGACCCGCTTGCCGGTCTCCATCGGCTGGTCGGTCCAGCGGCCGAAGGCCGGCACCGGGATCGCCAGGGACTCGCGGACCAGCAGGTGGTCCATCCAGGTGATCAGTTCCGTGGAGCCGTTGCCCATCGCCACGCACTGCGGCGGCAGCTGGAGGAGGCTGCACAGTTCCGCGGTGATCGCGTCGGCGCTGCTCGGGTAGTACGTGATGATCTCGCGCAGCCGGACCGCCAGCTCGTCGTACATGGCCGGGGTGGGGAAGTACGGGTTGCACGGGATGCAGAAGTCCACCGGGCCGGTTCCGTCGCCGCCCTCCCGCGTCAGCGCCGCCATCGAAGGGCTGTGGGCGGCGCTGCCGCGGAACAACGAGGTGACGTTGCCGGCCAAAGGAACCTCCGTTTCAGGTGGCCCGTGCGGGGGAGCACGGGCCACCCTTGGATACGGAGGGGGCGGCAGTGGCGTTCAACTCGCCTGTCGTGTGAGGTGGTTCACGCCCCGGTCCGCGCCCCGGTTCACGCCTCGAACGTGTGGATCGTCGTCGTCCGGTACGTCTGCCCGGGCCGCAGCACGGTCGACGGGAAGTTCGCGTGGTTCGGCGCGTCCGGGAAGTGCTGGGTCTCCAGGCACAGGGCGTCACCCTGGCGGTAGGTGTGGCCGCCGGTGCCGGTGAGGGTGCCGTCGAGGAAGTTGCCGGAGTAGAACTGCAGTCCGGGCTGGTCGGTGGCGATCTTGAGGGTGCGGCCGGAGCGCGGGTCGCGCAGGGTCACCACATGTTCCGGGCGTGCCGTGATGCCCTTGTCCAGGACCCAGTTGTGGTCGTATCCCTTGGCCTGCACCTGCTGGACGTGCCCGGCGCGGATGTCCCGGCCGATCGGCTTGGCGTGGCGGAAGTCGAACGGGGTGCCCGCGACCTTCGCCAGCTCGCCGGTCGGGATCAGACCCGAGTCGGTGGGGGTGTACCGGGAGGCGGCGATCCGGAGCTCGTGGTCCTCGATCGTGCCGCTGCCCTCGCCGGCCAGGTTCCAGTAGACGTGGCTGGTGAGGTTGACGATGGTCGCCTTGTCCGTGGTGGCCTCGTAGTCGATGCGCCACTCACCGTGCCGGGTCAGGGTGTACGTCACCTTCGCCTTGAGCGTGCCCGGGTAGCCCATCTCGCCGTCGACGCTGGTGTAGTGCAGGTGCAGGCCGACGTCGGAGCCCTCGGCGAACGGCTCGACGTCCCACACGTGCTTGTCGAAGCCCTGCTTGCCGCCGTGCAGGCTGTTCACGCCGTCGTTGACGGAGAGCTGGTAGCTCTTGCCGTCGAGCGTGAACCGGCCCTTGCCGATGCGGTTGCCGTACCGCCCGATCAGGGCGCCGAAGTACGGGCTCTTGGCGACGTAGTCGGCTATGTTGTCGAAGCCCGCGACGACGTTGGCGCAGTGGCCGCGGCGGTCGGGGACCTCCAGGGTCTGGACGATGCCGCCGTAGTTCAGGACCTTCAGCCGAGTGCCGCCGTTCACCAGCGACCAGCGGTAGATCTTCGTGCCGTCGGCGAGCGTGCCGAACAGTTCCTTCACCGGCTTGCGGCCCCCTGACGTGGCGGACGCGGCCTGGGCGCCCGCCGCGGCAGCGGCTGATGTCTGCGTCGTGCCGAGGGTGGTGGCGGCGATACCGGCCGCCGCGGCTCCAGCGATGACCGTGCGTCTGTTCAGTTCCATGGATGCGGCTCCCTGAGAGGAGGGGCCCCACCGGCTCTTTCCGGTGGGGCCCGATCTGACTTACGAACCGGACTTGCGCTTGTTCCACACGTCGAAGCCGACCGCCGCCAACAGGGCCAGGCCCTTGATGACCTGCTGCCAGTCGGTGCCGACGCTGAGGAGGTTCATGCCGTTGTTCAGCACGCCGAGGACGAGACCGCCGATGATGGCGCCGAGCACGGTGCCGACACCGCCGCTCATGGAGGCGCCGCCGATGAACGAGGAGGCGATGGCCTCCAGTTCGAAGCCGTCGCCCGCCTTCGGCGAGGCCGCGTTCAGACGGGCGGCGACCACCAGACCCGCCAGGGCCGCGAGCACGCCCATGTTCAGGAACACCTGGAAGGTGATGCGCTTGTCCTTCACACCGGACAGCTTCGCCGCCGGCAGATTGCCGCCGATGGCGTAGATGTGCCGGCCGAAGACCGAGTTGCGCATGACGTAGCCGTAGCCGCCCACCAGGACGCCGAGGATGATCAGGATGATCGGCGCGCCGTCGTAGCTGGCGAGCAGCATGGTGAGGGCGAGAACCGCGGCGACCAGCGCGATGAGCTTGAGCAGGAACAGCTTGAAGGGCACCACGTCGAGGGAGAACTCCTGCTGGCGGCGCCGGTCGCGCACCTCCTGCCACACCACGGCGGCGATCAGGACGATGCCGAGGAGCAGGGTGAGGTTGTGGTAGTTGGTGTTGGGGCCGACCTCGGGCAGGAAGCCGTTGCCGATCTTCTGCAGGCCGTTCGGGAACGGGCCGAGGGTCTGGCCCTTGAGGAAGATCTCCGTCAGGCCGCGGAAGAGCAGCATCCCGGCGAGGGTGACGATGAACGACGGTATGCCGAAATACGCGATCAAAAAGCCCTGTACGGAGCCTGCCACCGCGCCCACCAGCAGGCACAGCACCAGGGCGACGGGCCACGCCACATGGTGCTGCACCGTCAGTACGGCGGCGAAGGCGCCCACGAACGCCGTGATCGAGCCGACCGACAGGTCGATGTGCCCGGCGATGATCACCAGCATCATGCCGATCGCGAGGATCAGGATGTAGCTGTTCTGCAGCACCAGGTTGGAGACGTTGCGCGGCAGCAGCAGGTCGCCGCCGGTCCAGAACTGGAAGAGGACGACGATCAGGCCGAGCGCGATCAGCATGCCGTACTGGCGCATGTTGCGGCGCAGGCCGCCGAGCACCAGCTGCAACAGGCCCTCGCCGGCGGTCGGTCCGCCCTTGCCCGGCGGCGCGGCCGCCGGGGTCTTGTCGGTGACGTCCGTGCTCATCGGGTTACCTCTTTGTCCTTCGTCATCTGGCGCATCAGCACTTCCTGCGTGGCCTCGGCCCGCGGCACCTCACCGGTCAGCCGTCCCGCGGCCATCGTGTAGATGCGGTCGCACATGCCGAGCAGCTCCGGCAGCTCGGAGGAGATGAAGACGACCGCCTTGCCCTGGGCGGCCAGTTGGTCGATGACCGTGTAGATCTCGTACTTGGCGCCCACGTCGATGCCGCGCGTGGGCTCGTCCAGGATCAGCACGTCCGGACCCGCGAAGATCCACTTGCTGAGGACGACCTTCTGCTGGTTGCCGCCGGACAGCTTGCCCACCGGCTCGAACACCGTCGGCGCCTTGATGTTCATGGACGTGCGGAACCCCTCGGAGACCTGCCGCTCCGCCTGCTCGTCCACCACGCCCCGCCTCGCGACCTTCTTCAGCGCGGTCAGCGAGATGTTCCGGTTGATGGTGTCGATCAGGTTGAGGCCGTAGTGCTTGCGGTCCTCGGTGACGTACGCGATGCCGTGCTCCACCGCCTCCGCGACGGTCTTCGTACGGATCTCCGTGCCGTCCTTGAGGACCGTGCCGCCCGCGTACCGGCCGTAGGTGCGGCCGAAGACGCTCATCGCGAGTTCGGTGCGGCCGGCGCCCATCAGGCCCGCGATGCCGACGATCTCGCCCCGGCGGACGTTGATCGACACGTCGTCCACGACCCTGCGCTGCTGGTCGATCGGGTGCAGCACGGTCCAGTTGCGGATCTCCAGCGCGGGGGCCGCGCCCTCCTCCGGCTCGTGCGGGGTGCGCTCCGGGAAGCGGTGGTCGAGGTCGCGGCCCACCATGCCGCTGATGATCCGGTCCTCGGTGGTCTCCGGCGCCTTCACGTCGAGCGTTTCGATGGACCGCCCGTCGCGGATGATCGTCACCGAGTCGGCCACCCGGCGGATCTCGTTGAGCTTGTGGGAGATGATGATCGAGGTGATGCCCTGGTCCTTCAGCTCCAGGATCAGGTCGAGGAGTTTGCCGCTGTCCTCGTCGTTCAGCGCCGCCGTCGGCTCGTCGAGGATGAGCAGCTTCACCTCCTTCGACAGGGCCTTGGCGATCTCCACGAGCTGCTGCTTGCCCACGCCGATGTCGGCGACGCGGGTCTCCGGGTGCTCGTCGAGGCCGACCCGGCGCAGCAGTTCGGTGGCGTGGCGCAGGGTCTCGCGCCAGTTGATGAGTCCACGCGTGGCGTGCTCGTTGCCGAGGAAGATGTTCTCCGCGATGGAGAGGTACGGCACCAGCGCCAGCTCCTGGTGGATGATGACGATGCCGTGCTGCTCGCTCGCCCGGATGTCCTTGAACCGGCAGACCTCTCCCTCGAAGAGGATCTCGCCCTCGTAGGTGCCGTGCGGATGGACGCCGGAGAGCACCTTCATCAGGGTCGACTTGCCGGCGCCGTTCTCCCCGCAGATGGCGTGGACCTCGCCCTGACGGACCGTCAGGGTGACGTCCGACAGCGCTTTGACACCGGGAAAGGTCTTGACGATCGAGCGCATTTCCAGGACGGGTCCCGCCATGGTCGTGCCTTCCAATCCGTAGGGGGCGGGCGCTTACTTGAGCTCGGACTCGGTGTAGTAGCCGCCGTCCACCAGCACCTGCTTGTAGTTGGTCTTGTCGACGCTGACCGGCTGGAGCAGGTAGGCGGGCACGACCTTGCTGCCGTTGTCGTAGGTCTTGGTGTCGTTGACCTGCGGCTTCTTGCCCTTCAGGGCGTCGTCCACCATGGTCGAGGCGACCTTGGCGAGCTGCCGGGTGTCCTTGTAGACGGTCTGTGTCTGCTGCCCGGCGATGATCGACTTGACCGAGGCGAGCTCCGCGTCCTGGCCGGTGATGACCGGCAGCGGGTTGCTGCCGGAGCCGTAGCCGTCCGACTTGAGCGCGGACAGGATGCCGATGGAGATGCCGTCGTACGGCGAGAGCACCGCGTCGACCCGGCCGCTCTTGTAGGACGAGGTGAGGATGTCCTCCATGCGCTTCTGTGCGGTGGTGCCGTCCCAGCGCAGCGTCGTGACCTGGTTGAGCTGGGTCTGCCCGGACTTGACCACCAGCTGCTTCTTGTCCATGTACGGCTTGAGCACGCTCATCGCGCCGTTGAAGAAGTACTTGGTGTTGTTGTCGTCGTTCGAGCCCGCGAACAGCTCGATGTTGAACGGGCCCTTCTTGCCGGCGTCCAGGCCGAGCTTGTGCGCGATGTAGGTGGCCTGGAGGACGCCGACCTTCTCGTTGTCGAAGGAGGCGTAGTAGTCGACGTTCGGGGTGCCGAGGATCAACCGGTCGTAGGCGATCACCGGGATGTTCGCCTGGTGCGCCTCCTGGAGCACGTTGTTCAGCGACTTGTTGTCGATCGCCGCGACGATCAGTCCCTTGACGCCCTGTGTGATCATGTTCTCGATCTGCGAGACCTGGGTGCTCGGGTCGTCCTCGCCGTAGACCAGCTTGGTCTTGTAGCCCATCGACTGCAGGTTCTTCACGACGTTGTTGCCGTCGTTGATCCAGCGTTCGGAGGACTTCGTCGGCATGGCGATGCCGATGGTGGCGCCCTTGACGTCACCGGTCTTCTCCTTGCTGCCGCCCGAGCCGCTCTGACCGCACGCGGTCAGGGTGAGGGCGAGCGAGGCGGTCGCGGATATCGCGGCGAGTGCGGCTCTGCGGTTGCGCATGGTGATCCGTCCTTGTTCTTCTCGGCGTTGAGATGTTCTTGCGGGGTCGGTGAAGCGCCCCGTAAGGGGCGCGGGGGCTGTATCGATGTGCGGCTACCGCCGCGTGGGCGCGCCCAGCCACGTGCGGCCTGCGGTTGCAGGCGGCCCGCAGTTCCCCTCGCTCATTCCGCGGAGCGCTCGGCGGGGAACCGGTTCAAAGACCCCGGCAGCCGCGAGCCGAGCGGCGCCATGTCGCCGTCCGCGCCGTGCCGGGCGAGCAGGTCCAGGGCGAGGCGGCCGCGCCGCACCCGCTCCCGGGCGGTGTCCAGGGTCACGTCCCTGAGGTGGGTGCCCCACGGGTAGATGCCGGGTGCCTTGGACAGGCCGAACTTCAGATAGAGCGGGGCGCCGCGCCGGATCAGCTCGGCGACCTCGTACATCCGCACATAGCCGCCGAGGTCGTCGGGGGCCTCGATGTACATGTCCATGGGCGCAGCCGATACCCGGCGGATCTCGGTGAGGTGATCCAGCGTCAGATCGCTGGGCACGTTGACGGAGTCGGCGCCGAGCCGCTCGAAGACGGCGTACGAGGCCGGGTTGACGGGGCCGATGAGCGCCGAGACCTTCAGCGTGGTGTCGGCCGGGATGATCCCGGCCGCACGGGCCCGGTGCAGGGTCCACAGCACGCCCTCGTCGGCGACCAGCAGGCACTTGACGCCCAGTTCGGTGGCTCGTACGGCGTCCTCGACGCAGCCGGCGACGGCGTCGTGGCCCCGTGCGCGCAGTCCGGCCCCCCGCGAGTCGGAGCGCACCGAGCCACCGATGTCCCAGGTGCCGCGCGGGCCGGTGAACAGGCAGAGTTCGATGTCGCGTGCGGCGGTGGCCTCGACCATCTCGGTGATCTCGGCGTCGGTGAGCATCCACACGCCGCTGCCCTGGCTGATCCGGTGGATCGGGACGTCGAGGCGCGAGGCCTCCTTCAGCACGACCGCCAGCGCTTCGGGACCCTCGCACGAGGGGATCTCGGTGCGCCAGCGGCCACCGCCCGGAAAGCTGTGCGCGGAGGCGTCGGCGGGGTCGAGGGCGGGCGCGCCCAGGCCGAGGGTGGTGAGCGCCTGCTCACCGGGTCGGCGGGCCGCCGTGGCGGAAGCGTCGGTCGTCACAAGCTGTCCTTCGTGTTCGGTATTTCGGACGAGGTTCGCGGCTCGGGGCGGAGAGCGGCCCGGGTGGTGCTGCGAAAAAGGCGGCCGTGGTGGTACGCCGGTCAGGGCGCCGTCAGGTCACGCCCTGACCGGCGTACGTCATCAGGGGCGGAGCAGCACCTTGCCCACCTTTGGATCACCCGCCCCCACCAGCTCGATGGCCTGCGGGAACTCGGTCAGCGGCAGCTCGTGCGTGACCAGCGGCAGCGGGTCCAGCAGCCCGGCGCCGAAGACCCGCACGGTGTGCGCCCAGGCGTCCGGCGGCGCCCCGAAGACGGTGTGCACCTCCAGCTGCCGTACGACGAGATCGGTCGGGTCGAGCCCGTCCGCGCCCGGCGCCGGGATCCCGGTCAGCACCAGCCGTCCGCCGCGCCGGAGCAGTGCGGCGGCGGTGCGCGCGGCGGAGGCCGAGCCGGCCGTCTCGATCACGACGTCGAAGTCGGCCGGGAGCTCCTGGTCCTTCAGCCGGAAGCCGGTCGCGCCGAACTGCCGCGACAGCGCCTCCCGGTCGTTCCTGGTGCCGACGACGAGCAGCTCCGCCGGCGAGACGGCCTTCAGGAACTGCACGGCGAACATCCCGAGCGTCCCCGTGCCGACCACCGCGACCCGCTCACCCGGCAGGGCGCGGGCCTTCAGCGCGGCGGCCGCGATGCAGGCGGCCGGCTCCAGCAGGGCGGCGGCGGTGAGGTCGGCGTCGTCCGGCAGGAGGTGCAGCAGCCGGGCCGGGAGGGTGAGCGTGCCGGCCATGGCGCCGGGCTGGGTGAACCCGGTCTCCTCGTAGCCGTCGGTGCACAGCGTGGTCTCACCGGCGTGGCAGCGGTCGCAGACCTGGCAGTTGCGGAAGCCCTCACCGACGACCTTGCGCCCGACGAGTCCCGTCGGCACCCCGGCGCCCACCGCGGAGACCGTGCCCGACCACTCGTGCCCGGGGACGAGCGGGTAACGGACGTACCCCTCGGGCCGGTTGCCCTGGTACACCTCGCGGTCGCTGCCGCAGATGCCGACCGCGTGCACGGCCACCAGCGCCTCGCCGGGACCGGGCTCGCGCGGCGTGTGCGGCACGAGCCGGTGCCGGCCCGGGGCCTCGACGACGACGGCGGTGCTCACTTGGTCCCCTTCGGCTTGCGCTGCTCCCAGCCCTCGGCCCACAGGTCGAACCGGGCCTGCTGCTGCGGGAACTCGGCGGCGGCGTCCACGTCCAGCTCCACGCCCAGACCGGGCGCGTCGGAGAGGTGGAAGTACCCGTCCACGACCTGCGGGGCCCCCTTGACCACCTTCTTGATCTCCGCGTCCGCGAAGTCGTTGAAGTGTTCGAGGATCTTGAAGTTCGGGGAGGTGAAGCCGACCTGGAGGGAGGCGGCGGTGAGCACTGAGCCGCCGACGTTGTGCGGCGCGACCAGCATGTAGTGCGTCTCGGCGGTGGCGGCGAGCTTGCGGGTCTCCCAGATGCCGCCGATGTGGCCGACATCGGGCTGGATGATGTCCACCGCCTGGCTGTCGAACAGCTCGCGGAACTCGATCCGGTCGTGGATCCGCTCACCGGTGGCGACCGGGATGTCCACCTTGGCCGCGACCTTCTCCAGCGCCTTCAGGTTCTCCGGCGGCACCGGCTCCTCCAGCCAGGCCGGCTTGAAGGGCGCCAGCTCCTTCGCCAGCCGGACGGCGGTGGCGGGGGAGAAGCGGCCGTGCATCTCCAGCATCAGCTCGGCGTCCGGCCCGATGGCGTCGCGCACGGCCTCGATGAGGGAGACGGCGTACAGCGTCTGCTGGTGATCCAGCTCGAAGTGCCCGGTGCCGAACGGGTCGATCTTCAGCGCCCGGTAACCGCGCTCCATGACCTGCTGGGCGGCCTTGTGGTACGCCTCGGGCGTCCGCTCGGTCGTGTACCACCCGTTGGCGTAGGCCTTCACCTTGTCGGTGACCTTGCCGCCGAGCAGCTGCCACACCGGCACGCCCAGCGCCTTGCCCTTGATGTCCCAGCAGGCCATCTCGACGACCGCGATGCCGGACATGACGATCTCACCCGCACGGCCGTAGTCGCCGTACTTCATCCGGCGGACGAGGTCCTCGACCGCGAACGGATCCGAGCCGAGAATGTGGTTGGCCTCGGCCTCGCGCAAATAGCCGATCAGCGCGTCGGTGTGACCGAGCATCCGGGTCTCGCCGACTCCCGTGATCCCCTCGTCGGTGTGCACCTGGACGTAGGTCAGGTTGCGCCACGGCGTGCCGACCACGTGTGTGCTGATTCCGGTGATGCGCACGGCAGTTGCCCCTCAGCTCTGTTCGAGATTTCGTCACACGTTCGAAATGCTGGCGTGACAGTAAGGACGGGGCGGTAGGGGTGTCAATGGGTCGAACAGGTAACGGTTTCGACAAGCCTTTCGAGAATTCTTTCGCTTTCCACGAAACCTTCACAGTGGTGCCTAGGAACGTGACCGATGGGGAATCTAGTCTTCCGGCGTCATGGACTACTGCCACCCGTGCCAACGGCACCTCAACGGCGCCCTGGCCTGCCCCGGGTGCGGAACTCCGGTGCCCGCCGCCGCGGAAGTATCGACCGCGTACGCGCGCGCGGGCACGGGTGGGACACCGGGGTACGGCGTCCCACCGCAGTACGCGGAGCAGTACGCCCAGCAGTACGAGTCCCAGCAGTACCGCATCCCCCAGCAGTACGAGCCGGCCGGTCCGGAGCAGGTGGCGTGGACGGAGCAACCGGAGCCGCGCGAGGACTGGGACCCCGGGTCCGGCACCGAGGCCGCGGCAGACGGCGATCCCGAGCCCGATTCCCCCAGCGATCCCGATCCCGGCCCCGACACCGACCAGGAGCCCGGTGGCCGGGCCGCCCGGCGCCGGGCGCGCGGCAGCACCACCGTGAGCCCCGCCGACGCCGACGCCAGCCGCCGCGACCGCAAGGCCGCCGCGCACCGGCGCCGGCGCCGCCGTACGGTGCTGATCACCGCGGGTTTCGTGCTGGCCGCGGGCAGCCTGGGCCTGGCCGAACTCGGCAAGGACGCGCCCTTCTCGCCGTTCTCCAGCGGGCAGCCGGACACCGCCGGGGACACCGCGGCCGACGGTGGCGCGTCCTCCGCGTCCCACGGCGCCACGGCCGACCCGGCCTCCGGCACCTCCGGTACGACCCCGGGCGCGGCCGGCTCCGCCTCCCCGGACGCCTCCGCATCCACCTCCAAGTCCCCGAAGGACAAGAACTCCAAGTCGCCCGACGCCAAGGACGCCGGCAAGGCGTCGCAGACCCCCACGGCGGGCTCCGGCACCACCCCCAAGGCCCCGGCGCCCACCGCCACCTCCCGGCCTGCCCCCACCCCCTCCAGCGCCCCGACGACCTCGGCTCCGTCCCCGGCGCCCTCGCCCACCAAGACCTGCAACCGCTTCCTGTGGTGGTGCACCTGACCCCGCCCGTGCGCCCGCGCGCCCCCCGCGCCATCACCTGAGCCCTGCCGTGCGCTGCGCGCCACCCCACGCCATCCGCCATCCGGGGCAGCGGTGACACCCATGGGCGTCCGCGGCGGTTGAGTCGAACAGGTACATCCCGCCGTACCGGTCTCGGGAACGCCCCGAACGGGAACGGGCGTTGTTGCCGAGAGGGAGCAGCGAGCAGCGGCTCAGGTTGAGGAGAGCGGATGACGCAGCAGATCACCGTCCAGGGCACCGTCGCCGAGGGTTTCGAGGCGGTGCGCGAGGAGTTCGCCGCGTTCGTCGCCGGGGAATGCGCGGACTACGAGGGCCAGTTGTGCGCGTATGTGCGGGGTCGGCGGGTCGTCGACCTGTGGGCGGGCGCGGAGGCGGACTCGCTGTACGGCGTGTTCTCGTCCACCAAGGGTGCCGCCCATCTGGTGGTCGCCCTCCTGGTGCAGGACGGCACGCTGGAGCTGGACCGCAAAGTGACCTACTACTGGCCCGAGTTCGCCGCCGAGGGCAAGGGCGCGGTGACCCTCAGGGACCTGCTCGCGCACCGGGCGGGTCTGGTCGGGATCGACGCCGGGTTCTCCGCCGAGGAGCTGGCCGACGACCGCGCGATGGCCGAACGGCTCGCCGACCAGAAGCCGTTCTGGCGCCCCGGGACGGCCTTCGGCTACCACGCGCTGGTGATCGGCGCGCTCACCGGAGAGGTGGTCCGCCGGGCCACGGGCCACACGCTCCAGGAGGTCTACGAGGAGCGGGTCCGCGCGCCGTACGGCACGGACTTCTTCCTGGGCCTGCCCGAGTCCGAGGAGCCCCGGTTCCGCTCGGTGCAGCCGATGCTCCCGACGCCCGAGCAGCAGGCCCTGCTGGACGCCCAGCCGACCGGCCCGCACACGCTGGCCTCGATCGCCTTCAACGCCCACGTCCCGGAGCCGGGCACCCTGGCCGACTACGCCAACTCCCGTCTCGTACGAGCCAAGGGACCGGCGTCGGCGGGCGGCGTCGCCTCCGCGCGCGGGCTCGCCACCATGTACGCGGCGGCGATCAGCGAGCTGGACGACCGTCCGCCGCTGCTCAAGCCCGACACGGTCGCCGAGGTGGGCCAGATCCACTCCGTGGGCTACGACCTGGTGGCCCGCGCCCACAAGTCGTACGGCCTCGGCTTCCAGGCCACCGCCGACATGTGGCACCCGGTCCTGGGCGCCGGCGCCTTCGGCCACAGCGGCGCAGGCGGCAGCCAGGCCTTCGCCGACCCGCGCAGCGGCCTGGCGTACGGCTACACACGCCGCCGGATGGCGTTCCCGGGAGGGGCGGCACCGGAGAACGACAGGTTGGTGGCAGCGGTACACCGGGCGGCGCTGGCGCGCGACTGACGGCCGCTTCCGGGGCGCAGTCGCAGAGGCGGACGCAGGGCAGGGGCAGGCCAGGACGAGGCCGCCCCGCGTAAAGGAACTACCGTCAGAGGTACGACCCGGACGGTCAGGTTACGCAAGAGCATGAGACTGGGGAGATGGTGAACCGATGACTTCGTTTCAGAAGTTCCTCGAGGCCGGGCCCCGTTGCCAGGGATATTTCCTGGATCGGCTCTCGCTGGAGCGCATCGACGACGTCGATGCGCTGGAGATGGGGCTGCGCTGGGGGCCGGAGAAGCCGGATATGACGCTCTCCTTTCGCGATGTCTACTTCTGCTCGGTCGAACGGCCTCCGGGCCCTGGTGCCGCACCACTGGACCGGGTGACGGCAGAATTGGTGGAGCCGAGTGATTCGCCTTGGCCTGAGGGACTGCCCCTTGAACTGACCCGTTCGTCGTCGTTGTCGGCATTGATCTGGTTCCGGGCGGAGGGGCCGGTTCAAGTCAGTGTGCTTGCGGCGATCGCCAGCGCATCGCTCGAGGTCATGTAAATGACGAACGCGGCAGCCGCACCCCACGTCCAAGGGTGCGGCTGCCGCTGTGAGCAACGACGCCGCTCAGGCCAGCGTCACGCTGATGTTCCCCCGCGTGGCCTTCGAGTACGGGCACACCTGGTGAGCCTTCTCCACCAGCTCCCGGGCCACCTCGGCGGACACGTTGGGAATGTTCGCCGAGATCTCGACGATGATCCCGAACCCGTTGTCGTTCTTGCCGATACCGACCTTCGCGGTGACGGTCGACCCGGAGACGTCGGCCCCCTCCTGCCGGGCGACAACCCCCAGCGCGCCCTGGAAGCAGGCGGAATATCCCGCGGCGAACAGCTGCTCCGGGTTCGTGCCGGCGCCGTTGCCGCCCATCTCCTTGGGCGGGTTGACGACGACGTCGAGTCGGCCGTCATCCGTGGCGACCCGGCCGTCCCGCCCGTTCTCGGCGGTGGCGACGGCGGTGTACAGGACGTCGGACTGCGTGATGGGCATGCGGTTGTCTCCTCCTCGGTCCGCCACGACTCGCGCCCACGATCGACGGCGGATTTCGGAAAGAAGTTACCGCATGCCGAAAACGCAGCAGAAGTCCTGGCCAGTCAGAGCTTGACGATCATCTTGCCGATGTTGTCGCCGCGCAGCACCCCGAGGAACGCCTCCAGGGTGTTCTCGATGCCCTCGACGACCGTCTCGCGGTACTTCAGTTCGCCCGAGGCGACCCACGGCCCGACCTTCTGGACGAACTCCGGCTGCAGGTCGTAGTGGTCGCCGACCAGGAAGCCCGCCATGCGGCCCCGGGTCTGGATCAGCCGGGCGAGGTTGCGCGGGCCGGGCGCGGGCTCGGTGTTGTTGTAGACGGAGATCATGCCGCAGATGGCGATCCGGCCACCCTGGCGGAGCGAGTCGATGGCCGCCTCCAGATGGTCCCCGCCGACGTTGTCGAAGTAGACGTCGATGCCGTCCGGCGCGGCCGCGCGCAGCTGCTCGCTCACGGAGCCGTTCTTGTAGTTGAACGCCGCGTCGAAGCCGTACTCCTCGACCAGCAGCTTGACCTTTTCGTCGGAGCCGGCCGAGCCGATGACCCGCGAGGCGCCGAGCAGCTTGGCGAGCTGGCCGACCTGGCTGCCGACGGCGCCCGCCGCGCCGGACACGAAGACGATGTCGCCCTCCTTGAAGGAGGCGGTGCGCAGCAGTCCGGCGTAGGCGGTGAGGCCGGTCATGCCGAGGACGCCGAGGTACGTCGAGAGGGGCGCGGCCGCGGGGTCGACCTTGACGGCGTTCTTCGCGTCCACGACGGCGTACTCGCGCCAGCCGAAGAAGTGCAGGACATGGTCGCCGGTCCCGATGCCCTCGGCGTTGGAGGCGATCACCTCGCCGACCGCGCCGCCCTGCATGACCTTGCCCAGCTCGTAGGGGGCGGCGTACGACTTCGCGGCACTCATGCGGCCGCGCATGTACGGGTCCACGGAGAGGTACTTGTTCCGCACCAGCACCTGGCCCTCGCCGGGGGTCGGGACGGGGGTCTCGACGAGGGCGAAGTCCTCGGGCTTCGGCCAGCCGACGGGACGGCTGAGCAGGTGCCACTCACGGTTGGTCATGACAGAGGGCCTTTCTCAAATACTTCAGAACCTGAAACAACCATGCTCCTGAATATTTCAGGATGTCAAGTAACGCGGTATCCTGGAGAGCATGTCCACCCCATCGAAGACCCGCCGCCCCGACGCCCTGACCATGGAGGTCGTCGAACTGATCGGTGACGTCGTCGCCCGCTTCTACGCGGACTACGAGAAGGCGGCGGGCGAGCACACCCTGACCGGACCGCAGGCCCGGCTGCTCAGCCTGCTCTCGCTGGAGCCGCTGCCCATGCGCAAGCTGGCGCAGAAGCTCAAGTGCGAGCCGTCCAACGTGACCGGGATAGTGGACCGCCTGGAGTCCCGGGGACTGGTCGAGCGCCGCCCGGACCCGGCCGACCGCCGCGTGAAGCTGGCCGCCGCCACGGACGAGGGCATGCGCATGGCCCAGGACCTGCGCGAAGGCCTCCGCTTCGCCCGCGAGCCCCTGGCCGGCCTGTCGGAGGAGGAGCGCCGCTCCCTGCGCGACCTGCTGCGCCGGATGCTGGACGCCTGAGAAGACCCGTGCCGGCCGGCGGGGAATCGGTAGAGTCTCCGCCATGCGCGATCTTGGGGTGGGGTTCGGTCATCTGCTGAAGGGCCAGCGCTGGATGAGCCGGCACGGCCGGAGTTACGGCTTCGGACTGCTGCCCGGGCTGATCGCCCTGGTGCTCTACGCCGGGGCGCTGGTCGCGCTCGCGGTGTGGGGCGAGGACGCGGTCACCTGGGCGACGCCGTTCGCGGACCACTGGTCCAGCCCCTGGCAGGGCCTGTTCCGCGGCTTCCTCACGGCCGTCCTCTTCGCCCTCGGGCTGCTGCTCGCCGTGCTGACGTTCACGGCCGTCACCCTGCTGATCGGCCAGCCCTTCTACGAGAACCTGTCGGAGCAGGTAGACGCCGAAGCCTCGCCCGACGGCACCGCCTTGCGGTCGGGCCTGCCGCTGTGGCGCGAGCTGTGGATCTCGGCCCGGGACAGCCTGCGCATCCTGGTGCGGGCCGCGCTGTGGGGCGTACTGCTCTTCGCCCTCGGCTTCCTGCCGGTCGTCGGGCAGACCGCCGTCCCCGTGCTCGGCTTCTTCGTCACCGGCTTCTTCCTCACCGAGGAACTCACCGCCGTAGCCCTCCAGCGCCGGGGCGTGGAACTGCGCGCCCGGCTCGCCCTGCTCCGCTCCCGCAAGACCCTGGTCTGGGGCTTCGGCACGCCCCTCGGCCTGGCCTTCCTGATCCCGTTCGTCGCGGTGTTCCTGATGCCGGGCGCGGTCGCGGGCGCCACGCTCCTCGCCCGCGAGCTGCTGGGCGAGGAGAACGCCGACGGCCTTGCCGACGAGCCCGAAGAGGAGAACGCCACCCCGTGACCCAGATACTCGCCGTCGCCGTCATCACGGTTCTCGCCGTGATCGCCCCCGGCGCCGACTTCGCCATGATCGTCCGCAACAGCTATCTGTACGGCCGCCGTACCGGTCTGCTCGCCGCCGCCGGCGTCGCCTCGGGTGTCCTGGTCCACGTCACCTACACCCTGCTCGGCGTCGGCCTGCTGATCGCCTCCTCCACCGCCCTGTTCACGGTGATCAAGCTGATCGGCGCGGCCTACCTCGTGTACGTCGGCGTCCGCACCTACCGCACCCGTGGCGAGCTGAAGATCGACCTGGCGGACCGCCGTGCGCTGACCCCGTTCGCCGCGCTGCGCACCGGCTTCCTCACCAACGTCCTCAACCCGAAGACGACCCTCTTCGTCGTCTCCACCTTCGCTCAGGTCGTCAGTCCCGACACCTCGCTGTACCAGCAGGTCGGCTATGGCCTGTTCATGTCGCTCGCCCACCTGCTGTGGTTCGGCGTGGTCGCCACGTTCTTCTCGCAGGCCAGGATGCGGGCCCTGATGCTGCGCGGCCAGAAGATCCTCAACAAGGTCATCGGCTCGGTCCTGGCCGGCCTCGGCGTCAGCCTCGCACTCGCGCCGTCGCACTGAACCCGCCCCTCCGGCTCAGCCGGGGATCCGCTCCGCCGCCTCCCGCAGTGCCGTGACGAAGGCCCGCGCCGCCGTCGTCAGCGTGCGTCCGCGGACCGTCGCCGCGTACACCGCGCGCGGCGGGGCGTCCTCGCCGTGCACCGGCAGCAGGGCGACATCCGGCCGTACGGACGCGGCGGCCAGCGCCGGGACCAGGGTCACCCCGAGGCCGGCGGCCACGTACCCCTGCTTGGCGGTCCACTCGCCGACGACGTGCGCGACCCGCGGCCGGAAGCCCAGCCGCACGGCCGCGTCGAGGAGGGTGCCCTCGGGCCGGGAACTGCCGGCGATCCAGTCGGCGTCGGCGAGCCGGGCCAGCCGCACCGGCCCGTCGGCCCGGGCGAGCGGATGGCCGGCGGGCACGGCGACATACAGGGTCTCGTCGAGGAGATGGTGCAGCTCGTACGCCTCCAGCGGGGCGCGGCCCGTCGTCGAGACCACGGCGAGGTCGAGACGGCCCGCCGTCAGCCGGTCCAGCAGGCCGGGGGAGAGGCCCTCCTCGCGCGAGACGCGGACCCGGGGGTGACGAGCGCGGAAGGCGGCCAGCGCGTGCGGGACGAGCGCCGCGTCGGCGGTGGCGAACGCGCCGAACCGCAGCCGCCCGCCCGCCGCCGCCCGCAGCTCGGCCAGGTCGCGGGCCGCGCCGCGCAGTGACTCGGACACGGCCTCGGCATACGGCACCAGCGTCCGGCCGGCCTCGGTGAGCCGAACGCCCCGCGGCAGCCGGTCGAAGAGCGGACCGCCGCCGAGGGCCGACTCCAGTGCGGAGATCTGCCGGGACACGGCGGACTGGGTCCAGCCCAGCGTTCGCGCGGCCACCGTGAAGGAGCCGTGCCGGGCCACCTCCAGGAACACCCGCAACCAGACGGTGGAAAGGTCGGGCGGCTCGGGGTGCTCGCGGCGCCGGTCATGCGAAGTGGACATGGCAGCGATGCTAGACATTCGCTTGTCGCATCGCACGGCCCGGTCCTAGCGTCGACGGCATGGAGAAGATCGCTTTTCTGGGGCTGGGGCACATGGGCGCCCCGATGGCCCGTCGGCTGCTCACGGTCGGTCATCCGCTCACCGTCTGGAACCGCACCCCGGCCCGCGCCGAGCCGCTCGTCGCCGAGGGGGCCGGGCGCGCCGGGTCACCGGCGGAGGCGGTGCGGGACGCCGACGTCGTGATCACCATGCTCGCCGGGCCGGACGCGCTCACCGCAGTGGCCGACGCCGTCGCGCCGCAGCTGCGGCCCGGTACGACGTGGGTCGAGATGTCCACCGTCGGGCCGGACGCCGTACGGGAACTGGCCGGCCGGCTGGGGGACGGGGTCACCCTCGTCGACGCGCCGGTCATGGGCAGCACGGACCGGGCCGCCGAGGGCACGCTCGGCATCCTCGCGGGCGGGGACACGGGCGCGGTGGAGCACGTCCTGTCTCTCTTGGGCACGGTCACCCGCACCGGCCCGCTCGGCTCCGGGGCGTCCCTCAAACTCGTCGTCAACACGGCGGTGATCGGCGGCGTCGCCCTGGTCGCCGAGGCGCTGCGGCTCGCCGCCGAGCTGGGCCTGGACGGCGACACGGCCCGTGCGGCGCTGAAGGCGGGCCCGCTCGGCGGCGCGGTCGACCGTGCCTTCGCCGACGGGGCGCTCTTCGCGACCGACCTCGCCGTGAAGGACCTGCGGATCGCCACGGGTGCCGCAGAACTGCCGGTGGCCGCAGCGGTGTCGGAGCAGTTCCGGCGAGCCGCGGCGGATCCCGCGCTGGCCCGCGCCGACATCGCCCGAGCCGCCGCCCACATCATCCGTACCGTCTGAAGGACTCCCCGTGCAGATCACCCTCAACAGCCCCGCCTCCGCACCGCAGCCCCTGAGCCCCTACTACTCCCAGGTGGCCCGCGTCGAACACGCCGACGGCAGCGCCCTGTTGTTCCTCTCGGGCCAGATCGCCGAGGGCGCCACCCTGGCTGAGCAGACCCGTGGCGTCTTCGAGACGATCGACGCCCTGCTCAAGGCGCACGGCGCGAGCCTCGCGGACGTCATCAACATCCGCACCTATCTGACCGACATCAGCAAGCTCGACGAATACGGCACCGTACGGCGGAAGTTCCTCACGGGGACCCCGCCGACGAGCATGACCTTCGAAGTGCCACGACTGTTCCGCCCGGAGGCGCAGGTAGAGGTGGAGGTCGTGGCGGCCGTACAACCCTCCTGAGAAGAACCGCAGGGGGTGCGTTCGGGGGTGAGGCCGTTCGGCAGGCGGTCGCCGTACTCGGTGCGCAGCACCGCCGCCGTGGCCATCGTCGCGGGCGCCCGCCCCTGGGGCGTCATGACCACCAACAACACGATCAACGGCAGGCTGCAACGTCTCCGACTGGATGGCCGCCCGGGACACCGTCGGCGCCATTGAAGGCGGCCTCGACGTGGCCATGCCCGGGCCGCGGACCGTCCACGGCGAGGCCCTCGCGCAGGCCCTCCGGGACGGCAAGGTCGCTGAGACCACCGTCGACGCAACCGTACGGCGCGTGCTGCGCCTCGCCGCCAGCGTCGGGATCCTGTCCGGTGTCGAGCCCGTCGTCACCGAACTGGCCCGCGAGATCGCCCGCCGCTCCTTCGTCCTGGTCCGCAACGAGAACGCGGCCCTGCCCCTGCAGCCGAACGGCACCGTGGCCGGGCTACCGGGCCTGGGAGCAGGCCGGCCGCACCCCCGCCCACCCCTTCGGCCACGGCCTCGGCCACACCGACTGGACCTACGACTCCCTGGACCTCGACGGCACCACCGCGCGCATCCGCCTCCGCAACACCGGTGGGCGGCCCGGCCGCGAGGTCGTCCAGGTCTACCTCTCCCGGCCGAGCCCGACCCCGGGCGCCCGGCCCGGCGAGAGCGTCGAGGTGACCGTCGCCCTGCCGCGCCGCGCCTTCGAGATCTGGGACGAGACGGCGAACGCGTGGGCGTTTGTGAAGGGTTCGTACGAGATCAGCGCCGGACGCTCGATCCCGGACCGCAGGCGCACCGCGCCGATTAACGTCTGATCCGGGACAAGTCCCCCATGAGCAGCCCCGGCCCGGGACCTGACCCCTGGGCCGGGGCTCGTCGCCTCCGGGCCCGCGAACACCGGAAGACACCGGGCACGGCACGGGGGAGAGACATCGTATATCCAGGCCGGCAGCCGGGGCCGTACGGGCAGCCGCCGCAGTACCAGCAGCCGTATCCGCCCCAGCAGTCCCCCCAGCTCCCCGCCCAGCACGTCGGTGAGGGCCGGATGCGGCTGGATCCGAACCTCACCCCCGCCCAGCGTGATCTGGCCTCACCGAAAAGCCCCTCGAATTCGTCGCGGCGCTCGCCGGGCCGGCCCTGCTGGGCTTCGGTGCGCTGATGCCGGCCAGACCTCACCGGTGAGGGCATCAAGGGCGGCGCCGTCGGGCCGGTGGTGGCCGGTGGCTGCACGCTGTTGATCTGCGGAGCCGCGACGTCCCTGCTGGGCAGGGCGGCCAGGCGGATGAGGGGCGAGACGCGCTAGCGGACCCCGAACCCGTACACCGTCTCCGAGCGGAACACCTCGCCCGGCCTGAGCACCGTGCTCGGGAACTCCGGGCGGTTCGGGGAGTCCGGGAAGTGCTGGGTCTCCAGGGCGATGCCGTCGCCCGGGGCGAAGGGTTCGCTCAGGTGGTCGGCGGTGTAGAGCTGGAGGCCCGGCTCGGTCGTCGCCACGGTCAGGGTGCGGCCGGACGCCGGGTCGTGGAGTTCGGCGACCTCTTCCGGGGCGGAGGTCACGCCCTTGTCCAGGACGAAGTTGTGGTCGTAACCCGAGCCGACCTTGCGGGAGGTGCGGAAGTCGAACCGGGATCCGGTGACGTCCTCCAGCGTGCCCGTCGGGATCAGGCCGGCGTCGACCGGGGTGAAACGGGAGGCGGCGAGCCGCAGTTCGTGCCCGCCCGCATGACCCGCTCCGGCCAGGTTGAAGTAGCTGTGGTTGGTGATGTTGATCATGGTCGGCGCGTCCGTGACCGCCTCGTAGGCGATCCGCAGCGCACCGGACGCGTCCAGGGTGTAGGTCGCCGACAGGTCCAGGCGGCCCGGGAAGCCCTCCTCGCCGTGCGGGCTCGTCCGGCTCAGCCGTACCCCGTGCTCGACGGGCTCCGCACCCCACACCCGCTTGTCGAAGCCGAGCACGCCACCGTGCAGGCAGTTCGGGCCGTCGTTCGGCTCCAGGGCGTAGACCGAGCCGTCCAGCGGGAAGCGGGCGTGCGCGATCCGGTTGGCGTACCGGCCGATCAGGGCGCCGAGGTACGGCTCCGGGTGGGTGAGATAGCCGTCCAGGTCCGGGAAGCCGAGCACCACGTCCGCCGTCCGGCCCTCCCGGTCCGGCACCTGGAGCGACCGCACGATCCCGCCGTACGTCAGGACCTCCACGCGTGTCCCGCCACGCTCCAGCGTCCAGCGGTGGACCTCCGTGCCGTCGGACAGTGTGCCGAAAAGTTCGCTCATGTGGAAAACAGTAGGCGAGGAGTGTTCTAGGCAACCGGATTGGCGGCGGTGATCGTCCGGTACGCGATCGACGCGAGCCGTGCCTGACCGTCCCTGCTGGGGTGGAACCAGTCCCAGTGGCTGAGCTGGTCGGTGCCGAAGCTGTAGTCGTAGACCGCGTTGTTGTCGAAGCGGCAGCGGCTGTCCCTGGCGCAGACGTCCTTCAGCACCTTGTTGTACTGCACCACCCGCTGCTGCACCCGGTCCCGGCGGAGCACGGCCGCGTTGGTCAGATCGTCCGCGTCGGACAGCATCGACGGGCAGATGCCGAGCTTCCACACCTCCTTGCCCAGCGGATTGGTCCGCCCCTGCGACCACAGCCGCTTCAGGTTCGGCACGCTCGCGACGTACACCTGGGTCTTCGGCGATGCCGCGCGCAGGGTGTGCAGCGCCTCCTCGAAGTCCGCGCGGAAGTCGGCCACCGAGGTCATCGCCCGCGCCGAGGACCGGCAGGCGTCGTTCGCGCCCACCATCACCGTCACCAGCTCCGGGCCGCGCGCCGCCGCCTGTGCCATCTGCTCGGGCAGGTCCGCCATCCGGGCGCCGGTCACCGCGTAGTTCCAGCTGCGCTCCGCCGCGCCCGTGACCCCGAGCAGCCGCACCGCCAGGCTGTCCACCTGCGCGTCGCTGCCGGTCGCCCAGGACACCTCGGGGCAGTCCGACAGCACCGTGCACGCGTCGAAGCCGCGGGTGATGGAGTCGCCGACCGCGGCGATCGAGCCGGGGCTGCGGTTCCACACCGGCGCGGGTCTGGCCGCGCGCGCCTTGGTGCCCTCCGACGCGGGCGCGCTCCCGCCCCCGGCGTCGCACCCGGCGACGCCCAGCACGGCGGCCGCCACGACCGCGAGAGCGGCGTGCCCACGGCTGCTCGGCTTCCGCATCCCCTGCTGATCCCCTCGTCGTCGAACCCGGTGCCCCCGGGTGTTCGTATGTGCTCCCTCTCATAACAACGCGCGAGGGTTCCCGACCGGGCGTCCTGGAACGGAGCACCCCCGTACAAGCGTCCCCCTGGGTGAATGGCGGGGGTTTCCTGACACCGGGACCGACGGTACGTCACACTCCTTGCACCGCCGCAGGGTAGCCTCGCCATCAACGCGGCCGTCGGGCCGCTGCCGCCAGCCAGTCCGCAAGATGTCCCGCTCTGCCCGGAGGTTCCGGTGACGACACGTGGAGTTCTGTACGTGCACTCCGCGCCGCGCGCGCTGTGCCCGCACGTCGAGTGGGCCGTCGCCGGGGTGCTCGGCACGCGCGTCAACCTCGACTGGATCCGGCAGCCCGCGGCCCCCGGCACCTGGCGCTCGGAGTTCTCCTGGCAGGGCGAGGCCGGTACGGCCTCCAAGCTGGCCTCCGCGCTGCGCGGCTGGCACCTGCTCCGCTTCGAGGTCACCGCCGAGCCCTGCCCGACCGCCGAGGGTGAGCGTTACAGCTGCACCCCCGACCTCGGCATCTTCCACGCCGTCACCGGCCTCCACGGCGACATCCTCATCCCCGAGGACCGCCTGCGTGCCGCCCTGACCCGCTCCCAGCGCGACGAGACGGACCTGGAAGCAGAGATCGCCAAGCTCCTGGGCAAGCCGTGGGACGACGAGCTGGAACCGTTCAGATACGCCGGCGAGGGCGCCCCGGTCCGCTGGCTGCACCAGGTGGTGTGAGTCTTCCTACCTCGATCTTTCCGTATCCGGGCATGAGAGGGGGCCCCTGCCGATCGGCAGGGGCCCCCTCTCGCGTACTCAGATCGTCCGGAACGCCAGAACCACGTTGTGCCCACCGAACCCGAACGAGTCGTTCAGCACGGCGATACGGCCCTCGGGCAGCGCACGCACCTCGTCGCGCACGACGTCCGCGTTCACCTCGGGGTCGAGCTCGCCGATGTTGATGGTCGGCGGAGCCGTGCGGTTGACCAGCGCCAGGATCGACGCCACGGTCTCGATGCCACCGGCGCCGCCCAGCAGGTGACCGGTCATCGACTTCGTCGCGGAGATCGCCATGTGGTCGACGTCGTCGCCGAACACCTTGCGCAGCGCCTTGATCTCGGCCACGTCACCCTGCGGCGTCGATGTGGCGTGCGCGTTCACGTGCACGACCTCGGCCGGCTTCAGATCCGTGGTGTCGAGCAGGTTCTGCAGCGCGTGCGCGATGCCGTTGCCCGACGGCTCCGGCTGGGTGATGTGGTGGCTGTCGGCGGAGATGCCCTGGCCGACCGCCTCGACGTAGATCCGGGCGCCGCGGGCCTTGGCGTGCTCCTCGGACTCCAGAACGATCACGCCGGCGCCCTCACCGAGCACGAAGCCGTCACGGCCGGCGTCGTAGGGACGGGAGGCGCCCTGCGGGTCGTCGTTGTTCTTGGACATCGCCATCATGTTGCCGAACGCGGCGATCGGCAGCGGGTGGATGGCGGCCTCGGTACCACCGGCCACGACCACGTCCGCACGCCCGGTGCGGATCATCTCGATCGCGTACCCGATGGCCTCCGCGCCCGAGGCGCAGGCCGAGACGGGGGTGTGCACACCGGCGCGGGCACCCAGCTCGATGCCGACGTTGGCCGCCGGGGAGTTGGGCATCAGCATCGGCACGGTGTGCGGGGAGACGCGGCGTACGCCCTTGTCCTTGAGGATGTCGTACTGGTCCAGAAGCGTCGTCACGCCGCCGATGCCGGAGGCGATGACCGCACCGAGACGGTCGGGGTTCACGGACGCGTCCTCACCGGCCCTGGCGGTGAAACCGGCGTCCTTCCAGGCCTCCTGAGCGGCGATCAGCGCGAACTGCGCCGAGCGGTCCAGCTTGCGGGCCTGCGGCCGGGGGATGATCTCGCCGGGCTCGACGGCGATCTGCGCGGCGATGCGGACCGGCAGGTCGGCCGCCCACTCCTGCTCCAGGAGGCTGACACCGGACTTGCCGGCGAGCAGGGCCTCCCAGAACGAAGCTGCGTCGCCACCCAGCGGTGTGGTTGCGCCGATACCGGTGACGACCACGGTGCGATTGGTCGGGCTCACGGGAATTCTTTCTCCAACGGATGCGGGATTCTACGGCGCCACCGCCGGGTGGCGGGGCCTTGCAGCCTGGGGCCTAAGAGGTGACTCAGCCCTGGTGCTTGAGGATGTAGTCGGTCGCGTCACCGACGGTCTTGAGGTTCTTGACGTCCTCGTCCGGGATCTTCACGTCGAAGCGCTCCTCGGCGGCGACGACGACCTCGACCATGGACAGCGAGTCGACGTCCAGGTCGTCGGTGAAGGACTTGTCCAGCTGGACGTCCTCGGTGGGGATCCCGGCGATCTCGTTCACGATCTCGGCGAGACCGGCGACGATCTCTTCCTGAGTGGCGGCCATGTCAGGCGCTCCTTCTTCGATGTTCCAGACGGTTTGTGGCAAATTCCTGCCGTGCCCGATCCCAAGATCCGGCACGGAGTGCCTAGGGGAGGGTAACGACCGTTGCGGCGTAGACGAGACCCGCCCCGAATCCGATGACGAGCGCGGTGTCGCCGCTCTTCGCCTCCCCGGTCGCCAGGAGCCGCTCCATCGCGAGCGGAATCGAGGCGGCCGAGGTGTTGCCGGTGGTGCGGATGTCACGGGCGACCGTGACGTGCTCCGGCAGTTTGAGGGTCTTCACCATCGAGTCGATGATCCGCACGTTGGCCTGGTGCGGGATGAAGACGTCCAGCTCCTCCGGGCTGATCCCGGCCGCGTCCAGCGCCTGCTGGGCGACCTTCGCCATCTCGTACACGGCCCAGCGGAACACCGCCTGGCCCTCCTGCGTGATGGCGGGGAACTTGATGTTGCCCTCGCTGTCGAGCGGCAGCGCGGAGACGTCGCCGAGCCGGTAGCGGTCCCAGGGGACGGTCTGCTTGATCGTCTCGGCCTTGTCGCCCTCGGAGCCCCACACGGTCGGGCCGATGGCCGGCTCCTGCGAGGGACCGACGACGACCGCCCCGGCGCCGTCGCCGAACAGGAAGGCCGTGGCCCGGTCCTCCAGGTCGGTCAGGTCGCTGAGCCGCTCCACGCCGATGACGAGCACGTACTCGGCGGAACCTTCCACCACCATGCCCTTGGCGAGGGTCAGGCCGTAGCCGAAGCCAGCGCAGCCGGCCGAGATGTCGAAGGCGGCGGCCTTGCCAGTGCCCAGCTTGTCGGCGATCTCGGTGGCCACGGCCGGGGTCTGGCTGAAGTGCGAGACCGTCGAGACGACCACGGCACCGATCCGCTCGGCGCCGATGCCGGCGTCCGCGATGGCCTTGCCGGCCGCCTCGATCGACATCGCGGCCACGGTCTCCTCGGGACCGGCCCAGTGCCGGGTCTCGATGCCGGAGCGCGAGCGGATCCACTCGTCGGACGAGTCGATCTTCTCCAGGATCACCTCGTTGGGCACCACCCGGGTCGGCCGGTAGCCGCCGACACCGAGGATGCGCGCATACGGGGCGCCCTTGCTGGGCTTGATCTTCGCCATGTACGGCTCCTTAGGCGCCGGCGTGCTCGGAGATGAGCGCGCGGGCCGCGTCGAGATCGTCGGGGGTCTTCAGGGCCAGCGTCGTGACGCCGGGCAGCGCCCGCTTGGCCAGGCCGGTCAGGGTGCCGCCCGGGCACACCTCGATGAGCGCGGTGACGCCCAGCTCCTTGAAGGTCTCCATGCACAGGTCCCAGCGCACGGGGTTGGCGACCTGGCCGACCAGCCGCTCCAGCACCTCGGCACCGGTCGCGACGGCACGGCCGTCCTTGTTGGAGATGTAACGGACCCTCGGGTCGCCCGGGTTCAGCTCCGCGGCGGCCTTGGCCAGCGTCTCGACGGCGGGAGCCATGTGGTGGGTGTGGAAGGCGCCGGCGACCTTCAGCGGGACGACCTTGCGGACGCCCTCGGGCTTGTCGTCGTTCAGCGCGGCCAACTGCTCCAGCGTGCCCGCGGCGACGATCTGGCCCGCGCCGTTGATGTTCGCCGGGGTCAGGCCCAGCTTCTCCAGGTGCGCGACGGAGGTCTCGGGGTCGCCGCCGAGCAGCGCCGACATGCCGGTCTCGGTGACCGCGGCGGCGTCGGCCATCGCCAGACCCCGCTTGCGGACCAGGCCCAGCGCGGCGGTGTCGTCCAGGACGCCCGCGAAGGCGGCGGCGGTGATCTCGCCCACGCTGTGACCGGCCACCGCGTCCGGGGCAGTGTCACCCAGTGCCGCGGCGGACAGGATCCCGGCGGCGACCAGCAGCGGCTGGGCCACCGCGGTGTCACGGATGGCGTCGGCGTCGGCCTGGGTGCCGTAGTGGACCAGGTCCAGTCCGATGGCGTCCGACCAGCCGGCGACACGGTCGGCGGCGCCGGGCAGTTCGAGCCAGGGAGTCAGGAAGCCGGGCGTCTGGGCGCCTTGGCCGGGAGCGACGAGTACGAGCACTCTCACACTCTCTCTTGGGGACGGCCACGGCCGCCCGTGGGGACAGGGACGAAGAACACGAAGGGCTTTTGTGGGCCCCCGACAAAACGCTATGCGGGGGTCTCGCCGTCGGCCAGACGCCCCAGGATGAGCGCGATCCGCAGCGTGAACGCGGATCTTACATCCGAAGGCGACCAACCGGTGACGTCTGTCACACGTCGGAGCCGGTAGCGCACGGTATTCGGGTGAACGAAGAGCATCCGGGCCGCGCCTTCCAGACTGCTCGCCTGCTCCAGATAGACACTCAGGGTTTCCAGCAGCGCCGAACCGGCTTCTTCGAGAGGTCTGTAGATCTCCTCCACCAACTGCTCGCGGGCGCTCGGATCGCCCGCGATCGCGCGCTCCGGCAGGAGATCGTCCGCCAGCACCGGCCGCGGCGCGTCCTGCCAGGCCGAACACGCCTTCAGGCCCGCGGCGGCGGCCTGCGCGGACCGGGTGGCGGCCAGCAGATCGGGCACGACGGGCCCCGCGACGACCGGCCCGGCGGCATAGGGCCCGATCAGCGACTTGGCGACGGCGAGCGGATTGGCGCTGCCGCCCGCGATGACGACGAGCCGGTCCCCGAGCACCCCGGTGAGCACCTGCAGCTTGGCGTGCCGAGCGGCCCGCCGGATCGCCTCGACGGTCAGTTCGCTGTCCCCGTCGGGCGCGGTCCCGAGCACGACGCACACATGCTCCGGCGAGTTCCAGCCGAGCGCGGCGGCCCGGCTGACGGCCCCTTCGTCCGCCTCCCCGCTGAGCACGGCGTTCACGACCAGCGACTCCAGCCGCGCGTCCCAGGCACCGCGTGCCTCGGCGGCCTGCGCGTACACCTGCGCGGTGGCGAAGGCGATCTCCCGGGCGTACACGAGGAGCGCCTCCCGCAGCACGCTCTCGTCACCGGGCGCGGCCACCTCGTCGATCGCCGACTCCATGACCTCGATGGTGGTCCGCACCATCTCCACGGTCTGCCGCAGCGTGATGGCCCGGGTCAGCTCGCGCGGCGCGGTGCCGAAGACATCGGTCGAGATCGCCTGCGGGGCGTCCGGGTGCCGGAACCACTCGGTGAAGGCCGCGATGCCCGCCTGGGCCACGAGCCCGATCCAGGAACGGTTCTCCGGGGGCATGGCCCGGTACCACGGCAGGGTCTCGTCCATCCGCGCGATGGCCTGCGCGGCGAGGGACCCGGACGACTTCTCCAGCCGCCTGAGGGTCGCGGAGTGCGGGTGGACGTCGCGTGCGTGGTGTTCGGCGTGGGGCTCGCTGCTGTGGGATTCGGGTTCGGGCACGGGACAAGACTGCCTTATCGGGACGGGACCGTGTGCCGCTGGGTCGCAGGTGAGGTCTACGGTGGTGCCCGTGATGGACGTACGGCGCGCCGGTGAGCGCTACCCCGGGGGCGAGCCCGAGGCCGGGATCGAGTCGTGGCACGCCTTCTCCTTCGGGCCGCACTACGACCCCGGCAACCTCCGCTTCGGTGCGGTCATCGCCTGCAACGAGGAGCGGCTGGCACCCGGTGCCGGCTTCGACGAACACCCGCACAGCCACACCGAGATCGTCACCTGGGTCGTCGAGGGCGAGCTGACCCACCGTGACTCCACCGGCCAGGAGACGAAGGTCCGCGCCGGTGACGTCCAGCACCTCAGCGCCGCGGCGGGCGTCCGCCACGTGGAGCGCAACGACGGGTCGTCGCCGCTCACCTTCGTCCAGATGTGGCTGGCGCCGCGGGACCCCGGCGGGGAGCCGTCGTACGAGATCATCCCGGGGATAGCCGACTCCACGCCGTACGCGGTGCCGGAGGCGGGGGCGATGCTGCACATACGGCGCCTGGCGGCGGGGGAGCGGACCGCGGTGCCGGACGCCGCGTTCGTGTACGTGCATGTGGTGCGCGGTGGGGTCCGGCTGGGGGCGGAACAACTGGGCGCGGGGGACTCCGCCCGGATCGCGGGGGCGGAGGGCCTGGAGGCGGTGGGGGTGACGGCGACCGAGCTGCTGATGTGGGAGATGGGCGGGTAGGGGGCGACCTCAGCCTCGCAGCTCCGCCAGCACCGCGTCCGTGAACACCGGCCACGCCTCGATCGCCCAGGGCCCGAACGCCCTGTCCGTCAGGGCGACCCCCGCAACTCCCGCATCGGGGTCGATCCACAGGAACGTACCCGACTGCCCGAAGTGCCCGAAGGTGCGCGGAGAGGACGAACTCCCCGTCCAGTGGGGCGACTTGGAGTCGCGGATCTCGAAGCCGAGCCCCCAGTCGTTCGGGTTCTGGAGGCCGTACCCGGGCAGCACGCCCTTCGTCCCCGGGTACTGCACGCTCATCGCCTCCGCGACCGTCCGCGGATCCAGCAGCCGCGGCGCCTGCACCTCCGCCGCGAACCGCAGCAGGTCGGCCACCGTGGACACCCCGTCCTTCGCGGGGGAGCCCTCCAGTGTGGTGGACGTCATGCCCAGCGGCTCCAGCACGGCCTGCCGCAGATACTCGGCGAACGGAATGTCCGTCGCCTTGGCGATGTGGTCCCCGAGTTGTTCGAAGCCGGCGTTGGAGTAGAGGCGGCGCTCACCGGGAGGCGCCATCGCCCTGTGCTCGTCGAAGGCCAGCCCGGAGGTGTGCGCGAGGAGGTGGCGGACGGTCGAGCCGGGCGGCCCGGCCGGCTCGTCCAGCTCGATCGCGCCCTCCTCGTAGGCGACCAGCGCCGCGTACGCGGCCAGCGGCTTGGTGACCGAGGCGAGCGGAAAGCGGTGCCCGACGGGACCGTGCGTCCCGAGGACGGTCCCGTCGGCTCGTACGACACCCGCCGCCGCGGTGGGGACGGGCCACTTCTCGATCGACGCGGGGCTGGTCAGGCTGTTCAACGACATGCTCCCGAGCCTATGCGGCTCACAGCAGCAGCCGCATCGACGGGTCGGGGTCCCGCTTGAAGCCGAGCGAGGCGTACAGCGGCTCGGCCTCCGAGGAGGCGTTCAGCAGCACATGACCCGCACCACGCTCCCGGAACCAGGCCAGCAGTTCCTCCATGGCCGCGCGCGCGTACCCCCGCCGCCGGGCGTCCGGGTCGGTCGCGACGCTGAAGACGTGTCCGACCCGCCCGTGCGGATTCCCGGCCTTCCCGATGCGGTACTCCAGCGTTCCCACCACCAGCGCGGCCAGCGCCCCCGGCCGGTCCGGATGGTCCACGACGAAGGCGGCGAAGTCACCGTCCGGCTCGGCCAGCCGCTTCTGCAGCGTCGGCAGCGACTCGGCATGCCAGTCCGTCGGTGCGCCGCCTCCCCCGCTCCACAGGGAGTCGATCATCACCTGGCGCAGACGCAGCACTTCCATGGCATCCTCGGGCAGGGCCCGGCGTACGAGACTCATGTGTCGCACGCTAGCCAGAAGCCCCGGCCCGCGTCCCCGGGTTTCTTACCGAATCCGCTTGCTTGGAGTGCACTCCAACCCCATAGCGTGGGGGCCATGACGGTGATGCAGACGACGCCCGCGGACACCGCGCGAACGACCCCCGCCGACATCTGCTCCGCCCCGCCCAGACGCCATCCACGCCCCGACGGCCAGGACCACTACACGATCAGCGAGGTCGTCGCGATCGCCGGCCTGACCGCGCACACCCTGCGCTGGTACGAGCGGATCGGCCTGATGCCGCACGTCGACCGCTCGCACACCGGTCAGCGGCGCTACAGCAACCGCGACCTGGACTGGCTGGACTTCGTGACCAAGCTGCGGCTGACCGGCATGCCGGTGGCGGACATGGTCCGGTACGCGGAACTGGTCCGGGAGGGCGAGAGCACCTACGGCGAACGGCGGGACCTGCTGGAGTCGACCCGCCAGGACGTGCTGAACAGGATCGCCGAACTGCGGGACACGCTCGCCGTGCTCGACCGCAAGATCAGCTTCTACGCGATGGAGGGGACAACGCGATGACCGACGCCAGGATTCCGACGGTACGGCTCGGCGAGAACGGACCGGAGGTGGGCATCCAGGGCCTCGGCTGCATGGGCATGAGCTTCGCGTACGGCCCCACGGACGCCGGCCAGGCGCGTGCCGCGCTGGAGCGGGCGCTGGAGCTGGGCGTGACGCTGTACGACACGGCGGACGCCTACGGCGCGGGGGAGAACGAGCGCTTCCTCTCCCCCTTCTTCACGGCGCACCGGGAGGAGGTGGTCATCGCCACCAAGTTCGCCCTGTCGATCCCGCAGGACGACCCGACCAAGCGGATCATCCGCAATGACGCGCCGTACATCCGCGAGGCCGTCGAGGCCAGCCTGAAGCGGCTCGACGTCGATGTGATCGACCTGTACTACATGCACCGCCGCGATGTGAACGTCCCCATCGAGGAGACCGTCGGCACGATGGCGGAGCTGGTCCGCGAGGGCAAGGTCAAGTACCTCGGGCTGAGCGAGGTCACCGCCGACGAGCTGCGCGCCGCGCACGCCGTGCACCCGATCGCGGCCGTGCAGTCGGAGTGGTCCCTGTTCAGCCGGGACATCGAGGCGAAGGTCGTACCGGCCGCGCGGGACCTGGGCGTGGCCCTGGTGCCGTACTCGCCGCTCGGCCGCGGCTTCCTCACCGGCTCCTTCACCCACGCCGAACAGGAGCTCACGGCCGACGACTTCCGCCGTCACCAGCCCCGCTTCACCGGCGCCAACGCGACCGCCAACGCGGCTCTCCTGGAGCCGATCCGCGCGATCGCCGAGGCCCACGACGCCACCCTCGGCCAGATCGCCCTGGCCTGGGTACAGCAGCGGGCGACGATCGACGCCCTCCCGGTGGTTCCCATCCCGGGCACCCGCAAGCCGGGCCGGGTGGCGGAGAACGTAGCCGCGACGGCCGTCGTCCTGACGGACGAGGAACTGTCCCGACTGGAACACATCGCGGCCAAGGTGGCCGGTGAGCGCTACGCGGACATGGCGTTCACCTCCGCGGGCCGGGAGTAGCTCAGAGTTCCGCCAGGAGTTCGGCCTTCTTCGAGGAGAACTCCTCGTCGGTGACCAACCCGGCCTGGTGCAACTCCCCGAGATGTCGGATCCGTTCGGCGATGTCCGCCGGGTCGCGCCGTGACGGGGCCGGTACCGCGGGTACCGGCCCCCGCGTGCGTACGGCCGCCAGGACCGCCGCGGCGAACGGCAGCGACTCGTGCACCGGCCCGTACCCCAGCCCGAAGACCACGGCCGCCGGATCCTGGTCGGGCTGCGGGGACGCGTCCGAGCCGGGGGCACGGCGAACCAGCCGCAGATGCCCCTCGAACACCTCCGGCGACCGCCACTCCACCCCGCTCAGCTGCGTGACCGGAAAACTCTGGTCGCCGGCCTTCCACTTCGCCGACGACGCCCCCGTCCACGACCAGCGGAACTGCACGGCCGTACCGTCGAAGCTCGCCTTGCCGTCGTACGCCTTGAACGACAGCGGCGCCTCGGGCGCCGCCACCAGATGCCGCTCGGTGGCCCCGGACTCGGTCAACAGCCCCTTCAGTTCGTCGGCGTAGTACTCGGCGAGGGTCTCCCGCTCGGCCGGCAGCACCAGCCGGTACGGATCCGAGCCCTCCTTCAACTGCCCGTCCGCCGCCTCGATCAGCGGATCCGCGCCGACGCGCGGCAGCAGCCGCAGCACGACGGTGCCGCGCCTGCCCGGGGAGAGCGTCACGCCCTCGACCGCGGACAGCGGGACCCGCCGCTCCCCGAGTGCCTGGAACAGCTTCGGTGTCCGAATCCCCCGTTCGTAACGGATGAGCACGGAGTCGGACTCGAACTCCCAGACGGCATGAAAACCCGCCAGTACGTCACCCATGCGGCTCATCGTATGCGGCACGTGCTCCTCCGTCGCCACCCGCGCAGACCGCACTTCCTGCTGTTTCTACGCGCGTCCTGCCGTGGTGCTGCCGGACACACCGGCCCGGCACAGGTCGTTCTCGCGTGCGCACGTCACCGCGTCGTACGCCCCGACGGCCACGTCGGCGAGGTTGCGCAGGCTGTCCGTGCCCGGCTGGAAATAGCCGGCGTGGCCCTGTGCGTCCCGGGCGGACAGCACGCGCGCACCGAACGCCGAGGACACCGGATCGGCGCCGTGCCCGAGCCCGCCGAGCTCCAGGTACGGCACGTCCTGGATCCAGTCGCTGGAGTCCCGCATGGCCCACACCCGGGCCGTGGTGTCCAGGTGGGAGGCGCGGGAGACCCGCATGCCGGGGCTCGCGGCCACGGCTATGTCGGTCACCCGGCGCGGCATGCCGTGCGCGGCCACCCCGCAGACCACGGAGCCGTAGCTGTGGCAGACCGTCGCCACCGGGGCGCGGCCGGGCAGGCCGCCGAGCAGCGCGTTCAGCCGGACGGCGCCCTCCGCGGCGCGCAGCCCGGTGGCCGCGTCCACGCCGAGGCCGTCGGGGGCGGTGTAGTCGGCCCAGGCGATCACGGCCGTACGGGTCGTGGGGCTCTGCGCGCGCTCCGCCGCGTACAGCGCCTTGGCCATGCCGACCGGGGCGGTGTACTGGCGGTTGGTCTTCTGGAAGGTGAGCAGATCCGTGTCGACACCGGGGACGACGACCGAGATCCGCTGCGCCCGGTCCAGGTTCCCGAACACCTCCGCGATACGGCCCGAGCCCTCGGGGTCGAAGGCCAGGATCTGCCTGCCGGGGCTCGTCAGGGCCTCGTAGCGGTGCATTCGGCGGCCCGCGTCCTGCTGTCCGGCCGCGCTGAGCCGGCTGTCGTGCATGCGTTTCTTCTCGACCTTGCGCTGCTGCTCCAGCGCGATGTGGTTGGCGCGGTAGCGCAAGGTCACGGGGGCGCCGTTCATGTTGCCGACCGCGAGCGGGTAGCGGCGGGCGAGACGGCCCTGCTCCTCGGGGGAGAGGGACGCGAAGAAACGGCTGAGCACGGACGGTGCGGCCTTGGGATCCGGCAGCCGGAGGCCGTGGATGCTGCCGTGCTCCCACTTGGTGAGCGAGGCCTGCAGTGCGGTCGACTCCCTGTGGCTGTGCAGGGCGGTCCAGCCGGTGGTCGCGAGCATCACGAACACCACGGCCAGTGCCAGCAGTGCGCGCCAGACGTTCAGTTGCGGGGAGGTGTCGAAGGAAGTCACTGGGAGGACACACTAGGAGAACGGGAGGGTCTCGGGGTAACCGAGTGACAGGTATCACGTTTCGCGAGGCATCGAACGCGTTGTCAACGATCTCGGTTTGAGCGCCAGTTCCCGATAAGTGCCGAACCCACCTGATCGAGGTAGGACGCGGTGAGTTGACGGATCGCCACCAGACTGAAGTCCTCGCCCGTGCACCACTGCCGTTCGGTGACCCTTATCACTGCGCCGAACACGGCCACGGCCAGCCGCGGTCGAGGGTCGGCGTCGACGTCCACGCCCTCGCGCTCGGCCAGCAGGCGCGCGATGGTCTCCTCCGTGGCCGCCGAGCGACGCAGATGGGCGGCGAGCAGCGCGGGCGTCGTCTCGATCGTCCGGTACATGCGCAGATACAGCTCGACGGGTACGGCCGACTCGACGGTCTCCCGGATCCCGTCCCAGCCCTCCAGGACCGCCTGCCGCAGGGCCTCCAGCGGCGCCTCGTGCGGCGGACGCGCGCGTACGGCCTCGACGAAGCGCGCCTCCGTCATCTCCTGGACCGCGAACGCCACGTCCTCCTTGCCGGCGAAGTAACGGAAGAAGGTGCGCTGCGAGACGTCGACGGCCTCGGTGATCTCGTCGACGGTCGTGTGCTCGTACCCCTGGGTCGTGAACAGCTCCAGAGCGGCCCGCAGCAGCGCTTCCCGGGTGCGCTGCTTCTTGCGTTCGCGCAGTGTTTCCATGCGTGTCAGTTACTGACGGATGAAATCATTTGTCAATTGTCAGAGACTGTCACTAGCCTCGAACGCATGACTAGTCAGACCACCCTCGACGCGACGGGGCCGGGGGACACGGCACCGGAAGCCCCGCTCGAGTCACCTCCGGCCGCGGGGCTGCGCGGCCATCCCTGGCTCACCCTGATCACCGTCGCCGTGGGCGTCATGATGGTGGCCCTCGACGGCACGATCGTGGCGATCGCCAACCCGGCTATCCAGAAGGACCTGGGGGCCACCTTCGCCCAGGTGCAGTGGATCACCAACGGCTACTTCCTCGCCCTCGCGGTCTCCCTGATCACCGCGGGCAAGCTCGGTGACCGCTTCGGCCACCGGCAGACCTTCCTGATCGGCGTGACCGGCTTCGCCGCCGCCTCCGGCGCCATCGGCCTGTCCCACAGCATCGCCGCGGTCGTCAGCTTCCGCGTCTTCCAGGGCCTGTTCGGCGCGCTGCTGATGCCGGCCGCGCTCGGTCTGCTGCGGGCCACCTTCCCGGCCGAGAAGCTCAACATGGCCATCGGCATCTGGGGCATGGTGATCGGCGCGTCCACCGCGGGCGGTCCGATCCTCGGCGGTGTCCTCGTCGAGCACGTCAACTGGCAGTCGGTGTTCTTCATCAACGTGCCGGTCGGCGCGCTCGCCCTGATCCTGGGCGTGCTGATCCTGCGCGACCACCGTGCCGAGAACGCCCCGCGCTCCTTCGACCTCCTTGGCATCGCGCTGCTCTCCGGCGCGATGTTCTGCCTGGTCTGGGCCCTGATCAAGGCACCGACCTGGGGCTGGGGCGACGGTAGGACGTGGCTGTTCATCGGCGCGTCCGTGGCGCTCTTCGCCGCGTTCTCGTTCTGGGAGACGAGGGTCGCAGAGCCGCTGATCCCGCTGGGCCTCTTCCGCTCCGTACCGCTCTCGGCGGGCGTGGTCCTCATGGTCCTGATGGCCATCGCGTTCATGGGCGGCCTGTTCTTCGTGACGTTCTACCTCCAGAACGTGCACGGCATGAGCCCCATCGACGCCGGTCTGCACCTGTTGCCGCTCACCGGCATGATGATCGTCGGCTCGCCGCTCGCCGGTGCCGCGATCACCAAGCTCGGCCCGCGCATCCCGCTGGCCGGCGGGATGGCCGCGACCGCGATCGCCATGTACGGCATGTCGACGCTCAAGGCCGACACCGGCAGCGGTGTGATGTCGATCTGGTTCGCGCTGCTCGGCCTGGGCCTCGCGCCGGTCATGGTCGGCGCCACCGAGGTCATCGTCGGTAACGCCCCGATGGAGCTCTCCGGAGTGGCGGGCGGCCTCCAGCAGGCGGCCATGCAGATCGGCGGCAGCCTCGGTACGGCCGTGCTGGGCGCCGTGATGGCCTCCAAGGTCGACAGCGACCTGCCGGGCAACTGGACCGGCGCCGGGCTGCCGCAGCTGACTCCCGGTCAGCTCGGCAAGGCCTCCGAGGCGGTTCAGGTCGGCGTCGCCCCGGTGCCGAAGGGGGTGCCGGACCAGATCGCCGCGAAGATCGCTGAGGTCGCCCATCACACGTTCATCTCCGGGATGAGTCTCGCCTCCCTGGTCGCCGCGGGTGTGGCGGCGGTCGCCGTGCTCGTCGCGCTGCTCACCAAGCGGGGCGCGAACGCGGAGGGGGGCGCGGGCGTGGGCCACATCTGAGGCTCTCCGCCCGGGTGTCTTCCGGGCGGAGTTCCCCTATCAGGGTGACTCCGCTAAAGATCGCTCGCACCGGGCGCGCGCCGCAGGTCACAGTGGGTCAAGTCCTCCGCAGGGCATGGGAGGACGGCAGGGCTGTGGCGCGCGCTGCGGAGGGGGCTGCGCGCGCCAATGCCTGCGGCGCGTTTGCCTGCGGCGCTTTGGCCGGGGCGGCAACTGGGGTGGGGCTGCGGGGCGTTGCCGGGTGCGGGTGAGTGGGGGCTGATCGCGCAGTTCCGCGCGCCCCTTACGGGGCGCTCCCCGCCGTCGTAGCCCCATACCCCACACTGCGTCACCCAGCGTCCGGGCGCCCCAGAGGGGCGCGGGGAACTGCGCCACCAGCCACGCAGTCCCCCGCACCCGGCGACGAACAGCAGACCCTCCCCGGTTGCCGCCCCGTCAAAGCCGAGCGCAGCCGCTACGCGTCGCCGCCCGCCGTCCCCGGATGCGCCGCCGACACGTCCAGCAGCTGGTACCGGTCGATGGCCTGCTTCAGCACCGAGCGGTCCACCTTGCCCTCCCGGGCCAGCTCGGTCAGCACCGCGACGACGATCGACTGGGCGTCGATGTGGAAGAAGCGCCGCGCCGCACCCCGGGTGTCGGCGAAGCCGAAGCCGTCCGCGCCCAGCGACTGGTACGTGCCCGGCACCCACCGCGCGATCTGGTCCGGAACCGATCGCATCCAGTCGGACACGGCCACGAACGGACCCTCGGCGCCGCTGAGCTTCCGCGTCACATACGGCACCCGCTGCTCCTCCTCCGGGTGCAGCAGATTGTGCTCCTCGCACGCCACGGCCTCGCGGCGCAGCTCGTTCCAGGAGGTGGCCGACCAGACGTCCGCGCGCACGTTCCAGTCCGCGGCGAGGATCCGCTGTGCCTCCAGCGCCCAGGGGACCGCCACGCCGGACGCCATGATCTGCGCCGGGACCGAGCCGCTCGTGCCCTCACTGAGCTTGTGGACGCCCTTGAGGATGCCCTCGACGTCCACGTTCGCCGGCTCGGCCGGGTGCTGGATCGGCTCGTTGTAGACGGTCAGGTAGTAGAAGACGTCCTCGCCGTGCGGGTGCTCGGCGTCGCCGCCGTACATCCGCCGCAGGCCGTCCTGGACGATGTGCGCGATCTCGTAGGCGTACGCCGGGTCGTAGGCCACGCACGCCGGGTTGGTCGAGGCGAGCAGCTGCGAGTGGCCGTCCGCGTGCTGCAGGCCCTCACCGGTCAGGGTCGTACGGCCGGCGGTCGCACCCAGCACGAACCCGCGCGCCAGCTGGTCGGCCATCTGCCAGAACTGATCGCCGGTGCGCTGGAAACCGAACATCGAGTAGAAGACGTAGACCGGGATCAGCGGCTCGCCGTGGGTGGCGTAGGCCGAGCCCGCCGCGATCAGGGAGGCCGTGCAGCCGGCCTCGGAGATGCCGTCGTGCAGCATCTGGCCGGTCGGCGACTCCTTGTAGGCGAGCAGCAGCTCCCGGTCCACCGACTCGTACTGCTGGCCGAGCGGGTTGTAGATCTTCGCGCTCGGGAAGAAGGAGTCCATGCCGAACGTGCGGTACTCGTCCGGCGCGATGAGCACGAACCGCCGGCCGATCTCCTTGTCCCGCATGAGGTCCTTGAGGAGCCGGACGAAGGCCATCGTCGTGGCGATGGACTGCTGGCCCGTGCCCTTCTTCACCGTCGCGTACGCCTTGTCGTCCGGCAGCGCGAGCGGCTTGGAGCGCACGACGCGCGTCGGGACGTACCCGCCGCACTGGTGGCGCATGTCGTGCATGTACTGGATCTCGTCCGTGTCCCGGCCCGGGTGGTAGTACGGCGGCAGGCCGGACTCCAGCTCCTTGTCGGAGATCGGCAGGTGCAGCCGGTCCCGGAAGCGCTTGAGGTCGTCGACCGTCAGCTTCTTCATCTGGTGCGTGGCGTTGCGGCCCTCGAAGTTGGGGCCCAGCGTCCAGCCCTTGATCGTCTTGGCCAGGATGACCGTCGGCTGGCCCTTGTGCTCCTTGGCCGCCTTGAACGCCGCGTAGATCTTGCGGTGGTCGTGACCGCCGCGGCCCAGGTGCAGGATCTGGTCGTCGGTCATGTTCTCGACCATCGCCCGCAGCCGGTGGTCGTCGCCGAAGAAGTGCTTGCGGATGTACGCGCCGGACTCCGTGGCGTACGTCTGGAACTGCCCGTCCGGGGTCGTGTTCATCTTGTTGACGAGGATGCCGTCCCGGTCCTGCGCGAGCAGCGGATCCCAGGTGCGGTCCCAGATCAGCTTGATCACGTTCCAGCCGGCGCCCCGGAAGATCGACTCCAGCTCCTGGATGATCTTGCCGTTGCCGCGCACCGGGCCGTCGAGCCGCTGCAGGTTGCAGTTGACGACGAAGGTCAGGTTGTCCAGGCCCTCCCGGGCCGCGATGGACAGCTGGCCGAGCGACTCCGGTTCGTCCATCTCGCCATCGCCGAGGAACGCCCACACGTGCGACCTGGAGGTGTCGGCGATGCCGCGCGCCTCCATGTAGCGGTTCATCCGCGCCTGGTAGATCGCGCCGAGCGGGCCGAGGCCCATGGAGACCGTCGGGAACTCCCAGAAGTCCGGCATGGAACGCGGGTGCGGGTAGCTGGACAGGCCGTTCGGGTACCGCGACTTCTCCTGGCGGAAGCCGTCGAGCTGGTCCGCGGTGAGCCGGTCGAGCAGGTACGCGCGCGCGTAGATGCCAGGGGAGGCGTGGCCCTGGAAGAAGACCTGGTCGCCGCCGTCGCCCTGGTCCTTGCCGCGGAAGAAGTGGTTGAAGCCGACGTCGTAGAGCGAGGCGGAGGAGGCGAAAGTGGCGATGTGGCCGCCGACGCCGATGCCGGGGCGCTGGGCGCGGGAGACCATCACCGCGGCGTTCCAGCGGGTCGCGTTGAGGATCTTGCGCTCGATCTCCTCGTTGCCCGGGAAGAACGGCTCGCTCTTGGTCGGGATCGTGTTCACGTAGTCCGTGCTGCGCATCTCGGGCACGGCCACGCGCCGCTCGCGGGCCCGCTCGATCAGCCGGAGCATGAGGTAGCGGGCTCGCTCCCGGCCGCGCTCGTCCACGGCGGCGTCGAGGGAATCGAGCCACTCCTGCGTCTCTTCGGGATCGAAGTCAGGAACCTGACTCGGAAGGCCGCCAATGATGATCGGATTGCGATCGGATCCGGAAGCCACGCTGTTCCTTACCTGTCAGAGGGCCAGTTGTCCGCACCTGCCTACACCGCTCCCCATCGTGTACCTCGGGAGGGCGTACGTCATCTCCTCGGTGTGTGCATCGTGTCCGCACCGGTCAAAACGCAACGATACGCCCGGGGTGTGACGCGCTTGGCAAAGGTGTTCGAGGGGCGTATCACCGGATGATTCTGAGATGATTCCGAACGGCGCAAACCGGGCACATCGGTGTGATGTGGGTCACGCGGAATCGGGGTACGGTGCCAGGAGTTGCGGCGACACGGCCCGGATCGTCACCGTTTCGGCGGTCCAAACGGCCGGGTACTTGCGCGATCCGTCCCGCCCGTGTGGACTACGGCCAATGCTTCGCGCACGCGCGTGGCTGAGATACTCACCAAGACATGATCAGGAGGCAACCCGTGAGCGCGACCGCGGACCACGCGGAGGAGCGGACGAACCCTGCCGCCAGGCTGGGGTTCCAGCCCGGGCAGGTGGTCCAGGAGATCGGCTACGACGACGACGTCGATCAGGAGCTCCGCGAGGCCATCGAGGAAACCATCGAGGGCGACCTGATGGACGAGGAGTACGACGACGTGGCCGACGCCGTTGTGCTGTGGTTCCGTGACGACGACGGCGACCTGACGGATGCGCTGGTGGATGCCACCACGTACATCGAAGAGGGTGGCGCGATCCTGCTCCTGACGCCGAAGACCGGCCGTACGGGGTACGTGGAGCCGAGCGACATCCAGGACGCCGCCACGACGGCCGGCCTGACGGCGTCGAAGAGCGTCAGCGTGGGCAAGGACTGGAGCGGAAGCCGGCTTGCCACGCCGAAGGCGGCCAAGTCCAAGAGGTGATCTCCTCTTCCCACAACCGGACGGGCTGGATTTCGCCCCGGCCCGTCCGGAAGGCCCCGGTGATCGCTGCGTAGGGTGGACCCGAGCGTGTGCTGTGCGCTCACCCGAACGGCCCACCGAAGGGATGCACGACGATGGCGATCCAGGTCGGCGACAAGGCGCCCGACTTCGAGCTCAAGGACAACCACGGCCGGAGCGTGAAGCTCTCGGACTTCCGCGGCGAGAAGAACGTGGTCCTGCTCTTCTACCCCTTCGCCTTCACCGGCGTGTGCACCGGCGAACTGTGCGAGCTGCGCGACAACCTGCCGAAGTTCGAAGGCCGCGACACCCAGCTGCTCGCCGTCTCCAACGACTCCATCCACACCCTGCGCGTCTTCGCCGAGCAGGAGGGCCTGGAGTACCCGCTGCTCAGCGACTTCTGGCCGCACGGCAACGTCTCGCGCGCGTACGGCGTCTTCGACGAGGACAAGGGATGCGCCGTCCGGGGCACCTTCATCATCGACAGGGAAGGCGTCGTGCGGTGGACCGTGGTCAACGGCCTGCCGGACGCACGCGACCTGAACGACTACGTGAAGGCGCTCGACACCCTGTAGGCCGTTGTAGGCCGACCGTGGCCGACACCTGTGCTGCTCCGGGTCCAGGGTCTGCGGGGGGCGGGAACCCGTCACTAGGATCGGCTCGTTGATCCCATATCCGAAGCACGACGGGGCTCCCCGCCCCTGGACACCACATGGAGGACCCGTGGGAGTCAGCCTCAGCAAGGGCGGCAACGTATCGCTGACGAAGGAGGCCCCGGGCCTGACCGCCGTCATCGTCGGTCTGGGGTGGGACGTGCGCACCACGACCGGCTCCGACTTCGACCTCGACGCCAGCGCGCTGCTGCTGAACAACACCGGCAAGGTCGCCAGCGACCAGCACTTCGTCTTCTTCAACAACCTCAAGAGCCCCGACGGCTCGGTCGAGCACACCGGTGACAACATCACCGGTGAGGGCGAGGGCGACGACGAACAGATCAAGATCAACCTGGCCAACGTCCCGGCCGACATCGAGAAGATCGTCTTCCCGGTGTCGATCTACGACGCCGAGAACCGCCAGCAGTCCTTCGGCCAGGTCCGCAACGCCTTCATCCGCGTCGTGAACCAGGCAGGCGAGCAGGAGATCGCCCGCTACGACCTGAGCGAGGACGCCTCCACCGAGACCGCCATGGTCTTCGGCGAGCTCTACCGGCACGGGGCGGAGTGGAAGTTCCGCGCCATCGGCCAGGGCTACGCCTCGGGCCTGCGCGGCATCGCGCAGGACTTCGGCGTCAACGTCTGATCCCGGCAGGGTCACGACCCCTGCACCGTTCCGGCGCCGCACCGTTTACGGGCGGCGCCGGACGCGCAGGACAACCAGGGAAGCACCACTAGGGGAGGACCAGCAATCATGGGCGTCACGCTCGCCAAGGGAGGCAATGTCTCCCTCTCCAAAGCCGCACCGAATCTCACCAACGTCATGATCGGCCTCGGCTGGGACGCGCGTTCCACCACGGGCGCCCCCTTCGACCTGGACGCCAGCGCGCTGCTGTGCGGCGCCGGCAACCGCGTCCTCGGCGACGAGTGGTTCGTCTTCTACAACCAGCTCAAGAGCCCCGACGGCTCGGTCGAGCACACCGGTGACAACCTCACCGGTGAGGGCGAGGGCGACGACGAGTCGATCCTGGTGGACCTCGCCAAGGTGCCGGCGCACTGCGAGAAGATCGTCTTCCCGGTCTCCATCCACATGGCGGACGAGCGCGGCCAGACCTTCGGCCAGGTCTCCAACGCCTTCATCCGGGTCGTGAACCAGGCCGACGGCCAGGAACTGGCCCGCTACGACCTCAGCGAGGACGCCTCCACCGAGACCGCCATGATCTTCGGCGAGCTGTACCGCTACCAGGGAGAATGGAAGTTCCGCGCCGTCGGCCAGGGGTATGCGTCGGGCCTGCGCGGCATCGCCCTCGACTTCGGGGTGAACGTCTCGTAGCCGAGCCCTCTCCCAGGGGCCTGCGCTGTGGCTTTTCGGTGAGGGCTGCCCTGGCCGGTACCGCCGGCCGGATGCACCTCTAGACTCGGGGTCAACGTTTCGCAAAGCCGAGTACGGCGCGGGGGAGCCCCGTACTGACACGATTGGGTAGCCAGTGCTTCTGAAAACCTTCGGCTGGTCGTTCGCGGTCACCGCGCTCGGCCTGGTCGCCGCGGTCTTCTACGGGGGGTGGGAGGCCTTCGGCGTCGTCGCGATCCTGGCCATCCTCGAGATCTCGCTGTCGTTCGACAACGCGGTGGTCAACGCCGGCATCCTGAAGAAGATGAACGCCTTCTGGCAGAAGATCTTCCTCACGGTCGGCGTTCTCATCGCGGTGTTCGGCATGCGGCTGGTCTTCCCCGTCGTCATCGTCGCCCTCACCGCCAAGCTCAACCCCATCGACGCGGTCCACCTGGCCTTCACCGACAAGGACCGTTACCAGCAGCTGGTCACCGACGCCCACCCGGCGATCGCCGCGTTCGGCGGAATGTTCCTGCTGATGATCTTCCTGGACTTCATCTTCGAGGACCGGGACATCCAGTGGCTGCGCTGGATCGAGCGCCCGCTCGCCAAGCTCGGCAAGGTCGACATGCTGGCGGTTTGCATCGCCCTGATCGTGCTGCTGATCACCTCCTTCACCTTCGCCACCCAGGCCCACCAGCACGGCGGCGCCCATGTCGACAAGGCGCAGACGGTCCTGATCGCCGGAATCGCCGGCCTGATCACGTACATGATCGTCGGCGGTCTGTCCGGCTACTTCGAGGACCGGCTGGAGGAAGAGGAGGAGCGCGAGCACGAGGAGGAGGAAGAGGCCGCCCGCACCGGCAAGAAGAAGTCCGCGGTGCTGCTGGCCGGCCAGGCCGCGTTCTTCATGTTCCTGTACCTGGAGGTCCTGGACGCGTCCTTCTCCTTCGACGGCGTGATCGGCGCCTTCGCCATCACCAACGACATCGTGATGATGGCCCTCGGCCTCGGCATCGGCGCGATGTACGTCCGTTCGCTCACGGTCTACCTGGTCCGCCAGGGCACCCTCGACGACTACGTCTTCCTGGAGCACGGCGCCCACTATGCGATCGGCGCCCTGGCCGTGATCCTCATGGTCACCATCCAGTACGAGATCAACGAGGTCATCACCGGTCTCGTCGGCGTCGTCCTGATCGCCCTGTCCTTCTGGTCCTCCGTCCGCCGCAACCGCGCGCTGGCGGCCGAGGGCGAGGGCACCGACGAGAGGGCCGAGGTCTCCTCAGGGGTGTGAGCCCGGTCCCCTACGGGACAGATCCGGGCCGTGACGGGGTGTGACACCCCGCCGGGCGAGGAACGCTCTGAAGCGGGGCGGCCGACGCGGTCGGCCGCCCCGACGGCGTGGTGAACCAGTACATGAGCACCTGGGGGCGGGAATGGGTTTCTTCGACGGGCTGCGGGGCGCCAGCGTCGCCGAATTCGACGCGGGCAACGCCTCGACGAACTCCATCGAACTGACCAGGCGGCACCAGACGGTGTCCCTCACCAAGCAGGACGCGGCCACCGGCCATCTGCGCATCAACCTCACCTGGCGGATGCGCACCTCCGACTTCGACAGCAACCAGCGCACCAGCCTCTTCCGGCACCCCTTCAGGGCCCTCAGGCCACCGGAGGTCCTCGGCCACGGCCAGAGCATGGTCAACGTCGACCTCGACCTGGGCTGCCTGTACGAACTGACCGACGGCACCAAGGGCGTCGTCCAGCCGCTCGGCAACTACCTCGGCGACGTCAACGCACCGCCGTACATAAAGCTCAGCGGCGACGACCGGTTCGGCTCGGCGTCCGGCGAGACGATGTACGTCAACCTCGACCACCGCGACGCCATCAAGCGCCTGCTGGTGTTCGTCTACATCTACGACCAGACCCCGGCCTTCGACCGGACGCACGCCATCGTGACTCTCTACCCCAGCAACGGTCCTCGGATCGAGATAGGCCTGGACGAGCGGCATCCGCAGGCCCGCTCGTGCGCGGTGGTCATGATCGAGAACGTCAAGGGCGAGCTGGTCGTACGCCGAGAGGTGAAGTTCGTGTACGGCTTCCAGGGCGAGCTGGACCGGTTGTACGGGTGGGGGCTGCAGTGGGGCAGGGGTTACAAGACGAAGGTGGATCGTTGAGCCGGTAGGCCGGCTCACCGCCCGATGAACTGCGGCCCCTGCGGGGGCAGCCGGAAGTTCGGATCCACCGGCCCGACAGCCACCGGCACCGGCACCGGCTGGGGGTACCCGTACGCCGGCGGAGCCGACGTCGGCTGCGGATAGCCGTACGCGGGCGGCTGCTGCGGCACGGCGGAGGTCGGCTGCTCCGGAGGCAACGGCTGCGAAGAGCTCGGTTCCTCCGCCTCCGACTCGTCCACCGATATACCGAAGTCCGTCGCGAGCCCCTTCAGCCCGTTCGAATACCCCTCGCCCAGCGCGCGGAACTTCCAGCCCTCCCCGCGCCGGTACAGCTCACCGCAGATCAGCGCCGTCTCCGCACCGGTCTCCGGCTTGATCTCGAACCGGGCCAGCGGCTCGGCGTCGGCGACCGCGGCGTCGTACAGCAGGATGCACAGCGCCGGCACCCGGTCGAAGGTGACCCCGTCCGCGGACGCGACCAGCAGGATCCGGCCGACGTCGGGCTCGACGCCGGGCAGGTCCGCCTGGATCGTGTCGGTCAGCCCCTCGGCGACACGCTTCTTGCCCAGCCGCCACACCTTTCCGGAGGGGTGCCGGGGCTGGTTGTAGAAGACGAAGTCCTCGTCGGTGCGCACACGGCCGTCGGGGCCCAGCAGCAGCGCCGAGGCGTCCACGTCGGGAACCTCCTGTCCGGGCGCCCAGCGCAGCACGGCGCGGACCGTGGTGGCTTCCAGCGGGACGTTCGACCCCTTCAGCATCGCGTGCGTCATGCGGTCATCCTGCCTTCTCGGTCCTGGCCACGACAATGCGGGGTGGTGTGACCCAGCGCGATGCCGACACGGGCGAGTTACCGGAAATTCATGCCCGCCGGGAACCTCTGACACAGATCCCTACGTACTATTACCGGCCACCCTTTACCGAACCCTGAGACTCGGGCTCATCGCCCTGGGGGAGTTCTATGCGTCATTTCGGGCACATCGCCCCCGAGGTGCGGCAGCGCCTCTTTCACCGGGAGCCGTGCGCGTTCACCGCCGACTCTCCGGCCCGGCTGCTCGCCGCCGCCCTCGGCGCCACCCTGTACAGCCCGGCCACCAGGCCGCGGCTCGCCGACGACATCGTCAAGCAGGCCGGGAACGGCGTGGTCTCGATGGTGCTGTGCCTGGAGGACTCGATCGACGACGCGGACGTGGTGGCCGGCGAGGAGAACCTCGTCCGGCAGTTCGCCGACCTGGCCGCCCGGCCCGGCGCAGAGCCCCCGCTGCTCTTCATACGGGTGCGCGCCCCCGAGCAGATCCCCGACCTCGTACGGCGCCTCGGCGCGTCCGTGCGGCTGCTGTCGGGGTTCGTGCTGCCCAAGTTCACCGAGGAGCGCGGCATCCCCTTCCTGGAGGCCCTGACGGCCGCCGAGGCGCTCAGCGGGCGCCGGCTGTTCGCCATGCCCGTCCTGGAGTCCCCGGAGCTGCTCTACCGCGAGTCCCGCGTGGACACCCTGGAGGGCATCGCCCGCGCGGTCGACAAGTACCGCGACCGGGTGCTCGCCCTGCGCCTCGGCGTGACCGACTTCTGCTCCTCCTACGGCCTGCGCCGCGCCCCCGACATGACCGCCTACGACGTGCAGATCGTCGCCTCGGTGATCGCCGACGTCGTGAACATGCTGGGCCGGGCCGACGGCACCGGATTCACCGTGACCGGACCCGTGTGGGAGTACTTCCGGGTCTCGGAGCGCATGTTCAAGCCCCAGCTGAGGCAGAGCCCCTTCCTGGAGGTGCAGGCCGTCGAGCTGCGCGAGAGGCTGATCGAGCACGCCATGGACGGACTGCTGCGGGAGATCTCCCTCGACCAGGCCAACGGCCTGCTCGGCAAGACCTGCATCCACCCCTCCCACGTGCTGCCCGTCCACGCGCTGTCCGTGGTCAGCCACGAGGAATACAGCGACGCCCAGGACATCCTGCGGCCGGAACGCGGCGGCGGGGGTGTACTCCGGTCGGCCTACACGAACAAGATGAACGAGGTGAAGCCGCACCGCGCCTGGGCCGAGCGGACCCTGCTGCGCGCCGAGGCCTTCGGCGTGGCCCACGAGGACGTCGGCTTCGTCGAGCTGCTCGCCGCCGGAATAAGGAACGTATGAGGAACGCAGTGAAGCACGGGGCCTGGTCCGGCAGCTGGGTCGCCGAGCGGCTCGGCGTCGAACTCGTGGGGGACGACGGCCTGCGGGCCCTGCTCGGGCTCGCCCTGCGGCGCAATCCCAAGCGGGCCCATCTGCTGGTGTCGAACGTGCTCGGCAAGCACGTTCCGCAGTCGCCGGCGGTGGTGTACGGGCATGGGTTCCGGCTCGGCCGACAGGTCGCCGCGATGCTCTCCGAGGGGGAGGCGCGGAGTGCGGTGGTCCTGGGTTACGCGGAGACCGCGACCGGGCTGGGCCATGCCGTGGCCGACGGCCTGGGTGCGGCGCCGTACCTGCACTCCACGCGTCGGCCGGTGGCCGGGGTCGCCCGTGCGGGCGGCTTCGAGGAGAGCCACTCGCACGCCACCTCCCATCTGCTGCTCCCCGAGGATCCCGGCCTGCTGACCGGAGATGGTCCGCTGGTCCTGGTCGACGACGAGTTCTCCACCGGGAACACGGTCCTGAACACCATCCGTGAGCTGCACGAACGCTATCCACGCAAGCGTTACGTCGTGGTCGCCCTGGTCGACATGCGCTCGCCCGAGGACGCCGACCGGATGGCTCGGTTCGCCACCCGGATCGGAGCCCGGGTGGACCTGATCGCCGCCGCCACCGGGAGCGTACGGCTGCCGGAGGGTGTGCTGGACAAGGGGCAGCGGCTGGTCGCCGAGCATGATCAGCGGCACGGCTCGCCCGAGCCGTCGTACGGCCGTGTCACCCGGGTGGAGCTCCACTGGCCCCACCGCCTCCCCGACGGTGGCCGGCACGGCTTCACGCTCGCCCACCGGGCCCGCCTGGAGTCCGCGCTGCCCGCCATGGCCGCCCGAGTGGCCGACGCCCTGCCCGCCTCCGCCCGGCGTGTCCTCGTGCTCGGCTTCGAGGAGCTGATGTACGCCCCCCTGCGCCTGGCCCGTGAGCTGGAGCAGGTCGTACCGGCCGAGGTGCGGTTCTCCACCACCACCCGCTCGCCCGTCCTGGCGCTGGACGACCCCGGGTATGCGATCCGTACCCGGCTGGTCTTCCCCGCGCACGACGACCCGGCCGACGGCCCCGGCGAGCGGTACGCCTACAACGTCGCGGGCGGTGACTTCGACGCCGTGGTCGCCGTGGTCGACTCCGTCGGCGACACCCCCGCCCTGCACGCGCCCGACGGCCTGCTGGCCCGGCTCGCCGCACACACCCCGCACGTCCTGCTCGCGGTCGTCCCGTCGTACGTACCGCACGCTTCCGAAAGGCCGGCCATGCTGCCCGAGCCCCTCCGTGCCCCCGCATTCTCCAGCTACGCGCCCGAGGAGGTCGGCTGGCTGCTCCAGGACCTCTCCGACGTCACACTGGAGGCGCCGACCGAGGAGCGGGAGGAGGCCATCCAGAGCGGTGGCGCGCACTACGCCGAGTCGCTGCCGGTGGAGTACCAGCCCAGCGAGCAGTACCAGGAGCTGTTCCACGCGGCCCTCGACACCTCCGCCACCCGGATCGCGCAGGCCGTCGGCGTGGTCACCGAGGCCGTCATCGCCGAGCGGTCGCCGCGCCCGGTACTAGTCTCGCTCGCCCGCGCGGGCACCCCGGTCGGCATCCTCATGCGCCGCTGGGCGCAGTTCCGGCACGGCCTCGACCTCCCGCACTACGCGGTGTCGATCGTGCGCGGCCGCGGCATCGACGCCAACGCGCTGCGCTGGCTCGCCGCCCACCACGACCCGCGCGACGTCGTGTTCGTCGACGGCTGGACCGGCAAGGGCGCCATCACCCGCGAACTCGCCCAGGCCGTCGAGGAGTTCGAGACGCAGGAGGGCGTCACCGGCTTCGACCCGGAGATCGCCGTACTCGCCGACCCGGGCTCCTGCGTGCGCACCTACGGCACCCGCGAGGACTTCCTCATACCCTCCGCCTGCCTCAACTCGACCGTCTCGGGGCTGATATCGCGGACCGTCCTGCGCGCGGACCTGGTCGGCCCGAGCGACTTCCACGGCGCGAAGTTCTACCGCGAACTCGCCGGCGCCGATGTCTCCGTGGCCTTCCTCGACGCCGTCTCGGCCCGCTTCCCGGAGATCGCCGACACCGTCGACACCGCGGTCAAGGAGCTGATGGCCGAGGACCGCGACCCGACCTGGGCCGGCTGGCGGGCGGTGGAGCGGATCAGCGAGGAGTACGGCATCCACGACGTGAACCTCGTCAAGCCCGGCGTCGGCGAGACCACCCGGGTGCTGCTGCGCCGGGTGCCGTGGAAGATCCTGGCGCGCGCAGGGGCCGGCGCCGACCTCGACCACGTACGCATGCTCGCCGAGCAGCGGGGAGTCCCCGTCGAGGAGGTCGGTGAGCTGCCGTACACCTGCGTCGGGCTGATCCACCCCAAGTACACGCGCGGTGCCACGGGCGCCGACGGCAAGGCGGTGAACGTCTGATGCCGGTGCTGGTGGCGAGCGACCTCGACCGTACGCTGATCTACTCCTCGGCGGCCCTCGCGCTGACCATGCCGGACGCGCGGGCGCCCCGGCTGCTGTGCGTGGAGGTGCACGAGGCCAAGCCGCTCTCCTACATGACGGAGACGGCGGCCCAGCTACTCACCGACCTCGGCGACACGGCCGTCTTCGTGCCGACGACGACGCGCACCCGCAAGCAGTACCAGCGGATCAACCTGCCCGGGCCGCCCCCGACGTACGCGATCTGCGCCAACGGCGGCCATCTGCTGGTCGACGGTGTGACGGACACCGACTGGCACTCCGGTGTGCTCGCCCGCCTCGCCGACGAGTGCGCGCCGCTGGCCGAGGTCCACGACCATCTGCTGCGCTCGGCGGACCCGGCCTGGGTGCGCAAGCACCGCATCGCCGAGGACCTGTTCACCTACCTCGTCGTCGAGCGCGAGCTGCTGCCCGAGGACTGGGTGAAGGAACTGGCCGTGTGGGCGGAGAACCGCGGCTGGACCGTCTCGCTCCAGGGCCGCAAGATCTACGCCGTACCGAAGCCGCTCACCAAGAGCGCGGCCGTCCGCGAGATCGCCCGCCGCACCGGCGCCGAGCGCACGCTGGCCGCCGGGGACTCCCTCCTGGACGCCGACCTCCTCCTCGCCGCCGACCGCGGCTGGCGCCCGGGCCATGGCGAGCTGGCCGACACCGGGTGGACCGCTCCGGAGATCAGCGCGCTGCCCGAGCGGGGGGTGCTGGCGGGGGAGCGGATCGTACGGGAGTTCCTACGGGCTGCTCGACAACAGGACTAGCCGCAGCACCCTCCGCCACAACAGCCACCGCCGCCCCCACCGGACGCGGGGGCGGGGGCAGCGGTGGCCGTGCCGCCCACCGCCACCGTCGACAGCAATTTCACCGTGTCGTCATGCCCCGCAGGGCACGTCGCGGGGGCGGCGGACTCGGCCATGGGGCGGCTCAGTTCGAACGTGTCGCCGCAGGTACGGCAGCGGTACTCATAGCGAGGCATGGCCACAGATTACTGCCCGGCCTGCTCACGCTCGACGGCATCCGGGTGCCGGGCCCGCCAGTAGGGGTTGTCGTGCGGCAGGGTCGAGCCGACCCGGCCGTACATGCCGAAGGTCATCAGCAGCAGGCCCACGATGAAGCTGAAGAACACGTTCTGGATCTTGAACGCCAGGAAATTGTGCGTGGTGTCCAGCAGGCCGAGGCTCAGGAAGCCGCTCAGCAGGAACAGCACCCCGAACACCAGGTTCAGCGTGGACGCCACGTTCCCGCCGATCACCATACCGGCGAGCAGGATCGCGCCGACGACGATCGACAGCACGCTCAGCGTTCCGTTGGTGTTCAGCTCGGCGACCGTGGCACCGCCGGTGTCGAAGAAGCCGATGTGGTTGATCAGACCCAGGATGCCGAAGGCGACGAGGAACGCGCCGATCAGGCCCGCGCCGATCCGGTAGACCGTGTTCAGCCGGTGGTCGACGGGCAGGTGCTTGTCGAACTCGATCCGCCGTCGCGGCCCCGTGTCCCGCGTGTGCGCTGCGTGTGTGGCCATATCCGCCTCCTCGGGCGCTAGCGGAGGCCATGCGTGCATCCAATATCCGCCCGCCACACCGCGCCCTGCAACCGACGGCGGCACAGCGCACCCACGGCGGGCCCCGCTCAGTGCCCTCCGCGTTCCTCACGGATCTGCGCCACCACTCGGGCCACCGTCTGCCGCACCGCATCCGTCTCGGTCAGGAAGTGCCAGTAGTCGGGGTGTCGGCCGGTCTCCAGCGAACCGATCGCCCGCTCCAGCCGCCCCACCGCGTCGTCCAGCGGCCGGGCATGCCGGGGATCGGGGGTCGTACGGCCGGTCATGGCCAGCCGCTGGGCGTCCCGGATCGCGAAGCGGGTCCGCTCGATCTCCGCCTGCGGATCCTTCTGCACCTCGTTCAGCCGCCGCAGCCGGTCACCCGCGGCCGACACGGCCTCGTCGGTGACGTTCAGCAGGGCCCGTACCGTCGACAACAGCGACGTGGCGTCCGGCCAGCGCTGGGCGTCCCGCGCCGCCTGGGCCTCGCGGAGCTTGACCTCGGCCTGCCGTACGTTCTCCGCGGCCTGCTCGGGCACGTGCTGCAGGTCCTGCCAGCACGCGGCCGCGAACCGGCGCCGCAGCTCGCTCAGCACCGGGTCCACCTGTCCGGCCCTGGTGGTGAGCGCCTGGGCCCGGGTGCGCAGGCTGACCAGCCGGTGGTCGATCTCGGCGGCCTTCTCCGGCAGCCGCTCGGCCTCGGCCCGGATCGCCCCGGCCTCCCGCTGCACCCGCTCGGCCCGCTCCAGCGTCTGTGCCACGCCGTGCTGACCGGCGCCCTGGTTCAGCTTGGTCAGCTCGGGGGAGAGGGCCGCGAGCCGGCCGGCCAGGTCATCGGCCCGCAGCCCCCGCTCCCGTACGGCGTCCAGGGCGTTGCTCGCGCCGAGCAGCGCCTGCCGGGCCCGCTCCACGCCGGGCGCCACCCGGGCCAGCTGGGTCTCGGCCTTCCCGAGCAGCGGCCCGAGCGAGCTGCCGAAACGGTCCAGCTCCTGCCGGACCCGGAGCAGCTCGTCCTTGGCGGACGTCAGCTCCGCTCGCGCCCGCGAGGCCGCGGCGGCCTCCAGATCGTCCCGGTCCAGGTCATGCGCGTCGACGGCCTGGATATAGCGCTGGCTGGCCTCGTCGATCCGCTGCCCGAGCGCCGCGAAGTCGGTGACGGCACGGCGGGCGGCGGGCGAGTCGTCCACGGCCGTGATGGTCTCGATGGAGATCCGCAGGTCGCGCTGGGCGGTGTCGAGTTCGTAGAACGCGGCCGCCGCGGCGTCCTTCGCGGCCTGCGCCTCCGCCCGCTGGCTCTCCGCCCGGCCGCCGAACCAGCGCCGGGTGCCGCCGCCGGCGAACGCGGCGGGCAGCGCGAGCACGGCCAGGACCGGCAGGCTCAGCAGGGTGAGGGTGTCGCGCAGGGCCGTGGACCCGGACCGGGCCCGTACGGTCGACGGCGGGTACGACCGCGTCGCTGGCGTGCCCGGTGTCGCCGTCACATCCCTCTCCCGTGCTGTGGTCCGCCGTGGGTGGTGTCATTCTCCCACCCGTAGTAGACGAAACACATGGGCCGGTCAGTTCGCGTCCGGCGTCCTCACTTTCCCGTGCGGACCGTGACCTTTCCGTCCGTGGCGTGGGCCGACACCCGGTGCGGGCTGCGGTCGTCGCGGGGCACGGACACCGACACCGCGCCGTCGTCGGAACCGGCCGAAACCCGGTAGGCGCCCCTCGGCACGGCGACCGTCACCGAGCCGTCGGTGCTGGAGGCGTCCACCAGGTCGGGCACACCGGACAGCAGGACCTGCACCGAGCCGTCGGTGGAGCCGGCCTTCACCCGGCGCGACGAGACGTCCGCGCGGACCGCACCGTCGGTCGACTTCAGGTCGAGCGGCCCGCTGGAGTCGGTGACGTGTACGGAGCCGTCGGCGGTGTCGACACTGAGCGGATCCCGGAACCCGTGCGCCCGCACGCCGCCGTCCCCGTTGTCGACCTTCACGCTGATCCCGCGCGGCACCTCGATCCGGTGCCGGGCCGAGCAGTCGGCGATGAGGCCCGAGCAGTGCACCCGCAGCACCAGCCGGTCGTCCTGGAAGGACCAGCGCAGCGTCGGACTGTGGCCGACGACGACGGATCCCTGGAACCACCGGGTCACCTCGACCGTGCCGGCCTTGGCCGAGTCGGTGGCGACGACCTCCAGCGCGGAGTTGTCGGAGTCGATCGTGAGGGTGCGGCCGTGCAGCGCGAAGGACCGGTGGTCCGGGTGCGTGTCGTCGTCTGCGGAGGCACCGCAGGCACTGACCGTCGCCACCAGCACACCGGTGACGACGGCCAGGGCGGCGGCGCGGACAGGAACGGAACGGGTCATGCGGAACTCCCCCTGGGATTCGGTCTGCGAGGACCGTAAGGGAGCCGGGGCGGGCGGGACGATGAGGACGGCTCCCGGACCGGGGGTGGGGATAACCCCCGCATACGGCCGTTACGGGTTTGCCGTGCACTGGTTGCGGCAAGGTAGGCTGTCGACTCGTCCTGGGCGCGCAGCCCAGGTGTCCGGGTGCGTAGCTCAGGGGTAGAGCGCCTGCCTTACAAGCAGGATGTCGGCGGTTCGAAACCGTCCGCGCCCACAGACGGAGCCCCCAGCCATACGGCTGGGGGCTCTTCTCATTCCTCTCCTGACGGCTGCCGCCTGTGTGCGTGCTTCAGTCGGGTGCGGGCGTCCATGCGGTCCGCTGCCGCGACCTCGGCCCAGAAGCGGTGCGTGGTGACGAAAACCGCGAGTTCGTGCTCGCGGCGGCGCAGCTTCTCCACCTCGGCCTGCTCGTCCGCCGTCCAGCCCGGGGACGCGGGCCGCTCCACCTTCCGCCAGCCGGTGTCGTCGCTGAAGCCGTCCATCGGTTCGACCGACCACGGCAGGCGCTTGAGCAGGGCCGACAGCTCGGCCCGGACCTGATGCAGCTCCTCCTGACCGGCGAGGAGGTCACTGGGGAATTCATAGGTCGTAGCCACACCCCAATGCTACGCCTGTTCGATTTTGGGGGGCGAGTTCGGTTGTGAGGTTCACGCGAACGGGTGGGCCCGTGCTGATCATCGCGGGCCTGGCGCCGTTGGGTGGCCGGCGGCCCGCAGTTCGTCCACCAGGCGGGCCGTCACCGGCACCGGCACACCGTGCCGGTCCGCGGCGCGCAGCAGTGCCCCGCCGATGGCGTCGAGTTCGAGCGGGCGGCCCGCCTCGGCGTCGCGTTGCATGGACGACTTGGCGCCGGGCGGGAAGGCGTCGTACCGGGCCAGCGCCTGGGCCGGGTCGGCGGGGGCCCCGCAGGCACGGCTGACCGCGGCGGTCTCGGCGACCAGGGACTCCAGCTCCTCGCGGTGCCGGGTGCGGGCCTCGCCGAGGGGGAGGGCGTACCGCGTGGTGAGCAGGGCGAAGGGGGCGAGGAACGCCATCTTGGCCCACAGGGCCGCCGTCTCGTCCTCGACCACGCGGGCCGTCACCCCGGCGGAGCCGAGGGTGGCCGCGAGGTCGTCGAGACGGGGGCGGGGTACGGCGTCCCCGGCCAGGTCGATCTCCGTGAACGGGCTGCCGTGTTCGATCACCCCCGGGGCGACCCGGGTGGACTCCACGCGGATCACCGCCGGGGCGACCCGCTCGGGGCCGTAGCGGGCGCGGAGCAGGCCGGGGTGTTCGACGCCGTTCAGGAGCGGTACGACGAGGGCGTCGCCCAGAGCCTGTGGCGGCACCCGGGTGAGGGCGGCGTCCAGCGCGGTGTGCTTGACGGCGATCAGGCAGGCGGCCACCGGCTCGCGCAGTTCGGTGTCCGCCTCGACCGGGGCGGTGAACTCGCCGAACTGTGCGCTGCGGACCGTGAGTCCGGTACGGCGCAGGGTGTCGGCCGTACGGTCCTGGGCCAGGCAGACGACGCGGTGGCCGGAGCGGGAGAGCAGGGCGGCGAGGAGTCCGCCGGTGCCGCCGGGGCCGAGGACGGCCACGGTGTGCTCGTTGGTCATGAGGAGGTTCCTCTCGTCGGTCGGCCCCGGGAGTCGGTGGCCGCCTTCGGCGTGATCCTCGCACCTCGGCGCGGGGTGCGTGAGACTGGGGGCATGTGCCGGAGTATCAAGACGCTGCGTCCGCCCGTGCTGCCCGAGGAGGCCACGGAGGAGGACATCCACGCCGCCGCGCTGCAGTACGTGCGGAAGATTTCGGGATTCCGGGCCCCCGCCGCGCACAACCGCGAGGTCTTCGACCGCGCGGTGGCCGCGGTGGCCGAGGCCACGGCGGAGCTGCTCGGGGGGCTGGAGGTGCGGGGGCAGGCGGCGCGAAGCGCCCCGTAGGGGCACCTCCCGCAATCCGGCATGACGGTCAACTCGGGCCGGTAGGAGGGCGGTTGGGGTCAGCAGGTCATGATGAACCGCGCCGTCCGCTTCGTCCGCTAACCGGTGGCGGTTGGATATCCCCGCCCCCGTCGCCCAGCGGCCATACCCCCTGATGAACCCTCAAGGCACCGTCCACGCAAGGAGGTTCGCCTTTGGGGTGCCAATGGAAGGCGATGGCCCAAATGTTGAACTTGCAAGCATTGATTAGGTAGCCCTAACCTGAGTCCCTCGTTCGGTACCGCCGCATTCCCCCCCACGACCGGCCACTTGGACGTCCCTGGCCGGTCCGACCGCCACCGAAGAGGAGAACCCCCTCATGTCCGCACGTCTCAACTCCGCTCAGCCCTATGTCCTCGGGCTCTTCCGTATCGTCGTGGGCCTGTTGTTCGCCGTGCACGGCGCCGCGTCCCTCTTCGGCGTCCTCGGCGGTGCCGCCGGGACCCAGGGCGGCGCGATCCCGACCGGCACCTGGCCCGGCTGGTACGCGGCCGTGATCCAGCTCGTCGCCGGCGGCCTGGTGCTCCTCGGCCTCGGCACCCGCGGGGCGGCGCTGATCGCCTCGGGCTCGATGGCGTACGCCTATTTCGACGTGCACCAGCAGGCCGCGCTGTGGCCCATCCAGAACGGCGGCGAGCCGTCGGTCATGTTCTGCTGGGCCTTCTTCCTGCTGGTCTTCACCGGGTCCGGCGCCTTCGGGCTCGACCGGCTCGTCGCCCGCCGCCCCGCCGCGGACGGCCGGGCCGCCACCGAGCACACCCCGATGGCCGCCTGACCCGGGACGGCGTCCTTCCCTCTCGCAGGGGGAAGGGTGCCGTCCGGCCTCCGGCCGGCTACGACGTCGCGCCGAACGGCACGGTGACGCAGGCCACCCGACTGCCCTTGGTGCCGGGCTCGTTGTGGATCACCACCGAACCCGCCTGGCCCTTCCGGAAGGCCCAGGTGTGCTTGGCGGTGGCGTTGCCGATCCCGTTCGCGCTGGACTTGAAGTCCAGCCAGACCTCGTTGTCCTTGTTGACGTGGGCGGCGTCCGTGCCGGTGTGGTTCTGGTAGTGCTTGCCGGCGGCGGCGGGGTCGGCGCCACAGGCCTTCTGGTGGATGTGGACCCCGAAGAGGTGGTTGGGCTTGACGCCGGCCACCCGCAGCTCGACGGTCGTGGCACCGCTCGGCTGGGTGATCTGGCGGACCTGGATCAGGGCGCCCGCCGGGACGAGGTTCTGGTCGTACGCCACCGCGTTCGACTTGTTGCCCGCGGCCGGAGCGGAGAACACGCCGTAGGTCTCCAACGAGGAGGTGTGGGCGGAGCTCGCGGTCCCGGACGCGAACAGGGCTGCGGCGAGGGTGCCCGCGTATACGGCTGCTGCCACCATGATGTGCACCTTCTTCTGCGCTCATGCGCCGTTTCGTTCGGATGTGAGCCTGATATTTCGGACAGGCCTCTATCCATTGCGACGGACGCGGAGGGCCCTTGCCGCACAGCGTGCGCTGTTCGGGTGACAGAGTGTGGCGGAGGCCCCGGACCCGCCTGAGTCCTTGTTCGCCCCCCTAGCCCCTTCTGTCACACCCCCGGCGTACGCTGTCTGGCTGTCAACGGGGGAGCAACGGGAGTCGTGGTGTTCGAGAATGTGGGGGCGTTGGCCGCCGGACCGTGGATCTATGCCGCGGTTGTCATGTCCGTGCTGCTCGACGTGTTCGTGCCGGTGCTGCCGAGCGGCGTGCTCGTCATCACGGCGGGTACGGCAGCGGCGGCGGGCTCGGGCGCGGCGGCCGGCCGGGTCCCGCGCGACGTGCCGGACCTCCTGGTCCTGATCCTCTCCGCGGCGACCGCCTCGGTCCTCGGCGATCTGGTGGCGTACCGGCTGGCCTGGCGGGGCGGTGCGCGGCTGGACCGCGCGATAGCCCGCTCCCGGCGGCTGACCACCGCGCAGGAACGTCTCGGCGATGCCCTGGCCCGGGGCGGCGGCGCGCTGGTCGTGCTCGCCCGCTTCGCCCCGGCGGGCCGCTCGGTGGTGTCCTTCTGCGCCGGCGCCGCCCACCGCCGAGCCCGCGACTTCGTCCCCTGGTCCGCCCTGGCCGGCCTCTCCTGGGCCGCCTACAGCGTGGCCCTCGGCTACTACGGCGCCCAGTGGCTCGGCGCGACCTGGCTGGCCACGGCCGTCTCCTTCGCGGCCCTCTTCGCCGCGGGCGCGGCGGCGGGCTACCTCATGCGCCGCCGCACCGCGTAGACCACCGGCTGTTCGGCCCACGGGCGCACTGCGGGTGCCGGTCGCCGCAGTTTCCCAGGGGCGCGGGGCTGCACCTGATGTGCGACTCCGTCGCGTGGGCGCGACCGGCCACGACGGAGCCGCGGTCGCCGTACGGTCTCCAGTCGCATGAGGATCGGGGCGGTCGGCCGTGCCCGCGCCGCGAACCGCGCGGAGGCGGCCGTCCTCGCAGGCGTCTGGCGAGGTACGAAGCCGATTGAATTGCGGCTCCTCGTGTTCCAGCGGTTCTAGGTGCTCCCGTCGGCTGATTCTCACCCCTCCTGAGTGATGACATGGATGCGCCCGGAGGTTGACGCCCGTGGGGGCAATCGCGAATGAGACTTGAACACCGCTGCTGGCATTGGGAGTTCAGGTGGATGGGTGGGATCGAGTCGGACGGGTCGCGGCGTATGGGGCAGCGCTGGCGCTGACGCCCTACCTGCTGATCAAGGTGTCGTGGGTGGTCGGCTCGCTCTTGGGGCTACTGCCGGTCGGGACGGGGTTCGGCAAGGTGGAGTGGGTGGTGCTCAACAGCGCAACGATCGGTATGGCAGGGATCGGGATCGCGGTGGCGCTCGCGCTGGTGCGGCCGTGGGGGATGCGCATACCGGGAGCGCCGTTGGCTTTCTGCGCATGGGTCGGGACGGGGTTCCTCGTACCGGTGTTGCCGTACGCCGTCCTCAGTTCGCTGCTGGGCGGGGCGGATGGGAATCCGAAGAGAGGGAATGACGCCGGCCCGTCCATGCCGGGCTGGGAGGCCGCCCTGGTTCAGATCGGGTTCATAGGCATGGGGCTGGGTCTGGCCATCGCGCTGCCCACGTACTTGCGGCGGCGCTGGCCGGACGCGTTCGCGGGTCGGCTCGGGGACGGTGGAGAGGGCTCGCCAAGGGCGCTGCCATGGATGGCCGTGGTCGGCGCCGCAGTCGGTCTCATCTGGCTGTACTGGGCGGCGGGCGGCACCGCAGGTGTCGCCCACCGCGGCGAGCGGGACCTCGCTTGGTATGTGCTGTCCGGAGTCTTCGGGCTTTGGGCGTTCGTGGCGTCCGCCGCCACCTGGGCTGCCGTCCGAGGTCGGCCAGCGCGAGTCCCTCGGTGGGGCCCGATGGTGCTCGGCTGGCTCGGCTCGGGCTCGCTGTTCGCCTGGAGCGGCTGGAAGCTTCCGTTCACCCTGTACCTGGCGGTCGCGCAACCGGCCGATGCGGCCCTGCCGGAAAACCTCGCGCTCGCGGCACTCCTGCACCTTGCAGCGGTGGTGGCGGGCGCTGCGATGCTGCGAGCGCTCGTTCGTACGCGGCTGGTGTCATCGAACCCGTAGCAGACCCGCCCGCGTGCGGCACCCGACAGGCTTGAGCGCGAGACCCTGCGGCATGCGTGAACCCCCTTGGGAAGTGGGGGTTTTGGGCGCGAGTCAGGAAATGCTTGCGAGGCCGTGTTGCTGTGGGGTGAGCGTTCGGTAAGGACATAATCACGCGTCCATGTCACGGCAAGGCCATGACAAGATTTATGGCTCAACCTTCGCATCCCCTACGATGGGGAGCGCAGAAGGGGAGTAGCTCTTCGCCGGACCGTCGACATACTGCTCAGCCAGCCTGAGCCGGCGCCCGGAGGCGGATCTTTCGAGTCTTTCGAGGACCGCCAGCGAGACCTTCGGCAAGCAGTGCACGTCCGTGTCCCCGCGACACGGACACCGAGTGTGCTGCCCTGCCGAGGTGTCATCGCGTGACGTACCACACTCTCGGTGGGGCAGCCCCGACCGATTGAGGAACCTTGATCAGCATCACCGTGACGGCGCTCGTCTTCGGCGTCATCTTCCTCGCCGAACTGCCCGACAAGACCGCGCTCGCCGGTCTCGTCCTCGGCACCCGCTACCGCGCGAGCTACGTCTTCGCCGGTGTCGCCACCGCCTTCCTGCTGCACGTCGTGCTGGCCGTCGCAGCCGGCAGCGTGCTGACTCTGCTGCCCCAGCGGATCGTGCACGCCCTCACCGGCGTCCTCTTCCTCGTCGGTGCCGCGGTGCTGCTGCTGAAGAAGGACGAGGGCGAGGAGGAGATCAAGAAGCCCGCCGACCAGTCCTTCTGGAGGGTCGCGGGCACGGGCTTCATGCTGATTTTCGTCGCCGAGTTCGGCGATCTCACCCAGATCATGACCGCCAACCTGGCCGCCCGCTACAACGACCCGCTCTCCGTCGGCCTCGGCGCCGTGCTGGGCCTGTGGGCCGTCGCCGGACTCGGCATCGTCGGCGGAAAGGCCCTGATGAAGAAGGTTCCGCTGCGGCTGATCACACAGATCGCGGCACTGCTGATGCTCGCCCTCGGCGTGTGGAGCCTGTACGAGGCGGTGGCGGCCTGAACCTCCGGCCATGAACCGCCGGTCGTGATCCCTGGTCGTGACCGCCGGTCGTGACCCCTGGCCGTGACCGCCAGTCGCGCACTCAGGCCATGAACCGCCGGCCATGAACCGCCGGTCGTGGCCCCCGGTCGAGCTGAACGGTCGGTGAACCCTTTCCGGACGTGGTGGCGGGACCGCCCGTGATTTTGTACCGTGGAGGAACAAAGTGGCTCCCGCCCGTTTTCCCTGACCGGCGGGCGGGGCCGCCTTGTCCCTCCCCTCGGGGTCTTTTTCGTTCCTGGAGCTGCCGATGACGGCCACCGCCACGCCCACCGTCCTCACCGCCCGCGCCCTCCTGCTCGACATGGACGGCACCCTCGTCAACTCGGACGCCGTCGTCGAGCGCATCTGGCGCCGCTGGGCCGAGCGGCACGGGCTGGACGGCGACGAGGTGATGAAGGTCGTCCACGGCCGGCAGGGGCACGCCTCCATGGCCGTACTGCTGCCCGACCGGCCCATGGAGCAGAACCTCGCCGACAACGCCCGCATGCTCGCCGAGGAGACCGCCGACACCGATGGCGTCGTCGAGATCCCCGGCGCGAGCGCCTTCCTCGCCTCCCTGCGCGGCCTTCCGCACGCCCTCGTGACCTCCGCCGACGTCCCCCTGTCCACCGCCCGCATGAACGCCGCCGGGCTGCCGCTGCCGGAGGTCCGCGTCACCGCCGAGTCGGTGGGCGCGAGCAAGCCCGACCCCGAGGGGTTTCTCAAGGGCGCCGCCGAGCTGGGCGTGGATCCGGCGGACTGTGTGGTCTTCGAGGACTCCGGCGCGGGGATCGCCGCCGGGCGCTCCGCGGGGATGACGGTGGTGGGGGTCGGGCCCCGCGCCGGTCTGCACGGACCTGATGTGGTCGTCCCGGATCTGACGCGGGTGCGGGTCGAGGCGACGGGCGACGGCACGATCCGGCTGCACATCGGCTGACGCCTCGCGCCGCCCGCTCTCAGGGCTCGGACGTCTCCGCCTCCAGGCTCTTCCTGGTCGCCGGCCCGTACACCCCCAGGGCGTCGCCACGGATACCGCGAGCCAGCTGGTAGGTGCGTACGGCGTCCTCCACGGGCGGGGTGAAGACGCCGTTGACCTCGTCGCCGTAGAGGTTCAACTGCCTTAGCCGGTACTGGAGTTCGGTCACCTCGGGGCCATGGTCGCCGCGTTGCAGCACCGGAGCGAGGGCCGGGGTGGCCCGAGCGGTGGCGGAGGCGGTGGGGGCGGCCGGGCGGGTCGTGGCGGTGGAGGGAGCCGGCGTCGGTGACGTGGTCCGTGTCGCCGGCGGGCTCGGAAGGCTCGCCGAAGCGGCGGGCGGCGGCACCGGCGAGCGGGGTGCGGCGGGGGAGGCGGATCGTGCCGTCGGTGACGCCGGGCCCGGTGTGCTCACCTCCGGGACGCTCGCCCTGACCTCCTGGGCCGCCCGGTCCCGGGACGGCGTGTGATACGAGAGCAGCCCGCCCGCGAACCCGGCCGCCGTGACCGCCCCCGCGACGGACAGCAGGACGGTACGGCGAGCACTGCGCCGGCTCGGCCGCGGTGGGCCGTCGTCCGGCTGCCGCGCCGTCGCGGAATCGATCGCGGCGGAGTCGCGGGCCGAGGCACGGTCCCGCGCCTCTTCGGGGCGCTGTATCCGCGGTGGGCCGTCGTCCGGCTGCCGCGCCGTCGCGGAATCGATCGCGGCGGAGTCGCGGGCCGAGGCACGGTCCCGCGCCTCTTCGGGGCGCTGGTA
>NZ_JBIAEC010000002.1:341535-501659 GCF_042868225.1 Streptomyces sp. NPDC007856 | reverse complement strand
GTATCCGCGGTGGGCCGTCGTCCGGCTGCCGCGCCGTCGCGGAATCGATCGCGGCGGAGTCGCAGGCCGAGGCACGGTCCCGCACCTCTTCAGGGCGCTGTATCCGCAGGTCGGTCGTGCTCGGCGGCGGCTCCGCCGACGGCCGCAGGGGCGGCGTCGTCTCGACGGCCTCGACCCGCACATACGGCCGTATCCGCAGCGGATCGAAGTCCTCCGCCGCTGCCGCCTCGGCCGTCCGCGTCTCGCGCAGGGCCTCGGCCGCGCGCTCGGCGCAGTCGCAGGACGGGCTCAGGTCCGGGCCCCTCGGCGCTCCGCACTCCGGACAGCTGTGACCCTCGGATTCACTCATGCGTTCGCCCCCTCCCCTCACCAACTACAGACCCTATGCGCAACTTCTTCGCATCCGCCGCCGGAAACGCGGGACTCAACAGGCCATAAAGGGTGACTCCGACCACGATGGAAGGTGCACTCGAGCCCCTGAGTCCCAGGAGGTCTCCATGGCCCTGGACGCGCACGCCACGCAGCAGGAGATCAAGGCCGCCGAGCACGTCTCCGGCAACGTGTTCGTCTCGATCGGCGCCTTGCTCCTCGGGCTGCTGCTCGCCGCGCTCGACCAGACGATCGTGTCGACCGCGCTGCCCACCATCGTCAGCGACCTCGGCGGCCTGGAGCATCTGTCCTGGGTGGTCACCGCCTATCTGCTGGCCTCGACCGCCGCGACCCCGTTGTGGGGCAAGCTCGGCGACCAGTACGGCCGGAAACGGCTGTTCCAGACGGCCATCGTGATCTTCCTCATCGGCTCGGCCTTGTGCGGCATGGCGCAGAACATGGGCGAGCTGATCGGGTTCCGGGCGCTGCAGGGCCTGGGCGGCGGCGGGCTGATGGTGCTGTCGATGGCGATCGTCGGCGACCTCGTGCCGCCCCGGGAACGCGGCCGCTACCAGGGGCTGTTCGGGGCCGTGTTCGGCGCGACCAGTGTGCTCGGACCGCTGCTCGGCGGGCTGTTGACCCAGCATCTGAGCTGGCGCTGGGTGTTCTACGTCAACCTGCCCGTCGGCGTGGTCGCGCTCGCCGTGATCGCCACCGCCCTGCACATCCCGCGCCGTACCGAGCGCCATGTCATCGACTACCTCGGCACGTTCCTGATCGCCTCCGTCGCCACCTGCCTGGTCCTGGTCGCCTCCCTCGGCGGCACGACCTGGCCCTGGGCCTCGGCACAGATCATCGGGCTCGCCGGGCTGGGCGTCCTCTTCGCCGTGGCCTTCGTCGCCGCCGAGCGGCGGGCCGCCGAACCCGTCCTGCCGCTCAAGCTGTTCGGCATCCGCACCTTCAGCCTCGCCGCCGTCATCAGCTTCATCGTCGGTTTCGCCATGTTCGGCGCGATGACCTATCTGCCGACCTTCCTGCAGGTCGTGCACGGCATCTCGCCGACCCTGTCCGGCGTGTACATGCTGCCCATGGTCGTCGGCCTGCTGCTGTCGTCCACGATCTCCGGGCAGATCGTCAGCCGCACCGGCCGCTGGAAGGTGTTCCCCGTCACCGGCACCGCCGTCACCGCCATCGGCCTGCTCCTGCTGCACCGGCTCGACGAGCACAGCCCGACCGCCGAGATGAGCGCCTGCTTCTTCGTGTTCGGCCTCGGACTAGGCCTGGTCATGCAGGTCCTGGTGCTCATCGTGCAGAACGCGGTGTCGTACGAGGACCTGGGCGTCGCCACCTCCGGCGCGACCTTCTTCCGCTCCATCGGCGCCTCCTTCGGCGTGGCGATCTTCGGCACGGTGTTCGCCGGCCGCCTCGGCGACAAACTCGCCGCCGCCTTCCGGGGCGTGAGCCTGCCCCCGGGCGTGTCCGCGAACGCCCTCAAGTCCGACCCGCGCGGCATCGCCGCCCTGCCGCCCACCCTGCGCCCGGCGGCCCTGCACGCGTACGCGTCCGCCATCACCGACGTCTTCCTCTACGCCGCCCCCGTCGCCCTCCTCGGCTTCCTGCTGGCCTGGTTCCTGAAGGAGGACCGGCTGCGCGGCTCGGTCACCGCGCCGGACGTCTCCGAGACCATTCCGCCCAACCCGGTCGAGCGGTCCTCCTACGACGAGTGCTGCCGCGCCCTGTCCCTGCTCGGCACCCGCGAGGGCCGCCACGAGGTCTACCGGACGATCACCGAACGGGCCGGGTACGACCTGCTGCCCGCCGCCAGCTGGATGCTGCTGCGCATCCGCAAGTACGGCTCGATCGAGCCGGGCGTCCTCGCCGAGCGCAGCCCCGTCCCGCTGGAGGCCGTCCTCGCCGCCGCCCGCCAGGTCGAGGAACGGCACCTGGGCGAACGCCGTGGCCTCGACCTGTACCTGACGAATACCGGCCGCGAGGTCGCCGAACGGCTCGCCAAGGCCCGCGAGGAGTCCCTCGCGGAACTCCTCGGCGACTGGTGGAAACCGGGCCGGTCCACCGACCTGACCAAGCTCGTCAGGGAACTCAGCGGGGAGATGTGCGGCACCGAGCGTGAACGACCGCACGACGCCACCGGCGCCAAGGTCAGTTGAGCGCCAGCTCCTTGCGGAACCAGTGCTCGGCGTAGAAATCGTCGTTGTGCGGGCCGGTCTCCGTGTAGCCGAGGCGGGCGTACAGGGAGCGGGCCTCGACCAGGTCGCTGCGGGTGTCGAGGATCAGCCGCCGGGCGCCGAGGGCGCGGGCGGCCTCCTCGGCGGCGGCCACCAGCAACGGGGCGCCGCCCCTGCCGCGCGCCCGCTCGTACACGAACACACGGGTCAGTTCCGCCGTGTCCGGCTCCAGCAGCCGTACGCCCGCGCAGCCGGCCGGCTCACCGTCGTACCGCCCGACGAGCAACTGCCCGGTAGGAGGCGTGAGTTCGGCACCGGTCGCGGCCGCGATCCCCCGCTCCAGCTCGTCGGGGTCGGTCCGGCGGCCCTCGTGCAGCAGATACCAGCGGTCGCTGACCTCCGTGTAGTAGGCCCGCCACAGCGCGGCGGCGACCGGGGAGTCGTACGGTTCCGGAGTGATCGACCACGTCATGGCGGCCATTGTCGGCGGCCGTCACCGCGCCGCCCAGCGGTTTTCCGCGCCGCTTCGCGGACTGACCACCGTTTGTGGCTCCCCTTCCGGGTCACCCGGAAGGGGAGCCGGTCAGCGGGGCCGGCCGATCGGAAGGCAACCATGTCCACAGGCATGATCGTGGTGATCGTGATCGTGGCGGCCGTGGTCATCGCCGCGGTCACCTCCCTGGTTCTGCGCGGCCGGGTGCGGTCCGGCGGGCCCGGTCTGAAGCGGCGCTTCGGGCCCGAGTACGAGCGGACCGTCGCCCTGCACGGCGGGGACGCCAAGGCCGCCGAACAAGAGCTGGCCGAGGGCGTCGAACGCCACGGCGACCTGTGGGAACGGCCGCTGGACCCGGCCGGGCGTGAGCACTACGTGGCCCGCTGGACGGCCGTACAGGAACACTTCGTCGCCTCGCCGCGGCAGGCGGTGGCCGAGGCCGACCAGCTGCTCGCGGACCTCGCGGCCGCGCGCGGCTACCCGAACGGCGGGCGTTACGAGGAGCAGCTCGCCGCGCTCTCCGTCCACCACGCCGACCACGTCGACGGCTATCGGCAGGTGCACCGGGTGGCCCGTGCCGGGGCGCGCCACGGGCTGACCGAGGCCGGCTCCGGGACCGAGGAGATGCGTACGGCGCTGGTCGGCGCCCGCGCCCTCTTCGACGACCTGACCCACCCCTCCCGGGAAACCGGCCGCCACCGTGCGACCGGCCACGCGAAGAAGGACTGAGCATCATGCCGGACGACGAGCGCCCCACCGGCCGCTTCCGCCGACCGCCGGACGAGGACTGGACCCCGGAGGACATGCCACTGGGCCAACGCACCCCGAGAGACCCCCTGCCAGAGGAACGGCTCCCCGGCGAACCACCGCCGGCGCCCCCTTCCCGTCTCCCCGGCTCGATCGGCCCCGGCAGAAACGGCCTGACAGCCGACGACCTCACCCCGGAGGACACACCAGTCCACCCAACCGAAACCGGCACCCCGGCCGAAGGCCGAATGCCAGGCGTAGCCGGCATCGCCGCCGAGGGCCGGCGCCCGGCCGAGGGCTGGCTGCCGGGCGAGGGACGAATGTCGGGCGAGAGCGGAATGCCGAGCGAGGGCAGCATGCCGGGCGAGAGGGCGATGCCCGGCGAGGGTGGCACGTCGATCGAGCCCGGAATGCCACGCGAGAGCCGCATGCCACGCGAGGGCAACATGCCGCGCGAGGACCGGATGCCGGGCGAGAGCCGTGTGCCCGGCGAGGCTGGTATGTCCTACGAGAGCCCCATGCCGGACGACGGGCTGGGGGTTCCGTCGCCCGGGGATGTGAGCGGGCGGGATGCGCATACCACCGAGTCCACCGAACCGGATGCATGGCCGACGGCACCGGCCGATGCCCGCGCACGCGGGTCCGCGCCGGCGCCCGGGGCCTCCTCCGTCGGTGAGACGGCACCCGCTCCCTCCGGTACCGGCGCACCGCTGCTGTCCCACGACGAGACGGACCGCTGGGAGCAGCGGATGCGGCGGCTGGCCGCGGGGTTCGTGGACGAGCCCCGGGGCGCGGTCGAGCAGGCCGATCACGTGCTGGAGGAGATCGCGGGGCGGTTCGAAGAGGCCGTGGAGCGGCGGCGGCGTACGCTGCGGCGGTCCTGGGAGGCCTCCGAGGACCGCGGACCGGGCTCGGACACCGACACCGAGCAGCTCAGGCTGGCGCTGCGCGACTACCAGGAACTGGCCGGGCGCCTGCTACACCTCTGACGGACCCCGCCCGCGCGCGGCGGCAGCCCTGCGCTGCCGCCACTCGCGTACGACCTCCTCGACGTCGTACGGCTTCTTCCCCAGCGGGGGACCGGGCGGCGGCTTGAACATCATGCCCTTGATCTTGACGTTGACGTCCTCGATGATCTTCCGCGCGATCCGCTCGGACGGCGCCGCGTAGGCCGCCGCGAGCGCGTCCTCGGCCTCCTTGCGCAGGGCGAGGGCGGGCGGCAGCACGGACAGGCCCTCGCGCGCCATCTTCCGCTTGATCCACCACAGTTCGTCATAGGCGGAGTCGAGTTCGCTCGGCAGCGGCTCCCCCGTCCCCGGCAGCCGCTCGAACTCACCGCGCCCCTGCGCGTCGCGGATCTGCTTGTCGACCCAGGACTCGAACGGCACCCCGGGTGGCTTTCGCTCGGTCATGAGCCCATTGTGCCGGACGCCGCCTCGCCGGGCGTTTTATCATGCGGCGGGGATACGGCGATCCGGCCGCCGTACGCCGATGGTCGTACAGGGGGAAACGCGCGTGCTCGAACTCACCATGGCCACCGTCTCCGGCGCCGACGCGGGCGCCACGGCCGGCATGACGATGGCCGACGCGCCGAGCGAGCCGGGCGCCGTGCTCCGGGTCGGCCGGGACGCGTCGATGTGTCGGCTGGTCACCCCGGAGGACTGGCTGTTCGTCTCCCGGGTGCACCTGGAGTTCCAGTGCGGCCCCGACGGCGGCTGGCAACTCACCTGGCTGCGCGGTTCGCAGGCCGAGCCGTCGTCCGAAGTGCGGCTGGTGGTCGGGGAGTACGCGCAGCCCCTCGGCTACGGCGCGACCGTAGCGCTGCCGCGCGGCGGGTCCGGCGAGATCGTCGTCCAGGACCGCACCGCGCCGCGCAGCGTCAACGTCGGCTTCTACCACGAGGTCTGAGCCCGCCCGAGCGGCGACTCAGTCCAGTACCCGAGCCAGCGCGAAGCCGTCGTACCCCTTGCTGCCGACCGTCTGGATCGCCGTGCCGCTCAGCCTCGGATGCGTGGCGATCAGCTCGATCGCGGCGCGTGTGCCCACGACGTCGGGCTCGGTGGTGCGCTCGTCGACGACCCGGCCGCCGCGCACCACGTTGTCCACGACGATCAGGCTGCCGGTACGGGAGAGCCGCAGCGCCCACTCCACGTAGTGCGCGTTGTTGGCCTTGTCGGCGTCGATGAACACCAGGTCGAACGGGGCCGGGTTCTCGTCGGCGAGCTTGGGCAGCGACTCCAGGGCCGGGCCCACCCGCACCTCCGCGATCCGGTCCAGGCCGGCCCGGGCGAGGTTGCGGGTGGCCACCTCGGCGTGCTTGGCGCTGTACTCCAGCGACACGAGCCTGCCGTCCTCGGGCAGGGCCCGGGCCAGCCAGATCGTGCTGTAACCGCCGAGTGTGCCGATCTCCAGGATGTGCCGCGCGCCCTGCAGCTGGGCGAGCAGCTGGAGGAACTTGCCCTGCGCCGCCGTGACGGCGATCTGCGGCAGACCGGCTGCGTCGTTCTCCCGCAGGGCCGCCCGCAGCGCCTCGTCATCGGGGGCGAGCCGGCTGGTGAAGTAGTCGTCGACGTCGTCCCAGAGCTGGGAGTCGCTCATGCTCCTGCTGCCTTTCCCGAGTGCCTGCCCTTCCCACCGACATCGTCTCAGCCGAGGGGCGCCGACGGCGTGATCACCGACGGATTCCCGGCCGCCGGGAGCGCCGTACGACGATCAGGGCGCCGGCGGCCACGGCCGACAGGAGCACTTGACCCGCACCCCTACGGCGCTCAGCGACCCTCCACCGCCGGGGCGGAACCCGGCAGCGGCCGCCCCGCGGACTCCGACATCCGCCACACCGCGAATCCGCCCACCACAGCCGCGGCCATCATGTAGTACGCGGGCATCATCATGTTCCCGGTCGCCCCGATCAGCGCGGTCACGACCAGCGGAGTCGTCCCGCCGAACAGGGACACGGACACGTTGAACCCGATGGACAGCGACCCGTACCGCACCCGCGTCGGGAAGAGAGCGGGCAGCGCGGCCGGCATGGCCGCCGTGAAGCACACCAGCAGCAGACCCAGCGCACCCATGCCCAGCCCCACCGCCACCAGACTGCCCTCGCGGATCAGCAGCAGCGCCGGGATCGACAGGAACAGGAAGCCCGCGCAGCCCGCCGCGATCACCGGACGCCGGCCGACCCGGTCGGTCAGCGCGCCCGCGAACGGCTGCACGATCATCATCAGCGCCATCACGCCCAGCACGACCAGCAGCCCGTGCGTCTCGTCGTACTTCAGCTCGCTGGTGAGGTAGCTCGGCATGTACGACAGCAGCATGTAGTCGGTGACGTTGAAGACCAGCACCAGACCCATGCACAGCAGCAGCGCCTTCCACTGGCCCGCGACCATCGCGCGCAGTGGCACCTTCGGCCGGGCGGCCTCCGCCTTCGCCACTTCGGCCGCGAACGCCGGGGTCTCCTCAAGACGCATCCGCAGATACAGGCCGATGATGCCCATCGGGCCCGCGATCAGGAACGGGATCCGCCAGCCCCACGACACCAGGTCGTGCGAGGACAGCAGCGCGGTCATCAGCGTCACCAGACCCGCGCCGCCGATGTAGCCCGCCAGCGTGCCGAACTCCAGCCAGCTGCCGAAGAAGCCGCGCTTCTTGTCGGGGGCGTACTCGGCGATGAAGGTCGACGCGCCGGCGTACTCACCACCGGTGGAGAAGCCCTGCACCAGCCGGGCGGCCAGCAGAAGCAGCGGCGCGCCCACGCCGATCGAGGCGTACGACGGGATCAGACCGATCGCGAACGTGCCCGCCGCCATCATGATCATCGTGATGGCGAGGACCTTCTGGCGGCCCACGCGGTCGCCCAGCGGACCGAAGACCATGCCACCGAGCGGCCGGACCAGAAAGGCCGCCGCGAAGGCGCCGAAGGTCGACAGCAACTGCGCGGTCGGGTTGCCGGACGGGAAGAAGACCTTGCCCAGGGTGACCGCGATGTAGCTGTAGACACCGAAGTCGAACCACTCCATCGCGTTGCCGAGCGCGGCCGCCTTCACGGCGCGCCTGACGAGCGCGGGGTCGGTGACGGTGATGTCACGGGCCGTGCCGGCCCGCCGGGTCTTCGGGAGGGACGGGGAGACTGCTGTGGCGGTCGCCAAAACGGGGCTCGCCTACCTTTCGACGGGGACAGGGCGCGGTCCGTACGGCGGCGCTGCCGGGAACGGGCCGGAAACCGACCATAGGAGGGCCTGCGCCCCTTACGTGCTGTACGCGTTTAGCTGCAGTGTGCAGCTAAATGGCGCGTATGCAGGTACGTCTGCCCGCTCACGATCAGGCATTCCGGTCCCGCGTTGTGATCCTTCTCGCGCCTCGGCCGGGGAACCGGCCGTGCCGCCGACTATCGTCTTCCGGACAAAAGGAGAACGGACGTCAGGTGAAGCCCGGGTTTCCGGCGTCCTTCTCCGGGGGGCTGGGACCCTCATAGGGTTCTCAGAGCAACCCGGCGTGACCGGCGCCGGGACCGTACGGGGCGGGAGGCCGACGAGGCGTGGCGAACGTGGAGCACAGCGGGCGACCGGCGGACACCTTCGGCAGGGCACCGGCGGAAGCCCGGTTGCTCGCGGCCCGGCTCGCCCTGTGGGCGGTGGCCGCGACCCTCGCGGTACGGCAGCTGGCCGTCGTCGCCACCACGCCGAGCGGCGAGCGGCTGACGGACCTGGAGACCTGGGTCGGCCCGCACGGCGTGCTGCATGTGAAGGGCTCGATCTACGACTCGACCCGGTTCGCCGGCACCCCCTTCGGCGGCCTGGTCCTCAAACCCCTCACGCGCTCCGCGCAGGCCGCCCTCGGCTGGGGCTGGACCTTCGGCACCCTGTCGCTGGTCGTCGCCCTCGGCCTGGTGGCCGCCCGTGCGCTGCCCCAGCCGGTCGGCCGCCGTACCTCCCTGCTGGCCGCGCCGGTCGCGATCAGCCTGCTCATGCTGTCGCTGCCGGTCCGCAACGCCCTGTGGCTCGGCCAGACCAGCATCATCCCGGTGCTGCTCGTCCTGCTCGGCTGCTTCACCGTACGCAGCGAACGCGAGAGCGGCCTGTGCATAGGCCTGGCCGCCGCCCTGCAGCCGACCATGCTGCTGTTCGCCCCGCTGCTGTGGTTCACCGGCCGTCGCCGGGCCACCGCCGCCACGGCCGGCACCTTCGCCGCCTGCACCGCGCTCGCCTGGGCGGCGCTGCCGCACGACTCGTACACGTACTGGGTGCACCACATGGCCGGGACGGGCCTCGGCGGCAAGGCCGACGCCCTCGGCAACCAGTCCCTGCACGGCGCCCTGCTCCGCCTGGGCCTGACCGGCCCGCTGGAGATCACCTCCTTCCTGGCGCTGAGCGCCGCCGTCACCGCCCTCGCCCTGCGGCGCGCCGTCCACTACGCGCACGACGGCCAACTGCTGCTGGCCGTGGCCGTCACCGGCTGCGCGGTCGTCGCCGTCTCTCCCACCGCCTGGCAGCACCAGTTGCTGTGGGTGCTGCTCGCGATGGTCGGCCGGGTCGGCAGACGGGCCTCCGACCGGTACGTCTGGCCGGTCGCGATGGTCCTGGTGACCACCCTGCCGGCGAAGATGCTGCTGCCGAACATGACGGTGATGCACCCGCTGCGCGACAACCTCGTCCTGCTCGCGGCACTGGCCGCCGCCACGGCCATACCGTTCGTGTCCCGGACGTCCCCCCACTACCAGCGACCGATCCCCGCGGAGTACGCGCCACCGGTGGCGCCCCGCTTCCGCCACGTCTCCCTGGCGCCCTTCCTGCGCCGCGTCCTCACCCGCCCCAACCTGCTGCTGGAACTGCTGCTGATCCGGGTCGTGTACGCCGCCTACCAGCAGGTACGCCTGGCAGCGACCGGCGGCACCATGTCCGGGGGCCGGGCCAGGGCCGAGCACCACGGCCACATCGTGCTCGACATCGAGCGCTTCCTGCACATCGACATCGAGCACTGGGCCAACCACGCCGTCGTGAAGATCGGCTGGCTGCGGAGCTTCTTCGACTTCTACTACGAGTCCTTCCACTTCGTGGCCCCCCTGACGGTCCTGGCCGTCCTCTACTGGCGCCGCCCCGTCGACTACCGCTGGGCCCGGGCCTCCCTCGGCTTCGCCACCTTCCTCGCCCTGATCGGCTTCTGGCTCTTCCCGCTGGCCCCGCCGCGCCTGATGCCCGGGCTCGGCGTGATCGACACCGTCCACGGCGTCCAGGACTTCTCCAAGCCGGACTACGGCACCCTGACCGCGCTCACCAACCAGTACGCGGCGATGCCGTCGCTGCACTTCGGCTGGGCCCTGTGGTGCGGTGTCGTGATCGCGGTCATCGCCCCCAGGTGGTGGATGAAGGCGCTGGGCCTCCTGCACCCCCTCCTCACCGTCTCGGCCATCGTCGCCACCGGCAACCACTGGGTGCTCGACGCGGTGGGCGGCGCGGTGGTGGTGAGCGCCGGCTTCGGGCTGTCGTACGTCTTCCAGGGCCCGCGGGCGAAGACGGTGACGGCGGTTGCGGGCGCCGCCCAGGCGGCACAGAAGGTGAGCGTCGGCAGCATGTGACCGTTCGGCCGCTCGCTTCTCGGCACGGTCACGTCCGAGTCAGCGGCGGGGAAACACCCTCGGTCCCGCACTCGAACCAGACCGTCTTCCCGTCGCCGCCGGCCGCTGACACGCCCCACTTGTCGACCACGGCATCGAGCAGAGCAAGACCCCGGCCGCTCTCCGAGTCCTGGTCGACTTCGCTTGCCTGACACGGGAGTTGGGCGCAACCGTCGGTCACCTCGGCCCGTACGCCCGCCGTCAGTCGCGCGAGCAGTACCGTGCAGCGGCGGTCCGGTACGTGCCGTACCACGTTGGTGACCAGCTCGCTCACGCCCAGCTCCACGGCGAAGACCAGCTCCGTCAGCTCCCATTCGTGCAGCAGCGAGCGGACGATACGGCGGATGTGTCGCACCGAGTGCTCGGCGGCGGTGAGCTGCATGCGGTACTGGGGCGTGTGGGGAATGTTGAGGTTCACAGGACGAGGCTGACCTCGGATCACTACGCTCGGCTACAGCTTGAACACAACGGGTCCGAGAGGGGACTTGGCATGGTGAACATCAACACCCTCGACCCGAGCGCCTCACCGCTCGACTACTACGGCTTCGAGTTGCGTCGCTTCCGAGAGGCGGCGGGGCTCACGCAGAAGCAGCTCGGGGACATCATCAACTACACGGGGTCGATGGTCGGCCAGGTGGAGACGGCCCGGAAGCTGCCGACGCTCGACTTCAGCCAGCGGGCGGACGCGGCGCTGTGCACGGGTGGGTTACTGACCCGGCTCCACCCGCTGGTGATGCGAAGCCAACTTCCGGCTTGGTTTCAGCAGGTGGCTGAGCTGGAGGTGCGGGCGGTTGAGATCTGCTCCTTTCAGACGCACATGATCCTTGGTCTGCTTCAGACTCCGGCTTACGCCCGTGCGGTGCTCGGCGCGGTGGACCGAAGCGACCTCGACGACCGGACTGCGGTCCGGCTGGCGCGGCAGAGTGTCTTTGAGAAGGAGGAACCGCCGGTCTTCTGGGCGGTACTCAGCGAAGCCGCACTGTATTTGGAGGTCGGCGGCCGGAAGACCATGCAAGGCCAACTGGCTCATCTGTTGACCTTCGAGGACAACCCCCGGATCAACATCCAGGTGCTGCCGTATTCGGCCGGATCGCATGCGGGGCTCACCGGCCCGTTCGACCTCTATCGCTTCGCTGGCGACCCGACCATTCTCTATACAGAGAGCTACCGCAGTGGGCACCCGACGGCGAACCCGGACACGGTCAAAGAATGCTCGCTCCGTTACGATCACCTCCAGGCCGCCGCACTCTCCCTCAAGGACTCGGCGGAGTTGATCCGGCGCGTGATGGAGGACCGCTATGGAGAGCAAGTGGCGTAAGTCCAGCTACAGCAGCGACCAGGGCGGCCAGTGCCTCGAGTGCGCGCCGCTCGGCCCGCTCGCATGGCGTAAGTCGTCGTACAGCGGAGACCAGGGCGGCGAATGCATCGAGGTCGCCGAACTGGCGGGAGCCACTGTCGCCATCCGCGACTCAAAGAGCCCGGCGGGCCCGATCCTCACCCTCGACCCCGCCGCCTTCACCACCTTCGTGAACTGGGCCGCTACAGCCGCTGAATGATCGTCCCCGTGGCCAGCCCACCGCCCGCGCACATGGTCACCAACGCGAACTCCTTGTCCGCGCGCTCCAGTTCGTGCAGGGCGGTGGTGATCAGGCGGGCGCCTGTCGCCCCCACCGGGTGACCCAGAGCAATCGCACCGCCATTCACGTTGACCTTGTCCGGGTCCTGTTCGAAGACCTGGGCCCAGCTCAACACCACGGACGCGAAGGCCTCGTTGATCTCCACGAGGTCGATGTCCTTCAGGGACATCCCCGCCTTGCCCAGCACCGCGCGCGTCGCGTCGATCGGGCCGTCCAGGTGGAAGTGCGGGTTGGCGCCGACCAGCGCCTGGGCGACGATCCGCGCCCGGGGCTTCAGCTTCAGCGCCCGAGCCATCCGCTTCGACGCCCACATGATGGCCGCCGCACCGTCCGAGATCTGCGACGAGTTGCCCGCCGTATGGACGGCCGTCGGCATCACCGGCTTCAACCTCGCCAGCGCCTCCATGGACGTGTCGCGCAGTCCCTCGTCCTTGTCGACCAGGCGCCACATGCCCTGACCGGCGTGCTGCTCCTCCTCGGTGGTCGGGACCTGGACCGCGAACGTCTCGCGCTTGAAGCGTTCCTCCGCCCAGGCCAGCGCCGCCCGCTCCTGGGAGCGAAGTCCCAGCGCGTCGACGTTCTCCCTCGTCAGCCCCCGGTGACGGGCGATGCGCTCGGCCGCCTCGAACTGGTTCGGCAGGTCCACGTTCCACTCGTCCGGGAACGGCTTGCCGGGACCGTGCTTCGAACCCGACCCCAGCGGTACCCGGCTCATCGCCTCGACGCCGCAGCTGATCCCGACGTCGATGACGCCCCCGGCGACCATGTTGGCCACCATGTGCGAGGCCTGCTGGGAGGAGCCGCACTGGCAGTCGACGGTCGTGGCGGCCGTCTCGTAGGGCAGCCCCATGGTCAGCCATGCCGTGCGCGCGGGGTTCATGGACTGTTCGCCGGCGTGGGTGACGGTGCCGCCGACGATCTGCTCGACCGCGTCGGCGGGGATGCCGGTGCGGCCGAGGAGTTCACGGTAGGTCTCGCCCAGGAGATAGGCGGGGTGCAGATTGGCGAGCGCGCCGCCGCGCTTGCCGATCGGGGTGCGGACGGCTTCGACGATCACGGGTTCGGCGGCCATGGGTGCGGGTCCTCTCCGAGAGGGCTCTCCTACCAGAACTAGTACGCGTTCTAGTTCCGCCCAGCAGTCTGCTGACGTGATGTCCATCACCGCAAGAGTCTTGCAGGTGCCGAAGTCGCGATCTGCACGAATTCCGCACGGACTGGGGCTGCCGTACCTCTTGCGACTTGTAGAACCTGTTACTACCTTCACCGCACCGCTGATGGACCGTCAGAACCGACTCAGGACCGACTCGGAACGAACTCAGAACGGACTCAGACCGGACGACGGGAGTCGCCGATGCACTGCCCCGCGCTGCCCGACGGGTTCGACTTCACCGACCCCGACCTGCTCCACCACCGTGTGCCCCTCCCGGAGTTCGCCGAGCTGCGCCGCACCGAGCCGGTCCGCTGGGTCCCGCAGCCGCACGGCCTTGCGGGCTTCGCCGACGACGGCTACTGGGCCGTGACCCGGCACGCGGATGTCAAGTACGTCTCCACGCACCCGGAGCTCTTCTCCTCCACCGTCAACACCGCGATCATCCGCTTCAACGAGCACATCGAGCGCGACGCGATCGACGCGCAGCGGTTGATCCTGCTCAACATGGATCCTCCGGAACATACGCGGGTGCGGCAGATCGTGCAGCGCGGCTTCACGCCACGTTCCATCCGCGCCCTGGAGGACCGGCTCCGGGTGCGCGCCGAGGCGATCGTCGCGAGTGCCCGCGCCCGCTCCGGACCCTTCGACTTCGTCACCGAGGTCGCGTGCGAACTGCCCCTGCAGGCCATCGCCGAGCTGATCGGCGTGCCCCAGGAGGACCGGTCCAAGATCTTCGACTGGTCCAACAAGATGATCGCCTACGACGATCCCGAGTACGCCATCACCGAGGAGGTCGGCGCCCAGTCGGCTGCCGAGATCATCGCCTACGCCATGAACATGGCCGCCGAGCGGAAGGAGTGCCCCGCCCGGGACATCGTCACGACCCTCGTCGCGGCGGAGGACGAGGGCAACCTGAACTCCGACGAGTTCGGCTTCTTCGTGCTGATGCTGGCGGTGGCCGGGAACGAGACCACCCGGAACGCCATCACCCACGGCATGCACGCCTTCCTCACCCATCCCGAGCAGTGGGAGCTGTTCAAGCGGGAGCGGCCCGGGACGACGGCCGAGGAGATCGTGCGCTGGGCGACGCCCGTCAACGCCTTCCAGCGGACGGCCACGCAGGACACGGAACTGGGCGGCGTGCGGATCAGGAAGGGGGACCGGGTCGGGCTGTTCTACGCCTCCGCCAACCACGACCCCGAGGTCTTCACCGCCCCCGACGCCTTCGACATCACCCGCGACCCCAACCCGCACCTCGGCTTCGGCGGTGGCGGACCCCACTACTGCCTGGGCAAGTCCCTGGCGATCCTGGAGATCGACCTGATCTTCAATGCGATCGCCGACGCGATGCCCGGCCTGCGGTCGGCCGAGGCGCCCCGGCGGCTGCGCTCGGCCTGGATCAACGGGGTCAAGGAACTCCAGGTCACGACCGGCTGACCCGTGCGGGTCGGCCCACCCCGAGGGAGGCAGGAGCACCCCTACCCCAACGCCCCGTTCCTGCCTCCCCCGAGGTCGGCGGAGTCACTCCCGGCCGGACGCCACCACCGCCAGCACGCCCGACGCCACCGCCGCGATCAGCAGCGGGATGCCCAGGCCGTGATGCAGCACCAGCCATGCCCCGAGGCAGGCGCCGACGAGCATGGCGATCACCGATGCCGTACGGCGTGGTGAGCGGTGGCCGGTGGCGTCGCCGAGGCGGGACTCGGAGGCCAGGCCGGTCAGGGTCATGGTCAGCACGGTGGTGGTGAGACCGGCGATGCCCAGTTTGCGGACGGTCGCGTTGCGCAGGCCCATTGCGTACCCCGTGAGGGCGATCAGGGCGTAGACCGTGCCGGTGGCGTGCGGCCAGGCGAAGGCGACCGCCGCCGACAGGGCCACCAGGACCGCTTCGGCCGCCAGGGTGAGGCGGGTCCAGGTACGGCGTGGCCCCTTGCCGACGCGGGCCGCCAGCCGGCCGCCGGTCACCGCGCCCAGCAGGAAACACCCCAGCGAGGTCGCCGTGTGCGGTACGGAGAAGCCGGGCGCGCCGGCCGCCGCGAAGCCGAGGACGACCACGTTGCCGGTCATGTTGGCGGTGAAGACCCGGCCGAGGCCCAGATAGCTGACGGCGTCGATCAGACCGCTCACCACGGTCAGGATCAGCAGCACGATCACCAGCCGGATCCCGTGCGCCTCCGGGTCGTACGTGTCGTGCGCCGATGCTTCTTCCGCTGCGCTCACCGCCCCAGTTGACCACGTGGGGACTGCGGAAACGCCGAAGGCGACGGCCCGGGGATCGGGGGCCGCCGCCTTCAGCGGCTCTTTGCCGCGTTGCGGGTGGCTCAGTACCAGCCGTTGGCCTGCCAGAACTTCCAGGCGTTCACGGGGCTGCCGTAGCGGGACTTCATGTAGTCCAGGCCCCACTTGATCTGGGTGGCCGGGTTGGACTTCCAGTCGGAACCGGCGGAGGCCATCTTGGACCCCGGCAGGGCCTGGACCAGGCCGTAGGCGCCGGAGGAGCTGTTGGTGGCCGACGGGTTCCAACCGCTCTCATGCGAGACGATCTTGCTGAACGCGTTGAACTGCGCGGCGTCCGGGATCATCTTGTGCGCGATCGCCTGAGCGGAGGAGGCCGTGTGCGAGGCGGCCTGGGCGGGCGCCGCGGACAGTGCCATGCCGGCGGTGGCGGTGGCCACGGCGGCAACGGTGAGGGCCTTCTTCGGGGAAGCGATGCGGCGGATGAAGGAGACGGTCACGGAGTACCTCTTGCGTCGGGGACAGGGGATCGCCCGCATGGGACGGGCCACGCGATGTGGCCGCATGCGTCGGCGCCTCGGCCCGGTGGGCTTGTGGCGCCTGGCGACGTCGTCCAGAGAAGCAGCCCGAAAAGCCGTCCGCAATGACCCCTTTTACTAGTTGTGACCGGATGGGCGGTAAAGGTCGACTCTGTGACGTGGGTCGCAAAGTGCAGGTCGGTGAGGGTGCCCGAAGGAGCGTATCGGACATTTGGCACTACGGCCCCGAATCGTAGGTGACCTGCGTCATGTGGGGTGCTTCACGGTCTCGCTCGCGCTGGGTGAAGCGCCGGATCCGTCAGGTGAGCGTTCCGGGCCGTCGAATGTGACCGCGGTCTCGAAGGCGGCCCGCCGAGTGGCCCGGCGCAGCGCGCGCAGCACGGCCGGGCCGAGGACGAGGGTCAGCGCCACCGTGCACAGGGCCCGGCCCAGGTCCCAGCCGAGCGAGGTGGCCAGGCAGTAGGCCACGAAACGGGCCAGGTTGGCGGGGACGGAGGCACGGGCGTCGAAGGAGATGTCCGAGGCGGCGGCTCCCATGAACGGCCAGCCGGCCAGGTTCATGACCGTGCCGTAGGCGAAGGCGGCGAGAAAGCCGTAGACGGCGAGGAGCAGCAGCTCGGTCCGGCCGCGCAGCCGGACCGGGCCCGGGAGCAGCCCCGCGCCCATCGTGAACCACCCCATCGACAGCATCTGGAACGGCAGCCACGGTCCGACCCCGCCCGTGAGCAGGGCGGACGCGAACATCGTCACCGAGCCCAGCGTGAAGCCGAAGCCGGGGCCCAGTACCCGGCCGCTGAGCACCATCAGGAAGAACATCGGCTCGATCCCCGCCGTACCCGCGCCGATCGGCCGCAGCGCGGCCCCCGTCGCGGCCAGCACGCCCAGCATGGCCACGGCCTTGGGTCCGAGATCCGACTCCGAGATCGTCGCTGCCACGACCGCGACCAGGAGGATGAGCAGTCCCGCGAAGAGCCAGGGCGCGTCCTGGGCGTGGGCGCTCAGCTGCGAGGTGGGCGGAGCGAGGAAGGGCCAGCCGAAGGCGACCACACCGACCGCGCTGACGAGGGCTAGTGCGGCGAGCGAGCGGGGCCCGAGACGGATGGCGTGGAGGCGTGCGGGGCGCAGCGGGCTCGTTGCGCTCATGCGAGGGCCTCGCGGACTTCGGCCACGGTGAGCCACTGCTGCGGGGCGAGGATCTTCGTCACCTGCGGGGCGAAGGACGGCGAGGAGACGACGATGTGCGCGGTCGGCCCGTCGGCAATGACCTCGCCCTCCGCGAGCAGCACCACCCGGTGCGCGATCTCGGCCGCCAACTCCACGTCATGCGTGGCCAGCACGATCGCGTGCCCCTCGGCGGCGAGGCCGCGCAGTACGGTCACCAGGCGGGCCTTGGCCGCGTAGTCCAGGCCGCGGGTCGGCTCGTCCAGCAGGAGGAGCGGCGGCCGGGCGGTCAGCACGACGGCCAGGGCGAGCGCCAGGCACTGCCCCTCGGACAGGTCGCGGGGGTGGGTGCCGTCCGTGATCCCCGGCAACAGCTCGGCCACGAGGGCCCGGCAGGTCCCGGGCCGGGCGGCGGCGTCCCGGTCGGCCGCGGCGCACTCGTCGGCGACTGTGTCGGCGTAGAGCAGGTCCCGCGGATCCTGGGGGACCAGGCCGACGCGGCGTACGAGGTCGGGGGGTGCGGTGCGGTGGGGTTCGGCTCCGCCGAGGCGGACGCTTCCGGCGCTGGGCGCCACCAGGCCGACGAGGGAGCCGAGCAGAGTGGACTTTCCGGCGCCGTTGCGGCCCATGAGGGCGATGGTTTCGCCGGTGGTGACGGTGAGGTCGATGTGCCGGAGGGCGTCGACGCGGGCGCGGCGGACGGAGAGGGAGCGGACCTCGGCGATGTGCGGTTGCCGGGGCCCTGGGGCGGGGGTCGGGCGGCGACGGAACCAGGGACGGCGCCCTGCGCTGGTGCCGGCCGGAGGTGGGAACTGCGCGGGGAACTGCGCGACCAGCCCAGACGCACCCGCGGCCGCGGTCCCACGAGTACCCGCGGCGGCGGCTGCGGCCAGGCGTTCTCGCAGGGGACCGGCTTGGCGGCGGGCGTCTCGGACGGTCAAGGGCAGGGGAGACCAGCCCGCCAGGTGGCCCAGGGCCACGACCGGGGGGCGGACCGGGGACACCGCCATCACCTCGGCCGGCGTGCCGGTGAGCGGGGGTTCGCCGGGGGCGGGCAGCAGGACCATGCGGTCGGCGTAGTGGATCACGCGTTCCAGGCGGTGTTCGGCCATCAGGATCGTCGTGCCGAGGTCGTGCACCAGGCGCTGGAGCACCGCGAGGACCTCCTCCGCCGCGGCCGGGTCCAGGGCCGAGGTCGGCTCGTCCAGGACCAGTACCCGCGGGTGCGGGGTGAGGACCGAGCCGATCGCGACCCGCTGCCGCTGCCCACCGGAGAGGGTGGCGATCGGGCGGTCGCGCAGTCCGGCCAGGCCCAGCAGGTCCAGGGTCTCCTCGACCCGGCGCCGCATGACCTCCGGGGCTAGACCCAACGACTCCATTCCGTAGGCGAGTTCGTCCTCCACGGTGTCGGTCACGAAGTGGGCGAGCGGGTCCTGGCCCACCGTGCCGACCACGTCGGCGAGTTCACGCGGCTTGTGGGTACGGGTGTCCCGGCCCGCCACCGTGACGCGGCCCCGCAGGGTGCCGCCGGTGAAGTGCGGCACGAGACCGCTCACCGCGCCGAGCACGGTCGACTTGCCGACCCCGGACGGGCCCACGAGCAGCACCAGTTCGCCCTCCGGCACCTCGAAGTCGACGCCCTGGACGGAGGGTCCGGCCGCACCGTCGTACGTCACGCTGACATCCTCGAAGCGGATCACGACGGTTCCTTGGGGACGACGAAGGCGGGCAGGAGGGCGAGGAGGACCGCCGCGGCGGGCCACAGGGGGAGGCCGGGGGCGACCAGGGGGACGACGCCCGGGTGCAGCGCCTCCGGGTCGCGGGCGGCGGCCACGCCGAGCAGCGCGGCGACCGTGGCGCCGGAGCTGGTCACCAGCCAGGCGCGTACGTCCCACGGGTCCGGGCGGTACCGGGTGCGCGGCGAACGCCGGCCGCCGAGGCGCAGCCCCGCGAGGGCGGCGACGACACCGGTGAGGAGCAGGGGGACGCCGTAGGTGCCGCCCTCCGCGGTGAGCAGCCCGTACGTCCCCGCGCACACGCCGAGCAGGCCGCCGAGGGTGAGCGCGGCCGTCGTACGGCGGACGCGGGCGGGGACCTCGACGGTACGGCCGTAGCCGCGGGCCTCCATCGCGGCGGCGAGCGCGACCGAGCGCTCCAACGCGCCCTCCAGCACCGGCAGTCCGACCTGGAGCAGGCCCCGCAGACCCCGGTCCGGGCGGCCGCGCAGCCGGCGGGCGGCACGCAGGCGCTGGACGTCGGCGATGAGATGCGGGGCGAAGGTGAGCGCGACGACCACGGCGACGCCGGTCTCGTACAGGGCGCCGGGGAGGGACTTGAGGAGGCGGGCGGGGCTCGCGAGGGCGTTCGCCGCGCCGACGCAGATCAGGAGGGTGGCGAGCTTGAGCCCGTCGTAGGCGGCGAAGACGAGCGCCTCCGCCGTGACCCTGCCGCCCAGGCGGATGCCCTGTGCCCAGTGCGGGAGGGGGACTTCGGGGAGCGTGAGGAGGGTGTGGGTGCCCGGGATGGGAGAGCCCAGCGCCACCGCGAAGAGGAGGCGGATGAGGAGGACGGCGAGGGCGAGCTTGGCGAAGGCGGTGTAGGCGTGGGCGGTGGGGGTGCCGGTGTTGCCGCGGTGCGTCGCCACGACGTAGGCGGAGGCGGATACGAGGAGGGCGAGCAGGAGGGGGTTGGTGGTGCGGGTGGCGGCGGTACCGAGACTCAGCGCCCAGAGCCACCAGGCACCGGGGTGGACAGCGGCGCGGGCCGTGTCGATATGCGGCTCCGCCGCGTGGGCACGACCGGCCCCCACCGGGCCGCAGTCAGACGGAGTCATCGCGTCGCCGTCGGAACCGCCACATCGCCGCGCCTCCCAGGAGGACGACCGCCCCCACGCCGATCGGCAACCCCAGGGACGGCCCGCTGTCCGAACTGCCGCTCTCCTCCGGCGACTTCTTGACCGTGGCCGCCGCGGATACCTGCTCCCCGCACCCCTTCTTCGGATACCCCGCGATCGCGCACAGCAGGGCGTTGGTGTCGTAGCGCAGGGGCGGGGCGACGGCCGCCAGGGCGTCCGCGGTCGTCGCGTCGGCCGGGACCCGCGCGCACGCCGTGCGGCGGGCAGGCGGCAGCTCGCCGGACGGCGCGTCGGCGGGGGTGCCGAAGTCGAGGACGAGAGCCACCCGCTTCGTACCGGACTTTGCGGGTGTGGCCGAACAGATCGTGCCGAAGTCCGCCGCCCCGCGCGGCCGGCTCGCGTCCGCCGAGTCCGCGCTCACCGCGAACCGGAAGCCCTCCACGGCACCGTCGTCGGGACGGGCGGTCGACGGGCCCTGCGTGGCGTACGTCCAGCGCCCGCCGGACCGCTCCCAGAAGGACCAGTAGCGGTATCCGGTGGCGTGCGCCTGACCCGCCCCGGCCAGCAGGACCAGCGCGGCGCACAGCAGGCTCGCGGCGCGGCGGACGGCCCTCACGGCTGCCGCTTCTTCCGGCCGCTGAGCAGGAAGCCGATGCCGATGCCCGCGACGAGGCAGACGCCGACGAACCACCAGACACCGAAGCCCGAGCCGCTGCCGGACTTCTCCGACTTCTCGGCCTTCTTGGTCTCGTGCGCGGCGGAGTCCATGGCCGGGGCCGGGCCCAGCTCGTTGAGGGACCGGACGAGGCTGGTGCCGCCGAAGTCACCGGGCTGCGCGCCGACCGCGTGCGCGGCGAGGATCAGTTGGGCGTACGCCGCCGGACCGCTCTGCACCGCCCACTGCCCGGCGTTCTTCTCCAGCCAGCCGTACGCCTTCTTGGCCTGCTCGGTCCGGCCGTCCGCGGCGAGGGCGACGACCGTGTCCACCGTGTTGCCGAAGTCCGGCTGGTCCTTGGCGCCGGGGAGGGCGGACTGCAGGTGCCCGGTCTTGCCGACGGCCGCGGCCAGATAGGCACCGGCGTTGTCGGCGAACTGCGTCGGACGGGCGGCCTTGGCGCACGCGTCCTGCGCGGGCGCCTTGGCGGCCGTCGCCACGAACCCCTTGCCGAGGGCGCCGAGCACCCCGGCCGCCGTGGCGTCCGCGTTGGCGGCCAGCTTGCCCTTCTTGTCCGGCTGGAAGGCGAGGGCGCCGCCGCCGTCCTGGTCGCAGGGGAGGGACATGGCGGCGAGGAGGTCGTAGGGGGACTTGCCCGCCTTGCCGACGCTCGCCGGATCCGTACCCACCGCCGCGAGCGCGCCGATGACGACGGAGGTGGAGTTGGTGTCACTCTCCCCGCCCGGCGAGTAGCCCCAGCCGCCGTCCTTGTTCTGTACGGACTTCAGCCAGGCCACCGCCTTGGCGACGGCGTCGTCGTGCCCGCCGACCGCCTTCAGGGCCTGGACGGCGGCGGCCGTGTTGTTGGTGTCCACCATGACCTTGGCGTCGCAGGCCTTGGCGGGGGCGCCGCGGAACGCCGGGAAGGCGCCGTTCGCGCACTGCTGGCCGGTGAGCCAGTCCACGGCCTTCGCCGCCGGCCGGTAGCCGAGGGTCCGCTGGGCGATGAGCGTCAGCGACTGGCGCCACACGCCGTCGTAGGTCGGGTCGGACTTTCCGTACAGCCCGGACGGGATCGCGACCTTCGGAGAGGGGGACGGGGACTGGCCGGCGGCCGTGGCGGGCGCGGCGGCGGCCAGCACGCCTATGGCGGCGAGAGCCGCGGCACTGCGGCGGACGTTCATGGTCGGCGACTGCCTCTCCTGCGGGGAGCCGGGCAGCGCACGGGAGACACCCCGGGCGGCTCGGCTCCGTAAACCTCGACGGTGCCGTGCGCGGCGGACCACCGACGCACGCGAGCCGGTCAACGTCCCGCCCGGGGCGTTCCGGCTCACCGTTCGATGACGAACGATTCACGGTTGCGGGTCAGCGCCGGAATTGCACCGGCTTCCCCCCGAACGGGTGTGATGACGACCCCGCCACTTTACCGGCCGCCCCGGGCGGGCTGAGGAGTGGCTGTGCACACGGGGATGCGGTGACCAGGGTCACGACCGTGACTGGGGCGGGAGCCGAAGTGGGTGCGCAGGGCCTGTCGGCCCTGGACCCGGCGCCCGTCTCCCGGCGGGACCAACGTGAGCCACCGGTCACACCGCCACGTAGGCCACCGGCTCGCTCCCCGCCACCGGCTCCGCCCGGCCCTGTTTCACCAGGCGGCGCAGATGGGACTCGGCCTCCGAGACGGCGATGTTCCGGGAGCCGTAACCGATCTCCGCCCAGGGGCGGTTCCACTCCATGCGCTCGGCCAGCTGCCAGGGCGTCAGCGGCTCGGCGAGCAGGGCGAGCAGGCCGGCCAGCCGCTCCTCGTGGTGCGCGAGCAACTCCCTTACCCGGCCTGGCGCGTCGGTGAAGGCGTGCTGGTGTGCGGGGAGGACCTCGGCGGGTGCGAGGCGGCCGACCCGCTCCAGGGAGTCGAGGTAGTCGCCGAGGGGGTCGGTGACGGTCGCGTCGTCGGGATCCTCGTACAGGCCGATGTGCGGGGTGATCCGGGGGAGGAGGTGGTCACCGCTGAACAGTCGCCCATGACCCGGAAGTCGATGGTCGGGATGCTGCTCCTCCAGGTGCAGGCAGACGTGGCCCGGTGTGTGGCCGGGGGTCCAGATCGCGCGCAGTCTGCGGCCGGGCAGGTCGAGGAGTTCGCCGGGGACGATCTCCCGGTCCGGGAGGGCGGGGGAGAGGCCGGGCAGGGTGCGGGGGCTGCGCGGAGCTCGCAGCGGCGCCAGGTGTTCCTCGGGCGCGCCGGCCGCCGCGAGCTTGGCGCTCATGTAGCTGAACCAGTGCTCGGGCCGGGCCTCCCGGGTGCGCCGTACGACCGCGGCGTCGGCGGCGTGCATCGCCACCCAGGCACCGGAGGCCTCGCGCACCCGGGCCGACAGGCCGTGGTGGTCCGGGTGGTGGTGCGTGATGACGACGCCGTACACCTCCGCCACCGCCGTACCGCACGCGGCCAGTCCCGCCACGAGCGTGTCCCAGGACGCCGGATCGTCCCACCCGGTGTCGACCAGCACCGGGCCGTGGTCGGTGGCCACGACGTAGACCAGCGTGTGACCGAGGGGGTTGTCCGGGATGGGCACCGCCACGGACCGTACGCCCCCGCCGTGCTCGAACGTCGTCACCATCGGCCCTCCACCCCTCACAACTGCCAACGGCAACTGATGGTACGTCAGGTAGCTCCAAGTGCCCCCGGGGTGGCCCGCGGTTCACATGATCGCGTAACTGTGATTCATCTGCCGAGGCTCCGTGAACAGCTCGTGAACATAGTCACGTTGCCTTCGTTTCTCGCACCGCATTAGCGTCGCACTCGACCACTTATTTTTGCTTTACGTCTGTGTGCACGGGGGGCTGCAGATGTCGTTTCGTCATGCCGTCACCCGGGCCTGGAAAGGAATTCGGGTGACTCCTCGTATGCGCAGGATGCTCCCCGTCGCGGGGGTTGCTGTCTTTCTGGCGATCGCGGGCACGCCGATGCTCGCGTCCACCGACCCGCAGCCGACAGGGGGATCTGTCGGGGCCACACCGCCGTCCGCGGTGGAGGACTTCGCCTATCCGAACGCGGATCAGATCCAGCGGGACCTGTAGGTGAGCTGCCCCGGAACAGGCTCACCTTCTACCTGGGAGGAAAAGATGTCACCGACGAAGTCTTTTCGGGATCCAAATACCTAGGGGGTTCTTGAAATGCCTTCTGCCCGATGGGAACGCAGGTTTCGGGTGTGGCACTACTTGGTAAGCTATCAGCGGCTGCTCCTGCGCAGCCTCACCGAGTACTCCCCGACTCGAGTGGATGTGCTCTTCTCGAACGTCGACTTCATGCACCTTCCTACGGATTTCGACCGTTTCGAGGTGCACGAGGACGACCAGTTCGCCATGCCGGGGGTGGAGATCGAGAGTCCGCGAGGAAAATGGTTCATCGTCAACGGCGGGGTTGGCTATGTCCATGCGACCCACTGTCAATGGCACGAAGATGAGGGGAACTCCATGACGCCCTCCCGCTTTGGACCGTTCAGGCCGACGGGCTGAGCTCCATGAAGGACATGTAGGGCTCCTGTGCCGCTGCGCGAGAGGATCGGAACCTCGCTCATCGGTACAGGAGCCTTCGTGCTGCCGCCGGACTCAGTGCGGGAATGCCCGGGGTGGCCGCTGCCTGGGCAGTTCCTCGCGGAAGGCGGCGATGGCGGAGCTGATCTGGCGCATCAGAACCGTGTCCTCCAGCCGGTCGAGGTAGAGGTTCGCGTGCGCCAGGGCGGGCAGGTCGACACAGAAGTACAGTGCCATCAGCGGGTTGACGAACAGTTCGCTGCCACGGGTGCGCTCGGTGAACCTCACGTCACCGAACTCCCCCCGCACCGCGGCGGCGACGGACCCGTGCACGATGCTCGGATGACTCGCGTGACAGCGCTGGGCATCGGCCACCGCGTCGAGGTAGGCGGCCCCCTCAGGGCTTTCGCGGGGCAGTGAAAAGGCACCCAGATAGCCTCCGGCGCGGTCCAGGCGGGCCAGGTTCTCCAGCACCAGAGAGTGGCTGACACCGTGGTAGGCGTCCACACCGAAGCCCACGCAGGTCACCAGTCGCTGCGGGACCTCGTCCAGCCCGGCGACGGCCGCGAGGCTGGCCATGTCCTCCTCCGGAGTGCCGAGCCCGTGCTCGTCCCCGCGCATCAGGATGTCGGTCCCGCCGTCCACCAGCACGATCGCATCCACCCCGCCCGCATGCTCCAGCAGTGCCCGGTAGGCGGCGCGCAACGGCTGGACACCCGTGCGGGGGAAGGCGTAGACGGTGTCGGGCAGTTCCCGCGAGTGGAGCCAGCGGGCGAGGGAGCGCTCGGGGAAGTAGTCGCCACGCAGCGGGGTGTCCGGGCGGACGGCGGCGACGTCTTCCGCGACCCAGGAGTCCAGGTCCAGGCCGTACAGGTCGGAAAAGGAGAGGCTGGCCAGGTGAACCTCGGCACCGGCCGACCGCAGCGCGAGAGCCAGGGGCAAGCCGGCGTAGACGTCGAAACCCCCGCCCGCACCGGCGACGAGGATCCGGCGCGCCTCGCGCAATCGGCTGAAGAAGACGGGCTCACGGAGGGAGAACATCACCCGACCCTAACAACGCCCGCGCACGGGAACCCCGGAATGCTGCGCAGAGGACCGCAAATCCGCTGGTGAGGGCCTATCCGGCGCTAGGTCTGGCCTAGTTCGACCAGAACTGATATCAGTTTCTGATACAGCGTCAGAAACATGCGGTGCGGTGGGAGGCAGTCGGCCATGACCGAGCTCGTGGAACACGGACAGCTGTTCATCGGCGGGGAGTTGACCGAGCCCCTGGGCAAGGACGTCATCGAGGTGATCTCCCCGCACACCGAGCAGGTCATCGGCCGGGTGCCGCACGCCTCCCGGCAGGACGTGGACCGGGCCGTGGCCGTCGCGCGCCGCGCCTTCGACGAGGGGCCGTGGCCGCGGGCGACCTTGGAGGAGCGGATCGAGGTCGTCACTCGCATCAAGGACGGCATCGCGGCCCGGCACGAGGAGATCGCCCGGGTGATCTCCGCCCAGAACGGCTCCCCGTACTCCTGGAGCGTCCTCGCCCAGGCGCTCGGCGCGATGATGGTGTGGGACGCCGCGATCAGGGTCGCGCGGGACTACATGTACGAGGAGCGCCGGGAGGGTGTCCTCGGTCCGATCCTCGTCCGCCGCGAGCCGGTCGGCGTGGTCGCGGCCGTGGTCCCGTGGAACGTGCCGCAGTTCGTCGCCGCCGCCAAGCTCGCGCCCGCGCTGCTGGCCGGCTGCACGGTCGTACTGAAGCCGTCCCCGGAGTCCCCGCTCGATGCCCATCTCCTGGGGGAGATCGCACAGGCGGCCGGACTCCCCGAGGGTGTCCTCTCCATCCTGCCCGCCGACCGCGAGGTCAGCGAGTACCTGGTCGGGCACCCCGGCATCGACAAGATCTCCTTCACCGGCTCGGTCGCGGCGGGCAAGCGGGTGATGGAGGTCGCGGCCCGCCATCTCACCCGCGTGACCCTGGAGTTGGGCGGAAAGTCGGCGGCGGTCGTCCTGCCGGACGCGGACGTGCAGACCGCGGTGACCGGGATCGTCCCGGCGGCCTGGATGAACAACGGGCAGGCGTGCGTGGCCCAGACCCGCATCCTCGTCCCGCGCGCCCGCTACGACGAGTTCGCCGACGCCTTCGCGGCCGCGGCCGGCGCGCTGAAGGTGGGCGACCCGCTGGACCCGGCGACCCAGGTCGGCCCGCTCGTCGCCCGCCGCCAGCAGCAACGCAACCTCGACTACATCCGGATCGGTCAGGAGGAGGGCGCCAAGATCCTCACCGGCGGCGGCCGGCCGGCGGGACTCGACCGCGGCTGGTACGTCGAACCGACCCTCTTCGGAGACGTGGACAACTCGATGCGGATCGCCCGCGAGGAGATCTTCGGACCGGTCATCTGCCTGCTGCCGTACGGCGACGAGCAGGATGCGGTGAAGATCGCCAACGACTCGGACTACGGTCTGTCCGGCAGCGTGTGGACGGCCGACGTCGAGCACGGCATCGACGTGGCGCGGCAGGTCCGCACCGGCACCTACTCGGTCAACACCTTCAGCCTGGACATGCTGGGCCCGTTCGGCGGCTACAAGAACTCAGGGCTCGGGCGGGAGTTCGGCCCGGAGGGCTACGGCGCCTACCTCGAGCACAAGATGATCCACCTGCCGGCGGGGGCGTAGGCCATGGGCGACCGCTGGCACGTCGAGGTCGACCGGTCGGTGTGCATCGGCTCGGCCCAGTGCCTCCATCACGCCCCGCACGCCTTCCGCCTGGACTCCGCCCGCCAGTCCCACCCGGTGCAGGCGGACACCGACGCCGGCGAACCCGTCCTGGAGGCGGCCGAGAGCTGCCCGGTGGAGGCGATCGTGATCACGCTGGCCGAGAGCGGGGAGGCGGTGTACCCGCCCGAGGAGTAGGGCCACCGGTCCCCGAGGCCGGCACGTCAGTGCCCGGCACCCGGTTCCGTCTGGTCGATCAGGCGGCACACCGTCTCGATGTCTATCTTCACCTGGGCGATGGACGCGCGGCCGGAGAGCCAGGTGATCAGGGCCGAGTGCCAGGTGTGCTCGATGACCCGGACCGCCGAGAGCTGCTCGGGGGTCGGGTTCTCCAGGCCCATCGCGTCCAGGATGATCAGGGTCGTCTGGCGGGAGACCTGGTCGACCTCCGGCGAGACGCTGCGGTCGGCGAAGGTCAGGGCGCGGACCATCGCGTCGGCCAGGTGCGGCTCGCGCTGGAGGGCACGGAAGGCCCGCATGAGGGTCTCGGCGACCCGCTCGGCGGCCGTGTCGCCGACCGGGGGCTTCTTCCGCAGGGTGCCGTGCATGTGCTCCAACTGGTCCTGCATCGTCGCCACCAGCAGATGGATCTTGGAGGGGAAGTAGCGGTACAGGGTGCCGAGGGCCACCTGGGAGGACTCGGCGACCTCGCGCATCTGCACGGCGTCGAAACCGCCCCGGCTGGCCAGCTGGGCGCTCGCGTGCAGGATCCGGCGGCGGCGGGCCTCCTGGCGCTCGGTGAGCGGCGCCGAGGAGGGCCGGACCGTACTGGCTTCCACCTTGGATTCCGCAGGCATGGTCCCGTCCGTGACAGTCGGTGAAGGCGTCTGTTGGGGCGTGTGATCAGACAGCATGGTAGGCCGGTCCGCCGTGGCGTGAATCACCTGATCCACTGCTCCCAGCGCCCCTACCTGCCGGTAGATTCAGAGCCTCTTGAACGATCAAGTCTGAAACTTGTTCTAGATTAGCGTCCCGACGTAGTCTCGCGGGACAGTGCAGGCAGAAGGGGGCACGGAGTGACCGCTGAGGCCCGTGCGGCGGGCGTCGAGCAGGACCCCGCTGCCGACGGCGAGCGACCGCTCGACATCGCGCTCCTCACCTATAAAGGGAACCCGTTCTGCGGCGGCCAGGGTGTCTACGTACGGCATCTCTCCCGTGAGCTGGCCCGCCTCGGCCACCGGGTCGAGGTCATCGGCTCGCAGCCGTACCCCGTGCTCGACGAGGGGTATCCCCACCTCACCCTGACCGAGCTGCCCAGCCTCGACCTCTACCGCCAGCCCGACCCCTTCCGCACCCCGGGACGGGACGAGTACCGCGACTGGATCGACGCCCTGGAAGTCGCCACGATGTGGACCGGCGGCTTTCCCGAACCGCTGACCTTCTCCCTGCGCGCCCGCCGCCATCTGCGGGCCCGGCGCGGCGAGTTCGACGTCGTCCACGACAACCAGACCCTCGGGTACGGGCTCCTCGGCGACATCGGCGCGCCCCTGGTCACCACGATCCACCACCCCATCACCGTCGACCGGCAGCTGGAGCTGGACGCGGCCGAGGGCTGGCAGCGCCGCTACTCGGTGCGCCGCTGGTACTCGTTCACCCGGATGCAGAAGCGCGTCTCGCGCCGGCTGCCCTCCGTCCTCACCGTCTCCGGCAGCTCCAAGCAGGAGATCGTCGACCACCTCGGCGTCCGCGACGACCGCGTGCACGTGGTCCACATCGGCGCCGACACCGATCTGTTCGCGCCGAATCCGGCCGTGCCCGAGGTGCCGGGCCGGATCGTCACCACCTCCAGCGCCGATGTGCCGCTCAAGGGACTGGTGTTCCTGGTCGAGGCGCTGGCCAAGGTGCGCACCGAGCACCCGGCCGCCCATCTCGTCGTCGTCGGCAAGCGCCCCGAGGAGGGGCCGGTCGCGGCGGCGATCGAGCGGTACGGTCTCGAAGGCGCCGTCGAGTTCGTCAAGGGCATCTCCGACGCCGAACTGGTCGACCTGATCCGCTCGGCCGAAGTGGCCTGCGTGCCCTCGCTGTACGAGGGGTTCTCGCTGCCCGCCGCCGAGGCCATGGCCACCGGCACCCCGCTTCTCGCCACGACCGGCGGCGCGATCCCCGAGGTCACCGGCCGCGACGGCGAGACCTGCCTGGCCGTACCGCCGGGCGACGCGGGGGCGCTGGCCGCCGGGCTCGGCCGGCTGCTCGGGGAACGTGAGCTGCGGGTGCGGCTCGGCCGCGCCGGCCGCGAGCGCGTGCTGCGGCACTTCACCTGGGCGCGGGCCGCGGAGGGCACGGTGGCCCACTACCGCGAGGCCATCGCCCGCGCCGCCCGCTTTGCGGGTCCCGCCCGTGCCGAGGACCCCAGCCGCACCCACGCTGGAACAGGCCCGCGCGGGGGGACCCCCACCGCGGCCCGGACTCCCGGCCGCTCCGCGGCCTCACCGAGTGTTGCTCCCGCGGCGCCGCACAGCGTTGCTTCCGCGGCCCCGGCAACTGTTGCAGGCGTCTCTTCCGAAAGCAGGGCCACGTGCTGACCGTCGACTTCTCCCGGTTCCCGCTCGCCCCGGGCGACCGTGTCCTGGACCTCGGCTGCGGGGCCGGCCGGCACGCCTTCGAGTGCTACCGGCGCGGCGCCCAGGTCGTGGCCCTGGACCAGAACGCCGAGGAGATCCGCGAGGTCGCCAAGTGGTTCGCGGCGATGAAGGAGGCCGGGGAGGCGCCGGAGGGCGCCACCGCCACGGCCATGGAGGGCGACGCGCTCGCCCTTCCCTTCCCGGACGAGTCCTTCGACGTGATCATCATCTCCGAGGTGATGGAGCACATCCCCGACGACAAGGGCGTGCTCGCCGAGATGGTCCGGGTGCTCAGGCCGGGCGGCCGCATCGCCATCACCGTGCCGCGCTACGGCCCCGAGAAGGTCTGCTGGGCGCTGTCCGACGCCTACCACGAGGTCGAGGGCGGCCACATCCGCATCTACAAGGCCGACGAACTCGTGGCGAAGGTCCGCGAGGCGGGCCTGAAGCCGTACGGCAGCCATCACGCGCACGCGCTGCACTCGCCGTACTGGTGGCTGAAGTGCGCGTTCGGCGTCGACAACGACAAGGCGCTGCCGGTGCGGGCGTACCACAAGCTGCTGGTCTGGGACATCATGAAGAAGCCCCTCGCCACCCGGGTCGCCGAGCAGGCGCTGAACCCGCTGATCGGCAAGAGCTTCGTGGTCTACGCGACCAAGCCGCACCTGCCCCGCCTGGACGAGACCGCCGAGGCGGCCGCCAAGTGACCACTCCCCGGACAGAACACCTCGTCCTGCCCGGGGTCCTCACCGCCGAGCAGGCCGCCGCGACCGTCCGCGGCATCCTCGCCGCACAGCGGGAGGACGGCGCGATCCCGTGGTTCCGCGGGCATCACCTGGACCCCTGGGACCACACCGAGGCCGCGATGGCCCTGGACGCGGCCGGCGAGCACGAGGCCGCCGAGCGGGCGTACGAGTGGCTGGCCCGGCATCAGCACGAGGACGGCTCCTGGTACGCCGCCTACGCCGACGGTGCCCACGACGACGTCACCGACCGCGCCCGCGAGTCCAACTTCGTCGCCTACATAGCCGTGGGCGTGTGGCACCACTATCTCGCCACCGGCGACGACACGTTCCTGGACCGCATGTGGCCCCGCGTGTACGCGGCCATGGAGTGGGTGCTCGCCCTCCAGCAGCCCGGCGGCCAGATCGGCTGGCGCCGCGAGGACGACGGCACGCCCGCCGCGGACGCCCTGCTGACCGGCAGCTCCTCGATCCACCACGCGCTGCGCTGCGCGCTCGCCATCGCCGAGCAGCGCGAAGAGCCGCAGCCCGACTGGGAGTTGGCGGTGGGGGGCCTGCGGCACGCGATCCGCCGGCACCCCGAGCGCTTCCTCGACAAGGACCGCTACTCGATGGACTGGTACTACCCGGTCCTCGGCGGCGCGCTGACCGGCGAGGAGGCCAGGGCCCGGATAGCAGAGTCCTGGGATCGTTTCGTCGTACCCGGCGCCGGCGTGCGCTGTGTCGTGCCCAACCCCTGGGTCACCGGCGGCGAGTCCAGCGAACTCGCCCTGGCCCTGTGGGCGGTGGGGGAGTCGGACCGCGCCCTGGAGATCCTCCAGTCCATCCAGCACCTGCGCGACCCGGAGAGCGGCCTGTACTGGACGGGCTATGTCTTCGAGGACGACGCGATCTGGCCCCGCGAACTCACCACGTGGACGGCCGGCTCCCTGCTCCTCGCCGTAGCCGCGCTGGGCGGGCACGAGGCGACGTGCGCGGTCTTCGGCGGGGAGCACCTGCCGACCGGCCTGGACCCCGACTGCTGCGGCTAGGCCCTGTCGGCAGCCCGAGGGGCTCAGCGCCGGTGTATCCGGTTGGCGATGGCGTGGCCCACGAACAGGTACACCACCGCCGCCAGGCCGTAGCCGGCGACCACGCGGGCCCAGGCCTCGTTGAAGGTGAAGAGGTCGTGGGACCAGCCCGCCAGCCAGGCGGCGGCCTGGTGGACGACCTGGACCAGGCTGTTGGCGCGGTTGGCGTCCAGCAGATACATCAGGATCCACAGGCCGAGGATCAGCGCCATGATGTCGGCGACGACCGCGATGACCGTCCCGGCCTGATTCGCACCATTGCGATATCGAGCGAACATACCTTCCGGATTGCCGGGCGGCGGCCGATGAAACCCGACCGGCGGCGGCCGAGTGGCGTATCCGGCCGTCCCGGGTGACGCTGCCGGAGGAAGCAGACCGCTCGGGGAGGACACGCCGGGAGGACCCCGTGCCCGTACCCATACGCCGCCTAGCCGTGGCGCTCACCCTGTGCTGTGCCCTGCTGGCCGGTTCCACCGCCTGTGGCAGCGGCGAGAAGACCAGTACGAAGGACGCCGCGGCGCTCCAGGCCGCCCCCGCCGCCACCCCCAGCCCGACCACCTCGGCCGAACGGCAGAAGTTCGCCAAGACCCGGTTCGTGGCAAACGCCGGTCTCGCCGCAGGCGCCACCTACCAGTGGATCGTGAAGCCCTGGAAGGCGGGCAAGTTCAAGAAGGGCGCCCACGGCCGCAAGATGACCCTGGTGAAGGCCGGTCTGGCCGGCGCGTTCACCTACAACCGGCTCAAGGCGGCCGTCCGCAACGCCCAGGGCGACCCCGCGCTGTCCAAGGCGCTCGCCCCGCTGGGCGCCGCCATCGAGGGCCTGAAGAACCTGCCGGCCAAGCTCCGCAGCGGCGACGGGAACGCGGCCAACTCCTTCAACGACGTCATCGACAAGGTCAAGGACGCGGGCAGCAGCGCCGGCGCCCCGGTCAAGAACCAGGTGCCGTCGGCGTCCCAGCTCTCGCAGGGCAGCAAGAGCGGCTAGGAGTTCAGCTCCGCCAGCACTCTGAGGGTGTGCGGGTCCGGTGACAGGGCCAGCAGGTCCGTCACCGGGCCGGCGCGCCACAACTGAAGCCGCTCGGCGATGCGTTCCCGCGGCCCTACCAGCGAGATCTCGTCGGCGAAGGCGTCCGGCACGGCCAGAACGGCCTCCTCCCGCCGCCCCGCCAGGAACAGTTCCTGGATCCGCCGGGCCTCCTTCTCGTACCCCATGCGCGCCATGAGGTCGGCGTGGAAGTTGCGGGAGGCGTGGCCCATCCCGCCGATGTAGAAACCGAGCATGGCCTTCACGGGCAGCAGACCCTCGGCCACGTCGTCGCACACCTTCACCCGGGCCATCGGAGCCACCACGAACCCCTCCGGCAGCTCGTGCACCACGTCCCCGTACACCTCCGGCCGGCTCGGCGCCCAGTACAGCGGCAGCCAGCCGTCGGCTATGCGGACGGTCTGGGCCACGTTCTTCGGGCCCTCGGCGCCGAGCAGCACGGGCAGGTCCGGACGCAGCGGATGGGTGACGGACTTCAGCGGCCTGCCGAGCCCGGTGCCGTCCGGCCCCCGGTACGGCAGCGGATGGAACCGCCCGCCGGAGGCCACCGGCGCCTCCCGCCGCAGCACCTGCCGTACGACGTCCACGTACTCCCGGGTCGCGGTCAGCGGCGACGCCGGGAACGGGCGGCCGTACCAGCCCTCCACCACCTGCGGCCCGGACAGCCCGAGCCCGAGCATCATCCGCCCGCCCGAGAGATGGTCCAGGGTGAGCGCCTGCATCGCGGTGGTGGTCGGCGGGCGGGCGGCCATCTGGGCAACGGCCGTACCCAGCCGGATCCTTGAGGTCCGTGCGGCGATCCAGGTCAGCGGGGTGAAGGCGTCCGAGCCCCAGGACTCCGCCGTCCACACCGAGTGATACCCGAGCCGCTCCGCCTCCCTCGCGAGCGGCACATGACGGGCATCCGGGCCGCGTCCCCAGTAGCCGAGTGCGAGACCGAGCCGCATGCGCCGCCTCCTGACGCTTCGTCAGTTCACTGCCGGGAGGCGACTGTACGACAACGGCCCCCCGCCCGGAAGGGCGAGGGGCCGTGTGCGAGGGCGCGCGGGGCTCAGCCGCGCTGGATGCCGGAGGTGTCCTGCAGCACGCCCCGGCGGCCGTCCTGGGTCTGCGCGACCAGCGCGGCACCGCGCTGCTCGACGGCCAGATACCAGGTGCCCGGCGCCAGTTCGGCGATCGGGGTGGGCGAACCGTCCTCCGCGAACAGCGGACGGGTCACCGGCACCGCGAACCAGAACGGCGAGAAGTCCGCGACGGGTGGCTGCGCGACCGCCGGACCGCCCTGCGGCTGCTGCCCGAACGGCTGACCCGGCTGCGGCTGGGCACCGTACGGCTGGCCCGGCTGCGGCTGCGCACCCGGGTACCCGTAACCACCGGGCGGCTGGGCGCCGTAGGGCTGCGGGGCGACCGGCTTGGCGGCCGGGAGCAGCGCGCCCTGGAGGGCCGGGACCAGGGGGGTCGCGACGGCGGCGGCGGCGAGAACGAGGGCCGCGACGAACCCGAGGATGAGGCCGGAGCCGGCGTCGACGTGGTCAGGGACGTCCACCAGCGTCCAGAAGAGGGTCCACGCGGACAGAATCGTGAAACCCGTGCCCACCATGGCGAGGTCCAGGCCCAACACCTTGCGCTGCTGCGGCAGACAGCGGTTGAGGACGATCAGCGCGGCACCGATGACGGCCCCCATGTACGTGCCGAGGCCCGTCCCGAGGTTGTCCCACACGCTCTGGCTGTAGGAGAAGCCGGAGGCCGAGTAGGAGTAGAGCTTGAGGAACGACGCGATGAACAGCAACACCGCTGCTCCGATCACCACGCCGTCGCCTCTAGTGAGGGAGCGGATGTTCACTTCAGGTCCTTAGTGAGTCGTCTCGTCGTCGGTAGACACTACCGTCCGCAAGATCCGGCTGTCCGGCCGGTTCCGCCCGCCGGTCACGAAGCGCGCAGGAAACTCACGATTCCCTCAGAGATCCCTTGCGCCGCCTTCTGCCGCCAGGCGCCGCTGGTCAGCAGTGCCGCGTCCTTGCTATCGCGCATGTTGCCGCACTCGATGAACACCTTCGGAACCGTTGACAGATTGAGACCGCCCAGGTCCGTGCGCGTGACGAGACCGGTGCCGTTGCCTAGGTAGTTGGACGGCGGCTCATCGGTGTCGCGCAGGAAGTTTCCGGCGATGCGGGTACCGAGGTCGTGCGAGGGTCCGACGATGCGGCGGGTGTCGGCGGCACCGGCGTGCACCGAGCCCGGCAGGATCACATGGAAGCCGCGGTTGCCCTCGGCCGAGCCGTCGGCGTGGATGGAGACGGCCGCGTCGGCGTGCGCGTCGTTGCCGATCCGGGCCCGCTGGTCCACACACGGCCCCCAGGCCGGGCTGTCGCCGTCATGGGTCAGCTTCACCGTGGCGCCCTGCTTCTCCAGCAGCGCGCGCAGCCGGTGCGCGACGTCCAGGGTGAACCGGGCCTCGGTGTAACCGTCGTTGGTGGACGTCCCGGTGGTGTCGCACTCCTTGTGGTTCGTGCCGATGTCCACCTTGCGGTTGATCTCGGCCGCGTGCTGGAAGTTGCCCGGGTTGTGCCCGGGGTCGATGACGACGACCTTGCCCGCGAGCGGACCGGACGCGGCACCTCCCGAGGGCCGCTTGCCGTCGTCCGTCGCGGAAGGGGAGGCGGAGTGCGCGGACGCGGAGGGCGCGGCGGACGTGCCGGACGCCGGAGCGGCGGAGGCCGTACGCACACCGCCGTCCCCGGCACCGCCGCCCACCGCCTCGTACACCACCCAGCCGAGCAGCGCACCGGGCACCAGCGCGGCGAGCGCCACGGTCAGCGGGCCCCGCCGGGGCCGGCGCGGCTGGGGGGGATCGAACTCCGGGCCTAGGTACGACACGTCTGCGACTCTAACCGGGGTCTCAGATCCCCGCTCCCGTTCGCCGCAGGACACGCAGCGAGCCGGTCACCGAGATCTCCGTGAACGCGCCGGACTCAAGTGCCCGCAGGTACACGCGGTACGGAGCCTGTCCGGTGAACTCGTCCTCGGGCTCCGGGAAGACGTCGTGGATGACCAGCAGTCCCCCTTCGGCCACATGGGGGGCCCAGCCCTCGTAGTCGGCGCCCGCGTGCTCGTCGGTGTGGCCGCCGTCGACGAAGACGAGGCCGAGCGGGGAGTTCCAGATGGCCGCGATCTGCGGGGAGCGGCCCACGAGGGCGACCACGTGCTCCTCCAGGCCTGCCTTGAACAGCGTCCGCCGGAAGGCCGGCAGGGTGTCCATCAGCCCGACCTCGGGGTCGACGGTCTCGGGGTCGTGGTAGTCCCACCCGGGCTGCTGCTCCTCACTGCCCCGGTGATGGTCCACGGTCAACGCCGTGACCCCGGCCGCACGGGCCGCGTCGGCGAGCAGCACGGTCGACCGCCCGCAGTAGGTCCCGACCTCCAGCAACGGCAGCCCCAGCCGCCCCGCCTCCACGGCAGCCCCGTACAGCGCCAGCCCCTCGTCCACGGGCATGAACCCCTTGGCCGCCTCGAAAGCGGCCAGGATCTCGGGCTTGGGGGTGGTCGGCATCGCGGGCCTCTCGGTCGTACGGCTGTGACAGCGCCCCAAAGGGGTGCGGGGAACTGCGCGACCAGCCACGACGAAGCCGCAGCCGCCGGCCGGCAGTCCCCCCGAGTTCTACGCGTTCACAATCTCCTCAGGCAAGGAAAGATCCAGATCGACAGCCCGCTCCTCCCCGGAATGCGTGGCAGCAGAGGCAAGCGGCCCATGGCCGGAGGCCTTCGCGGCCAACACGTACGCCCCCTGCGCCGGCACGGCCAGCACATAGCTGCCGTCCTCGTCGGAGACGGTCGCCCCGGCCTGCCGTCCCCGTCGGTCGATCAGCGTGACCTTGGCCTGGGCGACCGGAGCGCCGTCGGCACCGAGGACCCGGCCACGGAAGCCCCGCAGCACCTCCTCGGCCCGCTCCAGCACGGCGTCCTCCTCGCTGCTGGCCCGCAGCTGAGTGTGCTGCTGAGCCGGCCGGGAGGCCTTCGGCAGGAACAGCGCCATCAGCAGCCCCACCACGACCGCGGCGGTGGCGATCAGGAAGGACACCCGGAACCCGTGCATGGTCGGGATCGCGATACCGCCCACGTTCTTCGCGGTGTTGGCGAGGACCATGCCGATGACGGCACTCGACACCGACGTACCGATGGACCGCATCAGGGTGTTGAGGCCGTTGGCCGCGCCGGTCTCCGAGGCCGGGACCGCACCGACGATCAGCGCGGGCAGCGAGGAGTAGGCGAGACCGATGCCGGCGCCGAGGACGACGGAGGTGACGATGGTCTGCCAGGCCGCGTCCATCAGGCCGAGGCCGCCGCCGTAGCCGAGCGCGATGATCAGCAGGCCGATGATGAGGGTGGTCTTCGGGCCGTACTTGGCGGACAGCCGGGCGTACACCGGAGCCGTGAACATCATCGTCAGGCCCAGCGGGGCCACGCACAGGCCCGCGACGACCATGGACTGGCCGAGGCCGTAGCCGGTGGCCCTGGGCAGCTGGAGCAGCTGGGGCAGCACGAGGGAGACGACGTAGAACGCCACACCGACCATGATCGACGCGAGGTTGGTGAAGAGGACGGCCGGGCGCGCGGTGGTGCGCAGGTCGACCAGGGGCGCCTTGATCCGCAGCTCGAACAGGCCCCACAGGACGAGGACCACGACCGACGCGGCGAACAGACCGAGCGTCGTGCCCGACGACCAGCCCCAGTCGCTGCCCTTGGTGACGGGCAGCAGGAGCAGCACCAGGCCGGTCGACAGGCCGAGCGCGCCCAGCAGGTCGAAGGAGCCCTCCGCCCGCATCGGGGACTCGGGTACGACCAGGAGGGTCAGGACGATGGACAGCACGCCGAGGCCGGCGGCGCCGTAGAACAGGACGTGCCAGTCGGTGTGCTGGGCGACCAGGGCCGCGGCGGGCAGTGCGAGGCCGCCACCGACGCCGATCGAGGAGCTCATCAGGGCCATGGCCGAGCCGAGCCGCTCGCGAGGCAGCATGTCGCGCATCAGGCCGATGCCGAGCGGGATCGCGCCCATGGCGAAGCCCTGGAGGGTACGGCCGACGATCATGGTGAGCAGCTGGCTGGTGAGCGCGCTGACCAGGGCGCCGACCACCATGACGGCGAGGCTGAGGATCAGCATCCGCCGCTTGCCGTAGAGGTCGCCGAGCCGGCCCATGATCGGGGTGGCCACGGCGCCGGACAGGAGGGTCGAGGTGAGGACCCAGGTGGCGTTGCTGGGCGCGGTGTGCAGCAGCTGTGGCAGGTCCTTGATGACCGGCACCAGCAGGGTCTGCATCACCGCGACGACGATGCCCGCGAAGGCGAGCACCGGGACCACGGCGCCGCTCGCCCTCCGGGCCGGCTGGTCGGTCGTCGTGTGGGTCATGGAATCGAGGCCTCCCCGTAGTGATAAGTGCTGGGTAAACCTCGTATGCACAGGCAACTATTCCGTTGCTTCGGGCCTCTAATGAATCTTTGACCGGGTCATGGGTTTCTGATCGCGCGTCAGGGCGATGCTACGAGCGGTGTAGGCCCCAGGACCTAGGCACCCGTGGTCCGAAATGCTGATGCAAGGACCGTAACCGGGTTGAGAGCATGACACCCATGCTGGAAGCCGCCGACACCACGCCTGTCATATCCCGCCGTACGACCGCGCCGACCTGGCTGGTCGTGGCGCTCGCCTGCGCCGGGCAGTTCCTGGTCGTGCTCGATGTGTCGGTGGTGAACGTCGCCCTGCCGTCCATGCGGTCCGGTCTCGGCCTGACCCCGTCCGGCCTGCAGTGGGTGGTGAACGCGTACGCCATCGCCTTCGCCGGGTTCATGCTGCTCGGCGGCCGGGCCGGCGACCTGTACGGGCGCAAGCGGATGTTTCTCGTCGGCCTCGGCCTGTTCACGCTGGCCTCGCTGGGCGGCGGCCTCGCCCAGGAGGGCTGGCAGCTGCTGCTGGCGCGGGCCGTGCAGGGGCTGGGCGCGGCGGTACTGGCCCCCTCGACGCTGACCCTGCTGACATCCGCGGTGCCGGAGGGGGCGGCGCGGGCGCGCGCGATCGCCACCTGGACCGCGGTGGGCGCCGGTGGCGGGGCCGCGGGCGGACTGGTCGGCGGGGTGCTCGTGGACGTGCTCTCCTGGCGCTGGGTGCTGCTGATCAACGTGCCGGTGGGCGCGCTGGTGCTGGCCGGCTCGGTGCGGTGGCTCACCGAGAGCCGGGCCGGCGACGGACGGCGCCTGGACCTGCCGGGCGCGCTGCTGGTGACGGCGGGCCTCGCGACCCTCGCCTACGGCATCTCGCAGACGGAGGCCGAGGGCTGGACGGCCGCCGCCACGCTGCTGCCGCTGCTCGCCGGGTTGGCGCTCATCGCCCTGTTCCTGCTGGTCGAGGCGCGTACGGCGGCCCCGCTGATGCCGCTCGGCCTGCTCCGGCTGCGCTCGGTCGCCTCGGCGAACGCGGCGATGTTCCTCTCCGGCTCGGCCATGTTCTGCATGTGGTACTTCATGACCCTCTACGCCCAGAACGTCCTCGGCTACACGCCGCTGGAGGCCGGAGTCGCCCTGGTGCCCAGCTCGCTGTCCGTGGTCGTCGGCTCCAAGCTGGCGCCGCGCCTGATGCGGCTCGCGGGCCCGCGGACCGTGGCGGCGCTGGGCACGCTGGTGGCAGCGGCCGGCTTCGGCTGGCAGTCGACGATGAGCGCGCACGAGGCGTACCTCATCGCGATCATGATCCCGGGCATCCTGATGATGCTCGGTGCAGGCCTCGCGGCGACGCCGCTCGCCTCCCTGGCCACGTCCGGGGCGGCACCGGGCGAGGCCGGTGTGGTGTCGGGGCTGGTCAACACCTCGCGCACGATGGGCGGTTCGCTCGGGCTCGCCGTGATGTCGACCGTCGCCGCGGCCGGCACGGGCAGCGGGCACGGCCCCGAGGCGCTGACCGCCGGCTATGCGCTGGCGTTCCGGGCCAGTACGGCGGTGCTGCTGGGCGGGGCGGTGCTGATGCTGCTGTGGCTGCCGCGGAGAACTTCTTCGACGTGAGGCAACGGTCCGGGCCGCCCAGCCGCCGGCCGCGGCTGATGCGTACGGCATTTCTCCTCACGGGGAGCAGCACGCCGCCGAGGACCTGGTCCGGTCGACGGCCGGGTCCTGCTCACAGCCAGCCCTGCTGCCGGGCCTCCCGTACCGCCTCCGCCCGGTTGCGGGTGCCGGTCTTGCCGATCGCCGAGGACAGGTAGTTGCGGACGGTGGACTCGGACAGATGCAGCTTGCCGGCGATGTCGGCGACGGTCGCCCCGTCCACCGACGCCTTCAGCACATCGCACTCCCGGGCCGTCAGCGGACTGGGCCCGGCGCTGAGCGCGGCGGCGGCCAGCGCCGGATCGACGACGGTCTCCCCGGTGAGCACGCGCCGGATCGCCGCGGCCAGTTCCTCCACGGGCCCGTCCTTGACGAGGAACCCGGCCGCCCCGGCCTCCATGGCCCGGCGCAGATAGCCGGGACGGCCGAAGGTGGTGAGGATCAGCACCCGGCAGTCGGGCGCCTGCTCCCGCAGCTCGGCCGCCGCGTCCAGTCCGCTGATGCCCGGCAGTTCGATGTCCAGCAGGGCCACGTCCGGCCGGTGGGTGAGCACGGCGTCCACGATGCCGTCGCCCGAGCCCAGCTGGGACACCACCTCGATGTCCTCCTCCATGCCGAGCAGCAGAGCGAGTGCACCCCGCATCATGCCCTGGTCCTCGGCGAGCAGCACCCGAATGGACTTGGTGGTCCGGTGCTCCCGGGGCATCTCGTTCATGGGCTCAGGTTACGGCCGGAAACTCCGGCCCAGCGCAGCTCCCGGCGGGCTAACCTCGCCCGCATGCCCGAGTTCTCGACCGCGCGCTTCTACGACGAGCTGGCCGACGACTACCACCTGATCTACCCGGACTGGGAGACGAGCCTCCGCAGGCAGGGTGCCGCGCTGGACTCCCTGGTCGGCCGGGAGGGTGCGGCCGTGCTGGACTGTTCCTGCGGCATCGGGACGCAGGCCATCGGGCTGGCCCTGGAGGGTCACCGGGTGGTCGGGACCGACCTCAGCGTGCGGGCCGCCGCCCGTGCGCGCCGGGAGGCAGCCCGGCGCGGAGCGACTCTGCCCACCGCCGGTGCCGACATGCGCCAACTGCCTTTCCGTGGAGGCCGGTTCGACGCCGTGGTCTGTGCCGACAACTCGCTGCCCCATCTCCTGACGGAACCGGACGTGCGCGCCGCGCTGGGGGAGATGCGCCGGGTGCTGCGGCCCGGCGGGCGGCTGCTCGTCAGTACCCGGCCCTATGACGAACTGCTGCGCGAGCGGCCGGTTTCGACGCCCCCGCAGGTGCACGAGTCCGCCGACGGCACCGAGCGGACCGTCAGCTTCCAGCTCTGGCAGTGGCACGCGGACGGCGAGCACTACGACCTGGAGCACTTCCAGCTGCGTCCGGGCGAGGGGCAGTGGGGGGTCCGGGTGCGCCGGGCCACCTACTGGGCGCTCGGGCGGGAGCGGCTCGCCGGGTTCGCCGCCGGTGCGGGATTCACGGACATCGCCTGGCTGATGCCCGAAGAGACGGGTTTCTTCCAGCCGTTGCTCGTGGCGCGGGCAGCCGCCCTCGATTAAAGACTTGGCATTGTCCGGTGCGGCGGGGGTTGACGGTCTCCGGCGGTACTCAAACAATCGCCCCTGCATTTCCAGGAATCCGCGCAATTTCCACCGTCGAATAGGTTCGGTATTTCGATCGAACAGCGTCCGAGATATCGAACGAGAGAATCCGAGGTGCACCGTGCCCGTGAGATCCCCCCACGTCCCCCCGCGGCTGAGCAGCGCCGCCCTGTCCGTGCTCGCCGTCTGCGCGACCCTCGCCGCGCTGCTCCTCGGCGTCGGCGCGCCCCAGGCCGCCGCCGCGAGCTCCCTGCCCTGTGACGTCTACGCCGCCGCCGGAACCCCCTGCGTCGCCGCGCACAGCATGGTCCGGGCGCTGTACTCGTCGTACAACGGCTCGCTCTACCAGGTGCAGCGGGCCTCGGACGGCGCCACGAAGGACATCGGGCTGCTGGCCGCCGGCGGATACGCGAACGCGGCCGCCCAGGACTCCTTCTGTTCCGGCACGACCTGCATCATCACCAAGATCTACGACCAGTCCTCCCGGCACAACGACCTCACCGTCGAGGGTGCGGGCGGCGCCGGGAAGGCCGATGTCGGGGCGCCCGCCGACGCGCTGCCGGTGACCGTCGGCGGCCACCAGGTCTACGGCCTGGAGATCTCCGCCGGCATGGGCTACCGGAACGACGCCACCTCCGGCGTCGCCACCAACGGCGCCGCCGAGGGGATGTACATGGTGACCTCCGGCACCCATGTCAACGGCGCCTGCTGCTTCGACTACGGCAACGCCGAGACCAACAACAAGGACACCGGCAATGGCCACATGGACGCCATCAACTTCGGCACCGAGTGCTGGTTCTCCCCCTGCTACGGGCAGGGCCCCTGGGTGCAGGCCGACCTGGAGAACGGGCTGTTCCAGTCCGACGCCGGATACAGCAAGAACTCCGCCAACACCGGCACCGGACCCCTGCCGTTCGTGACCGCGCTGCTCAAGAACAACGGCCAGAACCATTTCGCGCTCAAATGGGGGAATGCACAATCCGGTGGGCTCACGACCACCTATTCCGGTGGTGAGCCGACCAGGAGCGGATACTCACCCATGCACCAGGAGGGCGCGATCGTCCTCGGTACCGGCGGCGACAACAGCAACGGCTCCATCGGCTCGTTCTTCGAGGGCGTCATGACCTCCGGCATCCCGACCGACGCCGCCGACAACGCCGTCCAGGCCGACATCGTCTCCGTCGGCTACGGCGGCGCGACCGGCAGCACCGGCACCCTGAGCGCCGGCTCGGAGATCTCGCTGCGCGCCACCACCTCCTGCTGCACCGCCGACTACGTCCGCCACCAGAACAACGCCGGCGTCCTGTCCGCCATCACCTCCAGCAGCTCCAGCCTGGACAAGAACGACGCCACCTGGATCGTGCGCAAGGGACTCGCGAGCAGCTCCTGCGTCTCCTTCGAGTCACGCAACTACCCCGGCGACTACCTGCGCCACTACAACTACAAGCTCTACCGGCAGCCCATGGACGGCACCGCCCAGTTCCGGGCCGACGCCACCTTCTGTCCGCAGACCGGCAAGAGCGGCACCGGCACCTCGTTCGCCTCGTACAACTACCCGACGCGATACCTGCGCCATTACGACTACGACCTCTACATAGCGAGCGACGGCGGGTCCAACGCCTTCGACAGCAGTACGTCCTGGACCGACGACGTCAGCTGGGCGGTCAGCGCGCCCTGGGCGCCGTAGCCACCGCCTCCGCGAACTCCGCCGACTCCACCGGGAGTTCGGCGGTCACCGTGAAACCGCCGCGCGGCGACGGGCCGGCCGTGAGCGAGCCGCCCGCCGCCGCGAGGCGCTCGGTGAGCCCCTTCAGTCCGGTGCCGCCGATGCCCTGCTGGGGCCGGCTGACGGCCTTGCCGCTGCCGTTGTCGGTGACGGTGAGCCGGACCTGCTCGGCGCCGCTGTCGACGGTGATCTCACAGCGGCCCGCGTCGCTGTGCCGCACCACGTTCGTCACCGCCTCGCGCACCACCCAGCTCAGCAGCGCCTCCGTCTGCGGTTCCAGCGGCACCCCCGACTGCCGTACCACCGGCTCCACACTCGCCGCCGACAATGCCGAGCGGGCCCGGGTCAGCTCGGTGGCGAGGCTTCCCTCCCGGTAGCCGGTCACCGCCTCGCGGATCTCGGTGAGCGCCTGCCGGCCCACCGACTCGATGTCCGTGATCTGGCCCAGCGCCGCGTCCATGTCGCGCGGGGCGAGCCGCCGGGCCGCCTCCGACTTCACCACGATCACCGACAGCGTGTGCCCCAGCAGATCGTGCAGATCCCGCGAGAAGCGCAGCCGCTCCTTCTCCACCGCGCGCCGGGCCAGCTCCTCGCGGGCGGCGCGCAGTTCCCGCACCGCCTCGGACAGGCCGAGGATGGCGGCGGTCACCATGCTGGACAGGAAGGTGGCGTAGCCGATGTTCGTCGCGTCCCCCCAGCCGCCGCGGACGGCGGAGACGCAGGCCGCGTACACCGTCAGCAGCAGACCCGTGCGGCCCAGCCACGGCCCGCGCAGGGCGGCGCCCACGGCGAGGCCGAGGAGCGGGAAGAACATCAGCCAGTTGCCGCCGTAGCCGAGGGCGAGGCCCGTGGTCACCAGGACCATGAGGAGCAGCGCCACCCGGGTGGAGGCGGCGGCCCGCTTCTCGCGGTCGAAGGAGCGGAAGGTGACGTAGATGTAGAGGCTGTTGAAAGTCACCAGCCCCAGGCCGCCGATCCACGGGTTCGAGGTCCTGCCCTGGAGGAGATTGGAGAAGGACCCCATCCCCATCAGCAGCCAGGGCAGCAGGGCGAAGCCAGTGGGCGGCGGGCCCGGATGGTCGACGTCCGGCGCCTTGCCCGCCTGCCGGGCCGCCAGTTGCGCGGCCTTGAAGCGCTCGTGCTCGGCCTTCCACTGGCGCCGCTCGGCCCGAAAGGCCTGTAGCTGGCACCGAACTCCCCATGCCCACGTCATGTCTGATGTTTCCCCCGGTCAAATGGTCCCCGCCCGACGGCGGTACGACAGCACAGCGTACGAACCGAACAGAAAGAGCCAAGCGGTCAGCATGATGATCGCACCGGTGTCCGGTGCGTGCCCCTCGGATACGGCGGTGCCCAGCTGGGCGAACCGATGGGTCGGGGCGTACGCCGACACGGCCCGCAGCCAGCCGGGAAAGAGGCTGATCGGGAACCACAGGCCGCCGAGCACCGCGAGCCCCAGATTGCACACCATGTTCACCACCCCGGTGCTCGGCCCGGTCAGCCGGTAGCCGTTGCCGAGGCCGAGCAGGGTGAACGGGATCGAACCGAGCCACAGCAGCAGCGCGATCGCCACCCACTGGCCGGCCGCCAGTCGTACGCCGTTGAACAGTCCGCCCGCCGCCAGCACTGCGACGATCGAGGGCAGCACGGTCACCACGCCGGTCAGGGCCCGACCGGTCACCACCTCGCGTGGGGTCATGGGGGTCACGCGGAGCTGTCGCAGCCAGCCGGTCGCGCGGTCCTCGGCGACGGCACCTCCGGTGTTCAGCGCGGAGCCCACGGCGCCGTAGGCGGCCATGCCGACCATGGCCGCGGTCTTCCAACTCCCATCGTTTTCACCGAGGTTGGTGAACAGGAGATACATCATCACGGGCATGGCGATGCCGCCGATGACGAAGCCTGTGTCGCGCAGGGTGCGGCGGGTTTCGAGTCGTATGTAGGCGAGCATCAGACTGTCTCCGGGGCGTGAGAGGAGCGGGGGCCGCCCAGGGTGTTTGCCCCGGCCGTGATGGCCAGGAAAGCGTCGTCCAGTGATGCCGGAGACACCTCCAGGTTCCTGATCGCGCCCAGCTCCGCCAGCGCGATCACCGTCGCGTCCGAGTCGTCCGTGCGCAGGCGTGCCCTCTCGCCGTGCACCTCCACCGAGCGGACCCCGGGCAGCAGGCCGAGGGACTCCGGGTCCCGCCCCGCCAGGTCCACGCGCACCAGGTTGCCGCCCGCCGTGCGCCGCAGCTCCTCGCCCGTGCCGTCGGCGATGATCCGGCCCCGGTCGATGACCACGATCCGGTCGGCGTACGCGTCCGCCTCCTGGAGGTAGTGCGTGGAGAAGAGCACGGTGTGGCCGCGCCGGGCGTACGTGCGCATCGACTCCCAGAACGCGTGCCGGGCCTCCACGTCCAAGGCCGCCGTCGGCTCGTCCAGGACCAGCAGCGCCGGGTTCCCGGCCAGCGCGAGAGCGAACCGCACCCGCTGGACCTGCCCGCCGGACAGCCGGTCCACCCGGCGCCCGGCCAGGTCCGCGATCCCGGCCAGCTCCAGGGCCCGCGCCACCGGGATCGGCGCGGGATAGCGGGAGGCCAGGAAGGTGACCAGCTCGCCCACGGTGACCCGGGGCACCGGCCGGGCGTCCTGGAGCATCGCGCCCACCCGCCCCGCGCGCACCGACCGCTCGGGCGCCGCGCCGAACAGTTCCACGGCGCCCGCGTCGGGCTCGTACAGCCCGAGCAGCAGTCCGATCGTGGTCGACTTGCCTGCACCGTTGCGGCCCAGCAGGGCCACGGTCTCCCCGCGCCCGATCCGCAGGTCCACCTCATCCACGGCGCGCACCGCGCCGTATGTCTTGACCGCCCCCGTGAAGGACACGGCGGTGTTCTCCGTCTGTGTCATGCCGACGACGCTAGGGAATCGCGGCCCCGCCCCGGCAGAGGCGCATGTACGGACTCGGGCAGTACAAATGTCACTGTCCCACCGAGCCAGCCCCGAAGCTGACACATCGTCAGGAGCCTTCACAACTGTGGAGCGCTGGGCTATACAGAGGGCGCCGGACTGGAACGCGTTCTAGGTCGGCCCGTAGCGACCTCGGTGCGGCCGACGGTGCGGACGTCCGCGCCGGGGTCTTGAACCGCCAGTGTCAGGAGCCGTATGCCCATCGACGCAAGCCGAGCCCTCGCGGCCGAACCCCGGACCGGCGAGATCTCCTGGACCACCAAGGACGTCCAGCTCTACCACCTCGGCATCGGCGCGGGAGCCGACCCCGACAAGAACGCCCCCGCCACCGACCCCGACGAGCTGCGCTACACCCTGGAGTCCCGGCTGCACGTCCTGCCGAGCTTCGCCACCGTCGCGGGCTCCGGCGCACCCGGCGTGATCAGCGGGCTGTCCATGCCCGGCGTGGAGGTCGAGCTTTCCAAGGTCCTGCACGGCGGACAGACGCTGGAGATCCACCGCCCCATCCCGGCCGAGGGCAGGGCGAGTGCGACCAACCGGCTCGCCGCCGTCTACGACAAGGGCAAGGCCGCCGTCCTGGTCCTGCGCACCGAGGTCGCCGACGCCGACGGGCCGCTGTGGACGAATGACGCCCAGATCTTCGTACGGGGCGAGGGCGGGTGGGGTGGCGACCGGGGTCCGTCCACGCGGCTCGAACCCCCCGTCGGCCAGCCGGACCGGACCGTCGAGCGCCCGATCCGCGAGGACCAGGCCCTCCTCTACCGCCTGTCCGGCGACTGGAACCCGCTGCACGCCGACCCCGAGTTCGCCAAGCTCGCCGGCTTCGACAAGCCGATCCTGCACGGGCTGTGCACCTACGGCATCACGCTCAAGGCGGTCGTGGACACGCTGCTCGGCGGGGATGTGAGCCGGGTGCGGTCGTACACCACCCGGTTCGCGGGCGTCGTGTACCCGGGGGAGACACTGCGCATCCGCATGTGGCGGCAGGAGGGGAGCGTGCGGGTGGCCGTGAGCGCTGTCGAGCGGGATGACGCGCCGGTCCTCGCGGACACCGTCGTAGAGCACTCCTGAAACCAGTATCGAGGGGAGCCGCACCATGCGCGCAGCCGTACTGCACGAGATCGGCCAGGAAAAGCTGGAGGTCCTCGACGACGTCGAGGCGGTGGGCTTCGGCCCCGGCAAGGTCAGGGTCCGGGTGCGGGCGACCGGGCTGTGCCACTCGGACCTGTCCGCGATGAACGGGGTGCTGCCGCAGCCCGCGCCGTTCGTGCCGGGGCATGAGGGCGCGGGCGAGATCCTCGAAGTGGGTGACGGGGTACGGCACTTGAAGGCAGGCGACCGGGTCGTCATCTGCTGGCTGCCCGCCTGCGGTGCGTGTCCGGCCTGCGGGCGCGGGCAGACCGAGCTGTGCCTGGCCGGGTTCATGAACGCGGGCACCCCCAACTTCAGGCGCTCCGGCGGTGACGTCTTCGGCTTCGCCGGTACCGGCACCTTCGCCGAGGAGGTCGTGGTCGACGCCGGGTGTGCGGTGCCGATCCCGGACGACGTGCCCTTCGACATCGCGGCGCTGATCGGCTGCGGGGTCACCACCGGTCTCGGCGCCGCCCTCAACACCGCCGATGTGGAGGCCGGTTCGTCGGTCGCCGTCATCGGGTGCGGAGGCGTCGGCATCTCCGCGGTGCAGGGGGCGCGGCTGAAGGGCGCCGCCGAGATCGTGGCCGTGGACCCGGTCGCCTCCCGGCGCGAGTCCGCGCTCAGGTTCGGCGCCACCAAGGCGGTTGCGCCGGAGGAGCTGGCCGACGCCAAACAGCAGGTCACCGGCGGGGAGGGCTTCGACTACGTCTTCGAGGTCGTCGGCAGGTCGGCCACCGCCCGCACCGCCTACGAGAACACCCGGCGCGGCGGCACCCTCGTCGTGGTCGGCGCCGGTGCCATGGACGACTTCCTGCGGCTCAACATGTTCGAGTTGTTCTTCGACGAGAAGCGCATCCTGCCGTCCATGTACGGCGGCGGTGACGTGCTGCGCTCCTACGAGCGCACGATCGCCCTGTGGCGGGCCGGCCGCGTCGACCTGGCGGGCCTGATCACCCACCGGGTCCAACTGGCCGGGATCAACGAGGCGCTGGACCAGATGCGCACCGGAACGGCCCTGCGTACCTGCATCGAGATCTGAGGACGGGGGCGGGTATGGCACTGCCATCCGAGGGGCCGTTGCAGGGGCTGTCCGCCGTCGTCACCGGCGCCGGACGCGGGCTCGGCCGGGCCGAGGCCCTGGAACTCGCCCGGCTCGGCGCGGCCGTCGTCGTGAACGACTACGGGCGGCCAGGACGGGACGGCTCGGGGGAGGCCTCGGCGGGACCGGCCGAACAGGTCGCCGCCGAGATACGCGCCCAAGGCGGCCGGGCGGTCGCCCACACCGGGGACGTCGCCGACTTCCAACAGGCAGAGGAACTCGTACGGTTGGCGATCGGCGAGTTCGGCAAGCTGGACATCCTCGTCAACAACGCGGGCATCCTGCGCGACCGCATGGTCTTCTCCATGACCGAGGACGAGTGGGACTCGGTGATCCGCGTCCACCTCAAGGGGCACTTCAACACCACCCACTTCGCCGCCCGGCACTGGCGGGAGCGGTCCAAGGCGGCCGGGGGAGAGCACGTGTACGGGCGGATCGTGAACACCTCCTCGGAGGCGTTCCTCGCCGGCTCCGCCGGGCAGCCCAACTACGCGGCCGCGAAAGGCGGGATCGTCGGCCTGACCACCTCCACCGCCCTCGCCCTCGCCAAGTACGGCGTCACGGCCAACGCGATCTGCCCGCGCGCCCGGACCCGCATGACCGAGGACGTCTTCGCCGGGTTCGAGCGGCCCGCCGAGGGCCTGGACCCGCTGGCCCCCGAGCATGTCGCCCCGCTCGTCGGCTACCTGGCCTCGCCGGCCGCCGCCGGGATCAACGGCCAGCTGCTCGTCGTGCACGGCGGCATGGTCGCGATCGTCGAACGGCCGCGGGTGCAGGTGAAGTTCGACAGCAAGCAGGAGACGTTCAGCTACGACGAACTCGACGCGCTCCTCACCCCGCACTACGCGGACCGGCCGCCGGGGGAGACCTTCGCGGCGGCGGAGGTGCTGGGACTCGGACGGGGCTGAGGGGGCCGCCGAGCAGACTTCCGGACGAGAAAAGAGGGGGCGCCCGTCGGACGCCCCCTCTTCTCGTTGCCACCGTCAGGCAGCCGCCTCCGCGGTCTGCTGGGACGGCTTGCGGTGCCGACCGTGCGGAGCCGACTCGCTCTCCTGGGCCGCGACCGGGCCCCGGTGCCGGCCGTGGCCGGCAGCCTCCAGAGAGTCGGCAGACAGCTGGTCCGTCGTGCTGGTGTCGCTCATCGGAAGTATTCACCCCGTCAACATGATCTTTCGTACAGCCGGGCGAGTGTAACCGGCGCCCCACGGGCCGAATCCAGGCGCACACGCCAACCGGCACTAGTTCGTTACAAGACGTCCCAGAGGCGCTTCCTGCAACGGCACCGGACGGGCCACCACGGGCTCCGGAATCCCCGGTTCCACACCCTCCCGAATCTCCGGTCCCGCAGGCTCCGAAGTGTCCTGCCCCGCAGGCTGCGAAGCCTGCGGGTCCGCGGGTCCCGGAGGGTCCGGTTCCGGCGGCTGAGGCGGCGCCCAGGGCGCCCCCGCAGCCGTGCCGTCCCGGACCGGACCCTCCGGGCCCGCCTCCCCCCGCGCCGCGGCAGTACCGCTCCCCGCGGCCGTCTCCCCCCTGGGCACCGTCAGCTCCGCCACGCCGCACGGAGTCTCCTCCGTGGCGTACGGCAGCCGCAGCACCCCGTCCCGTGTCCAGAGCCCGGCCCCGGTCAGCCACCCCTCGGGCGCCGGGAGATGGGTCAGCCGCCGCCCCGTCGGCTGCCAGATGCCGACCCAGCTGTTGCCGAACGGCCCGTCGACGCGCAGCGCCACCGCGCAGTTCTCCGGCATCAGCGCCTGCCCGGGCTGGATCGCGAACGGCGTCACCGTGCAGTCCGGCACCCTGAGGCTCTCCGGGAAGCGCACCGGCAGCGTGCTGCCGAGCACGCCCCAGCCCCATCGTTCCTGCCCCGGCGAGGGCGCGTCCGAGGAGAGGAGCAGCAGCCCGCTGTCGGGGTCGGCGAGCAGCAGCCGGTCGTCGCTCCCGGCCGCGATCTGCAGCAGCGGCGAGACCTCGGCGCGCTCCAGGTCCACCACGACCGTCTTGACCGGTCCGCCGCCGAGATCCCGGTCCAGCGCCAGCATCCGCCCGGCGCGGTCCAGCCACACCCCGCCCGAGCAGCGCCCCGGCACCTCGGCGACCCCCTCGGGCCCGAACGGCCCGCCCGCCACCAGCCACACCACACTCGACCGCGGCCCGACCGCGAGGGCGTACGCCCGCACGCCCCCAGGTGCGGGCGGCAGCAGCGTGAGCCGGGTGCCGGGCTCGGGGCACTCCACCGCGCCCAGCGGCAGCTCACCGGTGCCGGGGCCGGTCGGGTACAGCAGCGAGAAGGCGTGCCGGCGCTCGACCAGCCGGTGGATCAGCACCCGGCCGTCGGACAGGGGCTGCACCTCGGTGCCGGGCTCCTCCGGCTGGTTGCCGGGCAGCGGCACCGCGTACGGCTCCGGGCCGTCCAGCGTCCAGCGCTCCGGGAACCAGCAGTCGCCGGCCGGCGCGAGCCGGGCCGCGTACGCGCCGTCCGCCGTCACGGCGAACGCCGTCCCCGGTACTCCGTCGGCCCCGCCCGTGGCCGCGGGTTCGATCGCACAGGCCGTCATCGCTCGGTCACCTCCGGTCACGAAGCTAGTTTTCGCTCGCACAGGCGTGGGACGGTCGGGCCCGGCTTCACACATACGGGTGGTGCAGAAGCGATTCACCTGAGGAAAGCGGGGCCTTTGTGCTGAGCCGGGCCAGACCGGACGGATGCGGTACGGCCGCCCGGACCAGCCAGGTAGCCTTACCTTCGTGCCCCGTCTGTCTGAAGTCATCGCCGCACTGGAGAACCTGTGGCCCGCCGAGCGGGCCGAGTCCTGGGACGCGGTCGGCACGGTCGTGGGCGACCCCGGCCAGGAGGTCACCCGGGTCCTGTTCGCCGTCGACCCCGTGCAGGAGATCGTCGACGAGGCGGTGAAGCTCGGCGCCGACCTGCTGGTCACCCACCACCCGCTCTATCTGCGGGGGACGACCACGGTCGCGGCGACCCACTTCAAGGGCCGTGTCGTGCACACACTGATCAAGAACGACATCGCGCTGCACGTCGCCCACACCAACGCCGACACGGCGGATCCGGGTGTCTCGGACGCCCTCGCGGGCGCGCTGGACCTTCGTGTCGTACGACCCCTGGTGCCGGACCCCACCGACCCCGAGGGCCGCCGCGGTCTCGGCCGCGTGTGCGAGCTGGACCACCCGCTGACCCTCCGCGAACTGGCCGCGCGCGCCGCCGAACGGCTGCCCGCCACCGCCCAGGGCATCCGGGTGGCCGGCGAGCCCGAGGCCGTCGTCCGCACGGTCGCCGTCAGCGGCGGCTCCGGCGACAGCCTCTTCGGGGAGGTGCGCGCCGCCGGGGTGGACGCCTTCCTCACCGCCGACCTGCGTCACCACCCGGCCTCCGAGGCCGTCGCCCACAGTCCCCTCGCGCTGCTCGACGCGGCGCACTGGGCCACCGAATGGCCCTGGTGCGAGCTGGCCGCGAGCCAGCTCGACGAGATCTCCGACCGCCACGGCTGGGACCTTCGCGTCCACGTCTCCAAGACGGTCACCGACCCCTGGACCGCCCACGCGGCGTCCACCACCACGTCTAACTAACAGGAGCCCCCAACTGAACGCCGCGCCCGCCGACCAGATCCGACTCCTCGACGTCCAGGATCTCGACGTCCGCCTGCAGCAGCTCGCGCACAAGCGGAGGTCGCTGCCCGAGCACGCCGAGATCGACTCGCTGAACAAGGACCTCACCCAGCTGCGCGACCTGCTCGTCGCCGCGCAGACCGAGGAGAGCGACACCGCCCGCGAGCAGACCAAGGCCGAGCAGGACGTGGACCAGGTGCGCCAGCGCGCCGCCCGCGACCAGCAGCGCCTGGACTCCGGCGCGGTCACCTCGCCCAAGGACCTGTCCAACCTCCAGCACGAGATCGCCTCCCTCGCCAAGCGCCAGGGCGACCTGGAGGACGTGGTCCTGGAGGTCATGGAGCGCCGCGAGGCCGCGCAGGAGCGGGTGACCGAGCTGACCGAGCGGGTCGCGTCGGTGCAGTCGAAGATCGACGACGCGAGCGGCCGCCGGGACGCCGCGTTCGAGGAGATCGACGGCGAGATGGCTACGGTGACGAAGGAGCGCGAGGTCATCGCGGGCAGCATCCCCGCGGACCTGCTCAAGCTCTACGACAAGCTGCGCGAGCAGCAGGGCGGCATCGGCGCCGCCAAGCTGTACGCCCGCACCTGCCAGGGCTGCCGCCAGGAGCTGGCGATCACCGAGCTGAACGAGATCCGCTCGGCGGCCCCGGACACCGTGGTGCGCTGCGAGAACTGCCGCCGCATCCTGGTGCGTACGGCCGAGTCGGGTCTGTAAGAGTCGGTAAGGGGCTTCAGGGGTGCGGGAGTTCATCGTCGAGGCGGACGGCGGGTCACGGGGCAACCCCGGGCCCGCCGGTTACGGCACGGTGGTCCGTGAGGCGACCACGGGCGAGCCGCTGGCGGAGGTGGCCGAGTACATCGGCGTCGCCACCAACAACGTCGCCGAGTACCGGGGCCTCGTGGCCGGTCTGCGCGCCGTCCACGCCCTCGACCCGGCCGCGATGGTGCACGTCCGCATGGACTCCAAGCTCGTCATCGAGCAGATGTCGGGCCGCTGGAAGATCAAGCACCCCGACATGAAGCCTTTGGCGACGGAGGCGAAGTCGATCTTCCCCCCGGAGCAGGTCACGTACGAGTGGATCCCCCGCGAGCAGAACAAACACGCGGACCGCTTGGCGAACGAGGCGATGGACGCGGGGTCGAGGGGCGAACAGTGGTCGCCCTCGGCGTCGACGGCAGCGCTGAAGACCACGTCGGGCGCCGCCGCACCTGCCAGCGAGCAGCGCCCGACCACCCCCGACGAGCAGCACGTCTCGACACCGGGTTGGGGCAGCGCCCCCGACCTCGGTGCACCGGCGACTTTCGTGCTGCTCCGGCACGGCGAAACCCCCCTCACCCCCCAGAAGCGCTTCTCCGGCAGCGGCGGCACCAATCCCTCCCTCTCCGCCGCTGGCCGCGAACAGGCGCGCCGCACGGCCGAGGCACTCGCCCGGCGCGGCACCATCCAGGCCGTCATCGCCTCCCCCCTCACCCGCACCCGCGAGACCGCGGCCGTCGTCGCCGCCCGCCTCGGCCTGGAGGTGACGATCGAAGACGGCCTGCGCGAAACGGACTTCGGCGCCTGGGAAGGCCTCACCTTCGGCGAGGTCCGCGACCGCTACCCCGACGACCTGAACGCCTGGCTCGCCGACCCGGAGGCCCACCCCACCGGCGGCGGTGAGAGCTTCGCCGAGACGGCCACCCGGATCGCCGCCACCCGCGACAAGCTGGTCGCCGCCCACGCCGGCCGCACGGTCCTGCTGGTCAGCCATGTGACCCCGATCAAGACCTTCGTCCGCCTCGCCCTCGGTGCCCCGCCCGAGTCCGTGTTCCGGATGGAACTGTCGGCGGCCTCCCTGTCGGCGGTGGCGTACTACGCGGACGGCAACGCGAGCGTACGGCTCTTCAACGACACGTCCCACCTGCGTCCCTGAGTCCGGCGAGCCCCGCCGCGCCCCGCGCCAGCTCCTCGATCCGCGCCCAGTCCCCGGCGGCCACCGCGTCCGCCGGGACCATCCAACTGCCGCCCACACAGCCGACGTTGGGAAGGCAGAGATACTCGGGCGCGTTCGCCGGACCGATCCCACCCGTGGGACAGAAACGCGCTTGCGGCAACGGCCCGGCCAGCGACCGCAGATACGCCGCACCGCCCGCCGCCTGAGCCGGGAAGAACTTCATCTCCCGGACCCCGCGCTCCAGCAGCGCCACGACCTCCGAGGTGGTCGACACCCCGGGCAGGAACGGCACCCCGGACCCGCGCATCGCCGCCAGGAGTACGTCCGTCCACCCGGGGCTGACCAGAAACCGCGCCCCCGCCGCCGTACCCGCGCTCACCTGCTCCGGCGTGATCACCGTGCCCGCGCCGACCACCGCCGAAGGCACCTCGGCGGCGATCGCGCGGATCGCGTCCAGCGCCGCCGGTGTCCGCAGCGTCACCTCGATCGCCGGCAGCCCGCCCGCCACCAGAGCCCGCGCCAGCGGTACGGCGTCGGCGGCGTCGGAGACGACCACCACTGGCACGACGGGGGCGAGATCCAGCACGGAGGCAGCCGAAGAGGAGGGCAGCGGTGAGGTCATGGCCTCATCGTGCCCAGCAGGTGCACCACACGCAATGAACGTTGCACATGCTGCAATGACGTGAAGGTCTTAGTGGATCTCCTCCACCAGGACGTCCAGCGACCACGCCCTGCCCGCCCTGCCCGGCGCCTCCGCCTCCACGACGTACCCCAGCTCCCGCAGCACCCCGACTAGCTCGGCGGGGTCCTGCGGAGCGGCGCCGGCTGTCAGCAGGCTCCGTACCATCCGGCCCTTGGTCGCCTTGTTGAAGTGGCTGACCACCTTCCGGGTCGGCGCGTGCAGCACCCGTACGGTCGCCGTGCGCCCCGCGAGCTCGCCCTTCGGCTTCCAGGCCGCCGAGTACGCGGAGGAACGCAGATCCAGCACCAGCCCCTCCCCGGCCGCCCCGGGCAGCACCTCTGCCATCGGCGCCCGCCAGTGCCCGGCCAGCGCGCCGAGCCCCGGCAGCTTCACGCCCATCGAGCAGCGGTAGGAGGGGATCGGGTCCGTGACCCGCACCGCGCCCCACAGCCCGGAGAACACCAGCAGCGAGTCCGCCGCCCGCCTGCGCGCCGCCGCGTCCAGCGTGGCCAGGCCGAGGGCGTCGTAGAGCACGCCGGTGTAGATCTCCCCGGCGGGGCGGGCGCCGGCCGTCGGCAGGCCGGCGTTCTTCGCGATCTCGCCGCGCAGCCCCTCGCTCAGCCCGAGCACCTCGCGCGCCTTCTCCTCGTCACCGGTGCACAGCTCGACCAGCTCGGTGAGCGCTGCCTGCCGTGCGGCGGTCAGCCCCGGCAGGGACAGCGAGGAAAGCTCCAGCGGGGCGCCCTCGCCCGAGTTCGCCTTGCCTTCCGAGGGCGGCAGCAGGACCAGCAACACGTACTCCTTACGTAGACCTCCGCGACAGGGTACGGCGTGCCGCCCCGGCGCCCCCGACCCACGCTCGCTGTATGCCCTGCCGCAAGATCCGCGTGACCGGTGCCCCCGAGGCGCCGTCGTGGCCGTCGTGGCCGTCGTGGCCGCCCTGCGCGCCGAACTCGGCATCCCGGACGCCTTCCCGCCGCAGGTACAGGCGGAGGCCGAGCGCGCCGCGAAGACGCCGCCCGCCCTGCCGTCGTACGACGCCACGGACATCCCCTTCTTCACGCTGGATCCCCCGGCCGCCACCGACCTCGACCAGGCCACCCACCTCGCCCGGCAGAGCACCGGCTACCGGGTCCGGTACGCCATCGCCGACGTCGCCGTCTTCGTCGTACCCGGTGGAGCGCTGGACACGGAGGCGCACCGCCGGGTGAACACCCTGCACACGGCATGGTCATCCTGGAGATCCACGGCCGGTTTTCGCGCGGACGCCGACCTGGACGCGGCATGGAAGCGGGGCCTGAAGGCGTTGCACCGCCAGGGAAGGGGTGGTGCCGCATGACGGAACAGGCACGGTGGACCAGGGCGAGACTGGGCCGGTGCGGCCCGCCGCTGGACCTGCTGACCGCGAACTTCCGACGGCACACCTACGCCCCGCACGCCCACGACGAGTACACGATCGGCGTCTGCGTGGGCGGCTCCGAGGTGATCGACTACCGGGGCGGCCACATCCGCACCGGCCCCGGCACGATCGTCGTCCTCGACCCCGGTGAGATGCACACCGGCGGCCCCGGCAACGCCACCGACGGCTACGCCTACCGGGCCCTGTACGCCGAGCCGTCCCTGCTGACCGACGGCACCCTCGGCGGCCTCCCGCACTTCCGCGAACCACTCCTCGACGACCCCGAACTGGCCACGGCCCTCCGCCTCGCCCACACCGAACTCAGCGCCTGCCCCGACCCGCTGGAGGCCGAATCCCGCCTGCCCTGGCTGCTGACGGCCCTGGCCCGCCGCCACTCCACCGCCAGGTCCCTGTCCGACGAGATCCCCGGCGCGGGCGCGATCGCCCTGACGGTCCGCGACCGGCTCGCCGACGAACTCACCGCGCCACCATCGCTGGCCGGCCTGGCCGCCGAGCTGGGCCTGTCCCGCTACCAGCTCCTGAGGGCCTTCCGTACGACGATGGGCATACCGCCGTACGCCTGGCTGGCCCAGTACCGGGTGCACCGGGCACGGGGGTTGCTTGAGGCGGGCCTGCGCCCGGCGGAGGTGGCGGGACTGGTGGGCTTCGCCGACCAGGCGCACCTGACCCGCTGGTTCCGCAGGGTGCTCGGGGTGACGCCGGCGGCATACCGCAACAGCGTTCAAGACGCCAGGTGAGGGACCGGCCGAAACTCGGCGTATGACTGCACGCGGCTGGTTCCTGTTCTCCCTCATGGGAGTGATCTGGGGCATCCCCTATCTCATGATCAAGGTGGCGGTGGCCGAGGTGTCCCCGCCGGTGCTGGTGTTCACACGCTGTGCGCTCGGCGCGGCCCTCCTGCTCCCGTTCGCCGTACGCCAAGGGGGCCTGCTCGCGAGCGTGCGCACCCACTGGCGCCCCATGCTGGCCTTCGCGTGCCTGGAGATCATGATCCCCTGGTTCACCCTCACCGACGCCGAACGGCACCTGTCCAGCTCGACATCGGGCCTGCTGATCGCCGGGGTGCCGATCGTGGGCGTGATCGCGGTCCGGCTCCTCGGCGACACCGAACACCTGGGCGCCCGCCGCCTGACGGGCCTCGCCCTCGGCCTGGCAGGCGTGACGGTGCTGACCCTGCCCCATCTGACCGGCGGCGACGCCCGCTCCCTGGTGGAGGTCCTGGCGACGGTCGTCGGCTACGCGACGGCTCCGCTGATAGCCGCGCGCCGGATGAAGGACGTCCCGTCGCTCCATCTGACATCGGCCTGCCTGACCCTGGCGGCGGTGGTCTACGCCCCGGTGGCCATCGCGACGCGCCCGTCCTCCGTCCCCTCCTCCTCCGTCCTCGCGGCACTGGCGGGCCTGGGCGTGCTCTGCACGGCGGTGGCGTTCGTGGCGTTCCTGGAACTGATCAAGGAGGCGGGCCCGACGCGGGCGACGGTGATCACGTACGTCAACCCGGCGGTGGCGGTGGCGGCGGGCGCGGTCTTCCTGAACGAACGCCTGACCGCGACGGTCCTGATGGCCTTCGCCCTGATCCTGACAGGCTCGGTCCTGGCGACGGCGGCTGCGGGTCCGCGCCGCTCCCGGCGCCCGGTACCATGGTCGACACGGCAGACGAGCCGGGCGGACGGCCGCGTGGAGTCCCCCTAGGGGGCTTCCCGAGGAACGTCCGGGCTCCACAGGGCAGGGTGGTGGCTAACGGCCACCCGGGGTGACCCGCGGGACAGTGCCACAGAAAGCAGACCGCCCGGGGCTGCGGCCCCTGGTAAGGGTGAAACGGTGGTGTAAGAGACCACCAGTGCCCAGGGTGACCTGGGCAGCTAGGTAAACCCCACCCGGAGCAAGGTCAAAAGGAAACACTCCGGTGTTTCTGCGCGGACGCTCGAGGGCTGCCCGCCCGAGTCCGCGGGTAGACCGCACGAGGCCGGTGGCAACACCGGCCCTAGATGGATGGCCGTCGCCCCGGGGGCCGCGAGGCCCCCGGGGAACAGAACCCGGCGTACAGCCCGACTCGTCTGCCACTCAGGGCTTCTGACCAGTAGAAACACCGGTCAGAGTCCGTCACCGTCCACGTCGAAAAGCCGACGGTTTCCAGGGCGGCATCGGCGCGTGCCGCCACCTGCGGGTCGAGCTCGATCGTGGGCGCGCCGCGCGCCCGCTGCCCAGCCCCTGCTGGAGGTGGCCTGCCGGATCGCCCGGCGGGGCGACAGCGCACTGTCCACCCGCCACTGGGTCGCGGCGGGATGTGTCGAAGCCTTCGACGGGCCTGGATCACGCCGAGTTGCCGGGCCGCAGCGGACGTGCGCTCACACGCGCCAGATGCCCCTCGAACACCTCCCGCGCCTGAGGTGTCAGCGTGCGCAGGGCCACCAGCGCCGTGATCACCACGTCGCACAGTTCCGCCTGGACGTCCTCCCAGGTGTGGGTGATGCCCTTGCGGGGGTTCTGGCCGGTCGTGCCGATGATCGCCTCGGCCACCTCGCCGACCTCCTCCGAGAGTTTCAGGACGCGCAGGAGGAGGCCCTCGGTGCCCGGGTGGGTACGGGTGGCCTCCAGGCGGGACCAGAGTTCGTCGATCGTCGGCCAGAGGGCGGCGGCGGTGCCGGTGGTGTCCTGATCGGTCATGCCGGGCAGCTTCCCATGCCCCGGCCCTGCGCCGTACCGGACCGCCTTGTCTCCGGCCCTGCGCCGTACCGGACCGCCTTGTCTCCGGCCCTGCGCCGTACCGGACCGCCTTGTCTCCGGCCCTGCGCCGTACCCGCCGCCCTGTCCCGGCGCCGCGCCGTACCGGTCACCCATTCGAGTCACTGCGCCGTACGGCTACTGTTCGAACAGCACCTCCTGCTCGCCCTCCGCCTTCGCCCGTACCCGCTGGTTGCGTGCCCCGATCACCACCGCCGTCGCCGCCGCCGTGACGCCGAGGGCCACCGGCACCATCCAGCCCCGGTCGAAGACGTGGCCCAGTGCGTGGTCGAGGGAGAGGCGGCCGGGGCCCGTCACCGCGAGGCCGGCTGCCGCCAGGCCCAGGCTCGCGGCGTGCTCGTAGCCGCCCTCCTGGGCGAAGAAGCCGTGGGGCATGTGGACCATCGCCGCCCCGGCCATCGCGCCGGCCGCCGCCGCGCCCGCCGCCGGGGTCGCGAGGCCCACGGCGAGGAGGGTGCCGCCGCCGGCTTCCGCGAGGCCCGCCGCCATGGCGCTCGCCTTGCCGGGCGCATAGCCGACGGACTCCATGAACTGGCCGGTGCCCTCCAGTCCGTGCCCGCCGAACCAGCCGAACAGCTTCTGCGCGCCGTGCGCGGCCAGCACCCCGCCGGTCCCCAGCCGGAGCAGCAGCAGGCCCAGATCACGTCGGTCGAAACAGCTCACGGTGACTCCCAAGCGGAGAAGCGGAGAAGCGGAGAAGCGGAGAGACGGAGAGGCGCAGGGGCTCGTGTGTCCACCGTCGCAGGTCCGACACCCGTCGGCCCGCCGTGGATGGCGTTCGGGTGGCGGGGCCGGGGCGGCGGTGTGACTCTGGCGCCATGACGATTCAGCCAGCCAAGCTCAGCGATCCGGCCGTCCGGGCCTTCGTGCACGCCGTCAACTCGCACGACAGAGAAGGCTTCCTGGCGCTGCTCGCCCCCGGCGCCACTATGGCCGACGACGGCTCCGACCGTGACCTCGCCGAGTGGATCGACCAGGAGATCTTCTCCTCCCACGGCCACATGGAGGTCGACAACGAGTCCTCCGGCGGCCGCGCCCTCATCGCCCGCTACCGCAACGACACCTGGGGCGAGATGCGCACCAAGTGGATCTTCACCGTGGAGGACGACGGGCGGATCTCGCGGTTCGAGACCGGGCAGGCGTAAAGGCTGGACCAGCGAGGACTTCAGGCCTGCCCCCCTGTGTCATCACCCGGTCCGGGATCTGGCTGGTCTTGCTGCTCGACTTCGCGTCGAACTGGAATCTCGGCCCCTGCGAGCTGCCCGCCGTCGGCGCCGGCCGGGCCTTGGTGACGGTCATGTCGGTGCCGAGGCCGTACAGCGATTTCAGGACCTTGTCCTGTGCCTGCGTCATGCCGGCCGACACCGAGTTGACGGTGATGACCAGCGCGATACCGAGCGCCAGACCCATCGCGATGACCAGAGCGGCCTTCTTGCGGCGGCTCAGCTCGCGGTTGAGACAGATGCCAAACCTCCCGTTCCTCAAAGGTTCTTGGCGCCCGCTGTGGGCGCTGCCACAAACCAGGGAGGACCTTTGAACCGCCCTGGGCAAAAGGTGTGCAAGTGCTGAGAAATGCGGGTAACTCATCGCAATTTCATAAGGTGGCAAATTCCACGGCGATGGCGGGCCCGCGGTGCGGAATCCGCTGCTGGGCGCGGTGTACCGTCCCCGGGTGCGCGAATGTTCCCGGCTCAGCCGACGTGCCGTCCTCGGACTGACGGCCGCCGCCCTCCCTCTGTCCGCGACCACCCCCGCGTCCGCCGCGACGGTGATCGGCGGCGAGCAACTGGCCCTTACCGGCGTCCAGGTGCGCGGTGCCTCCGGGCTGCCGCAGAAGCTCACCGCCCGCTCCTGGCTGATCGCCGACTGCGCGAGCGGCGAGGTGCTCGCCGCGTTCAACGCGCACCGGCGGCTCCCGCCCGCGTCCACGCTGAAGATGCTGTTCGCGGACACCGTGCTGAAGAAGTTCGACCGCACCCAGCGGTACACCGTCAAGGACTCCGATGTCGCCGACGTCCCGTTCGGCTCCAGCCTGGTCGGCATCAAGCCCGGCATCACCTACACCGTCGAGCAGTTGTGGCAGGGCGTGTTCCTGCGCTCCGGCAACGACGCCGTGCACGTGCTCGCCCATATGAACGGCGGCATCGCCAGGACCGTCGCCGAGATGCAGGCGAAGGCCGCGGACCTGCAGGCCCTGGACACCCATGTGGTCAGCCCCGACGGCTTCGACCACCCGGGTCAGATCTCCTCGGCGTACGACCTCACGCTGTTCGCCCGCCACGGCCTGAAGAACGCCGACTTCCGCGGCTACTGCGGCACGCGGACCGCCGACTTCCCGGCGGGCGGCAAGAAGACCTTCCAGATCCAGAACACCGACCGCCTGCTGACCGGGGCGTGGGGCCTGAAGACGTACGACGGCCTGATCGGCGTCAAGAACGGCTACACCAGCCATGCCGGCAACACCTTCACCGGCGCGGCCACCCGGGGCGGGCGCACCCTGCTGGTCACCGTGATGCATCCGGCCACCGGCAGCAACGCCGTCTACGAGCAGACCGCCGCGCTGCTCGACTGGGGCTTCGACCGCGGGCGTTCGGCGCGGGCGGTGGGGACGCTGGTCGATCCGCTGAGCGAGGGCGGGGCGAAGGCGAGCCCGGAGCCCTCGGGGGAGGCGGCGGCCGGCGCGCCGGACTCGGGCTCCGGTGGCCCCTCCACCGGTCGGCTGGTGGAGGGCGCGGGAGGTACGGCGCTGCTGCTTGCGGCGGCGGGGGCGCTGGTGGTCAAGCGGCGGCGCAGGGCGGTCGCGGCGGCGGCGACGGCCGAGGCGGCGCAGAGGTCAGAGCGGGCCGAGGGAGCCGAGGGGGGCGCGGAGCCCGGCGGCCGGCACCGGCGCTGAACAGTGCGGCGGCCGTTCCACCGACCGGCGTGCACCTCGCGTCCCTTGGCGAGGTCCACCCCCAACTCCGGTCGGGTGGAACGGCCGCCGCCTTCCCCCCTCGGTGGTGGCTGTGGAACCGTCGCGCTTCAACTGTGAAGCTCTCGTGAAGGGAAGTTGAGCATATAGGCCCGACGGGCCGCAATACCGCGGATGTTCGAATTCCGGTTGTGGTAATGGGGTCAACCCCGCCCGATGTACGGCATCGCCGTCGCCAGCACCGTCGCGAACTGCACGTTCGCCTCCAGCGGCAGCTCGGCCATGTGCCGCACGGTCCGAGCCACGTCGGCCACGTCCATCACCGGCTCCGGGACCACCTCGCCGTTCGCCTGCAACGCACCGGTCCGCATCCGGGCCGTCATGTCGGTCGCCGCGTTGCCGATGTCGATCTGCCCGACGGCGATGCGGTGCGGCCGCCCGTCCAGCGACAGCGACTTGGTGAGGCCGGTCAGGGCGTGCTTGGTCGCGGTGTAGGCCACCGAGAGCGGGCGCGGCGTGTGGGCCGAGATGGAGCCGTTGTTGATGATCCGGCCGCCCTGCGGATCCTGCTCCTTCATCCGCCGGTAGGCCGCCTGGGCGCACAGGAACGCCCCGTTGAGGTTGGTGTCCACCACGTGCCGCCAGGCGTCGTACGACAGTTCCTCGACCGGCACCCCGCCCGGCCCGAACGTCCCCGCGTTGTTGAACAGCAGGTCCACCCGCCCGAACCGGTCCACCGTCGCCGCGAACAGCGCGTCCACGTCCTCGGGCCGCGACACGTCGGTGCGTACGGCGAGGGAGGCGCCCTCCGGCACCAGCGCCGCCGTCGCCTCCAGTGTCTCGGTGCGCCGGCCGGCCAGCGCCACCGACCAGCCGGCCCCCAGCAGTTCCAGGGCGACGGCCCGCCCGATGCCGGAGCCGGCGCCGGTCACCACCGCGATCTTCGATTGCCTGTCGGTCATGGCACCGCAGCGTAGGCGGCAAGTCCGTCATGCGGAATGCCATGTCCGCCATACGGTTATCCGGCGGCGACGGCCACCGCCGCTCCGGGATACCGGTTCACACCGTCACCGCTACCGCGTCTCCCGGATACCGCACCCCGATCCGCTCCCGCACCGCGTCCAGCGTCCGCATCACCGCCAGCGAACCCTCCAGCGGCACCAGCGGCGACTCCTTCTCGCCCGCCCGCAGCGCCCGCATGACCTCGATCGCCTCGTGCCGCAGGGTGGTGCGCGGCCCGTCGGCCGGGGCGGCGGCGAACTCCTCCGGATCGCGGCCGTCGCGGCGCAGCACGAACCGCTCCGGGTGGAAGAAGCCGGACGGCACATCGATCCGGCCGCGCGAACCGGTCACCGACGCCGTGCCGCCCGTACCGCCGACGATCGAGCAGTGCAGCGCGGCCATCGCCCCGCTCTCCCAGGACAGCACCGCGCCCGTCTGCAGATCGACGCCCTCCGGCGACAGCAGCGCGCTCCCCGCCACCGCGTCCGGCTCACCGAGCAGCAACTGTGCGAACGACACCGGGTACACGCCCAGGTCCAGCAGTGCCCCGCCGCCCAGCGCCGGATCCCGCAGCCGGTGCGCCGGCGGGAAGGGACCGGCAAGGCCGAAGTCGGCCTGCACGGTGCGCACTTCGCCGATCGCCCCGTCGTCCACCAGCGCCTTCAGCCGCCGGACCAGCGGGTTGCAGTACATCCACATCGCCTCCATCAGGAAGCGGTCGTGCTGCCGCGCCAGCGCGACGAGTTCCTCCGTCTCGCGCAGGTTCAGCGTGAACGGCTTCTCGCACAGCACGTTGCGGCCCGCCTCCAGGCACAGCCCGGCCGCCGCGCGGTGCGCCGAGTGCGGAGTGGCGACGTAGACGACATCGATGTCCGGGTCCGCCGCCAGCGACTCCCAGTCGCCGTAGGCCCGCGCCGCCCCGAACCGCTCCGCGAACGCCTCCGCCGACTCCCGGCGCCGCGAGGCCACCGCCGCGATCTCCGCATCCGCCAGATCCACCAGGTCCGCCGCGAACGCCGCCGCGATCCCGCCCGTCGCCAGGATCCCCCAGCGCACCTTCCGCTCCACCATCGCCCCACCCATCGGTCATGTGTGCCCTGGCAGTGTGTACGAGCTGAGAGCATAGGTGCCGGTCGCTCTCGTCGGGCGGCCGCTTCACCAGAGGGAGGGGACGGATGCGCGAGCCCGCGGCGGCATCGACACCTCAGGCACGGCCCACGTCCGTGCCCGCCCGGCCGTCCGCCGCCACCCGCCGCACCGGCCTGCTCGTCACGCTCGTCCTCGGCGGCCTCACCGCGACACCACCGCTCGCGATGGACATGTACCTCCCGGCCCTGCCGGAGGTCACCGGGTCCCTGCACGCACCCGCCGCCACCGTCCAGCTCACCCTCACCGCCTGCCTGCTGGGCATGGCCCTCGGGCAGCTGGTCGTCGGCCCGATGAGCGACCGCTGGGGCCGCCGCCGCCCGCTGCTCGCCGGTCTCGCCGTCTACCTCCTCGCCACCGCCCTGTGCGCCCTCGCCCCCGACGCCGAGACGCTGGTCGCCCTCCGGCTGGCCCAGGGCCTCGCGGGCGCCGCCGGCATCGTGATCGCCCGGGCCGTCGTACGCGACCTGTACGACGGTGACGCCATGGCCCGCTTCTTCTCCACCCTGATGCTGATCTCCGGGGTCGCGCCGATCGTGGCGCCGCTGATCGGCGGGCAGATCCTGCGGGTGACCGACTGGCGGGGCGTGTTCGTCGTCCTGACGATGGTCGGCGTCGCGCTGGCCGTGCTCGTCCGGCTGCGGCTGCCGGAGACCCTGCCGCCGGAGGAACGGCACGACGGGGGAGTGGGGGCGGCCCTGCGCGCGATGCGCGGCCTGCTCGCCGACCCGCCCTTCACCGGCTACATGCTGACCGGCGGCTTCGCCTTCGCCGCGCTGTTCGCGTACATATCCGCCTCCCCCTACGTCATCCAGGAGATCTACGGCGCCTCCCCGCAGACCTTCAGCCTGCTCTTCGGCCTCAACTCGGTCGGCCTGGTGATCGCCGGGCAGGTCAACGGCAAGCTACTGGTCGGCCGGGTCGCCCTGGAGAAGGTGCTGGCCTGCGGCCTCGCGGTGATCGTGCTCGCCGCGGCCGCCCTGCTGCTGATGTCCACCGGCGCCCTCGGTGAGGTCGGTCTGCCGCCGGTCGCCGCCGCGCTCTTCGTCCTCATGTCCGCCATGGGCATCACCCTCCCCAACGCCCAGTCGCTCGCCCTGCTGCGCACCCGGCACGCCGCGGGCTCCGCCTCCGCCCTGCTCGGCACCTCCTCCTTCCTCGTCGGAGCGGTCGCCTCACCGCTCGTCGGCGTCGCCGGAGAGCACACCGCCGTACCCATGGCGGTGGTCCAACTGGTGGGAGCACTGGTCGCGGCGGCCTGCTTCATGGGAATGTGCCGTCCCTGGAGCACACGTGGGAACACACGTGCGGGGTCGGAGGGAGACGAGAACTGAGCGCACCGAGACTGCGCGCCGACACACCGGAACGGGCCGGGCTCGATCCCGCCGAACTCGGGCACCTGGTCGGCGAGGTGCACGCACTCACCGCCGGAGACCGCCCCTGGGCGGCCGGCGCCGTCGTGCTGGCCGCCCGCGGACCCGTGATCGCCGTGGCCGAGGCCGCGGGCTGGGCCGTCCGCTACTCCGGCTACGACCCCGAGACCGACAACGGTGTCGAACTGCCGCCCGCCGCCCGCGTCCCGGCCACCGTCGACACGCCCTTCGACCTGGCCTCCCTCACCAAGCTGTTCACCTCCGTCGCCGCCGTGCAGCAGATCGAGCGCGGCACCCTCGGCATGGACGCCCGGGTCGGCGACTACCTGCCCGACTTCCACGCCGCCGCCGCGCACGGCATCACCGTGCGGCAACTGCTCACCCACACCTCCGGGCTGCGCCCCGAGCTGCCGCTGTACGACTGCCCCGACGACGCCAGCCGGCTGGCCCTGCTGCGCGCCGAGGCCCCGACGGGTGAGCCGGGGCGCCATCTGTACTCGGACCTGAACATGCTCGTCCTCCAGTCCGTGCTGGAGCGCATCACCGGGCGTAGCCTCGACGTCCTCGTCCAGGACGGCATCACCCGGCCGCTCGGCATGACGGCGACCGGCTTCGGACCCTGCCCCGGCGCGGCCGCCACCGAGGACCAGCGGCGGCCCTGGGCCAAGGCGGACCGGGGGATGCTGCGGGGCGTGGTGCACGACGAGAACGCCTGGGCGCTGGGCGGCGTGGCCGGGCACGCCGGGCTCTTCTCCACCGCCCGCGACCTGGCCGTCTTCTGCCGCGCCCTGCTCGCCGGCGGCTCCTACGGCCCCGCCCGCATCCTCGGCCCCGACTTCGTCGAGCTCCTGCTCACCCCGCCGGGGCTGGGCTTCGCCGTCGACCAGCCGTGGTTCATGGGCGAACTCGCGGGCAGCGGGGCGGCCGGGCACACGGGTTTCACGGGTACGTCGCTCGTCCTCGACCCGAGGACGGACACGTTCCTGATCCTGCTGGCCAACACGGTGCATCCGCGGCGCAGGCCTGCGGACAGCGGGCCGAGGGCGAGACTTGCGACACGGCTGGCGAGGGCGGTGATCTGAGTCCGGCCCTCCGGCCGACGGTCGGGGGTCTGGGGGCGGAGCAGGCCCGGCCCCACACCGCCCAGCCATACAATCGGCAGGTGAACGACACCCTCCGTAGCACCCTCGCGGAGCTTCTCGACGGACTCCCGCCCACCCAGGCCGCCGGAGCGGTGGAACGGCTGATCGCCCACTACCGGGGCGACACCCCCACCCACGCCCCGATCCTCCGCGACCGCGCCGACGTGGCCGCCTACGCCGCCTACCGCATGCCCGCCACCTTCGAAGCGGTCCACTCGTCGCTGGAGGCGTTCGCACGGGCCGTCCCCGACTGGACACCCGGCAGCCATGTCGACGTGGGCGGCGGCACCGGCGCGGCGACCTGGGCCGTCACCGCGACCTGGCCCGGCGAGCGCAGCGTCACCGTGCTGGACTGGGCCGAGCCCGCCCTCGCCCTCGGCCGGGAGATCGCCGCCGCCAACCCGGCCCTGCGCGGCGCCCGCTGGCAGCGCGCCCGGATCGGCGCCGACCTCACCTTGGACGACACCGACCTCGTCACGGTGTCGTACGTCCTCAACGAACTCTCCGCGCCCGACCGCGCCGCCCTCGTCGACGCCGCCGCGACCGCCGCGCAGGCCGTGGTGATCGTGGAGGCCGGCACCCCGGCCGGCTACGCCCGCGTCATCGAGGCCCGCGACCGTCTGATCCGCGCCGGACTGCACGTCGTCGCCCCCTGCCCGCACAGCGCCGCCTGCCCCATAGAGCCCGGCCGGGACTGGTGCCACTTCTCCGCCCGGGTCGCCCGCTCCTCGCTGCACCGCCAGGTCAAGGGCGGCACCCTGCCGTACGAGGACGAGAAGTTCTCGTACGTCGCCGCCACCCGCCTGCCCGCCGCGCCGGCTCCCTCCCGGGTGATCCGGCGACCGCAGATCCGCAAGGGCCAGGTGCTCCTGGACCTGTGCGAGGCCGGCGAACGGCTGGCCCGTACGACGGTCACCAAACGCCACGGCCCCCTGTACAAGGCCGCCCGGGACGCCGAGTGGGGAGACCGGTGGCCGCCGGAGGACTCCCCGCGGGAGCCGTCCGCGTAGCCGCCGCGGCTTGTTAGCGTCGCCCCATGGTCAACAAGCCGGCCCCCGACGCCACCCGCCGCAGCGAGAAGTCCCGCAGAGCGATCTACGCCGCCGCCCTCGCCCTGGTCGGCGAGTTCGGGTACCCGAGGACCACCGTCGAGGGGATCGCCGCGCGGGCCGGGGTGGGCAAGCAGACGATCTACCGCTGGTGGTCCTCCAAGGCGGACGTCCTGCTGGAGGCGTTCCTCGACCTCTCCACGCAGGCGGCCCAGGACGCGGGACAGGTGCCGTACACCATCCCGGACACCGGCGACCTCGCCGCCGACCTCAAGGCGGGGCTGCGGATCACGGTGGACCAGTTGCTCGACCCGCGCTTCGCGGTACCGGCCCGCGCCCTGGCCGCCGAGGGCCTGGTCAACGAGCCGCTCGGCCGCCAGGTCGTCGCGGGACTCCTCGAACCCCAGCTCCAGCTGTACGTCGACCGGCTGCGCGCCGCGCAGGACGCCGGGGCGGTACGGGCCGACGTCGATCCACGCATCGCACTGGAACTGTTCGTCTCGCCGCTCGCGCAACGCTGGCTGCAACGGACCGGGCCGATCTCCTACGACTACACGGACACGCTGGTCGACTACGCGCTGCACGGAATCGGGACCCCAGACACCCCCAAGCGCACGAAGATGGGACGATAAGGCACACTGTCCGCACACCAGCGAGGCGACGACCAGACTGAGGGGATAGATGAGCGCGACGTTCGGCGGCCGGTCCGGCCGGCAGGGCAAACTCTCCCAGTGGCTGCGCGGACGCCGCCCGAAGGAGGCCGCCGACGACGGGGGCCGTGAGGCCCTGCTGCTGGCCGCCGCCGCCGCGGGCCTGCCGCTCGCCCCCGCCGCGCACCCCGCCCCCGGCTACCGCTGTTCCTGCGACCGCGTCGGCTGTCCCACCCCGGCCCGGCACCCGGTGTCGTTCGCCTGGCAGACGCAGTCCACCACCGATCGCGCGCAGATCGAGCGCTGGTCCCGGCACCAGCCGCAGGCCAACTTCATCACCGCGACCGGAATGGTCCACGACGTCCTCGACGTCCCCTTGGCAGCCGGGCGGGAGGCCCTGGAGCGGCTGCTCGCCTCCGGCGTCGAGGTGGGTCCCGTCGCCGAGAGCGACGACGGCCGCATGCTGTTCTTCACCCTCACCCGCGGCACCCCCGAGGACGAGGACGAGTGGTGGCCGTGCGAGCTGGACTGCCACCCGGAGACCATGGACGAGCACCCGGGGCTGCGCTGGCACTGCCGGGGGTCGTACGTCCTGGTGCCGCCCGCTCGGCTGCCCGGTGACGATCAGCAGGTGCGGTGGGCGCGCGGGCCGGAGCATGCGCTGCCCGATCCCCTGAGCCTGTTGGAAGCGCTCACCGATGCGTGTGCGCGGTTCGCTGCCGCGGGCGCCGGCCATCAGGGTGCGGCCTGGCCACTGCGGCACTAGGCGCCGACCGGGGTGCCGGGCGGGGCACTCTACTCGCCCTGCGCCGAGGTGAGACCCGGCACCCGCCCCAGCACCGACACCTTGCCGCTGCCCGCCGGGTCCAGGGCCACCTCCGCCGACATGAACTCCAGCGTCAGGGACTGTTTCACCTCGCCCTTGGTCAGGGCCTGGACGTCCTTGCTCTGAGGGGGCACCGTCGTGCCGGTGGCGGCGGTCTGCTTCTCGTAGTGGTGGGTGGTGAAGAACACCAGCGCCCCGCCGTCCGCCGTGCGCAGCGCCACCGGTGCGTAGCCGCCGTTCGTCAGCGGCGCGTCGATGAACTGGGTGACCAGGCCCGGCTTGCGGGCCCGCTTGGCCCGGTCGGCGCGCTCGACGCTGGTGTACCTGCCGGCGGCGAAGGCCTGGCCGCCCTTCTTCAGGTACGTCGTGTACTCCTGGCTCAGCTTGCCGGGCGCGACGGCGAGTTGAGCGGACCCGGCCGGCACCGCCTCGGCCCAGCCGTCCTGGTCCGTCTTGAACTGCGGTACGGCGGCGGGCGCCACGAGGGTGATGTACGCCACCCGCCAGCGCTGGCCCAGGTCGCCCCGGGTGAACACCATCAGCCAGCGCGCCGTGCCGGTCTTGTTGCCCTGGGCGTCGGCGACGAACCAGCGCGGCCAGCCCGTCTTCTTGGGGATCGTGATCTTCACGTCCGACAGCTTCAGCGGCACGTGGTTCGGGTTGCCCGAGGGGCTGTTGGCGTGCCCGGCCTTCAGCCGCGCGGCGGTGATGTCGCCGAACGGGCCGGTGAGGTAGGGCGCGTCCAGGGAGTTGTCGTAGGCCTTGTCGGCGTTGTTGTACGCGGCCGTGAACGCGGTGAGCGCCTTGGCGGCCTCGGCGCGGGTGGCGGCGGGGAGCACCTCGCGCTCCCCGTGCACCACCACGCATCCGCTCGCCGTCAGCGACAAAGCGGTCAGCGAGGCCGCTATGAGTGCGTTCCGGTCACGCCTGCGGAGCCTGCGCGGGCTGCGATCCCTGCTCATCCGGTCCCTTCACCTTCCCCTTTCCGGAGGCGAACCCTACCGGGGCCAGGAAGATCGCGAGTGTCGGGATCAGGTACAGCAGCCACACCGTGACCTGGAGGACGGTCGGGTCGGGCTGGAAGTTGAACACGCCCTTCAGCAAGGTGCCGTACCAGCTGTCCGGCGGGATGGTGTCGCCGATGTCGAAGGCCAGGCTGGTCAGGCCGGGCAGCCAGTTCGCCTCCTGCAGGTCGTGGAAGCCGTAGGCGAGGACGCCCGCCGCGACCACGACCAGCATGCCGCCGGTCCAGGTGAAGAACTTCGCCAGGTTGATCCTCAGGGCGCCCCGGTAGAACAGCCAGCCGAGGAGTACGGCCGTGGCGAGGCCCAGCGCCACGCCGATCAGCGGGCGCGGGGTGCCGTCGGACGCCGCGTGCACCGAGGCCCATACGAACAGCGCGGTCTCCAGGCCCTCCCGGCCGACGGCCAGGAAGGCGGTGGCGACCAGCGCGCCGGTGCCCATGGCGAGGGCCGCGTCCAGCCTGCCGTGCAGCTCCGACCTCAGGTGCCGGGCGGTGCGCCGCATCCAGAACACCATCCACGTCACCAGGCCGACGGCGATGACGGAGAGGGAGCCGCCGAGTGCCTCCTGCGCCTCGAACGTCAGCTCCTGGGAGCCGAATTCGAGGGCGCAGCCGAAGCCCATCGCGATGGCGATCGCGATGCCGATGCCGATCCAGATCGGCCTGATGGCCTCCCGGCGGCCGGTCTTGACGAGGTAGGCGATCAGGATGCAGACGACGAGCGACGCCTCCAGACCCTCGCGCAGGCCGATCAGGTAGTTGGAGAACACGGGCTACGCCTCCTCGGCAAACAGCGTGCGGCCCCACCAGTCGCCGGAGTCCCGGACGCCGGGCGGTATCGCGAAGACCGCCGAACCCACGTGCTGGATGTACTCGCCCAGAGCGTCGTGCGACGACAGCTTGCGCTGCAACGGGATGAAGCCCTTGCGCACGTCCCGCTGATAGGCAAGGAAGAACAGGCCGGCGTCGAGACGGCCGAGGCCGTCGGTGCCGTCGGTGAAGGAGTAGCCCCGGCGCAGGATGGTGATCCCGCCGTTGGCGTCCGGGTGCGCGAGCCGTACGTGCGCGGTCGGCTTCATCGCCTTCAGGAACGGCGCGTCGTGCTCCTCGGCCTTGCCGACCGGGGCGCCCTCGCGCTTGTCCCGGCCGAACACGTCCTCCTGCTCCCGCAGTGAAGTCCGGTCCCATGTCTCGATGTTCATGCGGATGCGCCGGGCGACGAGATACGACCCACCGGTCATCCAGGCCGGGCCGTCGCCGTCCCCGACCCACACGTGCTTGCTCAGCCGGTCCGTCTCCGTGCCCGCGATGTTGCGGGTGCCGTCCTTGAACCCGAAGAGGTTGCGCGGGGTCTGCGCGTCCGGGGTGGTCGAGGAGGTCTTGCCGAAGCCGAGCTGGGACCAGCGCACGGCGACCTTGCCGAAGCCGATGCGGGCGAGGTTGCGGATGGCGTGCACGGCGACCTGCGGATCGTCGGCGCAGGCCTGGATGCATAGGTCGCCGCCGGTGCGGGCCTTCTCCAGGTTGTCGCCGGGGAACCCGGGCAGGTCGGCCAGGGCCCCGGGCCGCCGGTCGGTCAGCTGGAACCTGTCGAACAGCGACGGCCCGAATCCGATGGTCAGCGTCAGCCGGGACGGCTTCAGCCCCATCGCCTCGCCGGTGTCGTCCGGCGGGGCCTCGGCGAGCCCGTCGAAGGCGCCCTCGCCGACGGGCTTTCCGGCGGTCATCCGCCGGGCCGCCGTCGTCCAGTCCTTCAGCATCCGGACGAACTCCTCGCGGTCGTCGGTCTTCACGTCGAACGCGGCGAAGTGCAGCCGGTCCTGCACCGGGGTGGCGATGCCCGCCTGGTGGGCGCCGTGGAACTCCACCGGGCCGCCTGCCTCGGCGGCCGCCGGGTCCATGTCGTTGCCGGCCTCGGCCATCGCCACGGCCCCGCCGGCCGCGGCGGCGCCGAGCGCGAGCCCGGCACCGCCCCAGCCGATCAGCGCGCGGCGCGACGGACCGCTGCCGTCGGTCTGCTCGGTCATGGCTGCTTCACCACCGCGGCGGCGAGCTTGGACAGCGGCTCGGCGAGCGCGTTCACCGCGTCCGACAGCTCCTTGCGCTGGTCCTTGGTGACCTCGTCGTAGGAGACGAAGTCGTACGACGCCTTGTCCGTGCGGTACTTGTCGAGCAGCGCGTTCAGTGCGGTGAACTGTTTGTCCAGTTCTCCGGTCAGCGCCGGGTCGTTCTCGGCGGCGACCGGCTTCAGCAGTCCGTAGGCCTTCTGGGCGCCCTCGACGTTGCCCTTGAAGTCGACCAGGTCGGTGTGCGCGTAGCGGTCCTCCTCGCCGGTGACCTTGCCGGTGGCGACCTCGTCCAGCAGTTCCTTGGCGCCGTTGGCCATGGAGGTCGGGGTGATCTCGGCCTTGCCGACCCGCTGCTGCCAGTCCTTCAGGTCGGTCACCAGCTGGCCGGCGAGCGCCTTCTCCTCCGCGCCGATCTTCTTGTCCTGCCAGAGGGCCTTCTCCAGCCGGTGCCAGCCGGTCCACTTCTGGCCGTCCTCCAGGCCGTCCTCGCGGACGTCGACCTTCGGGTCGATGTCCCCGAAGGACTCGGCGACCGGCTCGGTGCGTTCCCAGCCGAGGCGGGAGAGGCCGTAGGCCCGCTTCGCGGCGTCCAGGTCGCCGGCCCTGACCGCCCGGGCGAAGGCCTCGGCCTTCGGCAGCGTCTCGTCGGCCTGGTCCTGGGCGTACTGCCGGTACGCGGCGACGGCTGCATCCAGCTTGGGGTCCCGCTCGGCGGTCGTACCGCCATCGGTGACGGTGAGCTTCTGCCGGACGCCGTGGCCCTTCATGCCGGGGCGGCAGGCGATCTCGTACGATCCCGCCTTCACCTCGGCGGTCAGCGTGTACCTGGTGCCCGGCCCGATGTTCTCCTTCTCGGAGACGATCCGGTCGTCCGGGAAAAGGATCTCGATTTCGGTGGCCTTGGCGCCCTTGTTCTCGATCTTCAGCGTGACCTGGCCGGCCGGGACCGACTTCGCCGAGGTGTCGCACGTGGAGTCGGCGGCGGTGACCTGGATGGCGTCGCCGTCCTCGGCGTCGCTCTTCGCGGTGCAGGCCGAGAGGGCGGTCAGGGCGGCCACCGTGGTGGCGGCGGTGACGGTCAGTCGGGCGGCTCGCATGCGGGCTCCTGGCGCATCTGGTTTGGTGAGGCTGCCCTAACTTACCTGAGTCTTACCCGGCTCATACCCTTCGGGGTGGTGATCCAGGTCTCAAGAGCGTTCATGCGGCCGAGAGCGCCGCTGTGTGCGAAAGGCGTTCGATGGGTGGGAGGTGCACACTTCTGTAAGGTGGTGTGCATGACGGAGTTGACCTACTCGATCGTCGAAGCCCGTGCCCGCCTGGGTGCCATCGCGCGCACGGTCAGCGCCACCCGCGAACCGGTGGCCATCACCGACCACGGGCAGACCGTCGCGATACTGATGAGCCCCGCCGACGCCTTGGAGCTGGAGGAGTTGCGGGCGCTCGCGGCCTATCGTGCGCGCCAGGCCCGGGCCGAGGATGCCGGTGTCCCGCACGACGAGGCCTATCGGCGCGTGTTCGGCGAGGGTGAGGCGTGAGGTTCGAGGTCATCTGGGAGCCCGAGGCCCTCGTCCAGGCAGAGCGCTTCGCCAAGGACGACCCGCATGGGGTGCGGCAGGTGTTCAGCGCTGTCGACCGCCTCGGCGACAACCCGCGACCCGATGGCGCGTTCGGCGGCGCGGACCTGCTGCGCATCCACGTCGGCGCCTACCGCGTGATGTACGAGGTCAGCGACCGGCAGATCCGCGTGTCCGTGATCCACCTCGCGCGCGTGCGCTGACAGCGCCGACGGTGGGAGGGTGGCCGGCATGGGGAGCGCGCGCAGGGAGCTGTTGGGAGCCGGTGGCCTGGTGCTGGATGTGCGGCAGCGTCCGGGACCGCCGCCGCTCCGCTTTGAAGCGGCCGACGGCGGCAGAATGCTGCTGCGGCAGGGCGGGCGCGTCGTACTGCTGGGCCGGGTCGAGGAGTGGAACCAGGGGGTGCATCTGCACCGGTACGAGAACTACCGCCCACCCCTGCCGCCGATTCGCTCAGCGGCGATGCGAGGTTCCGTCAACTGGGTGCACATGTATGCGCGGTGGATGGAGGAGGCGGAGGAAGGCCCCCTGCACGACTCGCGCTGGCACCTGAGGGCGCGCGACGAGTTCCCGCCGTACGTCTGGCATGCGGAGGACTTCGTCCGGGACTGGCCCGCCTGCCATCTCGACTGGTCCGGTATGAGCTGGCACGGTGTCGTACCCCTGCGCCCGCTCTCGCCGCCGGACGCCGGGCGGGTGAAGGCCTACCGCAAGCACGCCCGTGACGGCACCCTGGCGCCGGTTCTGCTGTGGTGGGTCACCGCCCTCGACGGCTGGCTGCTCCTGGACGGGCACGACCGGGCCGTCGCGGCGCTCGCGGAGGGGCGGACGCCGCCCTGCGTGGTGCTGACCCGTCTGCCGGACGACGAGGACTGGCGTCGCACCGCCGAGGAAGTGGCCGACTGGCACGAGACGAGGCTGGCGCGGCTCGCCGCCCGCCCCGCCACCCGCGGCGTCGAGCGGCAGCGGGAGACCATGCTGCGGACGTACGCCGGCACCCTTTCCTCGCTGCCCTACGAGCCGGCCCGCACCTACTCCTGGCCCCTGCCCGGCGGCGCCCCCGCCTGGGACGCGCTCGCGGTTGCCGTGATGTTTCAATTCCCCCGTGACTGACTACGACGTACTCCGCGTCTTCTGCGGACCGAACGGTGGCTACGGCAACGAGCTCGGCGTCGTCCGCGACGGCTCGGTGCTGCCCGAGCGGAGCGACCGGCAGGAGCTGGCGGCCAAACTCGGCTTCAGCGAGACCGTGTTCGTGGACGACCCCGAGCGCGGCGTGATCGACATCTACACGCCCACTCTGCGGCTGCCCTTCGCCGGTCACCCCTGCGTCGGCACCGCCTGGCTGCTCGACGTGCCCGAACTGGTCACGCCCGCCGGGATCGTCGGCGCCCGGCTGGACGGCGAGTTCAGCTGGATCGAGGCGCGCGCGGAGTGGGCGCCGCCGCGCACCCTGCGCCAGTACGGCAGCGCCGCCGAGGTCGACGCCCTGGACGTACCGCCGCCGGGGGAGTGGATCTACGCCTGGGCCTGGGAGGACGAGGCGGCCGGCCGGATCCGCGCCCGCGCCTTCCCCGGCCGGAACGACGGCATCGACGAGGACGAGGCCACCGGCGCCGCCGCCCTCCTCCTCACCGACCGGCTGGGCCGCGCCCTGAACATCACCCAGGGCAAGGGCTCCCAGATCCTGACCGCGCCCCAGCCGGAGGGGTGGGTGGAGGTCGGGGGCCGGGTGTTCCTGGAGCGTTAGCCGCCCCCGAACGCTAGGCGCTCAGCGGGAACTCGTCCCCGAGCGCCCGGAACACCGCCGTGTTCAGGGCGAAAGCCCGCTGGCACTCCCCGACCACCCGCTGCTTCTCCAACTCGTCCACGTCCACGGCGTCCAGCAGCTCACGGTAACTCCGCTTGAACGCGGCCGGGTTGGAGACGGCCTCGAAGACGTAGAAGCGGACGCCGTCGCCCTTCTTCGCGAAGCCCCAGGTCTTCTCCGCCCGGTCGCGGATGATCTGGCCGCCGGACAGGTCGCCCAGATACCGGGTGTAGTGGTGGGCGACATAGCCGCCGGGCCAGCGCTCGGCGCACGCGCGGACCCGGGCCGCGTACTCCCGCGTGGCGGGCAGGGCGCTCAGGGTCGCCCGCCACTCCGGCCCCCGCAGATGCGCCAGGTCCCGCTCCAGCGCCGCCAGCCGGAACAGCTCGGGCCGGACGAACGGCCCCGCCACCGGGTCCGCCGCCAGCCGTCCGGCGCCGCTCTCCAGCGCCTCGTACACGAACCACAGCTGCTCGGTGTAGCGCGCGTAGGCGCTCACGCCCAGCCGGCCGCCCAGCAGGTCGCTCATGAACGACGATGTCTCCGCCTCCACGTGCGCCTCATGGGACGCGGTGCGGATGAGGGTCGAGAAGGAGGAGTCCATCAGGCCGTCCCATCTTGCCGACATCCTGTCGGTAAAAGAGTACAAGAGAAAGCCCGCCCTCGCAGAGGGCGGGCCGTGCGGTCGTGGCAGAGGCGAGCGCGGCGCTACGGCAAGGTGAGAATGTCCGCGCCGGTCTCCGTCACCACCAGCGTGTGCTCGAACTGGGCCGTCCGCCTGCGGTCCTTCGTCACGACCGTCCAGCCGTCGTCCCACATGTCGTACTCATGGGTGCCCAGCGTCAGCATCGGCTCGATCGTGAACGTCATGCCCGGCTGCATCACCGTCGTCGCGTGCGGGCTGTCGTAGTGCGGGATGATCAGCCCGGAGTGGAAGGACGTGCTGATGCCGTGGCCGGTGAAGTCACGGACGACTCCGTAGCCGAAACGCTTGGCGTAGGACTCGATGACCCGGCCGATGACATTGATCTGCCGGCCCGGCCGGACCGCCTTGATCGCGCGGTTCAGGGACTCCCGGGTCCGCTCAACCAGCAGCCGGGACTCCTCGTCCACGTCCCCGACCAGGTAGGTGGCGTTGTTGTCGCCGTGCACCCCGCCGATGTACGCCGTCACGTCCAGGTTGACGATGTCCCCGTCCCTGAGGACCGTCGAGTCCGGGATGCCGTGGCAGATGACCTCGTTGACCGACGTGCACAGGGACTTCGGGAAGCCGCGGTAGCCGAGCGTGGACGGGTAGGCGCCGTGGTCGCACATGTACTCGTGGGCGACCTTGTCCAGCTGGTCCGTGGTGACCCCCGGCGCGATGATCTTCGCGGCCTCCTCCATCGCCTGCGCGGCGATACGGCCGGCGGTCCGCATCGCCTCGATGGTCTCCGGGCTCTGCACCTCCGGGCCGGTGTACGGCGCCGGCGCGGGCTTGCCGACGTACTCGGGGCGGCGGATGTTTCCGGGGACCGAGCGGGTGGGGGACAGCTCCCCCGGTACGAGCAGCGACTGGCCAGACATGCGGCGAGTCTATCGAGCGGAGTTGGGGGATCATGTCGTTGGCGAGAGGAGCTGTCCATGCCCCTGTTCAAGAAGCGCACCGTCGGCAAGCCGGGCGAGTGGTTCTACTGCCTGGAGCACAAGAAGGTCGAGGAGGGCCCGGAGTGCCCGGGCAAGGACCGCTTCGGGCCGTACGCCTCCCCGGAGGAGGCCCGGCACGCGATGGAGACCGCCGCCGAGCGCAACCTCCAGTGGGAGAACGACCCGCGATGGCACGACGCGCCGGCCGGCGGGAGCAGCGACGAGGAGTGATCACGCCTGAGTGGGTACGGCGGCGGCACGGCGCTCGCGCATCCGTACCGCGTGCTCGTTGGTGCGGGCGTCGTACGTCATGAGTCCCGGCAGGCACAGCGCGAGCAGTCCCATCACGCCCGCGCACGCCAGCCCGCCGGAGACGACGGAGGTCCGCACGCCCGCCCAGGCGGCCAGGCCGCCCGCCCGGACCTGGCCGAGCTGCGGGCCGACCGAGTAGGACAGCAGTTCGATCCCGGCGAGCCGGCCGCGCAGCTCGTCCGGGATCGTCTGGTTCCACATGGCCGACCGGAAGATCCCGCTGACCATGTCGAAGCCACCGCCGACGGTCAGGAAGAGCAGGACCAGCCACACGTTCCCGCACAGGCCGGCCGCCGCGACCGCGAGACCCCAGCCGGCCGCCGACAGCACCACCATCAGACCGTGCCGGTGGATCCTCGACGCCCAGCCGCTGGTCAGACTCACCAGCATCGCGCCGGCCGGCACGGCGGCGTACATCAGGCCGAGCGCCCAGTCGGCGTGCAGCTCGTCGGCGAGGAACGGCAGCACCGCGAGCGGCATGGCCAGGAACATCGCCGCGAGGTCGACGACGTAGGTGCCGAGGAGCTCCTTGCGGCTCCAGGCGTACCGGGCGCCTTCCAGGATCGCCTGCAGAGAGGGCTTCGAGGCCTCGTGGGAGGCGGGGGAGGGGGTGATCCGGACGATGTACGCCAGCGAGACGACGAAGGTCAGCAGGTCGGCGCCGTACGCCCAGCCGAGGCCCGCGTAGGCGACGACCACGCCCGCGAGTGCCGGTCCCGCGACTCCGCCGACGGTCCAGCGCAGGGAGTTCAGCGAGGCCGCGGCGGGCATGTCGGCGTGGGCGACGATCCGGGGCCACAGGGAGTCGAGGGCCGGGCGCTGGACGGAGACCAGGGCGGAGGAGAGGGCGGCGACGGCGTACAGCGGCCAGACCGCCGGGTGCGGGAGCAGCGCGTTGACCAGCAGGGCTGCGCTGAGCAGGCCCTGCCCGGCCTCCGTCCACACGATGAGCTTCCGCTTGTCGAGCGCGTCGGCGAGGGCACCGCCGTAGAGTCCGCAGATGATGAGCGGCAGCAGCTCTACGGCCCCGATCGCGCCCACCGCTGCGGTCGACTCCGTCAGGTCCTTCAGCTGGACCGGCAGCGCGACGAAGGTCAGGAAGCTGCCGAAGTTGCTGATCAGGCCCGACTTCCTGAGGCGGCGGAAGTCCGCGGAGGCCTTCCAGGGTGAGAGGTCGGGGAGGAGGGCGCGGGTCACTGAGGCATGTTCTGCGGGCCGGGATCACCGGGCAACTGTTTTTCCCCGACGGCACGGCCGGCCGAGCAAGGTCACCAGGGGGCAGGTGGCGGGGCCGTCAGGATCTCCGCCAGCCTCGACAGACGGTCCCGGAAGCTCCGCCGAACCCTCGGAGAGGCCCCGCCCCCGTTCTCGCCGGCCGCCGCGCTGACCAGGTGCTGGACGGTGTCCAGGTCCAGCTCCGCCCCCTCTGGTACGGACAGGGAGTCATGGGCCAGCGCCGCGAGGTCGCCGGCGCAAGGCCCGAGGGCCAGCACGGTCACCCCGGCCCGGCGGGCGTCGTGCACCCGCTCAAGGAGCGGCGCGGGCTCCGAGGGAGCCACGACCAGCAGGGTCTCACCCCGCCGCGCCGCTTCGATCCGGCCGGGCCCCACGGCCAGATGGGCCGGGTCGCAGGGGCGCGCGTGATGTCGTACCAGGGTCGGCGCCAGCTCGGGCGTCCCCGACCACGCGGCCTCGTCCACCAGATGCGCCGCCAGATGCCACGGCTCGTACTCCGGCGTGCCCACCAGCAGCAGCCCGCCCCCGTGCGCCACCACCGACCCGCGCAGCACCCCCGCGAATCTCCGGGTGGCCTTCAGCCACTCGGTCCCGGCGAGCACTTCCCGCAGCAGCGCGACCCGTACGGCGTCCATGCGCCCGCATCCTGCCGCAACCGGTCACTCTTGACGCGGAGTTCACCCCGAACTCGCCCAACTATCCAGGCGCCGGGTTCACTCCTTGGGGTGGTGGGTTTGGAACATGTGGTGGGACGTCGCACGGATGTGTACGTTCGGTAATCGTGAAGCTGGTGGTGCAGGTCAAGCTCATACCGGATGCCGGGACACCTTCCGCTGTCGTCGGTGCGGCCTCGCTGGGCCGGCCGATGTCGTCGCCGGGGTCAGGGGCAGTCGGGGGCCTAAACGGAGCTCTGCCGGACCGAGCCAACACGCTCGGCCCCTGACGGCCGAGTAGTTGACCGCCTACGAGACCATCACCTTCCGCCGGGTGCCCGTGGGCGCCTCACTTGAGCGTGCCGCAAGCGCCACGGACGTAGGCTCGCCCCATGACCTCTACCGACAGTGCACAGACCCCGGCCAAGGCCCCCGCCAAGGACCCCTGGGACCTGCCCGACGTCTCCGGCCAGGTCGTCGGCGTGCTCGGCGGCACCGGGCCGCAGGGCAAGGGCCTCGCCTACCGGCTCGCCCGGGCCGGCCAGAAGGTGATCATCGGCTCCCGGTCCGCCGACCGCGCCCAGGCCGCCGCCCAGGAGTGCGGCCACGGCGTAGAGGGCGCCGACAACGCCGAGGCCGCGCGCCGCAGCGACATCGTGATCGTCGCCGTACCGTGGGACGGCCACGGCGACACGCTGAAGGCACTGCGCGACGAACTGGCCGGCAAGCTCGTCGTGGACTGCGTCAACCCGCTCGGCTTCGACAAGAAGGGCGCCTACGCGCTCAGGCCCGAGGAGGGCAGCGCCGCCGAGCAGGCCGCCGCCCTGCTGCCGGATTCCCGGGTCGCCGCCGCCTTCCACCACCTGTCCGCCGTGCTGCTCCAGGACCCGGAGATCGAGCAGATCGACACCGATGTGATGGTGCTGGGCGAGGAGCGGGCCGACGTCGAGATCGTGCAGGCCCTCGCCGGGCGCATCCCCGGCATGCGCGGCGTCTTCGCCGGGCGGCTGCGCAACGCCCACCAGGTCGAGTCGCTGGTCGCGAACCTGATCTCCGTCAACCGCCGCTACAAGGCACACGCCGGGCTCCGCGTCACCGACGTCTGAGCGGATGGGGGACACTGTTCGTCGTAGCAGTGTCCCCCGCAAGGAGCCGACCCCCATGCCCCGCATCGCCCTCTACGCCCTCGTCGTCTGCGTGCTCGCGGTGGCCGCCGCCGTCGTCTCGTTCGTCCAGGGCAGCTGGCTGGGGATCGTCTGGGTGCTGCTGGCGGGCCTGACGTCCAACATGACCTGGTACTACGTCAAGCGCGACCGGGCCGGCGCCGCGCAGGGCAAGTCCGTCACGGGCTGACCTGGCAGATCTCGGGCGTGCCCTGCCAGAAGCGGTACAGCTCCTGGCCGCAGTAGCGCGGGAAGTCGCCCACGCCCAGATGACGCAGGATGGCGTCGATCAGGTCGAAGAACACCGTGTTGACCGACGGCACCCACAGCAGCGCGAACACGAACAGCAGGCCGAACTGCGCGAACGGCTCCACCTGCCGCTTCACCCTGTACGACAGCCAGGGCTCGATGACGCCGTAGCCGTCCAGGCCCGGCACCGGCAGGAAGTTCAGGATCGCCGCCGTCACCTGGAGCAGGGCCAGGAACGCCAGCGCGTACTGAAAGCCGGCGGGCACGCCGTCCAGCGCGTGCAGCCAGAAAGGTGCCGTGCACACCGCCGCGAACAGCGCGTTCGTCAGCGGGCCCGCCGCCGAGATCAGGCTGTGCCGCCAGCGGCCCCGGATCCGGCCGCGCTCGATGAACACCGCGCCGCCGGGCAGACCGATACCGCCCATGATCACGAAGAGCACCGGGAGCACGATGCTCAGCAGCGCGTGCGTGTACTTCAGCGGGTTCAGGGTCAGATAGCCCTTCGCGCCGATCGTGATGTCGCCGCTGTGCAGGGCCGTGCGCGCGTGCGCGTACTCGTGCAGGCACAGGGAGACGATCCAGGCGGCCGTCACGAACAGGAACACCGCGATGCCCGGCTGTGCCGCATACCCCGTCCAGGTGGCCCAGCCCGTCACCGCCGTCACGGCCAGGATCCCGACGAACACGGGACTGACCCGGCGGTCGCCGCGGCGAGTGGTGGCGGTGGTCATCGGCGGGCTCCTGTGCGGTGGGGACGGTGCGGAGTGCGACCGTACCGGCCGCGCCCACGCGGGGGAAACGTCTCGCACTCGCCGTCCGGTTCCTGGACCCTGGGGGGATGCCACGGATGAGGGTGTTCTACGACGACTGGCAGATGGAGTGCTGCGGCGCCCCGTTCGCGGTGGGCGACGAGGTGTCCTGGAAGCTGGTCGCCTACGACGCCGAAGCCGTCCGGGAGGGCCGTGGGTACGGCGCCGAGGCGTGGGTGGAGAACCACGGCGGTCCTGACCGGCCGACCACCGGCAGGGTCCACGCCGTCGACCTGGTCCGCGAGGAGTACCGCTTCCGCCTGCCCGATCCGGAGCCCGAACCCGTGGAGCCGCCGCGGGGAGTCGTGCTCCGGAGCACGGGACGCGGCCTCGAACCGGTGCCCGGCACTCTCACGCTGGAGTCCTCCGACAGCTGTCCGAGGTGGTTCGAGGAGGTGGACCGCGGCACGGTGGACGGCCTCGGGAGGGTGCGCCGCACCCGGGGCGCTCTCGTCACCCTGGACGTCCCCGATGGCACGCCGCCGCAACCCGGTGACCATCGGTGACCGCACCGGCGACAATGGACCCCGTGCGCTTTTCGCTGCTCGGCACCACCCAGGTACTCCGCCCCGACGGCACGGCCGTCCCGGTCGGCGGGGCGCGGCTGCGTGCCCTGCTGGGCGTGCTCGCGCTCCGGCCGGGGCGAACCGTGCCCGTGGGCGTGCTGGTCGACGAGGTCTGGGGCGCGGACCCGCCCGCCGACGCCGCCGGGGCCCTCCAGGCGCTGGTCGGCCGGCTGCGCCGTACCCTCGGCGCGGACGCCGTCGCCTCCGCCGAGGGCGGCTACCGGCTCACCGCCGCGCCCGACGACGTCGACCTCACCCGCTTCGAGCGGCTGACCGGCGACGGCCTTCGGGCCCTCGCCGACGGCGACCCGGCCAAGGCCGCCACCGTCCTGGACGACGCGCTCGGCCTGTGGCGCGGCCCCGCGCTCGCCGACCTGCCCGACCACCACGCCGAGGCGGCCCGCTGGGAGACCCGCCGGCTGGACGCGCTGCGCGCCCGGCACACCGCCGCCCTCGCCCTCGGCCACGCCGAGCAGGTGCTGCCCGAGCTGACCGCCCTGTGCGACGACCATCCGCTGGACGAGCCGCTCCAGGCGCTGCGGCTGCGCGCCCTGCGCGACGCCGGCCGCCCGGCCCAGGCGCTCGCCGCCTACGAGGACGTACGACGGCTGCTCGCGGACCGGCTCGGCTCCGGCCCAGGCCCCGAACTGCGCGCCCTGCACGCCGAGCTGCTGGCCGCCGAGGAACCCCCGGCGCCGCGGCCCGGGCCGGCGGCCGTGGGCAATCTGCCCGCCCGGCTCACCTCCTTCGTCGGCCGGGAGACCGACATCGAGGCCATCGGCGCCGATCTGGCCGCCGCCCGCCTGGTCACCCTGCTCGGTCCGGGCGGCGCAGGGAAGACCCGGCTGTCCCAGGAGGCCGCCGAGGCGGTACGGCACACCGTCCGGGACGGGGTGTGGCTGGCCGAACTCGCTCCCGTGGACGACCCCGAGGCCGTACCGCAGGCCGTGCTCACCGCCATCGGTGCCCGTGACACCGTGCTGCACGGCGCCGGCGCCGAGAGCATCCGCGCGGTCACCGACCGGCACGACGACCCCCTCGAACGGATCGTGGAGCACTGCGCCCGGCGCCGGATGCTGATCGTCCTGGACAACTGCGAGCATGTGATCGAGGCCGCCGCCCACCTCACCGAGCGGCTGCTGGCCCGCTGCCCCCAGCTGACCGTCCTCGCCACCAGCCGAGAACCCCTCGGCGTGCCGGGGGAGCTGGTGCGCCCGGTGGAGCCGCTTCCGGAGCCGGTCGCGCTGCGGCTGCTCGCCGACCGGGGCGCGGCGGCCCGGCCCGGATTCCGCGTCCAGGACGACCCCGGGGCCTGTGCGGAGATCTGCCGGCGGCTCGACGGACTCCCGCTCGCGATCGAGCTGGCGGCGGCCCGGCTGCGGATGCTGAGCCCACGCCAGATAGCGGACCGCCTCGACGACCGGTTCCGGCTGCTCACCTCCGGCAGCCGCACCGTCCTGCCCCGCCAGCAGACCCTGCGGGCCGTCGTGGACTGGTCCTGGGAGCTGCTGGACGCGGACGAGCGGGACGTCCTCGCCCGGCTGTCGGTCTTCGCGGGCGGCTGCGACCTGGCCGCCGCCGAGGCCGTGTGCGGGCCCGTCGCGCTGGACGCGCTCGGCTCCCTGGTCGACAAGTCCCTGGTGGTGGCCGCCCCTTCGCCCGACGCCGGGATGCGCTACCGGCTCCTGGAGACCGTCGCCGAGTACGCCGGCGAACGGCTCGACGAGACCGGGCACCGCAGCGAGGCCGAGCGCGCCCATCTGACGTACTACCGCGAACTCGCCCGCACCACCGACCTGTTGCTGCGCGGCCCCGAGCAGCGCACCGCCATCGACCGGTTCCAGCTGGAGTACGAGAACCTGCGCACCGCGCTGCGGCACGCCGTCGCCGCGGGGGACGAGCAGGAGGCGCTGTGCCTGGTGCTGTCCCTGGTGGTCTTCTGGCAGATGCGGGACCAGCGCATCGAGACCCGCGCCTGGTGCGAGGAGGTCATGGCGCTCGGCCCCGAGCCCTTCGCCGCACCCGTACGGCCGGCCCTGCCGCTGTGGCAGCGCTGCACCGACGCCCCGCCCCCGTACACCGGCGAGGTCCTCGCCGAGGCCCGGCGCGGTGTCCACCTCGCCCACCTCGCCTGCATGGACCACGACCTGGAGTCGTGGCAGACGCCCGAGGCACAGGCCAAGCTGCGCGCCATCGCGGAGGCCTACGAGCCCGGCCTGCCGCAGACCTGCCGGGTGCCCGGCCTGCTCTGGTTCTTCGCCGTCATGCTGACCGGCGGCGCCGAGCAGATGTGGGCCGCCATCGACGCCTGCGTCCAGACCTGCCGCGACACCCCCGGGTTCGAGTGGGACCTGGCCAATACCCTGCAGCTGCGCGCCAACCTCCTCGCCAACCGCGCCGAATGGGCCGGCAACGCCACCCGCGACGCCGAGGAATCGCTGGAGATCTTCCGCCGCCTCGGGGACGTCTGGGGCCTCGCCGAGGCGTTGTCCGCCCGCGGCGAGGCCCACGAACGCCAGGGCGCCTACCGTGAGGCCGCCGCCGACTACCGGGCGGCCATCGGACACGCCGAACGCCTGGGCGCCCGCGGCCAGGTGGCCATTCTCCACGCCCGCCTCGGCAGCGTCCTCATGGAGACGGGTGACCTCGAGCGGGGCGAGCAACTGCTCCGGGACGTCGTCGCGAGCCAGGAGGGCTCCCACAACGAGGCGATGCCCGCCGCCCGGCTGTTCCTCGCCTGCTGGCTCGGCCTGACGGGCCGTACCGCCGAGGCCCGGGAGCAACTGCGGCTGCTGCGCGAGGAGTTCAAGATCGCGCACTTCGTCGTCTTCGACTCCATGATCCTCTGCCAGGAGGCCTGGCTGGACGCTCTCGACGGCCAAGCCGAGGCCGCTCTGGACCGGTCCCGGCGGGCCATGCGCCTCGCCCGCGACCCGCTGACCCAGACCATCGCCCCGCACCTGCACTGCGTGTGCCTCACCGCCGCGGCGATGGCCCTCGCGGCCCTGGACGGCGGCAACCGCGCCGCCGACGCCGCCCGCTGCCTGGGCGCCGCCCACGCCCTGCTGCCGGCCGGCCACATCCTCTCCGGCGTCGAGCTGCGGTGCCGCGACCTGACCGAGGCCCGGATCCGTCAGATCCTGGACGAACCCGACTACCGGGCCGCGTACGCCGAGGGCGGTGGCCTCTCCCTCGCGGAGGCCACCGCCCTGGTCTGACGCACGGCGCGGGCCGGCTCAGGTCTTGGTGCGGAACTTGTGGATCGCGACCGGCCCCATGACCGCCGTGATCGCCACCGACCAGGCCACGGTCACCCACAGGTCGTGCGTCACCGGGCCGCCGATCATCAGACCGCGGGCCGCGTCCGCGAGCGTGGACAGCGGGTTGTAGTCGGTGAAGTGCTGCAGCCAGCCCGGCATCGACTTCGTCGGCGCGAAGATCGACGAGCCGAACTGCAGCGGGAACAGCACCAGGAAGCCCATCGCCTGCACGGACTGCGCGTTCTTCAGGATCACGCCGAGGGTGAGGAACACCCACATGATCGAGGAGGCGAACAGCGCGGACAGTCCGACGGCCGCGAACAGGCCGGCCCAGTGGTGGATGTGGAAGCCGACCAGCACGGCGACGACCATCAGGACGGCCGTGGCGAACAGCATTCGGATCAGCTCGACGGCGATCTTCGCGAACAGCACGGACCCGCGCCCGATCGGCAGCGACCGGAAGCGGTCCATGACGCCGCTGTTGAAGTCCTGGCTGAACCCGGTGCCGACGCCCTGGGACAGCGTCATGCTCATCATGGCGATCATGCCCGGGATGACGTACTGCACGTACTGGCCCTGGCCGCCGCCGAGCGCCTGCCCGATGGACCCGCCGAAGACGTACACGAACAGCAGGGTGAAGACGACCGGCATCAGCAGCGCGTCGAACATCGACTCCGGGTCCTGGCGGATCCAGAGCAGATTGCGGCGGATGAGGGCGCCGGTGTGCCGCAGATGTCCGCGCAGCGGGATCCGGACGTCGGCGGTGGCGGTGGCGGTGGCGGTGATCGTAGGGGCGGCGGCGCTCATACGGCGACCTCCTCGCGGGAGTCGGCGGGCGTGGTGTCCTGGGGGGCACTGGCACGGTGGCCGGTGAGGGACAGGAACACCTCGTCCAGGCTGGGCAGTTCGGTGGTGATGGCGGAGATCGTGATGCCGCGCGCGGTGACGGCACCGACCACGGCGGTCAGCTGCTCGTCGCTGAGGATCGGCACCAGCAGGGTCCCGGCCTCGGTGTCCACGGTGGTGGTCGCGAGCCCGGTGATGCCCAGTTCGTCCAGCATGGCGGCGAGCGGGCGCAGTTGCTGCGGGTCGACGGGCCGGACGCGGAGGGTACGGCCGCCGACGCGGGCCTTCAGCTCCTCGATCCCGCCCGTGGCGATGACCTTGCCGCGGTCGACCACGGTCAGCTCGGAGGCGAGCTGCTCGGCCTCCTCCATGTACTGGGTGGTCAGCAGCACGGTGACGCCGTCGCCGACCATCGCCTTCACCTCGTCCCACACCTCGTTGCGGGTGCGGGGGTCGAGTCCGGTGGTCGGCTCGTCGAGGTAGAGGACGGCCGGGCGCCCGATCATCGAGGCGGCGAGATCGAGTCGCCGCCGCATACCGCCGGAGTACGTGCTCGCCGGCCGCCTGGCCGCCTCCGTGAGGGAGAACCGCTCCAGCAGCTCGTCGGCACGGGCGCGGGCGTCCTTGCGGGACAGGTCCAGCAGCCGGCCGATCATGTACAGGTTCTCCCAGCCGGGGAGCTTCTCGTCGACGGAGGCGTACTGGCCGGTGAGCCCTATGACCCGGCGCAACTGGCGGGGCTGCCGTACGACGTCGTAGCCGGCCACGGTGGCCTGGCCGGCGTCCGGGGTGATCAGGGTGGACAGGATCCGTACGAGGGTGGTCTTGCCGGCGCCGTTCGGACCGAGCACGCCCATCACGGTGCCCTCGCGCACGTCCAGGTCGACACCGTCCAGCGCCTTGGTCTCGCCGTAGTGCTTGACCAGTCCCCGTACCGTCACTGCGTGGCTCGCGCCGACGGGGTTTTCATGGATTCGCGTCATGCGGAAGACGGTGCCAGGGGCCACCGACAAACCACCGACAGGCCGCCGACAGCCACCGACAACTCACCGACGACCACCGCAACCATCAATTGAGGAACCACGACGGCGAGCAACCACCTCTCCGAGAGCGGCGCCGGTTCAGGCGCAAAAAGGGCAGCCCCGCTGACGGGGGAAGATCAGCGGGGCTGCCGGGGTGTTGCCGCGATGGCTCAGTGGACGGAGTGTTCCTCCAGCGGGAACGCCCCGGAGACGACCTCCTCGGCGAACGTCTTCACCGCGTCGCCCATGACCTCACGCAGGTCGGCGTACTTCTTGACGAACTTCGGCACCCGGCCGGGGGTCAGGCCCAGCATGTCCGTCCAGACCAGGACCTGCGCGTCCGTCTCGGGCCCGGCGCCGATCCCGACCGTCGGGATGTGCAGCACGCGCGTCACCTCGGCCGCCAGCTCCGCCGGGACCAGTTCCAGGACGACGGCGAAGGCGCCGGCGTCCTGCACGGCCTTCGCGTCGCGCAGCAGCTGCTGTGCCGCCTCCTCGCCCCGCCCCTGCACGCGGTAGCCCATCGCGTTGACGGACTGCGGGGTCAGCCCGATGTGCGCCATGACCGGGATGCCGGACTCGACCAGCAGCCGGATCTGCTCGTGCGACCGCTCGCCGCCCTCCAGCTTGACCGCGCCGACCCCGGCCTCCTTCACCAGCCGGGTCGCCGAGCGCAGCGCCTGCACCGGGCCCTCCTGGTAGGAGCCGAAGGGGAGGTCGCCCACGATCAGGGCGCGCTGCGTGCCGCGTACCACGGCCGCCGACAGCATGGTCATCTCGTCGAGGGTGACGGGCACGGTCGTCTCGTACCCGAGGTGGCAGTTGCCCGCCGAGTCGCCGACCAGGAGCACCGGGATCCCGGCCTCGTCGAAGACGGACGCGGTCATCGCGTCGTAGGCGGTGAGCATGGGCCACTTCTCGCCCCGCTCCTTGGCGAGGGCGATGTCGCGGACGGTGATGCGGCGAGTGCCCTTCCCCCCGTACAGCGTCTTGCTGCCGTCGGAGGGCTTGTTCTGGGCAGCCGAAAGCTGCGTCATGGCAACGGCTCCTTCAGTCATCTCGAGGCGCCCTGACGGCGTCCCCGGATCGCCTCCATGGTGGCACCTCGTGCCAGTCAGGGCCAGGGGGACCGCCTGTGATCCACAACCGTGGCTGAGACCGAGCTGTGTAAGGCCTTGGTAAAGGACTAAGATACGAGACCGTTCCGTATCGAAATGGTCGTAGGCTCGAACACATGACAAGTCCCGTCCCTGCCTCCCGGATACCGGAAGCGGTGCACCGGCGCCGCTGGGCGATCCTCGGCGTGCTGATGCTGAGCCTGCTGATCGTGGTGCTCGACAACTCGATCCTGAACGTCGCCATCAAGACCATCTCCAGCCCCGCGCCGACCGGCCTCGGCGCCTCCCAGGGGCAGATCGAGTGGGCGATCAACGCCTACACCCTCGTCTTCGCCGGCCTGCTGTTCACCGCGGGCCTCATCGGCGACCGCCTCGGCCGCAAGAAGGTGCTGCTCGGCGGCATCGCCGTGTTCGGCATCGGCTCCGCCCTGGCCGCCGAGTCCGGCTCGCCGGGCCAGCTGATCGCCTTCCGCGCCCTGATGGCCCTCGGTGCCGCCTTCGTCATGCCCGCCACCCTCGCCGTCCTGATGAACGTCTTCGAGCGCGAGGAGCAGCCCAGGGCCATCGGCATCTGGGCCGGCGGCGTCGGCCTCGCCATCGCCATCGGGCCGATCACCGGCGGCGCGCTCCTCGACCACTTCTGGTGGGGCTCGGTCTTCTTCGTCAACGTGCCGATCGTGATCGTCGCGCTGATCCTGATGACCTGGCTGGTGCCCGACTCCCGCGACCCCAAGCCCGGCCGCCTCGACCCCGTCGGCGTCGTCCTGTCCGTCGTCGGCCTGGTCCTGCTGGTCTACGGCATCATCAAGGGCGGCGAACTCGCCGACTTCACCGACGCCAAGGTGCTGGCGACCATCGTCGCCGGTCTCGCCGTCCTGACCGGGTTCGTCATCTTCGAGAAGCGCAGCGACCACCCGTCGCTCGACGTCACCTACTTCAAGAACAAGGTCTTCTCGGCCGCCATGAGCGCCATCGCGCTGGTCTTCTTCGCGCTGATGGGCGTCACGTTCTTCGGTGTCTTCTACACCCAGAGCGTGCGCGGCTACTCGCCGCTGGAGTCCGGTGTGCTGATGCTGCCGCTCGCCTGCTCCCAGCTGATCTTCGCGCCGCGCGCGCGGCTGCTGGTCGACCGGTTCGGCAACAAGGCCACCACCACCGCCGGCCTGGTGCTGATCGCCGCCACGCTGGCCGCGTTCGCCACGTTCCAGGCCGACACCCCGATCTGGATCCTGGAGGTCGTCTTCTTCCTCATGGGCACCGGCATGGCGCACATCATGACGCCGACCTCGGTCGTCATCATGCAGGCGCTGCCGCGCGAGAAGGCGGGCTCCGCCTCCGCGCTCAGCAACACCTTCCGCCAGGTCGGCGGCGCGCTCGGCATCGCCGTACTCGGCTCGGTGCTCGCCACGTCCTACCGGAACGGCATCGAGGGCAAGCTCGGCATGCTGCCGCCCGCCCTGCGCGACAAGGCGGCCGAGTCCATCGAGGCCACCCTCGGCATCGCCGGCAAGCTCGGCCTGCGGGGCAAGGCCCTGGTCACCCCGGCCGACGACGCGTTCCTGCACGCCATGCACGTCACCGCCCTGTGCGGAGTGGGTGTCGCGCTGATCGGCGCCATGGTGACGGCCCTGTTCCTGCCCGGCAAGCCGCCCGCCGCTCAAGCGGGCGAACGGGAGGCGGAGTTGGTCGCGGCCGCGGACTGACGCGGACCGACCGGCCACGGTTCAGACCGGGATTCCACGGGGGAGGGCGGTGGCTGCGGGACAATTCCCTCAGCAGACTGAGAGGACGGACGACGTGAGCCTTGCCGAGAGCCGGCCGCGACCGGACGGGCCCGTGCGGGGACGCCCCCGCAGCGAGGCCCTGGAACGGACCATTCTGGAAAGCGTGATGAAGCTCCTGGAGGACGGCGTACCGCTCGCCGAACTCTCCATGGAACGCGTCGCGCGCACGGCCGGGGTCGGCAAGGCCACCATCTACCGCCGCTGGAGCGGCAAGGAGGAACTGTTCGTCGACGTCGTACGGGCCGCCGAACCCCCCGACCCCGAACTCCCCGGCATCTCCCTGCGGGACGACCTCGTCGTGCTGCTGGAGTCCATGCGCCAGCGCGGACTCGTGCACCGCTCCTCGGCGCTCCTGCACAACGTCTACGCGCAGATGAAGCACAGCCCGAAGGTCTGGTCGGCGTACCAGGCCAGTGTCATCGCGCCGCGCCGCGAACTCGGGATGGAGGTGCTGCGCCGGGGCCGGGAGAACGGCGAACTGCGGCCGGACGTCGACCTGGACCTGGCCAACGACCTGTTCGTCGGCCCCATGCTCGTACGCACCGTCCTGCGCCCCGAGGGCGACCTGCCCGAGGGCCTGGCGGAACACATCGTCGACACGGTCCTGGAAGGCCTACGGCCCGTCAGCTCGACAGCCTCGTAGCACTTATGTGCGCGTTTCGTCACAAACCCCTGGTGCCCCGGGGGTAACGGAACTCCCTGTCCCGCTTCCTTCGTCCTCGTCTTCCGTACGGCCGTCATGGGACGGCGGGAGCGGAGCCGATCATCCCCTAGGGTCGGAAGAACACGGGGGAACGACGGTGTGCACGGCAGGCAGTGAGGCAGACGGTATGGCGCAGCAGGCGTACATGACGGAGACGGACAACGGCGGCTCGGGGCCCGAGCGACCCGGATCCCGGCTTCGGCGCCTGCTGCACCGCCTGCTCGCCGGCTGGCGCGGCGACCCACGCATCTGGCGCCGGGGCATCGTCCTCGCGGTCCTCGCCCTCCTGCTCGCCCTGGTGATGCTGCTGCACTCGCGCATCCCGAACCGGGTGGGCAACCTCGGCAGCCTCACCGAGACGTTTCTGCCGTGGCTGGGCCTCGCCATCCCGGTGCTGCTGCTCCTCGGGCTGCTGCGGAGGTCGGCGACCGCGCTGATCGCCGTACTCCTTCCGGCGATCGTGTGGCTGAACCTCTTCGGCGGGCTGCTCACCGACAAGACCGGTTCGGGCGGCGACCTGATGGTGGCGACCCACAACGTCAACGCCGAGAACCCCGACCCCGCCGGGACCGCCCGCGAGGTGGCCGCCTCCGGCGCCGACGTCCTCGCCCTGGAGGAGGTCCCGGGGACGGCCGTGTCCACCTACGAGAAGGCGCTCGCGCCGACCTTCAAGTACCACGGGGTCGAGGGCACGGTCGGCCTGTGGAGCAAGTACCCGATGAGCGATGTGCGGGCGGTGGACATCAAGCTCGGCTGGAAGCGCGCGATGCGGGCCACCGTCGCCACCCCGCAGGGCCCCGTCGCCGTGTACGTCGCCCACATGCCCTCGGTGCGGGTGAAGGTGAAGGCCGGGTTCACCGCCCGGGAGCGCGACAAGAGCGCCGACGCGCTCGGCGAGGCCATCGCCGACGAGCCGCTGAAGCGGGTGGTGCTGCTCGGCGACCTGAACGGCACGATGAACGACCGTTCGCTCAACGCCGTCACCTCCCAGATGCGCTCCACGCAGGGCGCGGCGGGCAGCGGCTTCGGGTTCAGCTGGCCGGCGGCGTTCCCGATGGCGCGGATCGACCAGATCATGGTCAGGGGTGTCGAACCGGAGAGCTCCTGGACCCTGCCGCGCACCGGCAGCGACCATCTGCCGGTGGCTGCGCGTGTGAAGCTGGACACGTCGTCGTAACCCGCTGGAATACTGGGCCTGAGAGGCTTTGTTCCGTAGCTGAACATATGCTGTGACGGAACTCCGCTCTCGTTGACTCTCACGTTGAAAGGCACAGGCCCTTCATGCCCCTGGCCCTGCTCGCTCTGGCCGTCGGCGCTTTCGGCATAGGTACGACCGAGTTCGTGATGATGGGCCTGCTGCCCGACGTCGCGGACGACCTGCACATCTCGATCCCCACCGCCGGGCACCTGGTGTCGGCGTACGCGCTGGGCGTGGTGATCGGCGCCCCGCTGCTGGCCGCGCTCACGGCCCGCATGTCCCGCCGCACGGTGCTGATCGCCCTGATGGCGCTGTTCGTCGCGGGCAACGCGCTCTCGGCGTGCGCCCCCGGCAACGACTCGCTGCTGGCCGCCCGCTTCCTCAGTGGCCTGCCGCACGGTGCCTTCTTCGGCGTAGGAGCGGTCGTCGCCACGACCATGGTCCCGCCGGAGCGCAAGGCCCGCTCGGTCTCCCTGATGTTCCTCGGCCTGACCGTCGCCAACATCGCGGGCGTGCCGGTGGCCACGCTGATGGGCCAGCACCTGGGCTGGCGGGCCACCTTCCTGGGCGTGAGCGCGATCGGCCTGGCGGCGATCGCGTCGCTGGCGCTGCTGATCCCGCATGACCGGGGGCAGGCCGCCTCGTCGACGGGCCTGCGCGGCGAGTTGGCCGCGCTCAGGTCCGTGCCGGTCTGGCTGGCACTGGGTACGACGGTGGCGGGCTTCGGCGCGCTCTTCGCGGCGTACAGCTACGTGACCCCGATGCTGACGGAGTCGGCCGGGTTCGCGGAGGGCAGCGTGACGCTGCTCCTGGCCCTGTTCGGGGTGGGCGCCACGGCGGGCAACCTGCTGGGCGGCCGCCTGGCGGACCACTCGCTGCGGGGGACGCTGTTCGGCGGGCTGGTGTCACTGGGGGTCGTGCTGCTGCTGTTCCCGGTGCTGATGCGGGCGGAGTGGAGCGCGGCGCTGGTGGTGACGCTGCTGGGTATGGCGGCGTTCATCACGGGTTCGCCGCTTCAGCTGATGGTGATGGAGAAGGCTTCGGCGGCCCCGTCCCTGGCATCCTCCGCCAACCAGGCGGCCTTCAACCTGGCCAACGCCGGCGGTGCCTGGATCGGCGGCCTGGCGCTCGCGGCGGGCTTCGGTACGACGTCCCCGGCGCTGGCCGGCGCGATGCTGGCGGTGCTGGGGCTGGGCGTGGCCGGCGTGGCGTACGCGGTGGACCGCCGCCGCGGGACTCCGTCGGTGGGGCGGGAGAGGGTGGTTGCCGCCCACTTGCCGGAGGAGTCGGGGGTGTTGCACCACTGACCTCGTTTGCCCACCCGCCCACCCGACTCGGTCGGCCGGGAGGCGAGCGACGGGTCGGCTGCCGCCGGGCCAGGCTTGCCAGTTGCCGTTGGGCCGCTCGCTTCTCGGTGATTGTCGGGCTTCCGTGAGGTCAGTCAAGGGTGGCCCGGAGGGTCATCGGCGAAGCCGACGCGTAGCGCCCTTGACGCACCTCGCGGAAGCACGACACTGGCCAAGAAGCGGGCGGCCCCACGGCAACTTCATAGCTCGCACCAGACCGTCTTCCTGTCCGCCCACTGCTCCACGCCCCACCGCTCGGCGAGCGCGTCGAGAAGAGCCAACCCCCGCCCTGACTCCTCCGCCTCCGTGGCGGACAGCAGGACAGGCAGGGCACCCGGCGCGGGGTCGGTCACCTCGATGCGGGTACGGCCGTGATCCGCCGCCGTACCGATGACGCGTACGGTCACCGGTGTGCCCTCGCCCAGGTGGTCGATGACGTTCGTCAGCAACTCCGTCGCGCACAGCCGGATGTCGTAGCTGTGCTCACGGAGTCGGTGCCGCAGCTCCGGCGCGGCCTTCGGCGTGGCGAGCAGGCGGAGTTCGAGCACCGTCCTCACCGGCCCGCCGTCTTCCTGAGCGCGGCGGCCAGCGCCCGCGCCGTGGCCGTGTTGCAGTTTCCGAGCGTGACGAGTCCGGCGGGGGGCGTGTACGTACTCGCGAAACTCGGCAGATCCACGCGGAGGGACGGGAGCGTGATGCCGTGCAGGGCTAGGGCCGAGCGGAGTTCCTCCACGCAGAGGGTGACGTCGTAGGCGGTGGGGGAGCGGTGGTCGGGCATGGACTCCTGCGCCCTTCTGTGCGGTGTGTGACGAACTCCTCACAGACTGTCCCTCTGCTGGCTACCGTAAAAGTGGTTTCGCGTTCGCGACCGGCGCAGCGAAAGGTGAGCGATGGCACGGCGCAAGGACATCGACGGCTCGATGAGCGTCCCGACCTTCTACGGCGCGGAGTTGCGCTGGAAGAGGGAGGCGGCGGGCCTGTCGCTGGAGGCGTTCCTCGAAGGCAGCTTCTACGGCAAGACCTACCTCAGCGACATCGAGCGCGGCGAGCGGAGGATGCCGCTCGACCTGGCCCGGCATGCGGACCGGGTCCTGAAGACCGACGGCTTCTTCGAGCGGCATTGCGAGGATGTGCGGAAGGCGCGGCGAGGGCCCCATGCCGCGTACTTCGAGAAGGTCCTGGAGGCCGAGAAGTACGCGGAATCCATTGAGGAATGGTGCCCCATCACCTTTCCTGGGCTGCTCCAGACGGCGCCGTATGCACGAGCGCTGGTCCGGTCGGCCCACCCGGCGACCTCCGACGAGTGGGTCGAGGAGAAGGTGACCGCCTGGCTCGCTCGTGCCCGCCTCTTCGAGGAGGACCACTCCACCCCGGAGTACTGGGCGATCCTGCACGAGTCGCTGATCACGGACCCGGTCCTTCCATCGCTGGAGACGGCCGAGCAGTTGGACCGGGTCGTGGAATTGGCCGAGCGGCGCCGGATCACACCGCAAATCGTCCTGCGGACGTGCGGTGCGTATCCCCTGATGGCCGCCTCCATCAAGGTCATGACGTTTCCGGACGCGCCGCCGCTGCTCTACGTCGAGGCGTCGTACAGCGGGGACACCATCGACGATCCGGCCCTCGTGAAGCAGTACCGCAAGGCATACGATCGGCTCAGGGCCGTCGCGCTGTCACCAGACACGTCCCTCGCCATGATCAAGGCAGCGGCAGAGGATTACCGAAATGGCAAGCAACCGGATCGACTTGAGTGACGCTCTCTGGTTCAAGAGCAGCTACAGCAATGGTGACGGCGGGGATTGCGTCGAGATCGCGAGCGACTTCCCCGGTGCCGCCCTCTGGCGAAAGTCGAGCCACAGCAACGGTGACGGCGGCACCTGTGTCGAAGTAGCCGACAACATTCCTGGCCTAGTCCCCGTCCGCGACTCCAAGACCCCCAGCGGCCCGGTCCTCTTCCTTCCCCCCACCGCCTGGGCCCCCTTCATCACCGCCCTGAAGTCCACGTAACGCAAAGGGGGCGTGAGGTCCTCAGGACCCCACGCCCCCCGCCCCTCAGCGGAGCGTCAGCGCTGTGTCAGTGCCTCTTGTACGACTGCACGTACCCGTTCGCCGGCGAGCCGACGCCCGTCACGTCGTCGTAGCCCTTGACCGCCGACAGGGAGCTGTCCTTGCCGAGGCTGCGGGCCGAGTAGAGCAGGCCGCCCGACGCGTCGAAGCCGTTGGCGAAGTCCACGCGGGCGACCGCCAGGCCGGAGCCGGTCGGGTTGTCCGTGACGTCGTGGAAGACGCCCTTGTCGTACTTGGCGTAGATCGTCGGGTTGGCGAAGCCGATCGCCTTGCCGCCGCGCGCCTCCTGGGCCAGAGCCTGGACCGCCGCGATGACCGGAGCGGCGAGCGAGGTGCCGCCGATGCGGTACTCGTTGTACTGCTGCGATCCGTCCGGGAAGGTCTGGGTCTGGCCGACCAGGAAGCCGGTGTTCGGGTCGGCGATGGCCGCGATGTCCGGGACGACGCGGTTGCCGTCGGCGCTGTTGGCCTTGGCGAGCGAGTCCGGGACGACGCCCTTCTGGTAGTACGGCTCGGCGACCGTCTTGCTGGTGCCGCCGCCCGCGCCCGAGGTGAAGGCGCCGGGGAAGTTGGTCCAGCTCTTGCCGTCGGCCGACAGGGTCGCCTTCTCGGTGCCCCAGCCGGTCTCCCACTCGTACGTGTCACCCTTGCCCACGGCCAGGGACGTACCGCCGACCGCCGTCACCCAGGCGGAGTTGGCGGGGGTGTCGACCTGCTTCGTGCCGGTGTGGGCGACCTCGTCGCCGTTGTCACCGGAGGAGAAGTAGAAGCCGATGCCCTGCACCGCGCCCAGCTGGAAGACCTGGTCGTAGGCGGCCGCGAGGTCCGGGGTCTGGTTGGCCTCGATGTCGCCCCAGGAGTTGGAGACGATGTCGGCCAGGTGGTTGTCCACGACCTTGCTGAGCGAGTCCAGCAGGTCGTCGTCGTAGCAGGAGGCCGCACCGACGTACGTGACGTCGGCGTCCGGAGCCACCGCGTGCACGGCCTCGACGTCGAGGGTCTCCTCGCCGTACCAGCCGGCCGCGCCGCACTCCTTGGTCTTGGTGTAGTTCTTCGGCAGCGCCTGGTGCAGCTGGCTGGTCTTCCAGGCCGCGTCACCGTGCTTGACCGCGTACGTGCCCGCGTCGTAGGCGATCGTCGGGGACGCGTAGGCGTCCGTGATCGCGACGCGGACGCCCTTGCCGGTGTAGTCGCCCGCGCCGTAGGCGGCGCGCAGCTGCTTGCCGGTGTAGCCCTTGATCGCGTACGGGATCTTGCCGCCGTACGCGTCCGGGAGGGTCGTCGCGATGTTCGAGCCGAAGTACGAGGAGAACGGCCCGGAGTTCTTGAACACGGCGTCCGGCGGCGGGAGCTGGTCGTCGTGGTTGGCCTTGTGTGGGGCATTGTCCAGGCCGGTGACGGTCAGGACGGTGCCCTTGAGGCCCTCCGGCACGGTTGCCGTCTGCGCCGGGGCGCGGTAAGTCGCCGAGCCCTTGGTGTAGTTGTGCAGCTGGGTGCCGAACGCCTTCTCGGCGGCGGCCACGTCACCGGAGACGGCGACGTAGTGCTGGGTGACCTCGGTGACCTTCAGGCCGGCCGACGTCAGCCAGGACTTGACGGCGGCCACCTGGGCCTTGGTGGCCCCGAAGGCGGCCTGCGCCTTCTTGGCGCTCAGGTACTTGCCGTAGAGCGGCGAGCTGGGGTCGGACACGGCCTTGGCGTAGCCGGCGAGGCCCGCCGCGTTCTTGCCGGCCAGGTAGACCCGGGCGTTCACCTGGGCGCTGTTCGAGGTCGCGCCCTTGTCCGCCTTGGCCGTGGCCCACAGCGGCTTGGTGCCCTTCAGTGCCTCACGAGCGGGGCTGTCCGCAGCGTGTGCCGCGGGTATGCCCAGCGCCAGCGCGCCTGCGACCATGGGCAGTGTCGCTGCCATGCTCATGGCGCGCAGCTTGGCGCGGTTGGATCTCATAGAACCCCCTGCGATGCGGTTCGCATGCATGTAGTGGTCGATACGTCATGCATCCGCGTGCCGGCCCGCGGCGGTTCGGCCAGCCGTATGGATCACACGATGGGGGTCACTCTTTCGATGAACCGTTCATGCCAGGGGAACGGAATGGTCAAGAGAAGCTCAAGTAACCGTCAGGTAGGGCGATTTGTGGCTTTTATCCTTACGGGCGGATTACGAAACGGCTTGCCCGCTGTTCACGAGCGCGGTTCGGCTCCGTTCACGAACGCGGTTTGGCGCCCCGCTCCTTGAGCATCTGGGCCATCACCTGGAGCTCGGACTGCTGCGCGTCGACCATGCCCTGCGCGAGCCGCTTCTCCACGCCGACGGTGCACTTGGCGACACAGCCCTCGGCCATGTGGATCCCGCCCTTGTGGTGGTCCGTCATCAGCTGGAGGTAGAGGATCTCGGCCTGCTCGCCGTTCAGCGACTGGAGCTTCCTCAGCTCCGTGTTCGTCGCCATGCCCGGCATCAGCGAGCCGTCCCCGCGCTCGGGCATGTCGCCCATGCCCATCCAGGCCATGGGCGGTTTCGGCGACACCTTCGGCAGCTCCCACAGGTCCAGCCAGCCGAGCAGCATGCCGCGCTGGTTGGCCTGTGTCTGCGCGATGTCGTAGGCGAGCCGCCGCACTTCCGTGTTCTTCGTGCGGTCCCGGACGATGTACGACATCTCGACGGCCTGCTGGTGGTGGACCGCCATGTCCCGGGCGAAACCGGCGTCCGCCGATTCGGCGGTCGGCGTCCGCACGGCCGAACCGCCGCTCGTGTCCTCGGCGACCGCGTAGGTGATCGCGCCGGCCGCCACGAGCGCCGCCGCCGCGGCCCCGGCGATCCAGCCCACGTGCCGGCGCTTCACTACATCGCCCCGCTGGTGCAGGCGGCGCCCGGCTCGGGGGTCTGCTTGCCCTGGACGTAGGTGGCGAAGAACTTGTCCACCTCGGGGTCGCCGGCGCTCTTGACGGTCACCTGGTGGCCCCAGGCCGACAGGATCAGCGGCGCCGCCTGGTCCTCGTACGGGCTCATCAGCGAGTACGGCGTCTTCTTCACCTTCGCCGCCAGCGCGTCGACGTCGGCCTTGCTCGCCTTGCTGGTGTACGTCACCCAGACCGCGCCGTGCTCCAGCGAGTGCACGGCGTTCTCGTCCTGCAGCGGCTTGGTGTAGACGGTGCCGTCACAGGTCGCCCAGACCGGGTTGTGGTTGCCGCCGACCGGGGGGTGCATCGGGTACGACACCTTGGTCTGCACGTGCGTCCGCGCCAGCTTGCCGGACCAGACCTGCACGCCGTCCTTGTCCGTGGTCCACTGCCCGGAGTCACCGGAACTCCCGGCGGCCTTGGAGTCGCTCGCCGTGTCCTTCTTCTTCCCGGACTGGGAGTTCACGAGGACGACACCGCCGACCACGAGGCCGGCGACGACCACCACGCTCGCGGCGATGGTCAGCACGCGGTTGCGGCGCTCGCGCGCACGCTCGGCACGGCGCATCTCCTCGATGCGCGCCTTGCGCGCCGCGCTGCTGTTCTTGGCGGAACCCATGAGGTGTCCTTTGGGGGAAAGGGCCGGCAACGGGAAGGGTGGGGCCCGCTGATCGTAGTGGGGAAGGGGGCGACTTCCGAAGGCAGGGCGCGGCAAAGGAGGCGGCCGAGCAATAATTTGAACCGTGGATGCGCATTACCTAGGCTTGTGATATGCGGCTTCTGCGCTCCACCGACCTGGCCCTGCGCGTCCTGATGCGACTGGCCGTGGCCGCCGAGGCCACGCCCACCACCCGCCAGGTCGCGGCGGACATGGACGTGCCCTACACGCACGCCGCGAAGGTCGTCGCCGAACTCCAGCACCTGGGCCTCGTCGACGCCCGGCGCGGCCGGGGCGGTGGCCTCGCCCTCACCGCCAAGGGCCGTTCCGCCTCGGTCGGCGCGGTGGTGCGCACCTTCGAGGGTGAGGGCGACGTGGTCGACTGCGAGGGTACGGCGGGTACGGCCCCGTGCCCGCTGAACTCCGCCTGCCGCCTGCGCGGTGCGCTGCGCAGGGCCCAGGAGGCGTTCTACGCGGCGCTGGACCCGGTCACGATCGACGAACTCGTCACCGACCCGACGGGCCCGCTGCTGCTGGGCATCTCCCGGGGGCCGCGGGGCGGTTGACGCCGGTGGCCGAAAGTCGACGCGCTGGAAGGCCTGGGGATATCGCCGGTGAACTGGAAGTGCCGAAGCGCGAGTTGACCCGCATCCCGCACGCGCGTACGGCGGATGTGGTCCGCCGTGTCCTCGCCGGCTCGGTCAACGCGATCGAGCAGGACGACGACGGAGTCCGGGTCGGCTATGAACGCGCGGAACCTGTCGTCTGCCTGCCTGGCCCACCTCGACCGCTGGTTCGAGGGCCGGTTCGTGCTGGTGGGGCGACGCCGGTCACTGCGTCGCCCCACCTCGGGCATGGGCACCTCTCGGGCCCTGGTCTCGCGCCCGCGCCCCCGCCCCGGTGATCCGGAGGCCGTAGGGCCGCAGGCGTGCCGCTGCTCAGCCCTGGGCCAGCCACAGGTCCGGGCCGAACACCTCGTAGTGGATGTCGGCCGGGGCCACGCCCTTCTCGATCAGCTGGGTGCGCACCGCGCGCATGAAGGGCAGCGGGCCGCACAGGTACGCGCGCGTGCCGGCCGGTACGGCGATGTCGGCGAGGTCGACCAGGCCGGCGCGGGTGCCCGGCTCGGCGTTCCGCTCGTAGAAGAAGTGCACGGACGCGTCCGCGAGCTTCCCGGCGTACGTCTCGTGGTCGGTGCGCAGGGGGTGGTCGGCGGGGGAGCGGTCGCCGTGGACGACGGTGACCGGGCCGCCGTGGCCGCCCGCCGCGAGGTCGGCCAGCATCGCGATCATGGGGGTCACGCCGATGCCGGCGGAGGCGAGCAGCATGGGGGTGTCGGCACCGGCGTCCAGGACGAGGTCGCCGTACGGCTCGGACAGGTCCAGGACGTCACCGGCGCGCACGCGCGCGTGGAGGTGGTTCGAGACCTCGCCGTCGGGGGCGTCGTCGCCGGTCACCCGCTTGACGCTGAACTGGCGGAGCGACTCGCCGGGCGCGCCGGAGAGGCTGTACTGCCGTATCTGCCGGGCGCCGTCGGGCAGCTCGACCTGGACGGAGACGTACTGGCCGGCGCGGAAGTCGCGCACCGGGCCGCCGTCGGCCGGGCGCAGCCGGAAGGTGACGACGTCCGCCGTCTCCTCGACGCGCTCCACGACCTCCCAGGGCCGGCGCTCGGTGCTGCCGCTCTCCTCGTACAGCCGCTTCTCGATGGCGATGAGCGCGTTGGCCATCAGCCAGTAGACCTCGGTCCAGGCGGCGGCGACCTCGGGCGTGACGGCCTCGCCGAGGACCTCGGCGATGGCGGCGAAGAGGTGCTCGTGCACGATCGGGTAGTGCTCGGGGGCCACGCCCAGGGAGGCGTGCTTGTGCGCGATGCGGCTGAGCATCGCGTCCGGCCGCTGGTCCGGGTGGTTGACCAGGTGCGTGGCGAAGGCGGCGATGGATCCGGCGAGGGCCTGCTTCTGGGCGCCGGAGGCCTGGTTGCCTCGGTTGAACAGGTCACGCAGCAGTTCGGGGTGGGCGGCGAAGAGGCGGGCGTAAAAGCGCTCGGTGATCTCGCCGATGGCCGCGCCGACGGCGGGAAGCGTGGCACGGACGGTGGCTGCGGACTGTTCGGTCAGCATCGGATCTCCTCGGATCTGGTCGGATCTCTTCACATCCCGGCTGATCGAAACGCTATGAAAAGTTGTATCTGAGATGCAAATTATCGAGACGTGCTTTCCCTCACGTCCGAAGCGGATCGGCCATTACGCATACCGGTCCGAGCAGGCAAGATGGGCGACATGGCAGTACATCTGCCGTACGAGAGGCGTTCAGGCCGAAGACGTATCCGCGATCAAGGTCCGCAACGCGCATGAAATGGTGTTGTGGTGGGATGCTCAGGTGCCCGACCGCCTCCCGCAGGACGGGGGACAGGCGGCCTGACCAGCAAGGATGGGGTAGCGGAAGATGGACAAGCAGCAGGAGTTCGTGCTCCGTACGTTGGAGGAGCGCGACATCCGGTTCGTACGCCTGTGGTTCACGGACGTGCTGGGCTTCCTCAAGTCCGTCGCCGTGGCCCCCGCCGAGCTGGAGCAGGCCTTCGACGAGGGCATCGGCTTCGACGGCTCGGCCATCGAGGGCTTCGCCCGCGTCTACGAGTCCGACATGATCGCCAAGCCGGACCCCTCCACCTTCCAGGTCCTGCCGTGGCGCGCGGAGACCCCCGGCACCGCCCGGATGTTCTGCGACATCCTCATGCCGGACGGCTCCCCGTCCTTCGCGGACCCCCGCTACGTGCTCAAGCGCGCCCTGGCCCGCACCTCCGACCTGGGCTTCACCTTCTACACCCACCCCGAGATCGAGTTCTTCCTGCTGAAGGACCGCCCGCTGGACGGCTCCCGCCCCACCCCGGCCGACAACTCGGGCTACTTCGACCACACGCCCACCAACGTCGGCATGGACTTCCGCCGCCAGGCGATCACCATGCTGGAGTCGATGGGCATCTCGGTGGAGTTCTCCCACCACGAGGGCGCGCCGGGCCAGCAGGAGATCGACCTGCGCTACGCCGACGCGCTCTCCACGGCGGACAACATCATGACGTTCCGCCTGGTCATGAAGCAGGTGGCGCTGGAGCAGGGGGTGCAGGCGACGTTCATGCCGAAGCCCTTCTCCGAGCACCCGGGCTCCGGCATGCACACCCACCTGTCCCTCTTCGAGGGCGACCGCAACGCGTTCTACGAGTCCGGCGCCGAGTACCAGCTCTCCAAGGTCGGCCGCTCCTTCATCGCGGGCCTGCTCAAGCACGCGGCGGAGATCTCCGCGGTCACCAACCAGTGGGTGAACTCCTACAAGCGCATCTGGGGCGGCTCCGAGCGCACGGCCGGCGCCGGCGGCGAGGCCCCGTCGTACATCTGCTGGGGCCACAACAACCGCAGCGCCCTGGTCCGCGTCCCCATGTACAAGCCCGGCAAGACCGGCTCGGCCCGCGTCGAGGTCCGCTCCCTGGACTCGGGCGCCAACCCCTACCTGGCCTACGCCGTGCTCCTGGCCGCGGGCCTGAAGGGCATCGAGGAGGGCTACGAGCTTCCGCCGGGCGCCGAGGACGACGTCTGGGCCCTCTCCGACGCCGAGCGCCGCGCGATGGGCATCGAGCCCCTCCCGCAGAACCTCGGCGAGTCCCTGACCCTCATGGAACGCAGCGACCTGGTCGCCGAAACCCTCGGCGAACACGTCTTCGACTTCTTCCTGCGCAACAAGCGCCAGGAGTGGGAGGAGTACCGGTCCGAGGTCACGGCCTTCGAGCTGCGGAAGAACCTGCCGGTGCTGTAGCGGCAGGTCAGAGGGAAGCACGCCGACACCCGGGCCGTGGGAGGGCCGGAGATCGTCGATTCGCCGCTCCGAGCGCCCTAGCATGCTCACTGCTCAGGGATTTCCGCGGACAGGACGGAGTCGGCGACGTGCCCTTCGCGGAGCCGGCGGGCGGCGGTGCGCCCGGGCGCACCGGACCGGCCTCGGCGGTCGCCCGGCGGTCCCCGGCGCCGCTGCTGGCCGTGTGCGCCGGGTACTTCATGGTCATCCTGGACGTCACGATCATCAACGTGGCCGTGCCGGTGGTGGGCCGGGAGCTGTCGGCCTCGCTCACCGGTATCCAGTGGATCACGGACGGGTACACCCTGGTCTTCGCCGGGCTCCTGATGACCGGCGGCGCGCTGGGCGACCGGCTGGGCAACCGGCGCGTCTTCTGCTGCGGTGTCGCGCTGTTCACGGTGTCCTCGGCCGCCTGCGCGCTCGCGCCGAGCGCCGCCGTCCTCGTGGCTGCACGCCTGGCGGAAGGGGGCGGCGCCGCGCTGATTGTGCCCGGCTCCCTCGCCCTGCTCCAGCAGGCCTATCCGGCGCCGGCGGCGCGCTCGCGCGCCTTCGGGCTGTGGGGGTCGATGGCGGGCATCGCGGCCTCCGCCGGACCGCTGCTCGGCGGGCTGCTGGTGTCCACGGTGGGCTGGCGGTGGGTCTTCCTCATCAATCTGCCCGTCGGCGCGGCCTGCCTGCTGCTGACACTGCGGTACGTCGCGCCCTCGCCGCGCAACGCCGCCCGGGCCCTGGACTGGCCGGCACAGTGCACCGTGGTCGCGGCGGTGGCCCTGCTGACCGCCGCGCTGAACGAGGCCGGACGGCGCGGCTGGTCCGATCCCGCCGTACTCGCCGGGCTGGGCCTGGCCGTGCTGGCCGTCGCGGCGTTCGCCCTGCGTGAGTGGCTCGCCCGGTCTCCCGCCCTTCCGCTGTGTCTGCTGCGATCGCGCCCGATGGGCGGTGCCGCCGTCGTCGGCCTGCTGTTCAACTTCGCCTTCTACGGCATGGTGTTCACCGCCAGCCTGGACTTCCAGCGCCGGCGCGGCCTCAGCGCCCTGGAGACCGGTCTGGCGCTGTTCCCGGCGGTGGCGATGACCATGTTCGCCTCCGTCCTGTCCGGACGGCTGAGCCGCGGCACCGGCGATCGCCCCCTGGTGGTCTCCGGGATGCTCCTGGGCGCCCTGGGGCTGGCCGGGTGGGCGGCGGCGGGACCCCGTCCGGCCTACGCCCTGCTGGTGGCCCCGATGATGGCCACCGGGTTCGGCACGTCCTTCGCCCTCACCGGCTCGACCGCCACCGTGATGGGCGCCGCACCGCCGGCATACGCGGGGGCCGCCTCCGCCCTGTTCAACACCACCCGTCAGATCGGCAGCGCCACCGGCGTGGCCCTCGGCGGCAGCCTGCTGGCGGCCGGCGCCGGAGTGCGCATCAGCATGGCCGTCGGCGCCCTCGCCTACCTGACCGCCGCGGCCCTCGCCTGGCGGTGTGTACCGGCGAAGGCGGACGTGGGCGACCGATGACCGGGGGCGCCGCGCCGGCTCGTCCGGGCGTCAGGGGACGTACGCGGGCGACACGGCAGCCGTACTGATCCGCCGAGCCACCCCCGACCCGTCCGCGGGCACCTGGTACAGATCGGCGCCGTAGTCACCCGGCAGCGCGTACACAACCGTACGGCCGTCCTTCCACACCACCTGGTCGTCCACACTCCGCCGCTCGGCCAGCGGGGTCTCCCGCATGGTCCGCAGGTCCAGGACGTACAGATGCCAAGGGGCGTCCTTCGGCAGGCCCTCGACCCGCTTCTTGTAGGCGATCCGGGTGCCGTCGGGTGACAGGGACGGGCACTCGACGTTCGCGTGCAGGGTCGTGACCGTACGGGCGCGCAGGTCGCCCCGGATCAGATAAGTGCGTCCCTTCGTCGCCAGCGTCGCGTAGAACGTGCGGTCGTCCGCCGCGAACGTCACGCCCCAGAAGTTGGCGTCCGCCGCGTGGTAGACGTGCCCGTCACTGACGATGCGGAAGGCCTCCAGGGACGGGATCAGCTCACCGCTCCTCGTGTCCACGATCGCCGCACGCGTGGAGAAGTGCGTACCGGCGTAGGAGTCGCCGCCCACGAACGCCGTCCAGGCGGCGAAGCGGCCGGTGGGGGAGACGCGGGCGCGGGACGGGATGCCCGGGACGTCGTACCGGTGGACGGTGCGCAGGCGGGCGTCCAGGATCAGTGCCCGGTAGGTGTCCGAGACCGGGCCGTGCACGGCCTGCAGGCAGACACCGGTGCCCGAAGCGGCATGGAAACGCAGGCACTTGACCCCGGACGCCGTCCGCGCCCCCGACGGATCGCCGGCCGGAACACTGACGAGTTCGTCCCGGTGCGGCCCCCACGCCATGTTCCGGAACACCATCCGCCCGTGCCCGGTCAGCGTCACCGCCCCCGCCATGACCCGCGGACCGCCCGCCTGCGCCTGGTCACGGCGGTCGGCGCGGGCCGAGGCGTGCAGCACGGACGCCAGTCCCACCGCCACGAGCACGGCGACGGCGCCGACCAGGATCAGGACGCGGTTGCGTACGGTCATGCGGGCACCGTCCCCTTCGGGCGCAGGGTGAGGGAGAAGGCGGCACACGCGGCCAGCGCCACCGCCGCGCCCGCCAGCGCCGCCCGGTCGCCCCACACCGTCCAGGCCGCGCCGAACAGCAGACTGCAGGCGAACCGGGCCGCGGCCTGCCCCGTCTGCACCAGGGCCAGCCCCGACGAGCGCAGCGCCTCCGGCACCCCGTCCGAGGCCGCCGCCATCAGCACCCCGTCGGTGGCCGCGTAGAAGGCGCCGTGCAGGGCGAGGACGACGTACGGCAGGGCCGAGCCGTGCCACGCGGTGAGCAGCAGCGCGTACGCGACCAGCAGAGCACCGTGCCCGCCCAAGAAGACCGCCCACCGGCCCACCCGGTCCGCGAGCCGTCCGAGCGGCACCGCCAGCAGCAGGAAGGAGGCGGCCGTACCGAGCGGCAGCAGCGCGAACCACCGGTCTGGGACGCCGAGACGGCGCTGGAGCAGCAGATACACGAACGAGTCACTGACCGTGGCCAGCCCCAGCAGAAGCGCGCACACCGCGATCCGCCGCAGCCCCCGCCGCCGCAACAGCCCCACCGCACCCCGCAGGGTGGGCCGCTCGTCCGCGACCGCGCCACCGCGCCCGCCCGGCACGAACAGCACCAGGACCAGCACGCCCAGCACCGCGATGCAGAAGCTGACGGTGAACACCGCGTCGTATCCGTCGACCGTCGCCCGCAGGATCAGGAAGGCCACCAGCGGTCCGAGCAGTGCACCGGCCGTGTCCATGGCCCGGTGCACCCCGAAGGCGCGCCCCCGGGTCTCCGCCGTACTGGACAGCGAGATGAGGGCGTCCCGGGGCGCCGTCCGCAGCCCCTTCCCCGTGCGGTCGGCGGCGAGGACCAGTCCGATCGGAGTCAGAGAATGGGCAACCAGCAGCAGCGGCTTGCACACGGCCGAGACCGCGTACCCCAACCCGGCGACCCACTTGTGCCGCCCGCCGCCGCGATCGGCGAGGTGCCCGCCCACCAGCCGTACGACCGCCGAGAACCCGTTGTAGACGCCGTCGAGCAGCCCGAACCCCAGCGGCGACAGACCGAGCCCGCTGACCAGGTACAACGGCAGTACGGCCGTGACCATCTCGGACGACACGTCCGTCACCAGACTGACCGTTCCGAGCGCGAGCACGGTCGGGGCGATCGCGGCACGACGCCGCCCGGCCAGTGGCCGGACGGCACCGTCCGCGGACGCCGGCGTACTCGCGCGGCTGTCCACTACGTACACGTCAGGACGCCCAGATGCCGGTGATGTCCTTGGCGGAGGCCGCGTTGCCCGCGTGCGAGGTCAGCCCCTGGGTGTCCTCCAGGGTGCGCAGCAGGTCGTAGTGGTTGTACGTGGTCGAGCTGGACGACCCGGCCGTCACCGGCTGCCCGTACAGCACGGTCGGAATCCGGTTGCCGCTCAGCCGGTTGTCCTCGTCGAACGTGACGACGAGCAGGCTGTTGTGGGTCTTGGCCCAGGTCGCGTAGGCACCCAGGTTGTTCTTCAGCCAGGTGTCACCGGTGGACACCGAGCAGTCGTGCATGTCGCTGCACAGGTTGGGGACCACGTACGACATCTGGGGCAGCGTCGAGAAGTCCGTCGGGAACTGGTCGAACGTCATGGCGCTGTCCGTCGGCACGTTGCTGAACCCGAACCACGGGTTGTGCTTCTGGGCGTAGTCGCCGCTGCCGCACGTGGTGTCACCCTGGCTGGGCAGATCCTCGTTGTAGCTGGCCCAGGTACGGCCGGCGTCGATCACCTCGGACGCCAGGTTGGGCTCCGAGGAGAATCCGGGCGTGACACAACTGTCGTCCGTGATGCCCTGGGTGTCGCCGGAGAACATCGCGTAGTAGTTCGGCTGGCTCGGGTGGGTCTCGGCGTATGACTGCGTCAGGTTGGCACCTCCCGACTTCAGCGAGTTGATGTACGGGGCGCGGGAGGAGCCGATGACCTGGCTGTACGCGTGGTTCTCGAAGACCACGACGACCACGTGGTCCGGGCTCGGCACGGCGCCCGCGGCGTGCGCGGACTCTGCGCCGATCCCGGTCCACAGCCCGAACGCGGTGGCGGCGAGGGCCGCTGTGGATGCCACGACGGTACGGGCACGGCGGTACACGGAACTGCCGGACACATCAACCTCCGGTGTGGGGGTGGGACGGGGTTGGCGGTGCGGACAGAGCATGCTCACGTCAATACTCCCCCGCCGTACGGCACCCAACCGGGACGGTGAAAACCAGATGAACTACTCCGGCTCCCCATGCGCGGGGCCGCGGCCGCGCACGGCGGGAAGGGGACGTTTCGGGTGGTGTCCGCCCGCAGCGGCCGGCGAAAACGCCTTGCAACACCCAACAAACAGCCCGCCGGCCCGAGGACGGACACCACCCGGCGCGGCACCGACTCACGGACAACGCCAGGCGCGACCCCAGCCACGACGCACCCGCACTGGCCGCCGCAGGCAGTGACCACACACCCGCACAGCACCACGCACCCGGACCGATCCCGCAGGGCGCAGGGCCCGCACTCGTACGACACCACGCACCCGGAATCCACCCACAGGACCCACCACATACCCGCGCCCCGCTCCGCATCGTCAACGCACCGGCACAGCCCCTCCCGCACACCGGCCCCGCAGGGCGCAGGCACCGGCAGAGCGCCACGCCACCCGAGCCGGCCCCGCAGGGCCCACGGACCGGCAGAGCACCACGCACTCGGACCCCCGCAGGGCCCCGCACCCACGCGACACCACGCCCCCGGACCGACCCCGCAGGGCCCACGCACCGGCAGGGCATCACGCATCGGACCCCGTAGGGCCCGCACCCGCACGGCACCACGCACCCCGAATCCACCCACAGGACCCAGGTACCCGCGCCCCGCTCCGCCCCCATCGTCCACGCACCGGCACAGCCCCCTCCCGCACCCGAACCGGTCCCGCAGGGCGCAGGCACCGGCACAGCTCCCCGCACCCGAACCGGCCCCGCAGGGCGTACGCACGGCAGCGCCTCACGCACCCGAGTCAACCCCGCAGGGCGCACGCACCGGCACAGCCCCCGCACCCGAACCCGCCCTCAAGGCCCCACACCGGCACAGCCCCCGCACCCGAACCCGCCCTCAAGGCCCCACACCGGCACAGCCCCCGCACCCGAACCCGCCCTCAACGCCCCACACCGGCACAGCCCCCGCACCCGACCCCCACCCCCGCCCCGCAGGCCCCGCATCCGACCCCGCCCCGCAGGAGCCCCCCGCTCGGCGAAGCCCCCCCGCCCCCCTCCGGTTAGGCTCTGGCCAGGACGATTCCGGTCCGAGACGCACGCACACGCATGCAGCCGCACCCAAGGGGAGGCACGGAGATGACGCCGGGGCGCAGAAGCAGTACCTTCACCCGCCTGCTCCGGCACGGCTTCACCGACCCCTCCGCGGCGGAGCGCCTCCTGGACGGCCCGGAACTCGCCGCCGTCCGCGACGACCCCGTCCTCCTGGAAGCCCTGGGCGCCACCGCCGACCCGGACCTCGCCCTGCACGGCCTGGTCCGCCTCCTGGAGGCCCAGGACGGCCCAACGGCCCACCGCGAACTGCTGGACACCCTCATCGCGGCCAAGCCGCTGCGCGACCGCCTCCTCGGCGTGCTCGGCGCCTCCGCCGCCCTCACCGACCACCTGGCCCGCCACCCCAGCGACTGGCACGCCCTGGTCACCTACGAGCCCCGGGACCTGCACCCCGGCGTCGAGGAGTTCGAGCGCGGCCTGGCCGAGGCCACCGACCCCGTCTCCCTCCGCGTCGCCTACCGCCGCTGTCTGCTCTCCATCGCCGCCCGCGACGTCTGCGGCACCACGGACGTCGCCGAGACGGCCGCCGAACTCGCCGACCTCGCCACCGCAACCCTCCGCACCGCGCTCGCCATAGCGAAGACGCACGCCCCCGAGGACGCCGCCGCCTGCCGCCTCGCGGTGATCGCGATGGGCAAGTGCGGCGGCCACGAACTGAACTACGTCTCCGACGTGGACGTGATCTTCGTGGCCGAAGCGGCCGAGGGGACCACCGAGGCCAAGGCGCTCACCGCCGCCACCCGCCTCGCCTCCCACCTCATGCGGATCTGCTCGGAGACCACCGTGGAGGGCTCCATCTGGCCGGTGGACGCCAACCTCCGCCCGGAGGGCCGCAACGGCCCCCTGGTCCGCACCCTGTCCTCCCACCTCGTCTACTACCAACGCTGGGCCAAGACCTGGGAGTTCCAGGCCCTCCTCAAGGCCCGCCCGGTGGCGGGGGACGCAGAACTCGGTCAAGCCTACGTAGACGCCCTCGAACCCCTCGTCTGGAAGGCGGCCGAGCGCGAGAACTTCGTGCCGGACGTCCAGAAGATGCGCCGGCGCGTGGTGGAGAACATCCCCGCGTCCGAGATCGAGCGCGAGCTCAAGCTCGGCCCGGGCGGCCTGCGCGACGTCGAATTCGCCGTCCAGCTCCTGCAGTTGGTGCACGGCCGCACCGACCAGGCCCTCCGCAGCGGCACCACCCTGGACGCCCTGCAGGCCCTGGCCGCCGGCGGCTATGTCGGCCGCGAGGACGCCGCCCGCCTGGACGAGGCGTACCGCTTCCTGCGCTCGATGGAGCACCGCATCCAGCTCTACCGCCTGCGCCGCACCCACCTCGTCCCGGTCGCCGAGGAGGACCAGCGGCGCCTCGGCCGCTCCCTCGGCCTGCGCACCGACCCGGTGGCCGAGCTGATCCGGGAGTGGAAGCGGCACACCGGTGTCGTACGCAGGCTCCACGAGAAGCTCTTCTACCGCCCGCTGCTCGACGCGGTCGCCCAGCTCGCCCCCGGCGAGGCCCGCCTGAGCCCCGAGGCGGCCCGCGAGCGCCTCGTCGCCCTCGGCTACGCCGACCCCGCCGCCGCCCTGCGCCACCTGGAGGCCCTGGCCTCCGGAGTGACCCGCAAGGCGGCGATCCAGCGCACCCTGCTCCCCGTCCTCCTCGGCTGGTTCGCCGACTCGGCGGACCCGGACGCGGGTCTGCTGAACTTCCGTAAGGTCTCCGACGCGCTCGGCAAGACCCCCTGGTATCTGCGCCTGCTCCGGGACGAAGGGGCGGCCGCGGAAAACCTGGCCCGCGTGCTGTCGGCGGGCCGCCTGGCGCCCGACCTGCTCATGCGCGCCCCCGAGGCGGTGGCCCTGCTGGGCGACGGGGACGGCGGCGGCCTCGACCCGCGCGGGCGCGCCCACCTGGAGCAGGAGATCCTGGCCGCGGTGGGCCGCGCGGAGAACGCCGAGCAGGGCGTCACCGCGGCCCGCGGCGTGCGCCGCCGGGAGCTGTTCCGTACGGCCGCCGCCGACATCGTCGGCTCCTACGGCACCGAGACCAACCCCGCCGAGGCCGACCAGGGCGCCCTGGTGGACCGGGTCGGCGCGGCGGTCTCCGACCTCACCGCCGCCACCCTCGCCGGCACCCTGCGCGCGGTGGTCCGGGACGGCTGGGGCGACACGCTGCCCACCCGGTTCGCGATCATAGGGATGGGCCGTTTCGGCGGCCACGAGCTGGGCTACGGCTCCGACGCGGACGTCGTCTTCGTGCACGAGCCGCAGGACGGTGTGGACGAGCACGAGGCGGCCACCGCCGCGAACAAGGTCGTCGCCGAGATGCGCCGCCTGCTCCAGCTGCCCAGCTCCGACCCGCCGCTGCTCATCGACGCCGACCTGCGCCCGGAGGGCAAGTCGGGCCCGCTGGTGCGCACCCTGAAGTCGTACGAGGCGTACTACCGCCGCTGGTCCCTGGTCTGGGAGTCCCAGGCGCTGCTGCGGGCGGAGCCGGTCGCCGGGGACGACGAGCTGGGCCGGCGCTTCACCGAGCTCATCGACCCGCTGCGCTACCCGCGGCGCGGGCTGCCGGAGGACGCGGTCCGCGAGATCCGCCGGCTGAAGGCCCGGATGGAGTCGGAGCGCCTGCCGCGCGGCGCCGACCCCAAACTGCACACCAAGCTCGGCCCGGGCGGGCTGTCCGACGTCGAGTGGACCGTCCAGCTGTACCAGCTCCGGCACGGCTGGGAGCAGCCCGGTCTGCGCACCACCCGCACCCGCCAGGCGCTGGCCGCCGCCCGCGAGGCCGGGCTGCTGTCCGCCGAGGAGGCGGAGATCCTGGACGAGGCCTGGGTGCTGGCGACGCGCGTGCGCAACGCGGTCATGCTGGTGCGCGGCCGGGCCGGGGACACCTTCCCCACCGAGCCGCGCGAGCTGGCCGCCGTGGGCCGCTACCTGGGCTACGGCGCCGGGCACGCCGGCGACATGCTGGACGCCTACCGCCGTACCGCCCGCCGGGCGCGCGCGGTGGTGGAGGAGTTGTTCTACGGCAACGGAGGGTGACGCCCGGCCGGAGCCGCGGCGCTCAGGCCCGGGCGCATACGGCAGCGCGCCGCCACCCGGGCTACGGCGCCGGGCACGCCGCCGTACCACCCGCGCCCGGCCGGAGCCGCGGCGCTCAGGCCCGGGCCGTCGCACGCTCCGGCTCGGGGCGCCGGGCCGGGAGCAGCCTGGGCAGGGCGTACGGCAGCGCGCCATACCACAGCCGCACCACCGTGAAGCCGAAGGACAGGCACAGCACACCGCCCACGGCGTCCAGCCAGAAATGGTTCGCCGTGGCAACGATGACCAGCAGGGTGGCCGCCGGGTAGAGCAGGCCCAGCGTCCGCACCCAGGGCACGGACGCCAGCGCGAAGATCGTCAGCCCGCACCACAGCGACCAGCCGATGTGCATCGACGGCATCGCCGCGTACTGGTTCGACATGTGCTTCAGATCGCCGGAGGCCATCGAGCCCCATGTGTGGTGCACCATCACGGTGTCCACGAAGCCCCCTCCGCGCATCAACCGAGGCGGCGCGAGCGGAAACAGATAGTAACCGAGCAGGGCCACACCGGTGGTCGAGAACAGCGCCAGCCGCGCCGCCGCGTAACGCCCCGGATGCCATCGGTACAGCCACACCAGCACACCGATCGTGACGATGAAGTGCAACGTGGCGTAGTAGTAGTTCATGCCGATGATCAGCCAAGTGACCGAGTTGGCGGCATGGTTGACGGACTGTTCGACGGCGACGCCCAGCTGGTGCTCGACCCGGAAGATCCAGTCGGCGTTGCGCAGCGCCTTGCCCCTCTGCTCCGGGACGGCGTTGCGGATCAGCGAGTAGGTCCAGTAACTCACCGCGATCAGAAGGACCTCGAACCAGAGCCGGGGCCGGCGCGGTCGCCGCAGCGGACCCCTGCCGTCCTCGCCCGTGACGGTGCGAGGAACGGCCACCTCCTCGCGACCTTCCGACTGCGTCACGGTCGAGTCACTCATAGGCATCAAGTCTGCCAGAAAAGGGTCCTTCGCCCGATCATCCCAAGGCCGGGTCCGCCGCGCACCTTCTACGACGTACGGACGACATGCGGCGCAGAAGCGGTCGAACCGCGCACCACCAGCTCCGGCATGAACACGAACTCGCTGTGCGGCGCGGGCGTCCCGCCGATCTCCTCCAGCAAGGTGCGCACCGCGGCCTGGCCCATCGCCGGTACCGGCTTGCGGACCGTGGTCAGCGGCGGGTCGGTGAAGGCGATCAGCGGGGAGTCGTCGAAGCCCACCACCGACACGTCCCGGGGCACGTCCAGACCCCGCTGCCGGGCGGCTCGTATGGCACCGAGCGCCATCATGTCGCTGGCGCACACCACGGCCGTGCAGTCCCGGTCGATCAGCGCGGTCGCGGCCGCCTGACCGCCCTCCAGTGTGTACAGCGAGTGCTGGATCAGCTCCGTCTCGATCACCGGGGCGTCCAGGCCCAACTGGTCCTGCACGGCCCGCACGAAGCCCTCGATCTTGCGCTGCACCGGCACGAACCGCTTCGGCCCGAGGGCGAGCCCGATCCGGGTGTGCCCGAGCGACACCAGATGGGTCACCGCGAGGGTCATCGCGGCCCGGTCGTCGGGGGAGATGAACGGCGCCTGCACCTTCGGCGAGAACCCGTCCACCAGCACGAACGGCACGCCCTGCGCCCGCAGCCGCTCATAGCGCTGCATGTCGGCGGTGGTGTCGGCGTGCAGCCCGGAGACATAGATGATCCCCGCGACCCCCCGGTCCACCAGCATCTCGGTCAGCTCGTCCTCGGTCGACCCGCCCGGCGTCTGGGTCGCGAGCACCGGCGTGTAGCCCTGGCGGGTCAGCGCCTGGCCGATGACCTGGGCCAGGGCCGGGAATATCGGGTTCTCCAGCTCCGGGGTGATCAGCCCGACCAGGCCCTCGCTGCGCTGCCGCAGCCGGACCGGGCGCTCATAGCCCAGCACGTCCAGCGCGGCCAGCACGGACTGGCGAGTGGTGGCGGCGACGCCCGGCTTCCCGTTGAGGACCCGGCTGACGGTCGCTTCGCTCACCCCCGCCTGCGCAGCGATGTCCGCAAGCCGTGTGGTCACGGCACTGGACTGTACCGGTCGTATGTCGCCTTGCACACCGACGGGACGCCGTGCACGAGCGGCCGGACGGCCCGCCCTGGGTTGCTGCCTCATCGGGCTCCCTCGAATTGGTGGCGGCAAGAGCTTGCAGAGTCTTGCACACGTGTCGTCTCTGCGCTGAGCGGTAACGACAGGGTAACCATCGTGTTCCCTTGCACTTTTTTTCTGCAAGGTCTTTCGCAACGCTTACAACGCTGTTACGTTCCTGGTCGCTCGGCGGCCGCAACGGCGCAGTCGGCATCACACGGGCTAAACCCTCAAGGAGAACTCATGCGGCGTGGCATAGCGGCCTCCGCGCTGGTGGCGTCCCTCGCCCTCGCGGCGACGGCCTGCGGCGGCGGGAGCAGCAGCGACAGCGGTAAGTCGGACGGCCCGGTGACCATCACCTGGTGGGACACCTCCAACGCCACGAACGAGGCGCCGACGTACCAGGCCCTGATCAAGCAGTTCGAGGCTGCCAACAAGAACATCAAGGTCAAGTACGTCAACGTCCCCTTCGACCAGGCGCAGAACAAGTTCGACACCGCGGCCGGCTCCAAGGGCGCCCCGGACGTGCTGCGCTCCGAGGTCGGCTGGACCCCGGCCTTCGCCAAGAAGGGCTACTTCCTGCCGCTGGACGGCACCGAGGCACTCGCCGACCAGGCCAAGTTCCAGCCCAGCCTGATCCAGCAGGCCCAGTACCAGGGCAAGACCTACGGCGTGCCGCTGGTCACCGACACCCTGGCCCTCGTCTACAACAAGGCCCTGTTCAAGAAGGCCGGCATCACCGAGGCCCCCAAGACCTGGGACGAGCTGAAGTCCGACGCCGCCAAGATCCAGGCCAAGACCGGCCAGTTCGGCTACTGGGGCTCCACCCAGGCCTACTACGCCCAGACCTTCCTCTACGGCGAGGGCACCGACACCGTCGACGCGACCGCCAAGAAGATCACCGTCGACTCGGCCGCCGCCAAGAAGGCCTACGGCACCTGGCTGAGCACGTTCTCCGGCAAGGGTCTGCACAAGGCCGACACCACCGCCGACGCCTACGCCCACATCCAGGACGCGTTCGTCAACGGCAAGGTCGCCGCGATCATCCAGGGCCCCTGGGAGATCACGAACTTCTACAAGGGCAGCGCCTTCACGGACAAGTCCAACCTCGGCATCGCCACCGTCCCGGCCGGCTCCTCCGGCAAGGCGGGCGCCCCGACCGGCGGCCACAACCTCGCGGTCTACGCCGGCTCGGACAAGTCCCACCAGGACGCGGCGCTGAAGTTCGTGAAGTTCATGACCTCGGCGGCCTCCCAGGAGACCATCGCGCTGAAGAACTCCACTCTGCCCACGCGTGAGGACGCCTACACCGCCCAGGTCAAGGCCGACCCCGGCATCGCCGGCTACCAGGCCGTCCTGCCCGCCGCCCAGCCCCGCCCGGCGCTGCCCGAGTACAGCAGCCTGTGGGGTCCGCTCGACACCGAGCTGCCGAAGGTCGCCGACGGCAAGGAGTCGCTGGACAAGGGTCTGAGCAACGCCGAGGTCGCCATCGCCAAGCTGGTGCCCGACTTCAGCAAGTGACGCCCGGGTGGCCGCCGGATCCTCTCGTCAGGAGGGGAAGGATCCGGCGGCCACCGCCCTGTGCCCGGCCAATCCCTGATCGTTTTGAAGGTGTCGAACCATGACAGTCGCCATCGACCGCGCGACCGGCAAGCGCCGCGGTGACCGCGCGCCTCGGCCCGGGCTGGGGCAGCGCATCAAGAACGGCTACCAGAGGTACTGGTACGCGTACGCGATGATCGCCCCGGTGGTCGTCGTGCTCGCCGTGATCGTGGGATATCCGCTGCTCCGCGGCGTCTACCTGACGCTCACCGACGCCAACAGCCTGAACTCGGCGCGCACGATCGGCGTCAACCACATCCCGGCCACCTACAAGTTCATCGGGTTCGGCAACTACAAGGACATCCTGTTCGGCCCGCTGTCCTACGACCGGTTCTGGTCGCACTTCCTGTGGACCGTGGTGTGGACCGCCGCCTGTGTGGCCCTGCACTACACCATCGGCCTGGGCCTCGCGCTCATGCTCAACGAGAAGCTGCGCGGCCGCACCTTCTACCGCGTGCTGCTGGTCCTGCCCTGGGCCGTGCCGACCTTCGTCACCGTCTTCTCCTGGCGGATCATGCTCTCCGACTCCGGCGTGATCAACCAGATCCTGCACGCGCTCCACATGCCCCAGCCGCAGTGGCTGGAGGACACCTTCTGGCAGCGCTTCGCCGCGATCATGGTCAACACCTGGTGCGGTGTGCCGTTCATGATGCTCTCGCTGCTCGGCGGACTGCAGTCCATCGACTCCTCGCTCTACGAGGCGGCCGAGATGGACGGCGCCAGTGCCTGGCAGCGCTTCCGGCACGTCACCCTGCCGGGCCTGAGGTCCGTCAGCTCCACCGTCGTACTCCTCGGCATCATCTGGACCTTCAACCAGTTCGCCATCATCTTCCTGCTGTTCGGCCCGACCAGCGCCCCCGACGCCCAGATCCTCGTCACCTGGGCGTACTTCCTGGGCTTCGGACAGCAGCCGCGCGACTTCGCCCAGTCCGCCGCGTACGGCGTACTGCTGCTGTCGATCATCACCGTCTTCACCTCCTTCTACTTCCGCTGGCTGAAGCGCAATGACCAGCTCGCCGTCTGACGCCGCAGGAGCCGCCGCCATGAGCACCACGACCCTGGAAAAGACCGAGGCCGGGCCCGTCCCCGCCGCGCAGTCCGCGCGCCGCGTCCGCCGGCGCGGCGAGCGCGGCCCGCTCGGCGCCGCCCTCCTGCACGGCGGCCTCGCCCTCGCGAGCCTGATCGCACTCGCCCCGGTGGCCTGGCTGATCTTCCTGTCGCTCGGCCCCGAGAAGGACGACTACCTGCACCCGGGCAAGATCCTGGGCAAGCTCAGCTTCTCCAACTACAGCTTCGTGCTGCAGCACACCGGCTTCTTCGACTGGTTCAAGTCGACGATGATCGTGGCCGGCGGCACCACCCTGATCGGCGTCTTCGTCGCCGCCACCACCGGCTACGCGGTCTCCCGGATGCGCTTCCCCGGCTACAAGCAGCTGATGTGGGTCCTGCTGCTCACCCAGGCCTTCCCGATCGCCATCCTGATCGTGCCGATGTACGAGATCTTCAGCCAGCTCGATCTCATCGACACCTACTGGGCGCTGATCGTCATCAACTGCACCACCGCCGTGCCGTACAGCGCCTGGCTGCTCAAGGGGTACTTCGACACCATCCCCTTCGAGATCGACGAGGCCGGACGCGTCGACGGACTGAGCCCCTTCGGCACCTTCTTCCGGCTGATCCTGCCGCTGGCCCGCCCGGGCCTGGCCGTCGCCGCGTTCTACAACTTCATCACCGCCGTCGGCGAGGTCGCCTTCGCGACCACCTTCATGCTGGACGACTCGAAGTACACCTTCGCCGTCGGTCTGCAGACCTTCGTCAGCGAGCACGACGCCCAGTGGAACTACATGGCCGCCACCGCGGTGCTGATCGCGATACCCGTGTCGGTGTTCTTCTACCTCGTGCAGAAGAACCTCGTCACCGGTCTCACCGCCGGCGGCACCAAGGGCTGACGCCCACCCCGGGACTCCCGCGCGCCTCACCGCGCGGGTAGGCGGCCGCGGTGCCCATCCGACCCCGCTGTCACCGCGGCCGCCTCGCACACGCACCCCCGGCCCACCGCATCCGCCGTCGTATCACCCACGCGCCCATGACCCGAACCCCGTTACACATCAAGGACGCCATGAGCCAGCAGCCCCCCGCCGCACCGGCCCACCACTCCGCCGTGGCCGCCGTCGCCGACCGCCGCCGTGACTGGTGGCGGGACGCGGTCATCTACCAGGTCTATCCGCGCAGCTTCGCCGACAGCAACGGCGACGGCATGGGCGACCTGGAAGGCGTACGCTCCCGCCTGCCCTATCTGCGTGACCTCGGCGTCGACGCCGTGTGGCTCAGCCCCTTCTACGCCTCTCCACAGGCCGACGCGGGCTACGACGTCGCCGACTACCGTGCCGTCGACCCGATGTTCGGCAACCTGCTCGACGCCGACGCCCTGATCCGCGACGCCCACGAGCTGGGACTCAGGATCATCGTCGACCTCGTGCCGAACCATTCCTCCGACCAGCACGAGTGGTTCAAGCGCGCCCTCGCCGAGGGCCCCGGCTCCCCGCTGCGCGAGCGCTACCACTTCCGCCCCGGCAAGGGGAAGAACGGCGAACTCCCGCCGAACGACTGGGAGTCCATCTTCGGCGGCCCCGCCTGGACGCGCGTGACCGAGCCGGACGGCACCCCGGGCGAGTGGTACCTGCACCTCTTCGCGCCCGAGCAGCCCGACTTCAACTGGGAACACCCGGCCGTCGGCGACGAGTTCCGCTCCATCCTGCGCTTCTGGCTGGACATGGGCGTGGACGGCTTCCGCATCGACGTGGCCCACGGCCTGGTCAAGGCCGACGGCCTGCCCGACCTCGGCTCCCGCGACCAGCTCAAGCTGCTGGGCAACGATGTCATGCCGTTCTTCGACCAGGACGGCGTCCACGCGATCTACCGCCAGTGGCGCCGGATCCTCGACGAATATGCCGGTGAGCGCATCTTCGTCGCCGAGGCCTGGACGCCGACCGTCGAGCGCACCGCGAACTACGTCCGCCCGGACGAACTGCACCAGGCCTTCAACTTCCAGTACCTGAGCACCGAGTGGGACGCGAAGGAGCTGCGTACGGTCATCGACCGCACGCTGGAGGCCATGCGCCCGGTCGGCGCGCCCGCCACCTGGGTGCTGTCCAACCACGATGTCACCCGGCACGCCACCCGCTTCGCCAACCCGCCCGGCCTCGGCACCCAGATCCGCACGGCGGGGGACAGGGGACTGGGCCTGCGCCGGGCCCGCGCCGCCACCCTCCTCATGCTCGCCCTGCCCGGCTCGGCGTACATCTACCAGGGCGAGGAACTGGGCCTGCCGGACGTCGTCGACCTGCCCGACGAGGTGCGCCAGGACCCGGCGTACTTCCGCGGCGCCGGCCAGGACGGCTTCCGCGACGGCTGCCGGGTGCCGATCCCGTGGACCCGCGAGGGCTCCTCGTACGGCTTCGGCGCAGGCGGCAGCTGGCTCCCGCAGCCCGCGAGCTGGGGCGAGCTGAGCGTGGAGGCGCAGACGGGCGTCCCCGGCTCGACGCTGGAGCTGTACCGCACGGCCCTGGCCGCCCGCCGGACGCAGCCCGACCTGGGCGCGGGCGACGCGGTGGAGTGGCTGCGGGCGTCCGAGGGCGTCCTGGCCTTCCGGCGCGGGGAGTTCGTCTGCGTCGCGAACACCACGGGGGAGTCGGTGGCGATTCCGGCGTACGGCCGGGTGCTGCTCGCCAGCGGTGAGGTGACCGAGGCCGACGACGAGACCAAGGTGCCCGCCGACACGACGGTGTGGTTCACGACCGTGTGACACAGGCGGCCTGACGGCCCGTCGACAAGTTCTTGCATCAACTTCACAACGGCCCGCTGTCTTTCAGGCAGCGGGCCTTTAACATCTGCGTCACCGCAAGTTTGCTGAAACATTGCAGCAAGCGCCTTCAGCGGTCTTTCCCCAGCCTTCAAGGACGAAGGACCCCCACATGGCACGCAGACACATGGCACGCAGAACCCTGCCCGCGGTGGCCGTCCTCACGGCCGCCGCCCTGGTTGGCATGAACCCGACCACCGCCGACGCCTCCCCGCCCGGCACCAAGGACGTCACCGCCGTCATGTTCGAGTGGAACTACGCCTCGGTGGCCCGCGAGTGCACCACCACCCTCGGCCCCGCCGGCTACGGATACGTCCAGGTCTCCCCGCCCGCCGAGCACATACAGGGCTCGCAGTGGTGGACGTCGTACCAGCCGGTGTCGTACAGGATCGCGGGCCGGCTCGGTGACCGGACCGCCTTCAAGAACATGATCGACACCTGTCACGCGGCCGGCCTGAAGGTCGTCGTCGACACCGTCGTCAACCACATGTCGGCGGGCAGCGGCACCGGCACCGGCGGCTCGGCGTACAGCAAGTACGACTATCCGGGTCTGTACTCGTACCCCGACTTCGACGACTGCACCTCCCAGGTCACCAACTACCAGGACCGCTGGAACGTCCAGCACTGCGAACTCGTCGGCCTGGCCGACCTGGACACCGGCGAGGAGTACGTCCGCAAGACCATCGCCGGCTACATGAACGACCTGCTCTCCCTGGGCGCCGACGGCTTCCGCATCGACGCGGCCAAGCACATCCCGGCGGACGACCTGGCCAACATCAAGAGCCGCCTGACGAACCCGTCCGTGTACTGGAAGCAGGAGGTCATCTACGGCGCGAACGAGGCCGTCCAGCCCTCCGAGTACACCGGCAACGGAGATGTCCAGGAGTTCCGCTACGCCTACGACCTCAAGCGCGTCTTCAACAACGAGAAGCTGGCCTACCTGAACAACTTCGGCGAGGGCTGGGGCTATCTGAGCAGTTCGGTGGCCGGCGTCTTCGTCGACAACCACGACACCGAGCGCAACGGCTCGACCCTGAACTACAAGGACGGCGCCAACTACACCTTGGCCAACGTCTTCATGCTCGCCTGGCCGTACGGCGCCCCCGACATCAACTCCGGCTACGAGTGGTCCGACGCGGACGCGGGCCCGCCCAACAACGGGCAGGTCAACGCCTGCTGGCAGGACGGCTGGAAGTGCCAGCACGCCTGGCCGGAGATCATCCGCATGGTCGCCTTCCGCAACGCGACCCGCGGCCAGGCCGTCTCCGACTGGTGGGACGACGGCAACAACGCGATCGCTTTCGGGCGGGGCGGCAAGGGATATGTGGCCATCAACCACGAGTCCGGCAGCCTGACCAGGACGTACCAGACCTCCCTGCCCGCGGGCACGTACTGCAACGTCCAGAACAACACCACGGTGACGGTGAACTCCAGTGGGCAGTTCACCGCCACCTTGGGCTCGAACACGGCGCTCGCGATCTACGCCGGGAAGTGGAGCTGCTGAGCCCGGACGACTACTTCCAGGTGTCGTTCGTCGTGTAGCCGGACGAACTGCCCGTCGTGTACGAGCGGTTCGTCCCGGACTCCCAGGTCACGTTCCCGGAGCCGTCCTTCTTGAGGTACTTGTACTCGAAGGCCGTGCTCTTGGGGACGATGACCAGCCTGCTCCACTTCGGGTAGGAGGCGGAGGACAGGGGGACGGCGTCGCTGGTGTTCCAGGAGCCGAGGGACGGGACGGAGCCGACGACGTAGACGTTGGTGCCCCAGCCGGTCGTCGCGTTCTCGTTGAAGGTGACGTCGGTGGCGTCGGCGTCCGCCACGTTCCAGGAGTTGTTGAGCGAGAGCGCCGACGTTGTCGTGGTCGCCGACCTGTTGGCGTTCGACTCCCACGTCACATTGCCCGAGCTGTCCTTCTTGATGAACTTGTAGGTGAAGGACGTGTTGACCGGCACGCTCACCTCGCCCGACCAGACCGGGTAGCCGGAGGACGACAGCTGGACCGCCTTCGAGGTGTCCCAGCCGCCCAGGGCCGGGATGGACCCGACGACGTACACGTTCGTGCCGGACGTCGTGGACGCGTACTCGTCGAAGGTCGCGCTGACCGTGTCGCCGGACCTGCCGCCCGCGTCGCCGCAGCCCACCGTGCAGGTGTAGGAGGAGTTGTAGAAGGCGACGGCGCTCTTCGCGGGGACGGTGATCGACGCGCTGCCGCCCGACACGGTCACCGTCGTCGCGCCACCGTCGACGACGTTCCTGTACGTGCCGTCCGCCATGCCCGTCGTGAAGGTGTACGTGGCCGGCGAGGTGCCGTTGTCGAGCGCGAAGAAGCCCTTGCCGCTGCGGCCGAAGCCGATCACGCTGGACGACTTGGTCTGCCAGTCGGAGACGGCCGCCGTGTCGGTCGCGTTGTGCCAGGCCACCATGCCGACCACGGCGGTGTCGCGGTCCAGGCAGTACCAGGCGCCACCGGAGCAGTCCGTGTCCGTGACGAAGCCCGCGGAGTTCGGCGGGGCCTGGTCGCTCTGGGTCCACTCCCAGCTGGCGTACACCGTGGGCGTGGACCACTTGTAGGCGAGCTCGAAGAGGTTGGCGAGCTTGTAGGTGTCGCCGTCCTTGTAGGAGAGATGGAGGCCGTTGCGCTCGGTGTCGTGGTTCGTCACGAAGGACACCGAGTTCGCGGCCGGCAGGATGCCGCTGCTCCCGATCGAGGCCAGGTCGCTGGCATTGCCCTGGAAGGCCGACTTCAGCTTGCTCGCGTAGGTGAAGTCCAGGACGTCACCGGAGGCGTAGTAGTCGGAGGGCTGCGGGGTCGTGCCCGGGTAGACCTCCTGGAAGACGTACGGCGCCGAGCCGGACGTGGTGTTGGTCAGCTTGGACTCGATCGCCGCGAGGTCGGCTTCGGGGATGTGCTTGGCGGCGTCCACGCGGAAGCCGTCCACGCCGAGCGCCAGCTGGGAGTTGAGGTAGTTCGCGAGGCCCGTGCGCACGGTGTCCGAGCCGGTCCTCAGGTCGGGCAGGCCGAGCAGTTCGCAGTTCTGGACCTGGGTGAGGTTGGAGTAGTCCTGGATGGTGAGGTCGGAGGTGGGGCAGTCGGAGGAGTCGTGGTAGTCCGAGCGGTCCCAGTCGGGGGTGGCGTACTTGTTGCTGATCGTCGTGCCGTTGTAGCCGGTGCCGGTCTGGGCGGCGGTGTGGTTGATCACCGCGTCCGTGTAGACCTTCACGCCCGCCTTGTGGCACGCCGTGATCATGGCGCTGAACTTCGCCTGGCTGCCGAACCGGCTGTTCAGGCTGTACGAGTAGGGCTGGTAGACGTCCCACCAGTAGTACGACGACTGCTTCAGGGACTCCTCCGGCGGTGCCACCTGGACCGCGCCGTAGCCGGCCGGGCCCAGCACGTTCGTGCACTCGGAGGCGATGGAGTCCCAGTTCCACTCCCACAGGTTGGCGATCACATCGCCCTTGGCGGTGGTGCCGGCCTGGGCGGGCGTCGCGGGAAGGGCGATGGCTCCGGCCAGTGCGAGGGCGCCCGCGGCTGCGGCGGTCGCGGTGCGGCGGAGGACACCCGGGGGTCGGTGTCTGCTCATGTGCGGCTCCGAAAGAAGGGGCAGCGTTCAACAACCCGTGAGCGTGAGGGAGTTGAGAGAGGCACGTCAAGGTTGACGCTGAAACTTCTTGCTATGAGTTTCAAGACTCTTGCTGTAAACCTTTCGGCGGCGATACGGTCGCGCGGGGTCGGACCCAAGGGATCCAAGAGAGCCGCATCCGCTAGGAGTTACCGCCTGTGATACCGAGAGCGAGACGGGCCGCGGCCGTCACCGCCGCAGCCCTCGCCGCCGCACTGATCCAGCCACTGGCCGCCCATGCGGCCACCCCGCCCGCGCCCCCCTCGGACGCGGCCCTGGCCGCCAAGCCCGCCCGGCACGACGACACCCGTGAGCAGTTCTACTTCGTCATGCCGGACCGTTTCGCCAACGGCGACACGTCCAACGACCGGGGCGGCCTGACCGGCTCCCGCCTCAGCACCGGCTACGACCCCAGCGACAAGGGCTTCTACCAGGGCGGCGACCTCAAGGGCCTGACCAGGAAGCTGGACTACATCAAGGGCCTCGGCACCACCGCCATCTGGATGGCCCCCATCTTCAAGAACCGCCCTGTGCAGGGCACCGGCGGCAACGCCTCCGCCGGCTACCACGGCTACTGGATCACCGACTTCACCCAGGTCGACCCGCACTTCGGCACCAACAAGGACCTCAAGACCCTCATCTCCAAGGCGCACGCCAAGGGCATGAAGGTCTTCTTCGACGTCATCACCAACCACACCGCCGACGTCGTGGACTACCAGGAGAAGTCCTACGACTACCTCTCCAAGGGCGCCTTCCCGTACCTCACCAAGGACGGCCGCCCCTTCGACGACGCCGACTACGCGGATGGCACCAGGAGGTTCCCGGCCGTCTCCAGCGCCTCCTTCCCGTACACCCCGAAGGTCACCAGCCGGTCCAAGGTCCCGGCCTGGCTCAACGACCCGACGATGTACCACAACCGGGGCGACTCGACGTACGCCGGCGAGTCCACCACCTACGGCGACTTCTCCGGCCTGGACGACCTGTGGACGGAGCGTCCCGAGGTCGTCCACGGCATGGAGACGATCTACGAGCGGTGGGTGAAGGACTTCGCCGTCGACGGCTTCCGGATCGACACCGTCAAGCACGTCGACATGCCGTTCTGGACCCAGTGGGCGACCGCGCTCGGCAAGTACGCCGCGGCGCACGGGCGGAGGAACTTCTTCATGTTCGGCGAGGTCTACTCCGCCGACACCTCCATCACCTCCCCGTACGTCACCCAGGGCCGCCTCGACGCCACCCTCGACTTCCCGTTCCAGGACGCGGCCCGCGCCTACGCCTCCCAGGGCGCGAGCGCCCAGAAGCTGGCGGGCGTCTTCGGCGACGACTACAAGTACACGACCGACAAGGCCAACGCGTACGAGCAGGTCACCTTCCTCGGCAACCACGACATGGGCCGCATCGGGTACTTCCTCAAGCAGGACAACCCGAAGGCCACCGACGCCGAGATCCTGAAGAAGGACGAGCTGGCCAACGAGCTGATGTTCCTCAGCCGCGGCAACCCGGTCGTCTACTACGGCGACGAGCAGGGCTTCACCGGCTCCGGCGGCGACAAGGACGCCCGCCAGACCATGTTCGCCTCCAAGGTCGCCGACTACCTCGACGACGACGAGATCGGCACCGACCGCACCCACGCCAGCGACTCGTACGACACCGGCGCGCCGCTGTACCGGCAGATCGCCGACCTCTCGAAGCTCCGCGAGGCCAACCCGGCCCTGACCGACGGGGTCCAGACCCAGCGCTACGCGGCCGACGGCGCCGGCGTCTACGCGTTCACCCGTACGGACGCGAAGACCGGGCAGGAGTACGTCGTCGCCCTCAACAACGCCGACTCGGCGCGGACGGCGACCTTCGCGACCGGCTCCGCCGGCATGGCGTACCGGGGCATCCACGGTGCCACCGACTCCGTGACGTCCGACGGCGACCGCAAGGTCACCGTCACCGTCCCGGCCGAGTCCGCCGTCGTCTACAAGGCCACCGGCACCCTCGCCAAGCCCGCCGCCGCACCGACGATCAGCCTGAAGGCGCCGGCCGCCGGAGCCACCGGCACCGTGGAGATCGGCGCCGATGTCGACGGCGGTCAGCTCAACCGGGTCGTCTTCGCCGCCCAGGTCGGAAACGCCAAGTGGCAGGTCCTGGGCTCCGCCGACCACGCCCCCTACAAGGTCACCCAGACCCTCGGCAAGGACGTGCCGGCCGGGACCGCGCTGCGCTACAAGGCCGTCGTGATCGACTCGGCCGCGCACACCGCGAGCACCACGGCGAGCAGCACCTCCGGCACCCCGCCCGCGCCCGAGGTCCCCACGGCCTCCGCCCGCGACTACGTGATCGTCCACTACAAGCGCACCGACGGCGACTACGACAACTGGGGCCTGTACGCCTGGGGCGACATCGCCGACGGCGAGGCCACCAACTGGCCCGCCAGCCACCCGTTCACCGGCCGGGACGCCTACGGCGCCTTCGCCTGGGTCAAGCTCAAGCCGGGCGCCTCCAACGTCGGCTTCCTGGTCATCGACAAGAACGGCAACAAGGACGTCTCCGCCGACCGGAGCATCGACGTCACCAGGACGGGTGAGGTCTGGGTCGAGCAGGGGAAGCCGGACGTACTGATGCAGAAGCCCGACTATCCGGCGCAGGACACGACCAAGGCGGTCATCCACTACCACCGGGCGGACGGCAACTACGACGGCTGGGGCCTGCACGTCTGGACGGGTGCCGCGAACCCCACCGACTGGTCGAACCCGCTGAAGCCGGTGAAGACTGATGCCTATGGCGCGGTCTTCGAGGTGCCGCTCACCGCGGGTGCCACCAGCCTCAGCTACATCATCCACAAGGGCGACGAGAAGGACCTGGCGGCGGACCAGTCCCTCGATCTCAAGGCCAACGGCCACGAGGTGTGGCTGTTGAACGGCCAGGAGAAATACCTGCTGCCGCAGCCGGCGGGCAGCTCGGCCGCCCTCGACCTGAGCACCTCCAAGGCGATCTGGATCGACCGGGACACGGTCGCCTGGAACGGCGCGGACGGCGCCGCCTCCACCCAGCTGCTGTACTCCCCGGACGGCTCGATCGCGGTCAAGGACGGGGCGCTGACCAGCGACGACGAGCGCTGGATCCGGCTGGAGAAGACCACGCTGACCGACGCCCAGAAGGCGAAGTTCCCGCACCTGAAGGACTACACCGCCTGGTCCGTCGACCCACGTGACCGGGACCGGGTGCGCGAGGCGCTGAAGGGCCAGCTCGTCGCCTCGCAGCGGGCCGCCAACGGTGCCGTCCTGGCCGCGACCGGCGTGCAGATCGCGGGGGCGCTGGACGACCTCCACCCCGGCGCGACCAAGGCCGCGCTCGGGCCGGTCTTCCACAACGGAAAGCCCACGCTCTCGGTGTGGGCGCCGACCGCGCAGAGCGTGTCACTGGAGCTGGACGGCTCCGACCACGCCATGCACCGCGACGACACCACCGGCGTCTGGTCCGTCACTGGCCCGGCGTCCTGGAAGGGCAAGCCCTACCGGTACGTCGTGAAGGTCTGGGCGCCCAGCGTCCGCAAGATGGTCACCAACAAGGTCACCGACCCCTACTCGGTCGCCCTCACCGCGAACTCCGAGCGCAGCCTCGTCGTCGACCTGAACGACAGGGCCCTCGCCCCGAGCGGCTGGTCGGCCCTGCACAAGCCCAAGGCCGTACCGCTGAAGGACGCGCAGATCCAGGAGCTGCACATCCGGGACTTCTCGGTCGCCGACAAGACCGTCCCGGCGACGGACCAGGGCACCTACCTGGCCTTCACCGACAAGAACAGCGACGGCTCCAGGCACCTGAGGGAGCTGGCCAGGGCGGGCACGTCGTACGTGCATCTGCTGCCCGCGTTCGACTTCGCCACGGTCCCCGAGAAGAAGGCCGACCAGGCGAGTCCCGACTGCGATCTGGCCTCCTACGCGGCCGACTCCGACCAGCAGCAGGCGTGCGTGGCGAAGACCGCCGCGAAGGACGCCTACAACTGGGGCTACGACCCGTACCACTACACGGTCCCCGAGGGCTCGTACGCCACCGACCCGGACGGCACCGCCCGTACGGTCCAGTTCCGCAGGATGGTCCAGGCGCTCAACCAGGACGGCCTGCGGGTCGTCATGGACGTCGTCTACAACCACACGGCGGCCAGCGGCCAGGCGGACACCTCCGTCCTCGACAAGATCGTGCCGGGCTACTACCAGCGGCTCCTGGCCGACGGATCGGTGGCCAACAGCACCTGCTGCGCCAACACCGCACCCGAGAACGCGATGATGGGCAAGCTGGTCGTGGACTCGATCGTCACCTGGGCCAAGGAGTACAAGGTCGACGGGTTCCGCTTCGACCTCATGGGCCACCACCCCAAGGCCAACATCCTCGCGGTCCGCAAGGCCCTCGACGCCCTGACCCTGGAGAAGGACGGCGTCGACGGCAAGAAGATCATCCTGTACGGCGAGGGCTGGAACTTCGGCGAGGTCGCGAACGACGCCCGCTTCGTGCAGGCCACGCAGGCGAACATGGCCGGCACCGGCATCGCCACCTTCTCCGACCGCGCCCGTGACGCGGTGCGCGGCGGCAGCCCCTTCGACTCCGACCCCGGCATCCAGGGCTTCGCGTCCGGGCTGTACACCGACCCCAACTCCGCCACCGCCAACGGCTCGAAGGAGGAGCAGAAGGCGCGCCTGCTGCACTACCAGGACCTGATCAAGGTCGGGCTGTCCGGAAACCTCGCGAAGTACCACTTCACGGACACCGACGGCAAGGAGGTCACGGGAGCGGAGATCGACTACAACGGCTCGCCCGCCGGCTACGCGGACGCACCCGGCGACGCCCTCGCCTATGTGGACGCGCACGACAACGAGTCCCTCTTCGACGCCCTGACCTACAAGCTCCCGAAGGGCACCTCCGCGTCCGACCGGGCCCGGATGCAGGTCCTGGCGATGGCCACGGCCGTCCTGTCGCAGGGGCCGGCCCTGTCCCAGGCGGGCACCGACCTGCTGCGCTCGAAGTCGCTGGACCGCAACTCCTTCGACAGCGGGGACTGGTTCAACGCCATCCACTGGAACTGCGCCGACGGCAACGGCTTCGGCCGCGGGCTGCCCATGGCGGCCGACAACCAGTCCAAGTGGGACTACGCCCGCCCGCTGCTGACCGGCGTGCGGGTCGGCTGCCCGCAGATCGACGGCGCCTCCGCCGCCTACCAGGACCTGCTGAGGATCCGCACGACCGAGAAGGCGTTCTCGCTCGGTACGGCCGCACAGGTGCAGGACCAGCTGTCCTTCCCGCTGTCCGGCAAGGACGAGACACCGGGTGTGATCACGATGAGGCTCGGTGACCTGGTCGTCGTCTTCAACGCCACCCCGGAGCGGCAGGAGCAGCGGATCGGCGACCTGGCCGGGACGCGGTACAAGCTGCACCCGGCGCAGGCCTCCGGCGCCGACCCGGTGGTGAAGACCTCCGCCTACGCGGCCGGGTCGGGCACGTTCAGCGTCCCGGCGCGGACGGTGGCGGTGTTCACCCGGGCGGGGAAGTAGGGTCGGGCTGACGTCGTAGAACAGGAGTGCGCATGCCGCAGATCACCATCGACTACTCGGACATCGCGGAGAACGCCTTCGACCGCGAGGGCTTCGCCCGGGCGCTGCACGAGGCGACCGTGGAGATCGCGGCGGCGAAGCCGGAGGCCTGCAAGACGCAGTTCCGGCCGAGCGCGTACACGGTGTACGGCTACGAGGACCCCGGGGCGCGCGGGCACGCCATCGTGCACGTGACGATCGGGCTCCTCGCCGGCCGCAGCGACGAGACGAAGGCGAAGCTGACGGACACGGCCCTGGAGCTGCTCCGGAAGCATGTGGCGGACGCGGGCATCGCCCTGCACGCCTCCGCCGAGGTCCGCGACCTCGACCCGTCCTACCGGAAGTTCGACCGGTGACGGTCTAGGCGCCGAGGGCGATGAGCCGGCCGACCAGCTCCGCGAAGGGGCCGTCGGCCGGCTCGTCCTTGACCATGGTCTTCAGCAGGGCCGCCATCTCCTCGTCGTAGGCGGCGCTGACGGCGGCCAGTGCGGCGAAGTCGTGCACGAGCTGGAGCTCCAGCTCGGCGCGCGGGATGCGCCGGCCGTCCAGCCAGATCAGGGCGGTCGACTCGGCGAGCGAGATCCAGGAGCGGACGACCAGCTCCAGCCGCGGGGGCGCCTCCGGGACCTGGAGGTGTGACAGGATCTGGTCGTAGGCGGCCTGCCGTACGGAGTCGATGAGCGCGTTGGTCGCCGACGAGCCGACCGCCGGGCCGCCGCGCATCAACGCCGAGAAACCTGGCCCGTGCTCGTCCACGAAGTCGAAGTAGCGGCGCATCACGCGCAGCAGCCGGGCGCCGAGCGGGCCCTCGTGCGGCTCGCCGAAGCGGCCCGCGAGATCCTCCGCAGCGCGCTTCAACGCCGCCTCGTACAGGCTGAGTTTGCCGGGGAAGTAGTGATACACGAGCGGGCGTGAGATGCCCGCGGCCGACGCTATCTCGTCGATGGAGACCTCGTCGGGCGAGCGTCGGCTGAACAGGTCGAGGGCGACGCCGATCAACTGCTGCCGCCGCTCCTCGACACCCATCCTGCGGCGAACCCCGGTACTCATGCGAACACCTTACCGATCGGATTCGGCCGCAGGTGATCACATGTCGAGCACCAAACGATCGCTGTTGGCCCGCGAGACGCAGATCAGCATCGAGTCGGCGCGCTCCGCGTCGGTCAGCAGCTCGTCCCGGTGGTCGATCTCCCCTTCCAGTACCCGCTGTTGGCAGGTCCCGCAGAAGCCCTGCTCGCACGAGTAGGCGGTGTCCGGCAGTTCGCCGCGTACGGCGGCGAGCACGGTGGAGTCGGCGGGGACGGTCAACGTCCGTCCGGTGCGCCGCAGTTCGACCTGGAACTCGGTGTTGCCGTCGGACGAGGTACGGGGCGCGAACCGTTCGAGACGGACGTCCGGGAAGCGTGCCGCGACGGCCGCCATGAGTCCCTCGGGACCGCAGCAGTAGACGGCGGCCCCCTCGCCCACCTCCAGCGCGTCGAGGTCCGGCCGCCCCTCCACGACAGTCACCCGGTCACCGCCCCGCTTCTCGACCTCCTCCAGGAACGGCATCGAGGCCCGGTCGCGCCCCGCGTAGAGCAGCCGCCAGTCGGCGTGCTCCGGCAGTGCCCGCAGCATCGGCAGCAACGGGGTGATCCCGATCCCGCCGGCGACGAAGACGTACGACTCCGCCTCGACCAGCGGAAAACGGTTCCGCGGCCCCCGCACCTCCAGTTCCATGCCCTCCGTGACCTGCTCGTGCACCTCCCGCGAGCCGCCCCGCCCGTCCGCGACCAGCAGGGTCGCGACGGTGTACGAGGAGGTGTCCTCGGGGTCCCCGCACAACGAGTACTGCCGGACAAGACCCGACGGCAGGACGAGGTCGAGATGCGCTCCGGGCTCCCAGCGGGGCAAGTGCCGCCCCTCCAGGCGGAGTTGCACGACCCCCTCGGCCACCGTCTCGCGGGAGGTCACCAGCAGCCGCAGCGCACGCGAGTGCGGCCGGCCCGAGGTGGGCTCCTCCAGCGCGGGCATCGGCCACAGCGGCGAGACCTGGATCCGGCGGCGCAGGGCCCCGCGGGCCAGCAGGGCGGCGCCCGCGACGAGCGCGACCGTACGCAGCTTCGGCATCAGGCGGCCCTCTTCTGTGCCGCCGTGGCCGCCGGGGAGGCGGTCAGATAGGCGACGGCCTGCTCGGTGTCGCCCTCCTGCGAGGGGTGGTAGTCGCGGCTCAGATAGCGGGGGATGGACCTGAGCATGTCCCCGGTCGCGGGCAGCAGGCCCAGCCTGCCCCGGACGTAGAAGTCCTTGAAGGAGGCCTTGCCGTCGATGAGGGTCGGGTCGTTCTCCATGAAGAACCGCGCCCCCCGCTGCCACAGGAACACCAGCGCCGAGAAGGCCGTCGCCCAGGTGCGAACGCGCCGGCGGTAGCCGCCGTCGACGTGCATGAACAGCTCGAAGGCGACGGAGCGGTGCTCGACCTCCTCCGCGCCGTGCCAGCGCAGCAGGTCCAGCATGGTCGGGTCGGCGCCGCGCCGGTCCAGCTCCTCGGCGTTGAGCACCCAGTTGCCGAGGAACGCGGTGTAGTGCTCGATGGCCGCGATGAGCGCGACCCGCTCCATCAGCCACCACCGGCGCGCCCTGCCCGGCGGCAGCGTCCGGTCGCCCAGCAGCTTCTCGAAGAACCAGTCGACCTGCGCGGTGTACGGCGTCGGGTCGAGCCCCTGCTCGCGCAGATGCGGCAGCACCTCGTCGTGGGCCTGGGAGTGCATGGCCTCCTGGCCGATGAACCCGATGACGTCCTCGCGGAGCCGCTCGTCGCGGATGTACGGCAGCACCTGCTTGTACACGTGCACGAACCACCGCTCACCGGCGGGCAGCAGCAGGTGCAGCACGTTGATGGTGTGCGTGGTGAAGGGATCCTCCGGCACCCAGTGCAACGGCGTGCCGTCCCAGGAGAAGGACACCTTGCGTGCCTTGAGCGGCACCCGGGCCTGCGTGTTGGACATGGCGTCAATGTACTGACGGGTAGGCGCCCTGAGAACCCCTCGGGCAAGCCTTATTTACGCCGCTGTCAGCAAAGGGCCTCTACCGCAACCCGCTGACCTCGGTCCCGTCCACCAGCGTGCCCTTCAGTGAGGCCTGAGCCCCCTTCTCGGCCCGGGCGACCAGGAACTGTCCCTGCCCGGCCGCGGTGACTCCACCGCCCGCCTGGATGGACGCCGTGTCCTTGTCGCCCGCCGCCAGCAGGTACCAGTGCCCGGCCGCGGACTTCCACAGCACCCCGGCCAGCACATGGGGATCGCGCGGCCCGCAGGCCCGCGCGTCCGTGCCCCTGGCGACCGCCGCCCCCACCGCCGCGCCCGGCGTGCGGAACTGGGCCAGCGCGGCCGTACCGTCGCCACGCCAGGTCTCGGCCCTGGTGCACACCCACCCGGCGGCCCCGCTGCCGTCGGGCAGCGGCTGGTCGGCGAACGCCCAGGCGTTGACGCTGCGCACCCCGGCGGAGCGCTCCGCCTGAAGCGAGCAGGCGAACGGCGCCCAGGCCGTCAGCCCGGCCCGGCCGGACGCCGCGCCCGCCGATCCCGGCCGCCCGGCGGTCAGCCGAGCCGGCACCAACTCGCCCAGGTCGGTGGTGAGTTCGGTGCCCGACGCGTCGGTCAGCTGGAGCACGGTCCAGGAGGTGCAGCTGCCGGGCCGCAGCGCCGGGCTGCCCAGCGGCCCGGTGATCCCGTCGGTGAGGGTCAACGGGGTCGCGGCCGCGTCCGGCTTCGTCAGGTCCCGCGAGGCCGCCTTCTTCACCCAGGGCGCGGTCAGATAGCGGACGTTGCCGTCGGAGCGGCCCAGCACCAGCGCGTTCGCCTCGGCGCCGGTCGCGCCGTCGACCCGGGCGAGGTCGAGGGCCGCGCCCTGGGTGCCGTCGACCGGCTCGGCGTAGCGGGCGATGCGCAGACCGTCGTAGAGCAGCACCAAGCGCGCGTTGTCGACCTGGCCCGCGTACAGCAGCTGGGGCGGGCCGGCCGGGCCGCCGGTCTGGGTGCCGGGGGTCGCCGAGACCCGGACCGTCGCGCCGGGGCGGGCCCATACCGCGAGGGCGCGGCGCAGCAGGGCCGTGTCGCCGGTGAGCGGTCCGCGCGCGGGCCACACCGAGAAGTCGGTGCGGGCGGCGGACTCCCAGTCGACGGGGGAGACCCGGATCAGCCGGGCGGGGTCGAGGGCGGCCTCGGCGGAGGGGTTCTCGGCGTAGACCGGCGCGGCGGCGCCGTCCGGGCCCCAGCCGTCACCCGGCAGGGCGAGCAGCGCCCCGCACACCGCGAGCGCCGCGGCGGCGGCGAGGGCGGCCTTGGTGTGCTGGCGGCGGCGCATCAGATCGGTGGGCCGGGCCTGGAGGAGACAGGGGTCGAACTCGGCGGAGGAGAGCAGCACGGGCTGCGTGGGCACGCCGTTCGCCGAGGCCAGCGCGCCGCCCGCGTCGTCCACCCCGGCCGCGGTGAGCAGCCCCCGGATCTCGGCGTCGGACAGCTTCTCCAGGCCGCGCAGCACATACGCGGCGCGGGCCGGGCCGGACAGGGCGGACAGCCGCTGGTCCAGGGCGAGTTCATCGGCGCCGCCCGAGCGCGGGAACAGCCTCAGGCCCCACACCTGGGGCAGCAGCGGCGGCAGCTGGGAGAGCCGGGGCAGGCCCTTGCGGGGCCGGGCCGCCTCCAGGGCCGTACGCAGGACGCGCTCGCGCAGGAAGGCGTACCCGGGGTCGCCCGCGCCCCCGGAGGCCTGGGCCGGGATCGCGGACCGCTGCCCCCGGCCTCTGGGCAGGGCGCGCTGGACGAGCGCGTGCGCGGTCAGCACCCGGCGGCTGCGGCCGCCGCTCGACGGCAGCACCAGGTAGGCGATCCGGACCAGCCGTGGATAGTGCTCGACGAGCGCGGCCTCGGCCTGCTCGACTTCGACCGGTCCGGAGTTCTTGGAGGTGAGTGCGTGACGCGGGGCTACATCCTGTGACTGCACGTCATGGAGAACGAGCCGGCAGTCGGTTGGTCACCACCGGATGGGTGATCCCCGGATTTGAGCGCACGGCGGCCCGGAGCCGTATCCGAAGGAGCTGAGGCATGCTTGGCCCACTGGACCGGAGGAACAGATGAAGGTGACACGACTGCTGCCGGCCGCCGTGGCCGTACTGGCGCTGGCGGGCTGCGGTTCGGGCGGGGACACCAAGGCGGTCCCGCCCACCGCGACCGGCAGCCTGGAGAGCCTGGCCGCCGAGGTGAAGTGCACACCGAACATGCAGATCGACTCCGACGAGGTCCGTCAGGCCATCTGCAAGAACCACGACGGCAGGTTCGTCTTCGCCACCTTCGCCACCGACCGCGGCCAGCGCGAGTGGATCAACGACGCGAAGGACTACGGCGGTTACTACCTCGTCGGCCGCAAGTGGGTGGCCGTCGGTGACGACGGCGTCGTCAAGGCGCTGCGCGGCACCCTCGGCGGGGACGTGGAGATGGGCACGAACCATGCGGCCCACGCCGGGCACGGCGGCTGAGACGTTCCGTCGAAGGGGGCGCGCACGGGAAAGGCCGGTGACGGGAGGGGGATCCGTCACCGGCCTCGCTCTGTGGCCCGTGTCAGGCGGTCAGGCGCAGTTCCGCCCGCTGTTGATGCAGTTGGCGATCCGGTTCGCCAGGCCACCGGTCGTGACGCTGATGAAGTCGTCGTGATCGGTGATCGCCTTGTGCAGCTCCTCCGGGAAGCCGTCGACCGCGTAGGCGTTCTTCACCGTGCCGTCCGCCTGGATGACGGGCTGCGGCACGTTGTACACCAGGCGCATCGTCAGCTGCGGGATCGCCTTGAAGCCGTTCGGGCAGACACCGCTCCCGGGATCGGCGAAGGCCACGTGCGTGCGGTGGTTGGCACTGTCGATGTTCTGGCCGTCCCAGCAGCTCTGGAAGGCGAACGAGCGCACCACCTTGCTGCCCGCCGGGCAGATCGGGTACTTGTCCGTCAGCTGAACCCTGTTCTCGAAGCCGGTGCAGCTCCAGTGCGCGTTGGCGTTGGCCGGGCCGTTGACGAAGGCCTTGGCGTCACCGGTGATGATCCGCAGGAACTGCGGCATCGCGACGACCTTGCTCGCCGGGCTGCCCACGTACTTGATCTGGGCCTGCTGGGCGACCAGGATCTTGCCGACGTTGAGGTCCTTGCCGCCGCCGTCCGCGTTGGCGTCCTTCTCCTGGGTGCCGTCCTGCTCGCGGATGACCGGCCAGTAGTACGCCGACAGGTCGTTCCGGTTCTGGCAGCTGGTGCCGCCCTGCAGGAACGTGTTGTTGCTGGCGAAGGCGTTGACCTTCTGGTTGCCGACGTAGTCGTGGACGTGGTGGGCGCCGTTGGTCACGCCGGGCGCGACGATCACGTTGTCGCTGTTGTGGTTCTGGTTCGCGTTCACACCGCAGCGCGTGGTGAACGTGCCCGTCGAGGCGTTGGGGGTCCGGTTCGGCTTGCCCTGGACGTTCGGCGCGACCTTGGTGATGTCCACGAAGTCCGCCGCGGAGGGTCCGTCACCGCCCTGACCACCGTTGTTGGCCTGCTGCTGACCGCCCTGCTGCTGGCCGCCATTGTTCTGTTGCTGGCCACCACCGTTCCCCCCGGCGGTGGTCTGGTTGGCGGTCTGCGTCGTACAGGCGGCGAGCTGCTGGATCGCGTTGTCGAAGGAACCGCCGACCCGCTGGATGTCGATCCGGATCCGGTCGATCGTCGCCGCCCGCTTCTCCTTGAGCGGACCGACGATCGCGTTCTGCACGAAGCTCGGATCCTTGGCCTGAGCGTCCCGCGTGGACGCGAGCCGGGTGTAGGCCTCGGTGATCTGCTTGTCCAGGTTGGCCAGCTCCGTCGCCACGCCCTGGCGTGCCGTGTTCGGCACGTTGGTCAGCTTCTGCTGGACGTCCGGGCAGGAGATGGTCGCGACCTGCGCCGTCGCGGCCTTCGTCTGGTTGCCTCCCCATGTCTGGTTGTTCGACTCGTGCGCAGAGGCGTAGAAGTTCGCCCAGATCAGCCCGCCCCCACCGAGCGCTAGGGCCGCCGATGCGGCTATGGCCTTGGCGGCCAGCGGCGTACGGCGTTTTCGTGTGTTGCGTCCCATGGAACTCCTCTGACTTCCTTGCGGGGCAGCATCGGGGCGCGCCCGACAGGAGTGAAGCGGCGCCCTTCCATACGGACGCCGCCCCAGAGGTGTTCACCCGTCTCACGAATTCTTCGCAGAAACAGGGGAGTTGGCTGGTCAGCGGTCCCGGTCCAGATAGGCGAGGACCGCCAGCACCCGACGGTTGTCGTCGTCCGACACCTCCAGGCCCAGCTTGGTGAAGATGTTGGAGGTGTGCTTGGCGATGGCGCGTTCGGTCACCACCAGCTGGGCCGCGATGCCCGCGTTCGACCGGCCCTGCGCCATCAGCTCCAGCACCTCCAGCTCGCGCGGGGTGAGACCCGAGAGCGGCCGGTCGCCGCCCGCCCGGCGGGACAGCAGCTGCTGGATCACCTGCGGGTCCATCGCCGTACCGCCGGCCGCGACCCGTCGTACGGCGTCCACGAACTGCTCGGCGTCGAACACCCGGTCCTTCAGCAGATACCCGATCCCGCCGTTGCCGTCCGCGAGCAGCTCGCGCGCGTACAGCTGCTCCACGTGCTGGGACAGGACCAGCACCGGCAGCCCGGGCCGCGCCTTGCGGGCCGCGAGCGCGCACTGCAGGCCCTCGTCGGTGTGCGTGGGCGGCAGCCGTACGTCCACCACGGCCACGTCCGGCTCCGACTCGGCCAGCGCCCGGGAGAGTTCGGGGCCGGACTCGACGGCGGCCGCGATCTCGAAGCCGAACGCCTCCAGCATGCGCACCAGTCCGTCGCGCAGCAGGAAGAGGTCTTCGGCTAGGACAACGCGCACGGGATCTCCATGGTCACCAGGGTGGGGCCGCCGACGGGGCTGCTGACGGCCAGGACGCCGTCGAATGTACCGAGCCGGCGTTCGACCCCGGCGAGCCCCGACCCGGCGCCGACCGCCGCGCCGCCCCTGCCGTTGTCGGTGACCGTGATCCGCAGCCGGCCCTCGGCATGGTGCACGTCGACCCAGACCCGGTCGGCGCCGGAGTGCTTGGCGGCGTTGGTGAGCACCTCGCTCACCGCGAAGTAGGCCGCCGACTCCACCGGCGCGTCCGCCCGGCCGGGCAGCTCCACGGTCACCTCGGCCGGCAGCGGCAGCCGCAGCGCCAGCGCCCGTACGGCGTCGCCGAGCCCGCGTTCGGCGAGGACCGGCGGGTGGATGCCGCGCACCAGGTCGCGGAGTTCCTCCAGGGCCTCGGCGGAGTTCTGGCGGGCCTGGGCGAGCAGCCGCTTCGCCTGGGCCGGGTCCCGCTCCACCAGCAACTCGATGGTGCCGAGGTCCATGCCCATGGCGACCAGCCGGGCCTGCGCCCCGTCGTGCAGATCGCGCTCGATGCGCCGCAGCTCGGCGGCCGAGGTGTCCACCGCGTCCCGCCGGGTCTCGGTCAACACCCGGACGCGCTCGGCGAGTTCACCGTCGGCCGGGCCGAGGACGGCCCGGGTGAGCCGGAAATGGACGGTCAGCAGGGCCGGGGTGTAGCGCCGGGCGACGCCTAGGAGGACGAGGGCGAGGACAGCCGCGCCGATGGCGCTCACCTCTCCGGTGACCGGGACGAACGCGTACCAGTAGGTGCCGCCGTGCGTGTACGGCCGCCACAGTCCGAAGGGCAGCATCAGCCCCTCGACGGGGAAGAACAGCAGCACGGCCGGGAGCAGTGCGGTGACGAAACCGGCCGTGACGTCCACCGGCAGCCAGCGCACGTCCCGCCAGGTCTGGGGGTCGCCCAGCATGGTGAAGGTGCGGGTCCACGGGTTGGTGCCGCGGGGGATCGGCCGGTACGCCGCCCGGACCCGCAGGCCGCACCACTCGCCCGCCAGCCTGCGGCGCACGTCCGCCAGCGCGCGAACGCCCGTCAGCACGGCCGGAGTCGTCACGAGTCCGACGCCGAGGGGGATGAAGGCGAGGGACAACGGGATCAGCACCAGGAACACTATGCCGAAAGGCAGCACGGTCACCGCCAGCACCAGCCCGCGCACGGCGGCCAGCAGGGCCTCTCGGCTGCGGCCGCTCTTGTCTTCGCTGCTCATGCGGCAAGTCTCGCCGACCCCGGGGTGGGGGTCACTGGCCCGAGGCCCCCTCCTGGGAGGTGGTGCCAGGTACACCCCGGCCGCCGGCCAGCACCGTCGCCTCCACCTCCGGATCGAGGCCCGGCGCCGCCCGGTCCGCTCGCACCGGTGCCGCGCCGCCGATCTCCGTGAGCCAGCGCCAGGTGTCCGCGACCGTCTGTCCGGCCGGGCGGCATTCCAGACCGGTGGCCAGGGCCCGTGACACGTCGGTGCGGTGGGCGCAGTCGTACAGCTCGGTGCCCGGCGGCGCCCACACCGGCAGCTCGGTCCACGGTTCGACCCCGGCGGCCAGGATCGCCTCCGGGTCGGTCCAGCGCAGCTCGGCGTCCGCGCCGGTGACCCGGACACACAGGTCGAGCAGCTCGCCCATGGTGCTGTGCCCCGGCGGGCCGATCAGGTCGTACGGCCCGCTCAGCGACTGTTCCACCGCTCCCAGGAGCCAGCCCGCCAGGTCACGGGCGTCGATGAACTGCACCGGCAGCTCGCGCGGCCCGGGCGCCAGCACCGGGCCACCACGGGCGATCCGGGTCAGCCACCAGGGCAGCCGGCCCACGTTCTCGTACGGTCCGAGGATCAGCCCGGCCCGCACCAGCAGCGAGTCCCGCTCGCCGAAGGCCTCGACGGCGGCCAGCTCGCCGCCCCGCTTGTCGCGGGCGTAGTCGGTCGGCCCCGCGTCGGCGGCGGCGCCCTCGACCGGCGCCCCGGCCTCGGCGGCCCCGCCCAGCGTGGGCCAGGGCCAGGCGTACACCGACCGGCTGGAGACGTACACGTACCGTCCGGCACGGCCCCGCAGCAACTGTGCCGCCGCGAGCACGGCACGCGGCTCGGCCGACCAGGTGTCGATCACGGCGTCCCAGGAGCCGGGGTCGGCGGCGAGCGTGGCGAGACCGTCCGGTGCGGTGCGGTCGCCGTGCAACGACCGCACCCCCGGCGGGGGTTGATGCCGTCCCCGGTGGAAGACGGTCACCTCCCAGCCGCGCCCCAGCGCGGCCTCGGCCACCGCCCGCCCCACGAACTCCGTACCGCCCAGCACCAGAAGTCTCATACCGGTGATCGTGCCCGCTCCGGCCGCCCGGCGGCAGGTGACTCTGCCGAGGGCAGAGCCGCTCTTCCGACCGCCGGTCAGCGGCCGGCCGGCGGAGTGTACTTGTAGCCGACCCGGCGCACCGTCTGGATCGTCTGACGGTGCTCGGCGCCCAGCTTGCGGCGCAGCCGGGCGATGTGCACGTCGACGGTGCGGCCGTCGCCGACATGGCCGTAGCCCCACACCGTGGTGACCAGCTGGTCGCGGGTGTGCACCCGGTGCGGATGGGCCACCAGGTGCGCGAGCAGCTCGAACTCCAGGTAGGTGAGGTCGAGTTCGCGGCCGTCGACGCGGGCGGTGCGCTGCACGGGGTCGATCCGCACCAGCGGCTCGGCGGCGCCCGCCCCGGCGGGCGTCTCCGGCTGGTCCGGCACCGCGACCGGCAGGAACGGCGGGTGCTGGTCGGCCGGGACCAGCACCAGGTAGCCGACCATCGGCGGCTGTCCGGGCAGGGTCGGCAGGGTGTGCTGCGGCGCGGGCAGCCAGGTGGCGCCCGGCGGCAGGAGGTCCGCGACGTCGACCACCTCGTCCCGGTCGACGGCGCGCAGCCGGTGCCGGGCGGGGGCGGTGAGGGTGGAGGCGGGGGAGAGAGAACGAGTGGTCGCCATGAGAGGTCAGCTCTTTCGCGCGAGAGGTTCGTCGATGGGAGCGGCGGCCGCGATTCGTGGTCGGGCGCGCCGGAGGACGTACGTCGTTTCGCGCTGGCCGAAGGCCGGGGGTTACGGCTTTAGAGGGCCCGCGCGTTCACCGCGCGGCAACACACCCGGTCGAAGTCGTGGTGCTGACGGGAAGGCCAGAAGGGCTCGAGGTCATGGCGACCCGTCGCGGTGTACTTCTGGAAGCTGGCCATGGGCCCATTGAAGCAGACGCGGGCGCCGGACAGGACCCCTGCGTGCAAGGTCGTCTCGGTATCCGGACAAGGGCCGTTCAGCCGACCACCGTCGCGGTCGCCGGCAGTTCCCGTACGGCGAACCCGGGAGGAGGCCGATCGCGGTGAGCGCGGGCAGGGCACCGGGCAGGGCGAAACCGCTTCAGGAGCGGTGGCCGACCAGCCATCGGGCGAACGGCTCCACCGTGTCCTCGGCCCGCCCGGCGGCCGTGCCCGCCTCCTTCAGGTGTTGCTCGATCATCGGCGGCAACGGCGCGGCGGCGGGCCCGGGCCGCCCCACGTGTGCCGCCACCGCCCGCAGCGTCCGAGCACCGAAGGCACCGGCGGCCGGGCCGAGCGCGCCGAGAAGGAGGGGCACGGAACACGGCAGGGGGGCGCCCGCCGTGACGGCGGGCGCCCCCCTGCGGGAAACCGGACGGATCAGACCTGGCCGGCCTTCTCCAGCGCGGAGCAGCAGGTGTCCACCAGCAGGCGGGTCACCACGTACGGGTCGACGTTGGCGTTCGGGCGGCGGTCCTCGATGTAGCCCTTACCGTCCTTCTCGACCTGCCACGGGATGCGCACCGAGGCACCACGGTTGGAGACGCCGTAGGAGAACTTGTCCCACGGGGCGGTCTCGTGCAGACCCGTCAGGCGCTCGTCGATGCCGGCGCCGTAGTTCTTGACGTGGTCCAGCGGCTTGGAGCCCTCGCCGAGCGACTCGCACGCGGTGATGATCGCGTCGTAGCCCTCGCGCATGGCCTTGGTGGAGAAGTTGGTGTGCGCGCCCGCGCCGTTCCAGTCGCCCTTGACCGGCTTCGGGTCCAGGGTGGCGGAGATGCCGAAGTCCTCGGCGGTGCGGTACAGCAGCCAGCGGGCCACCCACAGCTGGTCGGAGACCTCCAGCGGGGCGAGCGGGCCGACCTGGAACTCCCACTGGCCCGGCATGACCTCGGCGTTGATGCCGGAGATGCCGAGGCCGGCCTTCAGGCAGTTCTCCAGGTGGGCCTCGACGATCTCGCGGCCGAAGATCTCGTCGGCGCCGACACCGCAGTAGTAGCCGCCCTGCGGGGCCGGGAAGCCGCCCTCGGGGAAGCCCAGCGGGCGGGAGCCGTCGAAGAAGGTGTACTCCTGCTCGATGCCGAAGATCGGCTCCTGCGCGGCGAACTTCCCGGCGACCTCGGCCAGCGCGGCCCGGGTGTTGGACGGGTGCGGCTTCATGTCCGTGTCGAGGACCTCGCACAGCACCAGGATGTCGTCGCCGCCGCGGATCGGGTCCCCACAGGTGAAGACCGGCTTGAGCACGCAGTCCGAGGCGTGGCCCTCGGCCTGGTTGGTGGAGGAGCCGTCGAAGCCCCAGATCGGCAGCGCGTCGAGACCGGCCGGGGCACCCGTGATGATCTTCGTCTTGGAACGGAGCTTGGCCGTCGGCGCGGTGCCGTCGATCCAGATGTACTCAGCCTTGAAGGTCACGGGGCCACATCCTTAAGCGGTGGGTCGGGGCGCACTCGTCGTCGCGGGTGCTGCGGCGCTGCGGCACTGGGGCGCCGCTCGATCTGCCGGGCAGCCTGTCAACAGGCGATTTCCCGTCCATTGCTCTTGTGTGAACCCCGTGTTACCTGGTCGTTCTGTGTCCCGACTCACGTTGTGAGGTGCCGGTGGGCGGGGTATGGGGGGCCCTCCGCCGCGGCCTGCCGCACCCCGTCGAGGAAGTCCCGGATCGCGGCCCGCTGATGGTCGTCGTAGCCGCGCAGCAGCTCCAGCGAGCGCTCGATCAGCGGCCCGAAGTACGTCCAGCCGAGTTCCACTGCACTGTCCGTCACCTCCACGACGACCTTCCGCCGATCGCTCCGCCCGCGCGCCCGCCGTACCCGGCCCGCCCGCTCCAGCCGGTCCAGCAGCGCCGTCGTGCCGGCCGAGTTGAGCCCGAGCGTGGCCCCGAGCCGCCCGGCGGTCAGCTCCTCGCCCGCGCGCCGCGCGTCCATGAGCGCGATCAGGGCGCGTACGTCCGTGGGGTGCATGCCGTTCTGCTGGGCGAAGCGGCCGCTGTGCAGACCGAGTTCGACGGCGACGGCACGCAGCAGGTGGACGGTCTCCAGCTCGGATCGCACGGGGGCCTCCCTGACTGTCATCTCGCTCGGAGAGTATCTTGCTGAACGAGATGATAGGGGGCGGTTCCGTGGCCGGAGACACCGGATACGACAGCACGGCCTTCCGGGTTGCGTACGACAAGGTCCTGACGAAATGGCCCGCCGAGCGGGAGGCGCTGATGGTTGCCACGCCCTTCGGTGACACCCGCGTCACCTCCTGCGGGCCCCGCGAGGCGCCCCCGCTGCTCCTGCTCCCGGGCGGTGGTGGGGCCACCTCCGTCTCCTGGTACGCCCAGGTCGCGCAGCTGGCTCGGATTCGCCGGGTGCACGCGATCGATGTGATCGGCGCCCCGGGCCTGAGCGTCCCGGCCGGCGACCGCCACCCCCGTACGGTCGCCGACCTGATGCTCTGGCTGGACGCGGTCCTGGACGGCCTGGGTGCCGCCTCCGCCGACCTGGGCGGTCACTCGTACGGCGGCTGGATCGCCCTGCACTACGCCCTGCGCGCCCCCGCGCGGACACGCCGCCTGTTCCTCCTGGACCCGACCCAGTGCTTCGCCGGGTTCAAGGCGGCGTATCTGCTGCGCGCCCTGCCGATGCTGCTGCGGCCCGCGCCCCGCCGGGTCCGCGCCTTCCTGGAGTGGGAGACCGGGATGGGGGCCCCTCCCGCTCGAGCGAAGCCGAGAGTGGGGGAGCCGCTGGACCAGGACTGGCTCGCCCTGCAGGAGGCGGCCGCCGGTTTCCCGGCCGCGAAGCCGGTGACCGGCCCGCGCCCGGCGCCGGACGCGCTGCGGGCGCTGAAGACGCCGACCCTGTTGCTCGTGGCGGCGAACAGCAGGACCCATGAGGCTCGCGAGGTGGCTGCCAGGGCGGCCGCGCTGCTGCCGCACGTGGAGACGGCCGTACTGCCGGGCGTCTCGCACCACGCGCTGCCGCAGGCGGCCCCCGCCGCCCTGGCCGGCCGCCTCACCGATTTCCTGTCCGGTCCCTGAGCCTCACCCCACCTTCTCGATCCGGGCGTGGCGGATGAGGAACTTGCCGGGTTCCCTGACCTGTTCGAAGGCCGCGTTGTTGAGCAGCACGCAACTGCCGGACACCGAGGTCACCTTCACCGTCGTGGACTTGTTGTTGTCCAGGTTGGTCACCTTCAGGGTCGTACCCGCCGGGAACTGGTTGCTGGACGCGGCCGGTGCGCCGGCCTCACCGGAGAGCGTGACCGTGGAGCCGTTGCAGACCTGCTGACCGGAGGCCGCGGCGGCGCCACCACCGCTGTTCCCCGCGGCCGCGGACTGCGAGGGCTGCGCGCTCTGCTGTCCGGCACCCTGCTGTCCGGCCTGCTGACCGGCGCCCTGCTGTCCGGCGCCCTGCTGACCCGCCTGCTGTCCGGCGCCCTGCTGGCCGCTCTGCGCCTGCTGTCCGGTCTGGGAGCCCTGAGCCGACTCCCCAACCGTGCAACCGGCCGCCTTCTGCTGGACCTCGATCTGCTTGATGACCGCCTCACGGTTGGCGATCCGGGCTGCCGACTGTGCGTCCGGATGGGCCTTCTGGTCCGCGATGAACCGGTCGTTGTTGCCGTGGGCCGTGGCCAGTCCCTGGCACACCGTCGAGTTACCGGCGGACAGGGTCTTCGCGCCCTGCGCGGGCTGGGCGGCGTTGGACGTCGTGGCCAGCGCGAAGGCCCCGCCGCCCGCCACTGCCGCGGCACTGACGAGCAGCGCGATCTTCTTCTTCGTACCGAGAGTTCTCCTGCGCGACATGCGCGCCTCCTGAAGAGGTAGGGGAGCGTACGCCGCTATGTACGAGATACCGAACGGGGTTACTCAGTGGTTGCGGGAGTCGGTGAAGTGGGCTGCGTCACAGAGGAGTTGAGCGAGCTCAGGCCTTGTCGTGGGACAGGGCTTCCCGTACCGCGTCCTCGGAGCGGGCGACCAGGGCCGTTCCGTCTTCGGCGGTGATGATCGGCCGCTGGATGAGCTTGGGATGCTCGGCGAGCGCGGTGATCCACCGGCTCCTGGTGTCGGCGTCCCGCGCCCACTCCTTGAGACCCAGTTCCTTTGCTTCGGCCTCCTGGGTGCGGGTGATGTCCCATGGTTCGAGCCCCAGCCGCTCCAGTACGGCCCTGATCTCGTCCTCGCTCGGCACGTCCTCCAGATAGCGGCGGACGGTGTACTCGGCTCCCTCGGCGTCGAGCAGGCTGATGGCGCTGCGGCACTTGGAGCAGGCCGGGTTGATCCAGATTTCCATGCCGCACACGGTACTCGGCCCGCCCCTGTTCGAATTTCCGGCGTCCCGGCAGCCTCTTCCCGCTCCTCTGTCACGCGCCCCAAATCCCCGGCCTCACCTGGTCATTCGGCTGCTGTCGCGGACCTCCGACTGTCAGTGGCCGCCGGTAGACTGGAAGCAGTGTTCGAGACGGTCGCCGGAACCCCGGAGGCTGCCTGACCGCGACAGGAGGATGCCCGTGCCCGCTGCCGCCCTGAAGCCGAAGCCGTTGCCCACCCAGTCCACCGCCAAGCATCCCGTGCTGTTCGACTCGCCCTACGAGCCCGTGGTGAAGCGACCGCTGCCGGCCGGGCGGCCGCGCGAGTGGTACGTCACCCACAACCGCCGGCTGAAGGCCATGCGCCTGGCGATAGCCCTGCTCGACTCGGGCATCTACCTCCCGGCCCAGGCCCGCGACGACACGATCCGCAGCACCGCGGAGGAGATCGGCATGCGTCCGCCGTCCGACACGACCTGCCACATGGTGCGCGCGTTCATGCGCTACAGCCGCTGACCGCCCGCACCGGCGCCGGGTGCCCTTCCCTTCGGCGGGGCACCCGGCGCGCGCTCAGGCCGACACGGCCTCGACCGGCTCGCGCTCGGCCGACTCCGCCAGCAGGCGGGTCACGAACCTCCGCCGGTCCTCCGCATGGTCCTGGAACCAGAGCCCCAACCGGTGCTGGGCGTCGGGGAGTTCGAAGCGGGAGTACCGGGCCCGGGCGGACAACGCGTCCTGTACGGCCTCGGTCACGGCCGGCGGGATGACCGCGTCGCTGCCCGGGACCGCCAGCACCGCCCGGCCCTCGTACGCCCGGAACGCTTCCAGTGCCCGTGAACTCCGCCAGCCGTCCGGCGTGCGGATGATCTCGCTGAACCGGCCCTGGCCGTTCCCGAACGGCACCTCCCAGGCCTCGGGCGCGTAGACGGCCGGCGCGCACAGACCGACGGCCGCCACCCGTGGGCCGTAGTGCCGTACGAGATCGGCGACCGTCTGTCCGCTCATACTGAAGCCGACCAGGACCAGCGCGGCGTCCGCCGAGACCCGCGCGTCGATCACCGCCACCGCCTGCTCGAACCGGCGGCGCAGGCTCAGCTCCGCGAGGGATCCCGTGCTCTCGCCGTGGCCCGAGAAGTCGAACGCCAGGGCGTGGCAGCCGTTCCCGGCGAACTCCGTGAGCAGCGGCAGGAGGCGCTGTTTGCTGCCGTTGCCCGCGCCGTGCAGCAGCACCGCCGTGGCCCGGCCGGGTGGACCGGCCGTCAGGCCGCTGAGTCGTTCGCCGTCGAAGTCGCAAGTGAAATAGGAGAGTTCGTTCACGAGGTCATTCACTCACGGCGGGCCGCGCCGGGCGGAAAACGGGATGCGGTCCCCGCCACTGCCTCCCTACTCTGAACAAACGGCACGAAGCCGACACACTCCACCCCTGCCACACTCACCCCAACGGAGGTCCGTCATGCGTGGCATCGTCGCGTCCGGGACCGTCGTCCTGGTGATCCTCGGAATCGGAAACCATCTGTGGTGGCTCGCCGCCGTCGCGCTGCTGTACCTGTACGCGACGCACGGACGTGGTTCCCCCGGCACGCCACCGCCCGCCGGCGCGGGCACCCCGTCCACTCCGGAGAGCTACCGCGCCTACCGCGACCGCCGGGACCGGCTGGCGAAGTGGGAGCGCCGCTACCGCCGGGAACGGCCCTTCGAGACCCGCCGGCAGGAGCGTGAGAAGAGCAGGTGAAGGGCGTAGGGCGGCCCCGGTCACAGGCCGGGGGCGCCCCACACCGGGAACCAGCGGCTCAGGTCCTGCTCGATCCGCAGATCGCTCGCGAGCGTCGCCTTCACCTGGAGCTCCAGCGCGCCGTCCCGCCGCTCGGCGGTACCGGGCAGCGGGGCGAACGGGTAGAACGTGCCCCGCTTGTACAGGTAGACCAGCGCCAGCTTGCGGCCGCCGTCGTCCGTGAAGGCGGCCAGCGAGCACAGCAGCTGCGGGCCGAAGCCGTTGACCTCCATCGCGCTGTTCACCGCGTGCAGATCGTTGACCAGCTCCGGCAGCTGCTCGGGGCTGCGCGCGGACACCAGCCAGGAGTAGCCGTAGTCGTCCCGGCGCAGCTCCACCGGCGGACCGGAGCGGTCGGTGTCCGCGTCCAGCAGCGCCTGCACCTCCCGGTGGGTCTGCTCGAAGGCCGCGCCCTCCACCGTGGCGAAGCACACCGCGCCGGTCCCGGTCGGTGTGAAGCCGACCGCGGCCTGCAGGGTCACGGCCGCCGAGGGCAGCGCGAAGAGCTGGTCGAGATCGGGCGCGACCGGTTTCGTACGGCCCAGCAGGATGTCCAGCAGCCCCAATGCTCAGCCCGCCTTCCCGGGAGTGGTGGCCTCGCCCAGCTCCGCCGAGATCCGCCCGAGCTGCTCCAGCCGCTGCTCCAGGGTCGGGTGCGTGGAGAAGAACCGCTCGATGCCCGGCTCCTTCCCGGTGGCCGGGGTGAAGTAGAAGGCGTTGAAGGCCTGGGCGGTGCGCAGGTCCTTGGTCGGGATCCGGGCGATGTCCCCGGTGACCTTGGTGAGCGCCGAGGCCAGGGCCGACGGGCGGCCGGTGAGATGCGCCGCCGCGCGGTCGGCGGCCAGCTCGCGGTACCGCGACAGTGCCCGGATCAGCAGGAAGCTGATCGCGTACACCGCCGCGGAGACGCCCATGATCGCGGCGAACACGACGGCGGTGTTCTGGTCCCGGCGGCCCCCGCCGAAGAGCTGCGAGTAGAAGGCGAACCGCACGATCAGGCCCGCCAGCACACCGAGGAAGGACGCGACCGTGATCACGGCGACGTCCTTGTGCGCCACGTGCGACAGCTCGTGCGCCAGCACGCCCTCCAGCTCGGCCGGCTCCAGCCGCCGTAGCAGCCCCGTGGTCACGCAGACCACGGCGTGGTCGGGGTTACGGCCGGTCGCGAACGCGTTGGGCATGTCCATGTTGGACACCGCGACCACCGGTTTGGGCATGTCCGCGATCGCGCACAGCCGGTCGATCACCGCGTGCAGCTCGGGATACTCCTCGCGCTCCACGACCCGGCCGTGCATCGCGAACATGGCGATCCGGTCGGAGAACCAGAACTGTGCCACGAACATCGCCCCGACCAGCACGACGACCAGCACCCAGGACTTCAGCAGCGCGATCAGCGCGGCCACGAAGCCCACATACAACAGACCGAGCAGGAACATCGTCAGACCCATGCGCACGGTCAGCCGTCGGTCGCTCCGGAAGCGGCTCTGCATCTTGCATCACCCCGCAGTCAGGCACTCGTCCCGCTGTCCAGTGTGCACCAGCGGACTCCCATGAACAGGTCCCGAACGTCCCTAGGAGCAGCAAAACGTACCTGTGAGTCGGCCGGCTGTCGCTGAGCGTCCCCGGTCACCGTGCACCGGGTGGGGCCCGTCCTGGTCACGACGAGCCGAACTGCAGCAGCCCGATCAGCACCATGACCGCGACCACACAGCCGAAGACCATGGCCGTCGACGCCCATGACGCCCGGCGCGGCACCGGATCCGGGTCGGCGCGGAAGGGCGCCGGACTCGGCGGGTTCTCCTTCCAGCGTGCGGCCAGCATCCGGGCCCGGGCCGAGGGCTCCTTGTGCTCGGCGGAATTCGCCCAGCGATGATCGAACTCCCGCTCCCAGTCGTCGTGTTGCGTCATCCCCGTTCAACCTCTCTCGTCCGGCAGGGCCAGGAGGGATGATCCCCCGGAAGTAGGAAGTCCGGGAAGCGGGAAAAAGTTCCCCCGCCCGGTGGACGGGCACGAGGAAGGCCCCCCGGCTGAGCCGAGGGGCCTGTCCAGTCCGCGGGGGACCGTCTGTCACACGTCGAAGTACAGCTCGAACTCGTGCGGGTGCGGACGCAGCTGCAGCGGCGCGATCTCGTTGGTGCGCTTGAAGTCGATCCAGGTCTCGATCAGGTCCGGGGTGAACACGTCGCCCTGGAGGAGGAACTCGTGGTCGGCCTCGAGCGAGTCGAGAACGGCCGGAAGCGAGGTCGGCACCTGGGCCACGTTCGCGTGCTCCTCGGGAGCCAGCTCGTAGAGGTCCTTGTCGATCGGCTCGGCCGGCTCGATCTTGTTCTTGATGCCGTCCAGACCCGCCAGCAGCAGGGCGGAGAAGGCCAGGTACGGGTTGCCGGAGGAGTCCGGGGCGCGGAACTCGACGCGCTTGGCCTTCGGGTTGGAGCCGGTGATCGGGATACGCATGGCCGCGGAGCGGTTGCGCTGCGAGTACACCAGGTTGATCGGCGCCTCGAAGCCCGGCACCAGGCGGTGGTACGAGTTCACCGTCGGGTTGGTGAAGGCCAGCAGCGACGGAGCGTGCTTGAGGATGCCGCCGATGTAGTAGCGGGCGGTGTCCGACAGGCCCGCGTAACCGGCCTCGTCGTAGAACAGCGGGTCGCCGTTGCTCCACAGCGACTGGTGCACGTGCATGCCCGAGCCGTTGTCACCGAAGATCGGCTTCGGCATGAAGGTCGCGGTCTTGCCGTTGCGCCAGGCCACGTTCTTCACGATGTACTTGAAGAGCTGGAGGTCGTCGGCGGCGGCGAGCAGCGTGTTGAACTTGTAGTTGATCTCCGCCTGGCCGGCGGTGCCCACCTCGTGGTGCTGGCGCTCGACCTTCAGGCCGGACCGCTCCAGCTCCAGGGAGATCTCGGCGCGCAGGTCGGCGAAGTGGTCGACCGGCGGGACCGGGAAGTAGCCGCCCTTGTAGCGGACCTTGTAACCACGGTTGTCCTCCAGGGCGCCGGTGTTCCAGGCGCCCGCCTCGGAGTCGATGTGGTAGAAGCTCTCGTTCGCCGAGGTGGCGAAACGCACGCTGTCGAAGACGTAGAACTCGGCCTCGGGACCAAAGTACGCGGTGTCCGCGATACCGGTCGACGCGAGGTAGGCCTCGGCCTTCTTCGCCACGTTGCGCGGGTCACGGGAGTACTGCTCACCCGTGATCGGGTCGTGGATGAAGAAGTTGATGTTGAGGGTCTTGTCGCGGCGGAACGGGTCCACACGGGACGTGGACAGGTCCGCGCGCAGGGCCATGTCGGACTCGTGGATGGCCTGGAAACCACGGATCGACGATCCGTCGAAGGCGAGCTCCTCGTCCGGGTCGAACGCCTCAACGGGCACCGTGAAGTGCTGCATGACGCCCGGCAGGTCGCAGAAGCGGACGTCGATGAACTTGACGTCCTCGTCCGCGATGAACTTCTTGGCCTCGTCGGCGTTCTGGAACATCCAGCTCCTCCTACTCCCGACCGTCCTCGCCGGGGTGGTAGATCGTTCGTGCGGCCAGTGCGGTGGCACACGCTGGCCTCGACCCTAGGGACGGGTGATTTCTCGGGCGTGACCCATTTGTTTCGCAGAAGTTAACCGGCCACCTGTCCACACTAGCTCCGGGACACCCCGGCGTACCCCGGTCATTTCGGGCCCAGTACCGTTGACGGGTGGACAACAGGCAAGCACTCGGATCGTGGCTCTCCGGCCCTCGCGCGGCCATGGAAGAGGCCGGTGCGGACTTCGGCTACCGGGGCGAGCAGTTGGGTCTCCCCGAGGAGGGGCCGAAGTCCATAGCACGCCCGGGACGGCGGCTCGGCGCGCTCGCCGTGGACTGGGGACTGAGCGTTCTGATCGCATACGGCCTGATCACGAACGGCTACCGGGTGCCTGCGACGAGCAACTGGGCGCTCGGCGTCTTCTTCGTCATGAGCGTGCTGACCGTGGGCACGATCGGCTTCACCCCGGGCAAGCGGCTCTTCGGCATCCGGGTGCTGGCCCTGGAGACCGGTACGGTCAACCCGCTGCGGGCCTTGTTCCGCACGATCCTGCTGTGCCTTGCCATCCCGGCGCTGATCTGGGACCGGGACGGGCGCGGGCTGCACGATCGGCTGGCGAAGACCGTAGAGGTCCGGATCTGACCGTTCTCGGCTGCGGGCGCGCTGTGGCTGATCGCCCAGTTCCCCCCGCCCCTGGGACGCGGACCCGCACCCGGCGATCGTCCGGATGCCCCCCATCCGGTTGCCCGGTCACACCGTCGGCGGCATCGTCGCGGTATGACCGATGCTCAGGATGTGATGGCGGCAGAGGTGACACCGGAGAAGTTCCGGGACGCCATGGCGCGCTTTCCGTCGGGCGTGGTGGTGGTGACCGCCCGCTGTGAGGACGGCACCCCGCGCGGCTTCACGGCGAGCTCCTTCTGTTCCGTCTCCCTGGAGCCACCCCTGGTCCTGGTGTGTCTCGCGGACGCGGCCGACTCGGCGGCGGTCTTCGCACGGTGCGAGCACTTCGCGGTGAGCGTGCTGGCCCCGGAGCACCAGCCGCTGGCCCTGCTGTTCGCCACCAAGGGCGCGGACAAGTTCTCCGACGCCCTGCTGCAGCCGAACCCCTCCGGGCTGCCCGCGGTGCGGCAGGCGCCCGTGCAGCTGGACTGTGCCGCATACGCGCGTTACCCGGCCGGGGATCACACGATCCTGATCGGCCGGGTAACGGGAGTACGGCTGGGCGAGGGTTCGCCGATGGTCTACTGCGAGCGGGAGTTCCGCTCCCTGAACTGAGGAGCCTCAGCGGCCCTTCGGCATCCGCATGCCCTTGGGCATCGGGCCCTTCGGCAGCGGCATGTTGCTCATCGGGTCGCCCAGGGCCTGCAGCCGGTCGTTGGTGGCCGTCACCTGGGGGCCGGTGAGCACGCGCGGGAACTTCAGCATGGTCGTGCGCAGCTTCTTCAGCTCGACCTGGCCCTCGCCGTTGCCGACGATCAGGTCGTGCACCGGTACGTCCGCGACGATCCGGTTCATCTTCTTCTTCTCGGCGGCCAGCAGGCTCTTCACCCGGTTCGGGTTGCCCTCGGCGACCAGCACGATGCCGGCCTTGCCCACCGCCCGGTGCACCACGTCCTGGCTGCGGTTCATCGCCACCGCCGGAGTCGTCGTCCAGCCTCGGCCGATGTTGTCCAGCACGGCCGCTGCGGCGCCCGGCTGGCCCTCCATCTGGCCGAAGGCGGCGCGCTCTGCCCGGCGGCCGAACACGATCGCCGTCGCCAGCAGCGCGACCAGCAGGCCGAAGATGCCCAGATAAACGGGGTGGCCGAGCAAGAAGCCGATCACAAGGAAGACGGCGAGGGTGCCGATGCCGACGGCCCCGAGTACAAGGCCGATCTTCGTGTCGACCTTGCGGGTCATCTTGTATGTGAGAACGATCTGCTTCAGTCGTCCTGCGTTCGCGGCGTCCGCCGCGGTTTCCTTCCTCGCCATGTCACGAAGTCTACGTGGCCCCGGGAGCGCGGACGACGGCAGTGCCCGGGAGGAAGGCACGGGGGAGGGGTCAGGAGCGGCCGGCGGCCTGCTCCAGGAAGCGCTGCGCCTCTACCCGGTCCTTGGCGCGCCGGCGGTCCTCCAGCACGGAGGTCCACGCGTTGCGCCGGGCGGTGCGCTGACCGCCGCTCATGAGCAGGGACTCGACGGCGCGGAGAGCGTCGGTGAAGGACGGGATGGCGGTGGCGCGTACGGGCGCGGCCTGCATGATCGAGGTCCCCCCTCGGATCGATGGTGTACGAGCGGTGATACCAGAGTCACTGATTGGTGTTACCAGGGCGTGTCCGACCGGTCAAACGCCAATGAAGCCTTGATACAGGGCACTGAAACGCCGACGCGGCCCCGACGGCCGCCCTCATCAGCGAGGACGGTCAGGACCGCGTCGTCTCGGCCATTACTGACCGGTAGCTACTTGTGCGCGAATTCACACGCTCGGCTCATGCGCCGGGCTCAGACCGCCTGGGTGGCGACGAACGAGCCGCGCTTCTCGATGGCCATCTGGTACAGCCGCCCGGCCCGGTAGGAGGACCGCACCAGCGGACCCGACATCACACCGGAGAAGCCGATCTGCTCGGCCTCCTCCTTCAGCTCCACGAACTCCTGCGGCTTCACCCAGCGCTCGACGGGGTGGTGCCGGACGGAGGGGCGCAGGTACTGGGTGATGGTGACCAGCTCGCAGCCCGCGTCGTGCAGCTGCTTCAGCGCCTCGCCGACCTCCTCGCGGGTCTCGCCCATGCCGAGGATCAGGTTGGACTTGGTCACCAGGCCGTGGTCGCGGGCCTCGGTGATGACCTTCAGGGAGCGCTCGTAGCGGAAGCCGGGGCGGATCCGCTTGAAGATCCGGGGAACCGTCTCGACGTTGTGCGCGAAGACCTCGGGGCGGGCGGAGAAGACCTCGGCGAGCTGCTCGGGGACCGCGTTGAAGTCGGGAGCGAGCAGCTCGACCTTCGTACGGCCGCCCTCCCGGTCCGCCGTCTGCCGGTGGATCTGGCGCACGGTCTCGGCGTACAGCCAGGCGCCGCCGTCCTCCAGGTCGTCGCGGGCGACGCCGGTGATGGTGGCGTAGTTCAGGTCCATCGTGACCACGGACTCGCCGACGCGGCGGGGCTCGTCGCGGTCCAGGGCCTCGGGCTTGCCGGTGTCGATCTGGCAGAAGTCGCAGCGCCGGGTGCACTGGTCGCCGCCGATGAGGAAGGTCGCCTCGCGGTCTTCCCAGCACTCGTAGATGTTCGGGCAGCCGGCTTCCTGGCAGACCGTGTGCAGGCCCTCGCTCTTCACGAGGTTCTGCATCTTCGTGTACTCGGGACCCATTTTCGCCCGGGTCTTGATCCACTCGGGCTTGCGCTCGATGGGGGTCTGGCTGTTGCGGACCTCCAGGCGCAGCATCTTGCGTCCGTCGGGTGCGACTGCGGACACGACCGGCTCCCTGCTGTTCGACTTACGTAGTCTTCGATTCCTCGGCGTACCCCAGCCTACGCCCGTGTTCATTGCGCCCTGCCGACGAGATCAACCTCGCGGTCGCAGGGCGCATTCCCCCGGACGGCCGATGGCTCAGGCGGACGCCTTCTCGATCACCCGCGGCTTGAGGTCCGCGTTCTCCAGGACGTCCTTCAGGTGCTTCTCGACCACCGGCAGGACCTCCTCGATGCTGACGTCCCGGCCCAGCTCGCTCGCGAGGGAGGCGACTCCCGCGTCCCGGATCCCGCACGGGATGATCCGGTCGAACCACTTGTTGTCGGGATTCACGTTGAGCGCGAAGCCGTGCATCGTGACGCCCTTGGCGACCCGGATGCCGATCGCGGCGATCTTGCGGTCCTCGCGGCGCTGGCCCGCGTTGGAGGGGGCGTACTCGGGGCCGTTGAGGCGGGGGTCGAACTCCGGGTCGCTGATCCGCGGGTCGAAGTCCAGGGAGAGCCCGCCTAGGGAGGGCCGCTGCTCGATCGGGTCGCCCAGCACCCACACACCGCTGCGGCCCTCGACCCGGGTGGTCTCCACGCCGAACTCGGCGCAGGTGCGGATGAGCGCTTCCTCGAGCCGCCGTACGTGGGCGACCACGTCCACCGGGCGCGGGAGCTTCTGGATCGGATAGCCCACCAGCTGGCCGGGGCCGTGCCAGGTGATCTTGCCGCCGCGGTCCACGTCGATGACCGGGGTGCCGTCCAGAGGGCGCTCGCTGTCCTCCGTGCGGCGGCCCGCCGTGTACACCGGGGGATGTTCCAGGAGGATCACGGTGTCCGGGACCTCGTCGGCGAACCGGGCCGCGTGCACCCGGCGCTGCTCGTCCCAGGCCTCCTGGTAATCGACGGCATCCGCACCGAACCCCATGCGGACGAACCGCAACTCACTCACGGCAAGCGCCTCCCTCAGCGACCGAGCAATCGGTGTGTCAGGCACGTAAAGCGCCCACGCCACTGTACGTCCGTCCGGCGTACGTCAGCCCTCCGGGCGTTTCTCACACGATCGGATGAATGCCAGGCGGAATGTGCGATCGCCTGCTCACTCTCCGCTACATTCACGCCGTTCGTGAGGCCATAAGGGCTGCTCAAAGGCAAACCGGGCACATCGTCGGGCCCGGAAGGCAGGAGACCGCACCGCAGATGACGGACCGACCCGCGCAGCGCACCCCCAACCGCCAACTCGCCGCGCTCATCGCAGAAGCGGGGTTCTCCAACGCGGGGCTGGCCCGTCGCGTCGATCAGCTCGGCCTGGAGCACGGGCTGGACCTCAGATACGACAAGACCTCGGTCACCCGCTGGCTGCGCGGACAGCAGCCCAGGGGTACGACCCCCGCCCTGATCGCCGAGGTCTTCACACGCCGGCTCGGGCGCCGGCTCACGGCCCAGGATCTCGGCCTGGACGCCTGCGCGCCGGTGTACGCCGGGCTGGAGTTCGCGGCCACCCCGGAGGAGGCCGTCGACATCGTCAGCGGTTTGTGGCGCAAGGACTCCGGCAGCCACGCCGAGCTGCGCAAGATCGCCTTCACCCCGGCGGGGCTCGTGGTCCCCAGCCGGGACTGGCTGATCGGCAAGGCCGACGACAAGGTGGCCCGCGAACCGGCACCCCGGGTGCCCGCGCAGAGCCGCTCCGCCCCGGCCAAACCCCAGGTCCGGCCGGTGCTGCCGATGCCGCCCCGGGCGCGCGGGCACGCCGAGCGCGCCCCCGGGAACAAGGTCACGGGCGGCGACATCAGCGCGCTGCGCTCGGTCGGCGAGCTGTTCCGCACCCTCGACGACCGGTACGGCGGCGGCCACGCCCGGCAGGCCCTGGTGCGCTACCTGGAGCACGAGTGCGAGCCGATGCTCCGCGGCGCCTACGACGAGCAGACCGGCCGCAAGCTGTTCGCCGCCGCCGCCGACCTCACCCGGCTCGCGGGCTGGACCTCGTACGACATCGCGGCCCACGGACTCGCCCAGCGCTACTTCGTGCAGGCCCTGCGGCTCGCCCAGGCGGCCGGCGACCGGGCGTACGGCTCCTACGTCCTGGTCACCATGAGCCGCCAGGCCGTCTATCTCGGCCACGGCAGGGAGGCCGTACAGCTGGCGCGGGTCGCCCAGCAGGGCATGGGCACCGGCGGCCCGCCGGTCGTGCAGGCGCTGCTCCACGCGTCCGAGGCGAGGGCGCACGGCGTGCTCGGGGAGGTGCGGGCGTGCACGGCGGCGCTCGTGCGGGCCGAGCGCGCCCTGGAGGCGGCCCGGCCCGGGGACGAGGTGCCGTACTGGGCCAAGCCTTTCGACGAGGCCCAGCTGGCCGACGAGTTCGGGCACTGCCACCGAGATCTGCAGCAGTTCCGGGCGTCCGCCCAGCACGCAGAGCGCTCGCTGCAGCTCCGCGCGCCCTCCTTCGCCCGCAGCCGGCTCTTCTGCCGTGTCGTCCTCGCCACGGCCCGCCTCGGCCTCGGCGAACTCGACCAGGCGTGCGCGCTGGCCGCGGAGGCCGCCGGGCAGGCCGCGGAGATGCGGAGCGCTCGCGCCGTGGAGTACGTGCGGGACTTCGAGCGCCGGCTCGAGCCTTATCGCGATGCGGCACCTGTGCGGGGGTATCGGGAGAAGGTGGCGGCGTTGGGGTAGTCCGTTGCTACTCGCCGTTCGGGTTTGGGTTGTCTGTTCAGTTCGCGCCGTCGTGGCTTGTCGCGCAGTTCCCCGCGCCCCTTCGGGGGGCGCCTTACGCCGCCCTTGGCAGAGTAGGTGCCGGGTCTGCGCGATTCAGGGAACCCGCCGCGCCCAGGTCGGCCAGGATCGCTGCCGTCGCCCTGTGGGCCGAGTGCAGGGCGCCCTGGACCGTGCTGGTGTCGCGGTGGTCGCCGCAGACGTAGAGGCCGGCCAGGAGGCGGACGGGGCGGCGCAGGTCGTGCGGGGGGCGCATGGCCGGGACCGCTTCCGGGGTGTGGTGGACCGCCAGCGTCTCCCAGCGGCGCGTCGAGGTGCGGTAGAGACGGGAGAGGTGGATGCGGACGGCGGTGTCGATCCCTTCCGGCGGAGTCCCGAGCACCGTCGAGGAGATCAGTACCCGGCCGACCGGGGCCCGGCTCGGGTCCACGTTGCTGAGCACCGCCGTGTGGGCGACCGGGCCGCCGCGGTCGGCGTCCAGCAGCAGTGAGGTGCCGGTCGCGAAGGCGGGCGCCGGGTCGTCGGTGGTGTGGTGGACCACGGTCACCGGGTGGAAGTCGGGCACCCTCAGGCCCGGCAGCAGCTCCGCCGCCGCCCGCGCGTCCGTCGCCAGCAGCACCGCCCGGCAGCGGATCGCGCCGTGCTCGGCGGTGGCCACCGAGGTCGTGGACACCGAGGTGACCCGCACCCCGGTGTGCACGGTGCTGGGCGGCAGCGCGCGCGCCAGCAGCTCCGGCAGCACCTCCGCGCCGCCCTCCGGCACACACAGACGGCCGCTCGCGAAGGCGCGCAGCGCGAGGTCGGCGCACCGGCTGGACGTGGTCAGCTCCGGGTCGCACAGCAGGGCGGCGAGCAGCGGGCGCAGAAAGCCGTCGACCGTGCGCGGCGGCAACCCGCGCTGGGCGAGCGCCTGGCGGGCGGGCATCTCGGGCCGGGCCAGGATGCGTTCGACCGGGGTGGCGGCGATCCGGCCCAGCGCGGCGCCGAGCCGGGCCTGGTCGACCGCGCCGCCCACCGGCGCGCCCACCCGGCCGGGGGTGGCCGCCGGACCCCTGGGGGTGCTTGCGAGGGCGCGCACCACATGGAGTGCGCCCCTTGCGCCCCTTGTGCTCCCTCCGGTCGCCGGTGCGCCCGTGCGCTGGGTGCGTCCGTCGCGGTGCAGCAGGACGCCCGGCGCGTAGGTGCGCAGGACCAGGGAGTCCAGGCCCGGGGTCGTGCGGAGTTCGGGGTAGGACGTGGACAGCAACTGTCCGATGCGGTCGAGCCGGAAGCCGTCGACCTTCTCCGTCGACATGCGGCCGCCGGCGTAAGGGGCGGCCTCGAGAACTGCGGTCGAGATTCCTGCGCTGGTCAGCCGGTGAGCCGCCGAGAGTCCGGCGATTCCGGCTCCCACGATGACGACGTCCACCTGGTACGCGGGCTCAAGCACGAGGCCCCTCCTGTGGGTTGCGCGGCCGGTGGAGACGTCATGCCCCCAACTGGCTCCGTGGATACCCGAGTTCGGGACGAGGTTAGGTCCGTGATCGGTCGCAAACAGTCGCGCATCAACAGGGCACGGTCGCATAGAGGTCGCATACGGTCACAACAGGTCTCAGGGGATCGCAGGAGGCCGCACGAGATCTCGTGCGCACATCAGGCCGCCCGGATGGCTTCGTCGATCCCCGGGAACGCGAACCGGAACCCCGACTCCAACAGCCGCTTCGGCACCACCCGTTGGCTGCCCAGCACATCCCCGGCCAGCTCGCCCAGCGCCGCCCGCAGGACCGGTGCCGGCACCGCGAACGGCGTCGGCCGGTGCAGCACCCGGCCCATCGCCGTGGTGATCTCACGGTTCGTCAACGGCTCGGGCGCGGTCACATTGAACGGCCCGGACAGCTCGTCGTGGTCGATCAGGTGCCGGATCGCGGCGACCTCGTCGTGCAGCGCGATGTACGACCAGTACTGCCGCCCGTCGCCCAGCCGCCCCCCGAGCCCCGCCCGGAACAGCGGGAACAGCCGCCCCCAGGCCCCGCCGCCCCGCGCCACCACAAGCCCCGTGCGCGGGAACACCGTCCGCACGCCCGCCTCCTGCGCGGGCGCCGCCGCCTCCTCCCACTCCACGCACAGCGAGGGCAGGAAACCGTCGCCCGGTGGCGCCTCCTCGTCCACCACCCGGTCGCCGGTGTCGCCGTAGATGCCGATCGCGCTGCCGCTGACGAAGACCCGCGGCGGCTCGGGCAGCGCGGCCACCGCCTCCGCCAGCGCGGCCGTACCCAGCACCCGGCTGTCCCGCAGCCGCCGCTTGTACGACGCGGTCCAGCGCCGGTCGCCGATCCCGGCGCCGGCCAGGTTCACCACCACGGCACAGCCGGTCAGCCCGCGCGCGTCGACGTACTGGCCCTCGGGGTCCCAGCAGACCTCGTCCGGGCCCTCGGCTCCCCGTCGCACCAGTCGTACCACCTCGTGCCCGTCCGCGGTCAGGGACCGCACCAGGGCGCTGCCGATGAGCCCGGACGCGCCGGCCACGGCGATTCGCATACGCTCCATGGCCCCAGCATGCCCGCGCGAAAACCCCGTGAGGCGCTCCGACGGCCCGCCTTAGGGTGATCGTCATGCCGGAGCCGTACATACGCATCGCCGTGCCCGCCGACGACGAGGAACTGGTCCTCCTCGACCGGTCCACCTGGTCCACCCTGCACGCCGTGTCGCCCCCGCCGCAGGGGCCGTTCTTCGACGAGCGCCACCTCCCGGAGGACTACCTGGTCGCCGAGACCGACAGGCGGATCGTCGGCTATGTCCGCATCGGCCGCCCGACCCCGCTCGCCTCCAACGCGCACGTCCTGCAGATCCAGGGCCTCGCCGTCGCCGAGGCGGCGCGCGGGCGGGGCCTTGGGCGCATGCTGCTGCGGGCCGCCGTCGAGGAGGCGCGCGAGCGCGGGGCGCGGCGCCTCACCCTGCGCGTGCTCGGGCACAACGCCCCGGCCCGCGCGCTGTACGAGTCCGAGGGGTTCGTCGTCGAGGGGGTGCAGCCGGAGGAGTTCCTCCTCGACGGCGCCTACGTCGACGACGTGTTCATGGGCCGGCGCCTGTGACCGTCAGGAGCTGACCAGCTGGCCCGTGTCCACCGGCACCGTCGCCGTGGCCGCGCGCTGGGCGTCGCCCGCCACCTCGTCCGCCGTCAGCGCATACCCCGTCTCGGCGTCCGAGGTGGAGCGCGCGAAGACCACCCCGAACACCTTGCCGCCCGTGGTCAGCAGCGGGCCGCCGGAGTTGCCCGGCCGGACCGTGGACCGGATCGAGTAGATGTCCCGGGTGACCGTGCTGTCGTTGTAGATGTTCTGCCCGATCGCCCGCACCCGGCTCGCCACCGTCGCCGCCTGCAGGTTCAGGCCGCCGTCCTGCGGATAGCCCGCGACCACGGCAGAGTCCCCGCGCGCCGCGCTGGAGTCGAAGTGCAGCACCGGGGCGCGCAGCCCGGGCACGTACAGCACCGCCACGTCCCGGTCGGGGTCGAAGAGCACCACCCGGGCCGCGTACGTCCGCCCGACGCCGCCGATCCGCACGCTCGGGTGGTCGATGCCCGCCACCACGTGCGCGTTGGTCATCACATGCTGCGCGGAGAAGGCGAAACCGCTGCCCTCCCGGCCCTCGTTGCCCGAGACGCCCTCGATCTTCACCGTGCTCAGCTTCGCGGCGCTCGTCGCGGCCGGGGTGACGCTGTCCCCGGAGGGGCGGGCCACCTGGGCCGTCGACTCGTTCTCGAACGGGTTGAAGACCTGCGGGAAACCCGCCTCGGTCAGCGCCGACGTGGCCCGCGAGAACCACGCGGGCGTGGTGTCCGGCATCGCGTCCTGCACCGCGCCCAGCAGCGTCGAGTTCCGGATCGCCGTGTTCAGCGTCTGCGACGGGGCCGCGCCCAGCACGCTCGCCGCCACCCAGGCCACGATCAGCACCGCGACCGAATTCGCCGCCGCGCCCCCTATCCCGTCCAGCACCCGCAGCGGGCCCCGGTCCAGCTCCCCGCGCAGCCGCAGCGCCAGCCGGCCCGCCAGCTCGTGGCCCACCACCGCGGGCACCAGCACCGTCGCCACCGCGAGCGCCGTCGCCTGCGTCGTACCGCGCTCCACCAGGCCGGTCACCCAGGGCAGCACCCACACGCCGACGACGGCACCGCCGACGAACCCGGCCAGCGAGACACAGCCGGCCACCAGACCGCGCCGGTAACCGGACACCGCGTAGCCGAGCATCACCAGCACAAGCACCAGGTCGAGCAGGTCCACGGAGCCGCCTTTCTCTCGGACCCCTCAGTACGGACGGGACGGGCCCGGTGATCAGTCACCCACACACGGGCACGGCCGCCGGACGGCGAACCGGCCACTTTGTATGTACCCCCAGAAACGTCCTGGACCGGGATGATGGTTCCGCCAGGTGGCAGAGTGCACATCGCGGGCACGGCCCGGCCGCCCGAGAGTGGTGCTCATGCACGCCGTCCGAAGAACACTGGAGACGCCCCGGCACCGCCACAGGCGGGGCGCGTCGGGGACGCAGGACATACCGGCAGAGCCGGAGACATGTGACGCCTCGGGGACCCCGGGGCCGTCGGAGCCGTCGGAGAGCCGGGAAACCCCCAAGACGCCGGAGCCGTCCGGGCCCCGCAAGGCGTCGCGGCCCTGGAGACTTCCGGTACTCATCGGCCGCCGGGCCCTCCGCAGAGCCTGCGGCGGCCGGCAGCCGATGGGAACACCCGGGATACCCGAGGCACCCCAGGCACCCGGAGCTTCGCGGCCCCAGCGGCCCCCCGCGGCGTCCGCGGACTCGCCGAAGCCACCGGCACCGGCGCATTCGCCGGAGCCACCCGGGGTGTCGGCCATACCGAGGATGCCGTCGGACAAGCCGGGACCGTCGGCCATACCGGCCACGCTGTCCGATACACCGGCGGCGCCGGTCACGCCGGAGACGCTGTCGGTTCCGCCGGGGCCGTCTGTCATTCCGGCCACGCCGTCGGACGCACCGCAACCGCCGACGGCACCGGAAACGCCGTCGGACAGGCTGGGGCCGTCGGTCATACCGGGGACGCTGTCCGATACGCCCGGGGTGCCGGTCACGCCGGAGACGCTGTCGGTCACGCCGGGACCGTCGGTCGTACCGGCCACGCTGTCGGTCACGCCGGGGCCGTCTGTCATTCCGGCCACGCCGTCGGACGCACCGCAACCGCCGACGGCACCGGAAACGCCGTCGGACAGGCTGGGGCCGTCGGTC
>NZ_JBIAEC010000002.1:286380-341438 GCF_042868225.1 Streptomyces sp. NPDC007856 | reverse complement strand
GTCATACCGGGGACGCTGTCCGATACACCCGGGGTGCCGGCCATGCCGGAGACGCTGTCGGTCACGCCGGGACCGTCGGTCATTCCGGAGACGCTGTCCGATACGCCCGGGGTGCCGGTCACGCCGGAGACGCTGTCGGTTCCGCCGGGACCATCGGTCGTACCCGCCACGCCGTCGGACGCACCGCAACCGCCGACGGCACCGGAAACGCCGTCGGACAGGCCAGGGCCGTCACGGATCCCGCCCCCGCCGGGGGGCCGGCGCTGGGCCGTGCGGCGGATACCCGGTGTCCTGCCGGTGCTGCTCGGCTCTCTGCCCGGGCTGGTGGCCGTTCTCGTGCTGGCCCTGTGCCCCACCGGCGTCGAGGGCTCCGCCGTGGCCCGCTTCGACCGGCCCGTCCCGGCCCGCACCCCGGTCACCCACCGCGCCCCCCGGCCGCACATCGTGCCCCGCTCCGTCTGGCTGGGCGCCGCCGCGCGCACCCAGCCGCCGCCGCGCTACGACGACAAGGTGGTCGCCGTCTTCCTGCACCACACCGACTCGCCGAGCGACTACGACTGCGCGGACGCGCCGGAGATCATCCGCCGCCTGTACGCCGGCCAGACCGGCGTCCGGAACTGGGACGACATCGGCTACAACTTCCTCGTCGACCGCTGCGGCACCATCTACGAAGGCCGCGCCGGAGGCGTCGACCGGGCGGTCACCGGCGCCCACACCCAGGGCTTCAACCACCGCACCGTCGGCATCGCCGCCATCGGCACCTTCACCGCGGGCGTGCCCGTGCCCCGGGCCATGACCGACGCGATCGCGGCGCTGGCCGCCTGGAAGCTCGGCCTGGCCGGCATCGACCCGCGGGCCAGCGTCCGGCTGGTCTCCAGCAACAGCCTCAGCCGCTACCAGGCCGGCACCAAGGTCACCCTGCCCGTCCTGGCCGGCCACAACGCCGGGTTCATGACCAGCTGCCCCGGCGCCGCGCTCACCGCCCGGCTCCCCGAGATCAGGGAGCAGGCCGCGCGCCGGCAGGGCCGGACCACTCCGGTATGGCCCATAGGAACCCCCTAGGTGCCACGCAGCCCGCTCCGAGCCACGCGCCCTACGGTCGTGGACGTCACAAGCCGACTGGAGGCGGGGTTCATGAAGAACAGTCGTACGGGTGAAAAGTCCACGGCCGCGAGCACGGCCGAGAGCACGGAGCGGGCGCGCTGGACGTGGACCGCGCGCGGCCCCTGGGTGGTGCTCTGCGCGGTCGCGACCGTCGTCCTCGGCCCGGCCGCGGCCACCGCGTCCGCCCTCGACCAGGCCAACGCCGCGCCGCTGCACCACGCGGTGCGTGCCGACCAGCCGCAGGCGCATCTGCCGGCCGACAGCCTCCGCAGGCGCGCGGTCGGCTGAGCCGGGGCCGGCTACTCCCGGAAGCGGTCCCACAGCCGGGGGAACCGTGCGGCGAGCTCCCGCTCGTTCTCGAAGTCCACCGGCGAGCCCTCCGGTTCGGCGGGCGCCGGGGCGATGCCCAGATCGGGCGCGACGGTGCCGGTCAGCTGCTCGTAGGCCTCGTCCGCCGCGTAGCCCAGCTCCTCGCCGTCGCCGTCGATCTCCTCGTCGAACTCGTCCAGCAGCTCCGCCAGCGCGTCGGGATCGTGCAGGGCGCCCTCGTAGACCTCCCGGCCCTGGCCGATCAGCCAGCAGCGGAAGAAGTCGAAGGCGTCGTCGCTGGCCCCGTCCAGCAGCAGCCAGGCCGCGCCCCACAGGTCCCAGCGGTAGGCGCGGTTGTAGCGGGCCTCGAAGTGACGGGCGAAGTCCAGGATCAGATCGGGGTCCAGCTGGAGCAGCCGGTCCACGAGCACGTCGGCCTGTTCCTCGGGGTCGCCCTCGGCGGTCTCGCGGGCGGCGTCGATCAGCTCCCAGAACTCCGTCTCGTCCATCACGGCACCAGCATCGGGCCTCCACCCGTGCGACGCACGCGGAGTACGCCGGAGTACGGCGGGATCGCTATCCGGCGTCCGTCCGGCCCTCCGGACGCGCACCGTCGTACAGCGCGGCCAGCCGTGCCGCGTCCCCGGCGAACCGCTCGCGCAGGCCCTTCGGCGCGAGCACCTCCGCCTCCGCGCCGAGCGCCGTCAGCTGCGCGTGCGCCACCTCCTCGGACTCCACCGGCAGCGTCACCGTCACCCAGCCGGCCCCGTCCGGCTCGCCGGCGCCGCTCAGCGCCTCGCGCGCCGACACGGGATCGACGGCGTACCGCAGCATGCGCGCTCCTTCCGGGGACAGCCGTACGACGACCTCGGCGCGCAGGATCGACCGCGCGAACCGCTCGGCCTGCTCGGCCCAGTGGCCGGGCAGATCGAAGTCCGGATCACGGGCGAACCGTTCCTCCAGCCGTGCCACCTCGGTGAACCGGTCGATCCGGTAGGTCCGGAAGCGGCCGTCGCCGGTCCGGGAGGGGCCGTCGCCGGCCACCCGTGCGCACAGGTACCAGACACCAGCCTTCAGCACGAGCCCGTACGGCTCCAGCATCCGCTCCACCTCACGCTCGCCCCGCCGGTAGCGGGCGGTGACCCGGCGGTCGTCCCACACCGCCTCCGCGACCGCCGGCAGCAGCGCGGGCGGCTCCGGCTCCCGGAACCAGGCCGGCGCGTCCAGATGAAACCGCTGGGCGGCGCTGTCCGGGGCGTCCCGCAGCGAGGGCAGCAGCGCCGCGGACACCTTCAGCCGGGCCGCGGAGGCGGCGTCCTCCAGCCCCATCTCCCGCAGTGCCCCCGGCACCCCGCTCAGGAACAGCGCCTCCGCCTCGCTCCTGGCCAGCCCCGTCAGCCGCGTCCGGTATCCGCCGACCAGCCGGTAGCCGCCGGCCCGCCCCCGGTCCGCGTACACCGGCACGCCCGCCTCGGACAGCGCCTGCGCGTCCCGGGTGACCGTCCGCTCCGACACCTCCAGCTCCCGGGCGAGTTCGGCGGCGGTCATGGACGGCCGGGACTGCAGCAGGAGCACCATCTTGATGAGCCGGGCCGCACGCATGGCGCCAGCCTGCCACGAAGCCCGCCGGCCCGGCGGCGATCTCCTCCGCTGGCGGCACATGGGGAGCGGGGAAGGGAGGGGGCATGCGGGGGGAGATCCTCGACGGCCGGTACGAACTGGCCTAACGGCTGGGCCGGGGCGGCATGGGGCAGGTGTGGGCGCCCCGCGACACCCGGATGCACCGGGAGGTCGCGGTCAAGCTCGTCACCGCGCTGCCGCGGATCGGGGAGCAGAAGACCTTTCTCCGGTTCCGCCGCGAGATCAGGTCGGCGGCACAGCTGCCCGGCCGGTACACGGTCATCGCCCACGACTGCGGCGAGGCCGTCCCGGACGACGAACGCGTGCTCTACATGGTGAGGGAACGCCTGACCGGGCGGACCCTGTACGACGAGGTCGTGCAGCAACGTCCGTCCTGGCGGCGCACCGTGGCCTGGGCACGGCCCCGCCGCCGACTTCGAGACGAACCTCGCCAAGCGGCGCGAGCAGTCGGAGCGGGATCTGGCCGCGCGGCAGCACAAGGCGGAGAAACGGCTCACGGAGATCGAGGGGCGTGCCGAGCAACTGCGCCTGGAGGCCGAGGCCATGGTGACCGGGGCGACCGAGAAGGCCGGCCGGATCCTCTCGAACGACGCGGTGAGCGAGCTGCGGGACAAGGTGGCCGCGATCATCGCCGACAGCAAGTTCACCCCGGTCGGCGGCCTGGTCGAACAACGCGCTCTGATCCTGCGTGAGCTGACCGGGCTGCACGACGCGCTGTCACGCTTCGACGAGCTTGAAGGCGGCTGGGAAAGGGTCGGCGGCTGAGAACGGAAGCGGCGGACAGAGGGCACCCGCACCCCTTGTCCGCCGCAACGTCGCTGACTACAGCCCGTACCTCTCCCGGGCCTCCTTGACCGCCGTGGCCTTCACCTCGCCGCGCTTGGCGAGCTGGGCCAGGGCCGCGACGACGATCGACTGGGCGTCGACGCCGAAGTGGCGGCGGGCGGCCTCACGGGTGTCCGACAGACCGAAGCCGTCGGCGCCCAGCGAGGACCAGTCCTGCTCGACCCACTGCGCGATCTGGTCCGGCACCTGGCGCATGTAGTCGGAGACGGCCAGCACCGGGCCCTCGGCGCCCTGCAGCGCCTGGCGGACGTACGGCACCCGCTCCTCGCCGCGCAGGAGGGCGGCGTCCGCGTCCATCGCGTCGCGGCGCAGCTCCGACCAGGAGGTCGCGGACCACACGTCGGCGGCCACGCCCCACTCCTCGGCGAGCAGCCTCTGGGCCTCCAGGGTCCAATGGATCGCCGTACCGGAGCCCAGCAGCTGGATGCGCGGGGCGTTGGCGGCCGGGGACAGCCCCGCCGACTCCGCCGTGTTGAAGCGGTACAGGCCCTTGACGATGCCCTCGTCGATGCCGAGGCCGGCCGGCTTGGCGGGCTGCGGCAGCGGCTCGTTGTAGACCGTCAGGTAGTAGAAGACGTTCTGGTCCTCGCCCGGCTTGGCCTCGCCGTACATCCGGCGCAGACCCTCACGGACGATCACCGCGATCTCGTAGGCGAACGCGGGGTCGTACGACAGCGCGGCCGGGTTGGTCGCGGCGATGACCGGCGAGTGGCCGTCGGCGTGCTGCAGGCCCTCACCGGTGAGGGTCGTACGGCCCGCGGTCGCGCCGACGAGGAAGCCGCGGCCGAGCTGGTCGCCGAGCTGCCACATCTGGTCGGCGGTGCGCTGCCAGCCGAACATCGAGTAGAAGATGTAGAACGGGATCATCGCCTCGCCGTGCGTCGCGTACGCGGTGGACGCGGCGATGAAGTCGGCCATCGAACCGGCCTCGGTGATCCCCTCGTTGAGGATCTGGCCGTTCTTGGCCTCCTTGTAGTACATCAGCTGGTCGCGGTCGACCGGCTCGTACGTCTGGCCCTTGGGGGAGTAGATGCCCAGCGACGGGAACAGGCTCTCCATGCCGAAGGTGCGTGCCTCGTCGGGGACGATCGGCACCCAGCGCCTGCCCGTCTCCTTGTCGCGGACCAGGTCCTTGACCAGGCGGACGAAGGCCATGGTGGTGGCCACGTTCTGCGAGCCGGAGCCCTTGTCGAAGGAGGCGAAGGCCTTCTCCGCTGGGGCCGGCAGCGGGGCCAGCGCGTGCGTACGGCGGGCCGGGGCGGGGCCGCCGAGGGCCGCGCGGCGCTCCTGGAGGTAGCGGACCTCGGGGGAGTCGGCGCCCGGGTGGCCGTAGGGGACCACGCCGTCGACGAAGTCGCTGTCCTTGATCGGCAGGTCGAGGCGGTCGCGCATCGCCCTGAACTCGTCCACCGTCAGCTTCTTCATCTGGTGGTTGGCGTTCTTCGACGCGAAGCCCTCGCCGAGGGTGTGGCCCTTGACCGTCTGGGCCAGGATCACGGTCGGCGCGCCCTTGTGCTCGACGGCGGCCTTGTACGCGGCGTAGACCTTGCGGGCCTCGTGACCACCGCGCGAGAGGTGGAAGCATTCCAGGATCTTGTCGTCGCTCAGCAGCTTCGCCATCTCGGCGAGCGCCGGGTCCTTGCCGAAGAAGTCGGCGCGGATGTAGGCGGCGTCGCGGGTCTGGTACGTCTGGATCTGCGCGTCCGGTACCTCGCGTAGCCGGCGTACGAGCGCGCCGGTGGTGTCGAGCTGGAACAGCTCGTCCCAGGCCGTGCCCCACAGCGTCTTGATGACGTTCCAGCCGGCGCCGCGGAACTGGGCCTCCAGCTCCTGCACGATCTTGAAGTTGGCGCGGACCGGGCCGTCGAGGCGCTGCAGGTTGCAGTTGATGACGAAGGTGAGGTTGTCCAGCTCTTCACGGGCGGCGAGCGCGAGGGCCGCCGTCGACTCCGGCTCGTCCATCTCGCCGTCGCCGAGGAACGCCCACACGTGCGAGGACGAGACGTCCTTGATGCCGCGGTTGGTGAGGTAGCGGTTGAAGCGCGCCTGGTAGATGGCGGAGAGCGGGCCGAGGCCCATCGACACCGTCGGGAACTCCCACAGCCAGGGCAGGCGGCGCGGGTGCGGGTACGACGGCAGGCCGTTGCCGCCGGCCTCCTGGCGGAAGTTGTCCAGGTGCGCCTCGTTCAGGCGGCCGTCGAGGAAGGCACGGGCGTAGATGCCGGGGGAGGCGTGGCCCTGGATGTACAGCTGGTCGCCGGAGCCGACAGCGTCTTTGGACTCCTTGCCCTTGAAGAAGTGGTTGAAGCCCGTCTCGTAGAGCCACGCGGCGGAGGCGAAGGTGGCGATGTGGCCGCCGACGCCGTGCTTGCTGCCCCGGGTCACCATCGCGGCCGCGTTCCAGCGGTTCCAGGCGGTGATCCGGGCCTCCATCTCCGGGTCGCCGGGCAGGGCCGGCTCGGCGGAGGTGGGGATGGTGTTGACGTAGTCCGTCTCGAGGAGCTTCGGCAGCGCGATGCCGCCCGCCTCGGCGCGCTCCAGCGTGCGGCGCATCAGGTACGCGGCGCGGTGCGGCCCGGCCTCCCTGGCGACGGCGTCGAGGGAGGCCTGCCACTCGGCGGTCTCCTCCGGATCGCGGTCGGGGAGCTGGTCGAGCGCGCTCGGCTGGATGGCGTTGGGGTCGGTCATGTCGCCGCCTTCCTCAGTCGAAGGGGGTTCCCTCATCGGTAAGGGTTCGGGGGTGCCCTAGGTCTTTGGCAGGACAGGGCTGGGACTTCGGTGGAAGTCCGTCGGCGACTGTAACTCCCTGATCGATGATCGATCAAAGGGTTGAGGGGGAAAAAGTCTCGATTCCGAGAAAGTCGGCACGCGGTGCCTTGGGTGATGGCACCCGGTGACGCGATTTCGCCTTGTTTTCGCAGGTCGAGCGGCGTTTGAGCGTGGGTCCGCTCGGCTGAATCAAGCGCGCGGCGCGCAGCCCAGAACGTGCGCCTTCACGATCTCCGCGATGCGCGGGTCCCGCCGCTTGAAGGCGGCCACCAGCTCCTCGTGCTCCTCCGCGTACGACTGCTGGACCGTGCCCAGCCAGCGGATCGACAGTGCCGTGAAGACCTCGATGCCCAGGCCCTCCCAGGTGTGCAGCAGCACCGAGTTGTGCGCGGCCCGCACGAGTGCGCGGTGGAAGCCGACGGTGTGGCGGACCTGGGCGGTGCCGTCGGCCTTGCGGTCGGCCTCGTACAGCGCCAGGACGTGCGGCTCCAGGGCCGAGCAGTCCTCGGCGAGGCGTTCGGCCGCCAGCTCGGCCGCGATGGCCTCCAGGCCGGCCCGCACGGGGTAGCTCTCCTCCAGGTCGGCCGCCGTCAGGTTCCGTACCCGCACGCCCTTGTTCGGCGCGGACTCGATCAGCCGCAGGGACTCCAGCTCGCGCAGGGCCTCACGGACCGGCGTCTGGCTGACCTCCAGCTCCGTGGCGATCCGGCGCTCCACGATCCGCTCGCCCGGCTGCCAGCGCCCGCTGACGATTCCCTCCACGATGTGCTCGCGGATCTGTTCGCGCAGCGAGTGGACGACGGGCGCGGTCATGGAGGCTCCTTAGGGAGGGCTGACGTTTAGACAATAAGGCCGGACGCTCCGGTTGGAAGGGCGCGTGGGGTGCTTTGGCGCAGGTGAGACGAGGCTTACACGCAAGGCGCGCCGACAAACACGAACACCCCGCCCGGAAAGCTCCGGACGGGGCGCCGTACTGCCGAAGGGGTGTCAGAGGCCGAGCTCGACCTCGAACTCACCCGCCTCCAGGATCGCCTTGACCGCCGTCAGGTAACGGGCCGCGTCGGCGCCGTCGACCAGGCGGTGGTCGTAGGAGAGGGTCAGGTAGGTCATGTCGCGGACGCCGATGACCGTGCCCTCCTCGGTCTCGATGACGGCCGGACGCTTGACCGTGGCACCGATGCCGAGGATCGCGACCTGGCCTGGCGGCACGATGATCGTGTCGAACAGCGCGCCGCGCGAACCGGTGTTGGAGATGGTGAAGGTCGCGCCGGACAGCTCGTCCGGGGTGATCTTGCTGGCGCGGACCTTGCCCGCCAGCTCCGCCGTGGCCTTGGCGATGCCCGCGATGTTGAGGTCGCCGGCGTGCTTGATGACCGGAGTCATCAGGCCCTTCTCGGAGTCCACCGCGATACCGATGTTCTCGGTGTCGAAGTAGGTGATCGTGCCCTCGGCCTCGTTGATCTTGGCGTTGATGACCGGGTGGGCCTTCAGCGCCTGCGCGGCGGCCTTCACGAAGAACGGCATCGGGGAGAGCTTGACGCCCTCGCGGGCCGCGAACGAGTCCTTCGCCTGGCCGCGCAGCTTCATCAGGCGGGTGACGTCGACCTCGACGACCGACGACAGCTGGGCCTGCTCGTGCAGCGCCTTGACCATGTTGTCGCCGATGACCTTGCGGATGCGAGGCATCTTGACGGTCTGGCCGCGCAGCGGGGAGACCTCCAGCGCCGGGGCCTTCTTCGCGGCGGCGGCCGGAGCGGCGGCGGCCGGAGCCGGGGCAGCGGCGGCGGCCTTCGCGGCCTCGGCGGCGGCGATGACGTCCTGCTTGCGGATACGGCCGCCGACGCCGGTGCCCTTGACGGTGGCCAGGTCGACGCCGTTCTCGGCGGCGAGCTTGCGCACCAGCGGGGTCACGTAGGCGCCCTCGTCGGTCGCCTGGGTGGCGGTCGGGTGGGTCGGCGCGGTGGCCGGGGTGACCGGAGCCGGGGCGGGCGCCGGAGCCGCGGGGGCGACCGGGGCCGGGGCGGCAGCGGCGGGAGCCGGAGCCGGGGCGGCCGGAGCCGCGGGGGCGGCCGGGGCCGGGGCCGGAGCGGCCGGGGCAGCGGCGGCGGGGGCCGGAGCCGGGGCGGCCGGAGCCGGAGCGGCGGCCGGGGCGGCACCCGGGGCGCCGATGACGGCGAGCTTGGCGCCGACCTCGGCGGTCTCGTCCTCGTTCACCACGATCTCCAGCAGCACGCCGGAGGCGGGCGCCGGGATCTCGGTGTCGACCTTGTCCGTGGAGACCTCGAGCAGCGGCTCGTCGGCCTCGACGGAGTCGCCGACCGACTTCAGCCAGCGGGTGACGGTGCCCTCGGTGACGGACTCACCGAGCGCGGGCAGGACCACGTCCGTGCCGGTGGCGCCACCGGCCGGGGCGGCGGGGGCCGCCGGGGCCTCGGGAGCCGGGGCGGGGGCCGGAGCCTCGGCCACCGGAGCGGCGAGGGCCGGAGCCGGCGCCGGAGCCTCGGCAGCGGCGGGGGCCGGGGCGGCCGCGGGGGCGCCGGTGCCGTCGTCGATCACGGCCAGCTCGGCGCCGACCTCGACCGTCTCGTCCTCGGCGACCTTGATGGAGGACAGCACACCGGAGACGGGCGAGGGGATCTCGGTGTCGACCTTGTCGGTCGACACCTCCAGCAGCGGCTCGTCGGCCTCGACGCGCTCGCCCTCGGCCTTCAGCCAGCGGGTGACAGTGCCCTCGGTGACGCTCTCACCGAGCGCCGGAAGGGTTACGGAAACCGCCATGGTTTCGGTTGCTCCTAACGAATTGCGGAAGTCTGTGTCGTCGCGCCCGTGGACCGAGGGCTCAGTCGTGGGAGTGCAGCGGCTTGCCGGCCAGGGCAAGGTGCGCCTCGCCGAGCGCCTCGTTCTGCGTCGGGTGGGCGTGGATGAGCTGGGCGACCTCGGCCGGCAGCGCCTCCCAGTTGTAGATCAGCTGGGCCTCGCCGACCTGCTCACCCATGCGGTCGCCGACCATGTGGACGCCGACCACGGCACCGTCCTTGACCTGGACGAGCTTGATCTCGCCCGCGGTCTTCAGGATCTTGCTCTTGCCGTTGCCCGCCAGGTTGTACTTCAGAGCGACGACCTTGTCCGCGCCGTAGATCTCCTTCGCCTTGGCCTCGGAGATACCGACGGAGGCGACCTCCGGGTGGCAGTACGTCACCCGCGGAACACCGTCGTAGTCGATCGGAACGACCTTCAGACCGGCCAGACGCTCCGCCACCAGGATGCCCTCGGCGAAGCCGACGTGCGCGAGCTGGAGCGTCGGGACGAGGTCACCGACGGCGGAGATGGTCGGAACGTTGGTGCGCATGTACTCGTCGACGAGGACGTAACCGCGGTCCATGGCGACCCCGGCCTCCTCGTAGCCCAGCCCCTGCGAGACCGGGCCACGGCCGACGGCGACGAGGAGGACCTCGGCCTCGAACTCCTTGCCGTCCGCCAGGGTGACCTTCACGCCGTCCTGGGTGTACTCGGCCTTCTGGAAGAAGGTGCCGAGGTTGAACTTGATGCCGCGCTTGCGGAACGCGCGCTCAAGAAGCTTCGAAGAGTTCTCGTCCTCGACCGGGACGAGGTGCTTCAGGCCCTCGATGATCGTGACGTCCGAACCGAAGGACTTCCACGCCGAGGCGAACTCGACGCCGATGACACCGCCGCCCAGGATGATCGCGGACTTCGGCACGCGGTCCAGGACGAGGGCGTGGTCGGAGGAGATGATCCGGTTGCCGTCGATCTCCAGGCCCGGCAGCGACTTCGGCACGGAGCCGGTCGCCAGCAGGACGTGGCGGCCCTGGATGCGCTGGCCGTTCACGTCGACGGAGGTGGGGGAGGACAGACGCCCCGCACCCTCGATGTACGTCACCTTCCGGGACGCGATGAGACCCTGCAGACCCTTGTACAGGCCCGAGATCACGTCGTCCTTGTACTTGTGGACGGCCGGGACGTCGATGCCCTCGAAGGTGGCCTTGACGCCGAACTGCTCGCTCTCGCGGGCCTGGTCGGCGATCTCGCCCGCGTGCAGCAGGGCCTTGGTGGGGATGCAACCCCGGTGCAGGCAGGTGCCGCCGACCTTGTCCTTCTCGATCAGGGCGACGTCCAGGCCCAGCTGCGCCCCGCGCAGGGCCGCGGCGTAACCACCGCTACCACCGCCGAGGATCACTAGGTCGAAAACGGTGCTGGCGTCGTTCGCCACGTCACGTCCTCCATGCATGTGCGCCTTGCGCCGATCTCCTGTGACCGGCGGGCGGCTGGTGTCCGGCCGCTTGATGCTTCGGCCCTTCGGTGGGGGCCCTGTCCTGCCGGGCTCCATCTTTGCACTTGTTCGAGACGAACGATGCGCCGGGCTGGAGTGTGAGACGTCCCACGTTCACTTGGCACGAACGGGGAAGCGGCCGACACAGAGGGGCGTGGGGAACTGCGCGAACAAGCCCCACGCCCCCGCGGCCGTCACTCGAACCGGGCGCCCCGAGTCAGTGGGCGAACGTCAGCCCAGGTCACCCGCGGCGGTCAGCTCCGCGAGGCGGACCAGCGTCCGGACAGCGGATCCGGTGCCACCCTTCGGCGTGTACCCGAACGGGCCGCCCTCGTTGAACGCCGGGCCGGCGATGTCCAGGTGCGCCCAGGTGATCCCCTCGCCCACGAACTCGCGCAGGAACAGACCGGCGACCAGCCCGCCGCCCATCCGCTCACCCATGTTCGCGATGTCGGCGACCTGGGACTCCATGCCCTTGCGCAGATGCTCCGGCAGCGGCATCGGCCAGGCCGGCTCGCCGACCTCCTCCGCCGCCTCGTGCACCGCGGAGCGGAACGCGTCGTCGTTGGCCATGACACCGAACGTCCGGCTGCCCAGCGCCAGCATCATCGCGCCGGTGAGGGTCGCGACGTCCACGATCGCGTCCGGGTTCTCCTGCGAGGCCGCCCACAGCGCGTCCGCGAGCACCAGTCGGCCCTCGGCGTCGGTGTTGAGGACCTCCACGGTCTTGCCGCTGTACATGCGCAGCACGTCACCCGGGCGCGTCGCGGAGCCGGACGGCATGTTCTCCGCCAGCGCCAGCCAGCCGGTGACGTTGACCTCCAGGCCGAGGCGCGCGGCGGCGACGACGGCGGCGAACACGGCGGCGGCACCGCTCATGTCGCACTTCATCGTCTCGTTGTGCCCGGCCGGCTTCAGCGAGATGCCGCCCGAGTCGTAGGTGATGCCCTTGCCGACGAAGGCCAGGTGCTTGTCCGCCTTCGGGTGGGTGTACGACAGCTTCACCAGGCGCGGCGCGGCCGAGGAGCCGGCGCCGACGCCGAGGATGCCGCCGTAGCCGCCCTTGGCCAGGGCCTTGTCGTCGAGCACCTGAGCCTTGATGCCGTGCTCCTTCGCCGCGGTCTGCGCGATGCCGGCGAAGGCGGCGGGGGTCAGGTCGTTCGGCGGGGTGTTGATCAGGTCGCGGGCGCGGTTCAGCTCCTCGGAGACCGCGACGGCGCGGGCGACGGCCCCCTTGTGGGCGGCGTCGCGCGGCTTGCCGCCGAGCAGCGCGACCTCGGCCAGCGGCGCCTTGCCGTTCTTGGCCTTGGCGTCCTTGCCGTTCTCCTTGTAGACGTCGAAGGAGTACGCGCCGAGCAGGATGCCCTCGGCGATCGCGCCGACGGCGCCGGGGCTGTCGACCGGCAGCGCGAAAGCGGCCTTCTTGGAGCCGGCGAGCGCGCGGGCGGCCACGCCGGCGGCCCTGCGCAGCGCCTCGGCGTCGTAGCCCTCGTCGCCCGCGTCCTCGCTCTCGGCGTCCGGCTCCGCGCCCAGGCCGACCGCCACGACGATCGGTGCCTTGAAGCCGGCCGGAGCGGGCAGCTTCGTGAGCTCGCCCTCGGCACCCGAGGCGCCGAGGGTCTGCAGGACGCCGGCCAGCTTGCCGTCGTACGCCTTGTCCACGGCCTCGGCGCCCGGCGCTACGACGAGGTCCCCGGACCTGGATCCAGCGCCCTTGGCGACACCGATCACGATCGCGTCGGCCCGCAGGCCGGGCGCCGCGGCGGTGCTGAGAGTCAGAGCAGTCACGGTGGTGAAATCTCGCTTCCGATGTGAGGTTGCTGTGGCCGTTGCGATCCTCGGTCGTCCTCGTGGGACGACCGCCGCAGTGGGGTGGGTCGACCGGACCCGAGAGCCGACCCTAGGTCCATGCCTGGGCACAGGTGGCAACCGGGGCCTTCACCCTGTCGGCGAACACCCGGGACGAGACTACGCGCGTGCGCGCGTTCGCTCATTCCTGCGGGCGTTCACCTGTGCGTGGCGGCATGCGGAGAGCTCAGCGGGCGCCTCAGTGGCCCAGGGACGACACGATCAACGCCGTTGTCGCCGCCGTCTCCGCCAGTGCGCCGAAGACGTCCCCCGTCACTCCGCCGAACCGGCGCACGCAGCGGCGCAGCAGGAGGTCGGCCGCGGCCAGGGACAGCAGGACCGCTGCCGCCGCGCGCACGGCGCCGTACGGGCCCAGGGCCGTCCCCCAGGCCGCCGAACCGATCGTGAAGGACGCGGTGACGGCCAGCGCGCCCGGCACCGGCACCACCCCGGCCACCGCCGCCCCCAGCCCCTCGGGCCGGGCGGCCGGGACCCCCGCCCGGGCGGCCAGGGTGAGGGCGAGCCGGGCCGTGACCGCCGAGACGACGGCCGCCAGCGCACCCCGGGCCCAGGAGCCGCCGTACAGCTGGGCCAGGACGGCGACCTGGGCCAGGAGCACCAGGACCAGGGTGATGACGCCGAACGGGCCGATGTCCGACTGCTTCATGATCCGCAGCGCGTCCTCCGCGGGCTTGCCGCTGCCCAGCCCGTCGGCGGTGTCGGCCAGGCCGTCGAGGTGCAGCCCCCGGGTGAGAGCCGCCGGTACGGCGACGGAGGCGACGGCGGCGAGCAGCGGGCCGGCGCCCAGGAGCAGGAGCAGCAGGCCCAGGCCGGCCGCGCAGGTGCCGACGACCAGTCCGGCGACCGGGGCGCTCAGCATCCCGCCGCGTGCGGCCTCGCGGTCCCAGCGGTGCACCCGGACCGGCAGCACGGTGAGGGTGCCGAAGGCGAAGCGGAGGCCGTCGAGCGGTGAGGACTTGGGCACCGGCGAAGGTTACCCGGCGGTCGTGGAGCCGCTTTCCGCACCCGGAGATAAAGTGCGCATATGGGGCACTGGTGGGTGCGGAACATCGTCGAACCGGGCAAGCTCCCGCTGCTGCTCGCCCTCGCCGCCTTCCTGCTCACCTTCGTCGTCACCCGGGTGATCACCCGGCTGATCCGGGCCGGGAAGGGCCCGTTCAAGAACGTCAGCGCGGGCGGGCTGCACATCCACCATGCCGTCCCCGGGGTCGTCCTCACCATCGTCGGCGGGTTCGGCGCGGTCGCCAGCGACCGGCAGGGCGCCGGCGGTGCGATCGCCGCCGTGGTGTTCGGGATGGGTGTCGGGCTGGTCCTGGACGAGTTCGCGCTGATCCTGCATCTGGACGACGTCTACTGGACCGAGGAGGGCCGCAAGAGCGTCGAGGTCGTGGTGCTCACCGCCGCGCTCGTCGGGCTGCTGCTCGCCGGGTTCTCCCCGTTCGGCGTCAACGACCTGTCGCAGCAGGAGCTGCAGGACCGCGGCGGTGCCCTCAGCACCATCGCCCTGAACTTCCTCTTCGCGCTCGTCGCGCTGAGCAAGGGGAAGGCGCGCATCGCGGTCTTCGGGGTGATCGTGCCGCTGGTCGCGCTGCTCGGCGCCGTGCGGCTGGCCCGCCCCGGCTCCCCGTGGGCCCGCCGCTTCTACGGCCGCCGGCCCCGCGCCCGCGCCAAGGCCGCGCTGCGCGCCTACCGGCACGACCGGCGCTGGGCCCGGCCGAGGCGCGCCGTTCAGGACTGGATCGGCGGCAGGCCCGACCCGCGCCCGGCCCGGCTGCCCGACCGCCGCTGAGCGCGCCGCGGCGGGTGGCCGTACGCGTGCCGCGGCCGGAGCCGCAGCCAGGGCCCGCAGCGCAGCCGCAGTCCGTGGCCGTACCGGTGCCGCACCGCCACCGCGAGGCAGATCAGCCCGACGGCCATCAGCGCGGCCAGGTGTTCCTTGCCCGCCAGGTTCTGCTTGAGCAGCACCTCGGCGACCATCGCCACGGTCACCGCGCTGGAGGTGACGTACGCGGCGTAGCGCCAGCTCACGAACACGGCGAGGCCCACCACGGCCGCCGACGGGCCGGTGTCCACCACCTGCGCGTCCGTCCACGGCAGCCCGAAGGGGGCGTGCGTGCCCAGCGAGATGCCGAGACGCGCGTAGAGGGTCCCGGCGAGCGTGGCGGCGTACGCGATGAACAGCGTGCGCCACCAGCCGATGCAGATCTCGGCGATCCCGAACACCAGCAGGATCTGCGTCAGCGCGCCCCACACCGGCAGATCCAGCGCCGGCACGAACAGCGACAGGGGAGTGCGCAGCAGGGCCAGCCACAGCGGGTCCTGGGCCCGTACGGCGCCCACGTCCTGCACGAACTGATAGCCCCACGGCCGGTTCTGCACATACTGCAGCAGGGCCGTCAGACACACCGCGCCGAGCGTCATCGGCACCGCCCGCAGGTGCCGCTTCGGCAGGGCCGTGCGTACGGTGACGTACAGCAGCCCCCACTCCTCACGGGCCCAGCGGGCTAGCGCTCTCATCGAACGGTCCTCATCGGTGTGTGTCCAGGTGTCTGCGGTGCAGCCACTTCGGCAGTCCCGGCGCCTCCAGGAACCCCTCGGCACGCGCTGACGCGAGGCCGATGCGCGGCAGGTCCGCGCTCTTCTCGAAGAGCAGGAACCGTGGCTCCCAGATGGGCCGGTACTTGGCGTTGGCGCGGTACAGCGACTCGATCTGCCACCAGCGGGAGAAGAAGCTGAGCAGCGACCGCCACAGCCTGAGCACCGGACCGGCACCCAGGCGCGCGCCACGTTCGAAGACCGATCTGAACATCGCGAAGTTGAGTGACACCTGGGTGATCTCGATCTCGTCGGCCCGCCGCAGCAGCTCGATGACCATGAACTCCATCAGTCCGTTGTCGGAGTCCCGGTCCCGGCGCATCAGGTCCAGCGACAGCCCGTGCGGCCCCCACGGCACGAAGGACAGCAGTGCCCGCAGCCTGCCGTCGGCGTCCGTGCACTCCAGCATCACGCACTGCCCGTCCTCGGGGTCCCCGAGCCGGCCGAGCGCCATGCTGAAGCCGCGCTCGGTCGCCCCGTCCCGCCAGTCGTCCGCCCGCTGCACGAGATGCGCCATCTCGTCCGCCGGGATGTCCTCGTGCCGCCGGATCCGCACCTCGTACCCGGCCCGCTTCACCCGGTTGTACGCCTGCCGGACCGTGCGCATCGCCCGGCCCTCCAGCGTGAAGTCGGCGACCTCCACGATCGCCTCGTCGCCGAGTTCCAGGGCGTCGAGCCCGTGCCGGGCGTAGACCGTCCCGGCCTCCTCGCTCGCGCCCATCACCGCCGGGATCCATCCGTGCGCCCGCGCCTCGGCCAGCCACGGCACGATCGCGCCCGGCCAGGCCTCCGGATCGCCGAGCGGATCACCGGAGGCCAGGCTCACCCCGCCGACCACCCGGTAGGCGACAGCCGCCTTGCCCGTGGGCGACCACACCACGCTCTTCTCCCGGCGCAGCGCGAAATAGCCGAGCGAGTCCCGCTCGCCGTGCCTCTCCAGCAGGCCCCGCAGCTGCTTCTCGTCGTCCTCGGTGAGCGGGTCCACGGCGCGCCGGGAGCGGAACGCGGCGTAGAACACGGCGAGCACGAGGGCCGTGCTGAGCACGTTGACGGCGACGTTGGCCCAGTTCGGAGGGGCGATCCCGGGGAAGCGGTTCTCGTCGGCGGCCACCGACACCAGGCGCAGGGTGCCGTAGTGCCAGCGCTCCGGGAAGGTCGAACGGGCCGCGTCCGGCGCCTGGTTGGTGACCGTCACCAGCAGCCCGGCCAGCAGGCTCGCGGCCAGCCCGCCGCCGACTGCGACCGTCACCGCGAGCCGCGGGTTGGACCGGTCGCCCTTGGCGTAGAACTCCCGGCGGCCCATGAGCAGCGCGCCGACGAACACGGCCGTGAGCGCCAGCGAGACCCAGTTCTGCGCGTACCGCCGGATCTCCGGGAACGCCATGGCGAACGCGAACAGCGCGAGGAAGGCCCCGCTGATCACCAGGTTGAGGATCCAGGCGGCCCGCTTCCTGCGCCGCATGGTGATCGCCAGGAAGGCGGTGAACACGCCCGAGGCGAAGCCGGCCGTCAGCAGATACGGGGTGAAGAAGTCGTCCTGGTTGTGCCGGCGCACGTCCTGGCCGAGCGAGACCCAGACCGCGCTGAGGAAGTTGATGAAGGCGACGGTCCGCAGGTACCAGACGGCGCAGGCGGCGGCCCGCCGGGAGGCCCCGGTGGACCGCCTCCCCTCCTCACCCGGACGTCCCGGTTCGGCCTGCTGCGGAACGGCATTTCGGGCATCTCCCATGGGGCAGGATCATATGGGTGCCGCTAAGGCGAACCGCGTCTTTCCGCCGGGAGTTCACGCGAACCGGAACTACTCCTTCTCCTTCTCCTCCTCCGGCTCCTTATCGGCCCCGGGCTTCTCGGGAAGCTCCGCCGCCAACGCCGCCGCGGCCCGCACCAACGGCAGAGCCAACAGCGCACCCGCGCCCTCGCCGACCTTCACCCCCTGCTCCAGCAGCGGCTCCAGGGCCATCCGGTCCAGTGCCTTCGCCTGCCCCGGCTCCCCGCTGTCGTGCCCGGCCAGCCACCAGTCCGGCGCCCGGAACGCGACCCGCTGCGCGACCAGCGCACACGCGGCGGCCACCACCCCGTCGAGGATCACCGGCAGCTTCCGCACCGCGCACTGCAGCAGGAACCCGGTCATCGCCGCGAGGTCCGCCCCGCCCACGGTCGCCAGCAACTGCAACTGGTCCCCGAGCACCGGCCGCGCCCGCCTGAGCGCGTCCCGGATCGCCGCGCACTTGCGCATCCACGCCAGGTCGTCGATCGCGAGCCCGCCCCGCCCGGTCACCACCGACGCGTCGGTCCCGCACAGTGCGGCGATCAGCACCGCGGCGGCCGTGGTGCCGCCCACGCTGATGTCGCCCAGCACCACCACGTCCGTACCCGAGTCGGCCTCCTCGTCGGCGACCGCGATGCCCGCGCGCAGCGCCGCCTCGGCCTCGTCCAGGGTGAGCGCGTCCTCGATGTCGACACGGCCGCTGCCGCGCCGCACCCGGTGCCGTACGACGTCCTCGGGGAAGGCGTCCGGCGCGCAGTCCAGGGCCATGTCCACGATCCGTACGGGCACGTCCTGCCCCCGCGCGAGCACGGACACCGGGCTCGCGCCCTCCAGCACGGCCCGCACCAGGTGCTCCGCGCTGCCGGCGGGACGCGCCGAGACGCCCAGTTCGGCGACGCCGTGGTCACCGGCGAAGAGGATCACCTTCGGCCGCTCCACGGTCCGTACCGGTACGGCGCTCTGCGCGGCGGCCAGCCACTCGCCCAGCTCGTCGAGGCGGCCCAGCGCCCCGGGCGGCACGATCTGGCGCTCCCGACGGGCCTCGGCGTCACGGCGCACGCCCCCGTCCGGGCGCTCGATCAGATCGGTGAAGTCGTCCAGATTAAGCCTGCTCATTCGCCGAACAGTACCGCCAGAGAACGAACGCTTCCGCGCCACATGGCCACCACACCCCCACAACGTCATTGCACTCAAGATCGGGACCCCATACGTTCCGGTTTGCAGCGGAATGTCGCACAGGGAGTCGCCCATGCCGACCTCGCCCCCGACCACGCCCCGGGTCGCCGAGGCGTTCCACGAGCCACGCCGCGAGAACTGCCCCTGGTGCGGCGGCGGGAACCTGCGCACGCGGGCGCGGGCCGCCGCCCCGGGGCCGGCCGATCCCGGCGCGTTCGTCGTGGACCAGTGCCGCGACTGCGGGCACGCCTTCCAGAACCCGCGGCTCACGGCGGAGGGCCTCGCCCACCACCTGGGCCTCTTCTCCGGCCAACTGGACGACTTCGCCGAGCGGGTCCTCTCCAGCCGGGCGGTGCACCGCCGGCACCGGGCCGCCGCCCGCACGATCCTGCCGCTGGCCGAGCCGGAGAGCTGGCTGGACGTGGGCACGGGTCACGGCCGCTTCCCGCAGACGGCGAAGGAGGTCTTCCCCTACACGTCCTTCGACGGACTGGACCCGACCCCCCGCGTCGAACAGGCCCTCCAGGAGGAGCGCATCGAGGAGGCGCACATCGGAGACCTCACGGATCCCCGGGTCCTGGCCCGCCTGCGCTCCCGCTACGACGTCGTCAGCATGTTCCACCACCTGGGGCACACGCCCGACCCGCGCGCCGAACTCCGCGCGGCCCTGGCCACCCTGCGGCCCGGCGGCCATCTGATCCTCGAACTACCCGACCCGCGCAGCGCCTTCGCGGCACTCCTCGGCAACTGGTGGCTCCCCTACGGCCAACCCCGCCATCTGCATCTGCTGCCACAGGCCAACCTGTGCGCGGAGCTGGCGAGCCGGGGCTGCGAGATCCTCATCACGGACCGCCGCGCTCCGCACATCCCGTACGACCTCTCAGCGGCCCTCACCATCGCCCTGACCCGCGTCCCCGCACCGCTCCGCAGAGCAGCGGCCCCTCTCACGGCCACCGCGTCCGCCGTGGACCACGCGCTGGGTCCGCTACTGCGCCGCACTCGCTTCTCGAACGCGTACCGAATCGTGGCCCGCAAGGCGGAACGGTCCACATAGCTGCGGGCAGACCCAACCCCTGGCCGGCACCAGCACCGGGCATCCTTTCAGCCCCGGAGCACCACAGCCTGCCCGGCGACGACCAACAGCACCTGCTCGCACTCCGCCCCGAACGCCGCGTTCAGCCGCCCCAGTTCGTCCCGGTACCGCCGCCCGGACGCGGTCGCCGGCACGATCCCCGACCCCACCTCGTTCGACACGGCCACCACCGTCCGCCGCGTACGGCGCACCGCCTCCGTCAGCTCCCGCACCCGCTCCCGCAGGGACTTCTCACCCCCGCCCGCCCACTCCGCGTCGTCCCACGCCCCCACGGCGTCCATGACATCCGTCAGCCACAGCGACAGACAGTCGATCAGCAGCGGCGGTCCGTCCTCGCCCAGCAGCGGCACCAGGTCCGTCGTCTCCGCCGTACGCCACGACCCCGGCCGCCGCTCCCGGTGCAGAGCCACCCGCGCCGCCCACTCGGTGTCCCCGCCCCGCGTCCCGCCGGTCGCCACGTACAGCACGTCCGGGAAGGACTCCAGCCGCCGCTCGGCCTCCACCGACTTGCCCGAGCGCGCCCCGCCCAGCACCAGCGTCCGGCGCGGCACGTCCGGCACGTCCTCGTACGCGCCGACCGCCAGCGTCGTACCGTCCGGCACCGCCCGCGCCCCGGCCGCCGCCAGCCGGCGCCGCAACTCCGCACCGGGCGGCACGTCGTGGTCGAGGTGGACCGCCAGGACATCCGTCGTGGGGCCGACCGAGCCGACCGCCCGCAGCCGCGCCAGCGCGTCGGGGCGGTCCACCACGTCCGCGAGGACCATGTCGTACGACTCCGCCGTCGCCTCCTCCAGCCCCGCCGACGCCCCGCCCGGCGGCAGATACAGCAGCCGCTGCCCGTCCGGCCCGGTCACCGCGTACCCGGTGCCGCCCGCGTCCATCGCCACGGCCCGCACCCGATGCCCCGTCAGCAGCGCCAACTCCCGCCCGTCCGGCACCCGCCCGGGCTGCGGCAGCCCGGCCGGCACCTCGACCGCGGGTCCGTCGTGCGGATGGGACAGCAGTACCTGCCGTACGCCGGTGAGCGAATGCCCGGCCCGTGCCGCCGCGAAGGCCGCGCCCGGGGTGAGGTCGAGGAGCAGCGCCCCGTCCACCAGCACGGCGGTGGCCGCCCGCGCGTCCGGTCCGAGCGCCATCGCACATGCGGCGCACGGGCAGTCGGGGCGGGGCAGCCCAGCAGGGGCACCGGTACCGAGCAGAGTGATGTCCACGGGACCGATTCTCACCTGCCCGCACAGGCACTGCTCACCGCGGCGCCCCGAAGAAGGGGCGCGGGTACGCGGCGCCGCCGGTGGGCGCGGCAGCCCCGACCGGACCCGCGGATGATCCACAGCCTCTAACGGCCGAACCCGCGGACCGCATACTCTTCCAGCAGGTGTTGGATCGAGGGAGGCCCACATGACGGCATGGACGTGGCGGTTCGAGAAGGCCGACGGGACGGAGGTCCAGCCCGCGGTGGAACCGGAGGAGTTCACCACCCAGGGGGATGCCGAGTCCTGGATCGGCGAGCACTGGAAGGCGCTCCTGGAGGGCGGCGCCGACCAGGTGCGGCTGTTCGAGGAGAACACCGAGATCTACGGCCCGATGAGCCTGCACGCCGACGCGGCGTAGCCGGCGCCGTCGGCGTGGCGGGGTACGGCCGCGGTCGTACCCTTCGTCACTGCTCGCCCAGCGTCACCTCCACCGTCTTCTCGGCGCCGCCCCGCTGGTAGGTCACCGAGGTCTTCTGGCCCGGCTTGTCCGCCGCCAGCGCCACCGCGAGGGAGGTGACGGTGGAGATCGGCCGGCCGCCCACCTTGGTGATGACGTCGCCCGGGCGCAGTCCCGCCCTGTCCGCCGCACCGCCGGGTCTGACGGTGACCACCGCCACCCCGGCGGGCTGGTAGCGGTCGTCCACGACCGACCGCGCGGTGATGCCGAGCGCGGCCCGGCCGGAGTTGACGACCTTGCCCTTCTGCACGATCTGCCCGGCGATCGTCTGCACCATCGACGCCGGGATGGCGAACCCGATGCCGGGCGCCGCGTTGCCCCCGAGCTGCGGGTCGGCGGCGGCGAGCGTCGGGATGCCGATGACCTGACCGGCGAGATTGACCAGCGCGCCGCCGCTGTTGCCCGGGTTGATGGCGGCCGAGGTCTGCACCATGTTCGCGAGCGTCGCGCCCGTGGCCCCGCCGGGGGCCTCGCTGACGGTGCGTCCGGTCGCCGAGACGATGCCCTGGGTCACGCTGGACGACAGCCCGAGCGGTGAGCCCATGGCCAGCACGATCTGGCCGACCTCCACCTTCTCGGAGTCGCCGAACGCCGCTGCTCGCAGCCCGGTCGGCACCTTGTCCAGCTTGATCACGGCCAGGTCCTGCTCGGGGTAGGAGTACACCAGGCTCGCGGTGAGCGGCTCCTCGCTGTTGGCCGTGGTCACCTTGAAGGTCTTCTCCGAACCGACCACGTGCGCGTTGGTGACGATGTGTCCCTTGCCGTCGTACACCACCCCGGAGCCCAGTTCCTGGCTCGCCTGGATCTGCACGACCGACGGCAGGACGTCCTTGATGACCTTCTGGTACCGGCTCTGCAGATCACCCGCGGCCATCGGGGCGGCCGCCCGCGCGGAGGCCGCGGGGTCCCGCGCGGCCTCGGGAGCGTCCGCCGTACAGCTCGCCACGCAACACACCAGCGTGACCGCGACGGCGGTCCTCCGCAGGGCACGGATCGGGGAAGCTTCCATGCCCCGAGTCTCACCGCGCGCCGATCACCCGGCCCGCGGTGTTGGCCCGAACGGTCTCAGCCCCGTACGCCGCACAGGTGCAGCAGCGCCGCAACCCGGCGGTAGGGGTCCGTGCGCCCGGCCCGCTCCTCGACCGCGAGCAGCGTCTGAAGGTCGTCCGGGATCTCCGCGTCGTCCGCCGCCGTGTCCGTGAAGACCCGCACGCCGTACCAGGCGTGCAGCGGGGCCGCGATCCCGGCGAGCGTGGCGGTGAGGGCGGCCAGCCGGTCGGCCCGTACGTCCAGGCCGAGCCGGTTGTGATAGGCGGCGGTGTCAAAGGCGGCCAGCGCGCCCGCCCAGTTGCCGGACAGGCCCGGGCGCATGGCGAGCGCGTCGCCGTTGCGGACGAGCAGGGAGAGGAGCCCGCCGGGGGCGAGCATCCGGGCCAGGCCCGCGACCAGCGGGTCCGGCTCCTCGACGTACATCAGCACCCCGTGGCACAGCACCACGTCGAAGCTGCCCGGCAGGAAGTGGACCCCGGTGTCCCGGCCGTCGCCCTGCACCAGCCGGACCCGCTCCCGGATGCCCTCCGGCTGCGCGGCCAGCGCCTCACGCGCGGCGGCGATCATCGTCGCGTCCTGCTCGACACCGGTCACCTGATGGCCGAGCCGGGCCAGCCGCAGCGCCTGCGTGCCCTGGCCCATGCCCACGTCGAGCACCCGCAGCCGCTGCCCGACCGGGAACCGCCCGGCTATCTGCTCGTCCAGCTGCCGCGCCACCAGCTCCTGGCGTACGACGTCCCGCAGCTTGCCCAGCTTGTTCAGCCAGGCGTCGGCCGCAGCCCCGGTGAAGGCGTCTGCGCTCAGGGCCGCTCTCCGCGCTTGACCTGCGGCTTCGGCAGCCGGAGCCGGCGCATCTGGAGGGAGCGCATCAGGGCGTAGGCGACCGCGCCACGCGTGTTCTGGTCCGGGAAGCGCTCTCCCAGCCGCTTCTTCAGCCGGAAGCCGCTGAACGCCGCGTCCAGCACGATCAGCACGATCACCACCAGCCACAGCAGCAGCGCGATCGACTGGATCGCCGGCACCCGCACCACGCTCAGCACCAGGATCACCACGGCGAGCGGCAGGAAGAACTCCGCCACGTTGTACCGCGAGTCCACCCAGTTGCGGGCGAACTTGCGGACCGGGCCCTTGTCCCGGGCGGGCAGATAGCGCTCGTCACCGGTGGCCAGCGCCTGGCGCTGCCGCTCCAGTGCCTGGCGCCGGTCCTCGCGCTGGCGCTTGGCGGCCTCCTTGCGGTTGGTCGGCGTGTTGGCCACGCTGCGCCGCTGGGACTGGGCCTCACTGCGCTTGGGCGTGGGCCTGCCCTTCGGGGCCTGCGGGTCACGGGACTGCTTGGAGAGGTTCACCTGCGCCTTGTCGGCGGTCGGGGCCTTCTCTTCCTTGGCACGGCTACGGAACACAAAACCCAAGGGTACGGGCTTCACCGGCATGGACCCCAGCCCGGCGGGGAACGATCCGGCAACACCGGACGTCTGTAGGGGGACAGAGGGGACGTTCCGGTGCGGGCGGTGGGGGATCACCTACTCCTCACGCCGGAGCGCTGGCGTCCGCAGTCGTCCTCGGGGATGAGCGCATCCGTCCCCGAACAGTGCGGTAATGGAGTCAGGGCCCGTACTGTGGGTCCTGTCGCAGGATCTGTGAGCTGGAGTCCGTCAGAAGGGGGCGCGCGAAGCCCATGAGCGGTGTCATGAAGCGTATGGGGATGATCTTCCGCGCGAAGGCGAACAAGGCCCTTGACCGGGCCGAGGACCCGCGCGAGACCCTCGATTACTCGTACCAGAAGCAGCTGGAGCTGCTGCAGAAGGTCCGCCGTGGCGTCGCCGACGTGGCGACCAGCCGCAAGCGCCTGGAACTCCAGCTCAACCAGCTGCAGCAGCAGTCGACCAAGCTGGAGGACCAGGGCCGCAAGGCGCTCGCGCTGGGCCGCGAGGACCTGGCCCGCGAGGCGCTGTCCCGGCGCGCCGCGCTCCAGCAGCAGGTCACCGACCTGGAGTCGCAGCACGCCACCCTCCAGGGCGAGGAGGAGAAGCTCACCCTCGCGGCCCAGCGTCTGCAGGCCAAGGTGGACGCCTTCCGGACGAAGAAGGAGACCATCAAGGCCACCTACACCGCCGCCCAGGCGCAGACCCGGATCGGCGAGGCCTTCACCGGCATCTCCGAGGAGATGGGCGACGTCGGCCTGGCCATCCAGCGCGCCGAGGACAAGACCGCCCAGCTCCAGGCCCGGGCCGGCGCCATCGACGAGCTGCTCGCCTCCGGTGCCCTGGACGACCCGACCGGCATGGCCAAGGACGACATCGCCGCCGAGCTGGACCGGATCTCCGGTGGTACGGATGTAGAGCTGGAACTGCAGCGCATGAAGGCCGAGCTGGCCGGGGGCTCCCCGCAGCAGGCCATCGAGGGCGGCACCGGGCAGGGGCAGTCCCAGCAGCAGCCGCAGGACACCCCGCGCTTCGACAAGCAGTAGCCCGGCGCCGGGACCCGAGCCGAGGAGGCCGACGTGATCGTACGGATCATGGGGGAGGGCCAGGTCAAGCTGGACGACTCCCACGTCGTCGAGCTGAACAAGCTGGACGACGAGCTGCTGGCCGAGATGGAGAGCGGCGACGAGGCGGCGTTCCGCCGCACGTTCGCCGCGCTCCTGGACGCCGTGCGCCGGCTCGGGGTTCCCCTCCCCGACGACTCGCTGCAACCGTCCGAGCTCATTCTTCCGGCGCCGGACGCGTCGCTGGAGGAGGTACGGGAGATGCTCAGCGACGACGGGCTGATCCCCGGCTGAGGGCGCCCGAGGGCTTGGGGCGCAGGGCATCTTGCCGGCACCCGTACTGTTCAGGACGTGAGCACTCTCGAACGAGCCCGTTGCCGCGTGAAGGCCCACCCCCTCGCGCTGGACGCGTCCATCGCCGCAGCCGTGCTGGCATGCATGGTCGCCGGCTCCTTCGTGGTGCCCCGCGGAGCGCACGGCGTCACCTGGGGTTTCCGCACCCCCGACCCCCTCAGCCTGCTCCTCATGCTGCTCGCCGCGGTCACGCTGGTTTTCCGTCGCCGCGCCCCCAGGACGGTCCTCGCCGTCACCGGCGCCCTCTCCGTGATCGAGTGCGTCACAGGCGACCCCCGCGCCCCGGTCGCGATGTCCGCCGTGGTCGCCCTGTACACCGTCGCCTCGACCACCGACCGCACCACCACCCTGCGCGTCGGCCTGCTCACCATGACCGTGCTGACGGCCGCCGCCATGCTCGGCGGCCCGCTGCCCTGGTACGCGCAGGAGAACCTCGGCGTCCTCGCCTGGACCGGCATCGGCGCCACCGCCGGGGACGCCGTACGCAGCCGGCGTGCCGTCGTCCAGGCCATCCGGGAGCGGGCGGAGCGAGCCGAACGCACCCGGGAGGAGGAGGCCCGGCGCCGGGTCGCCGAGGAGCGGCTGCGCATCGCCCGCGATCTGCACGACGTCGTCGCCCATCACATCGCCCTCGTGAACGTGCAGGCCGGGGTGGCCGCGCATGTCATGGACAAGCGGCCCGACCAGGCCAAGGAGGCCCTGGCCCACGTCCGCGAGGCCAGCCGCTCGGCACTGGAGGAGCTGCGCGCCACCGTCGGCCTGCTCCGCCAGTCCGGAGATCCGGAGGCCCCCACCGAGCCCGCCGGCGGGCTCGGCCGGCTGGAGGAGCTCGCGGACACCTTCCGCAACGCGGGACTGCCGGTGGAGGTGGCCCGCGCCGACCAGGGCGCCGAACTGCCCGCCGCCGTCGACCTGGCCGCCTACCGGATCGTCCAGGAGGCCCTGACCAACGTGCAGAAGCACGCCGGACCGCAGGCCAAGGCCGAGGTCAGCGTCGTACGGGTGGGCACGGACATCGAGGTCACCGTGCTGGACAACGGCGCGGGCGCGGCCGGAGTGCCCGGGGCCGGTGGCGGGCACGGACTGCTGGGCATGCGCGAGCGGGTCACCGCCGTCGGCGGCACCCTCACCACCGGGCCCCGCTACGGCGGCGGCTTCCGCGTCCATGCGATCCTGCCCCTCAAGACCCGCACCGAGACCCGCAGAGATCCGTACTGAGACCCGTACGACGGCCCCCGGGGGGAGCCCGCATGACGATCCGTGTCCTGCTCGCCGACGACCAGGCCCTGCTGCGCAGCGCGTTCCGGGTGCTGGTCGACTCCGAGCCCGACATGGAGGTGGTGGGGGAGGCCTCCGACGGGGCAGAGGCGGTCCGGCTGGCGAAGGAGCAGGGCGCCGACGTCGTCCTCATGGACATCCGGATGCCCGGCACCGACGGACTCGCCGCCACCCGGCTGATCAGCGCCGATCCCTCCCTGGCGGAGGTTCGCGTGGTCATCCTGACCACCTTCGAGGTCGACGACTACGTCATCCAGGCCCTGCGCGCGGGCGCCTCCGGCTTCCTCGGCAAGGGCAGCGAGCCGGAGGAGCTGCTGAACGCCATCCGGGTCGCGGCGGGCGGCGAGGCCCTGTTGTCCCCGGCCGCCACCAAGGGGCTGATCGCCCGGTTCCTCGCCCAGGGCGACGGAGACGACGGGCGCGACCCCGCCCGCTCCGAGCGGCTCGGCGCGCTCACCGGGCGGGAGCGCGAGGTGCTGGTCCAGGTCGCCGGCGGCCACTCGAACGACGAGATCGCCGAACGGCTCACGGTCAGTCCGCTGACGGTGAAGACGCACGTCAACCGGGCCATGGCCAAGCTGGGCGCGCGCGACCGGGCGCAGCTCGTGGTGATCGCGTACGAGTCGGGGCTGGTGCGTCCGAGGGCGGACTGATCTCCACCCGGGCGTACTGCGGGTGCGGTAGGGCCCGGATAAGGAAAGGGACTCTGGGCTTACGGTTCGGCCGTCCGGGATGGCTCAGGGTGAGAGGGGCAGTTGCTGCCCACCATCAAAGGTGCTGGAACCGGCCGGAGTCTGACGGCATGCGAAGGGGCCGGGTCTCGTCCGAGACCCGGCCCCTTCGTGCGTGCTAGGGAAGCGCGAGCATCCGCTCCAGCGCCAGCTTCGCGAACGCCTCCGTCTCCTTGTCGACCTCGATCCGGTTGACCAGGTTGCCCTCGGCCAGGGATTCCAGGGCCCAGACCAGGTGGGGCAGGTCGATGCGGTTCATGGTCGAGCAGAAGCAGACCGTCTTGTCGAGGAAGACGATCTCCTTGTTCTCGGGCGCGAAACGGTTCGCCAGGCGGCGGACCAGGTTCAGCTCCGTGCCGATGGCCCACTTCGAGCCGGCCGGGGCCGCCTCCAGGGCCTTGATGATGTACTCGGTGGAGCCGACGTAGTCCGCGGCGGTCACGACCTCGTGCTTGCACTCCGGGTGGACCAGGACGTTCACGCCCGGGATGCGCTCGCGGACGTCGTTGACCGAGTCCAGGCTGAAGCGGCCGTGCACCGAGCAGTGGCCGCGCCACAGGATCATCTTGGCGGCGCGCAGCTCCTCCGCCGTCAGCCCGCCGTTCGGCTTGTGCGGGTTGTAGACCACGCAGTCGTCCAGGGACATGCCCATGTCCCGGACGGCGGTGTTGCGGCCGAGGTGCTGGTCGGGCAGGAACAGCACCTTCTCACCCTGCTCGAAGGCCCAGCCGAGGGCGCGCTTGGCGTTCGACGAGGTGCAGATCGTGCCGCCGTGCTTGCCGGTGAAGGCCTTGATGTCGGCGGAGGAGTTCATGTACGAGACGGGGACGACCTGCTCCGCGATCCCGGCCTCGGTCAGCACGTCCCAGCACTCCGCCACCTGCTCGGCCGTCGCCATGTCGGCCATCGAGCAGCCGGCGGCGAGGTCGGGCAGGACGACCTTCTGGTCGTCGGAGGTGAGGATGTCCGCCGACTCGGCCATGAAGTGCACACCGCAGAAGACGATGTACTCGGCCTCAGGGCGGGCGGCCGCGTCCCGGGCCAGCTTGAAGGAGTCGCCCGTGACGTCGGCGAACTGGATGACCTCGTCGCGCTGGTAGTGGTGGCCGAGCACGAAGACCTTGTCGCCGAGCTTCTCCTTGGCCGCGCGGGCGCGCGCGACCAGGTCCGGGTCGGACGGCGAGGGCAGGTCACCGGGGCACTCGACGCCCCGCTCGCTCTTCGGGTCGGCCTCACGGCCGAGCAGCAGCAGGGCGAGCGGAGTCGGCTGCACGTCGAGTTCCGGGGTCTGGGCGGTGGTCACGACACGCACCCTTTCTACTTTTCGTCTAACTGACGCTATCTATCATAACTGGTTCACGTCAGTTTGACGATCGCCATAACGTCGATGTGACGTGAATCCCGCTCGGGTCCCTCCACAGGCCGCTGCCGACCCCGTGGGGCATGTGCGAGCATGAAGACGGAAGTAAAAACGCGACAACGCGATTGCCCGGCCCGGAATGAATCCGCGGAAGCGCCGGTTGCACTCGTCGGCAAGCAGTCTCCGTACAACCCGGGAGAGATGTAGATGTCCGTATCGGACGAGACCACCACCGTCACCGACGGCATCATCCTGACCGACGCCGCCGCGTCCAAGGTCAAGGCGCTGCTCGACCAGGAAGGCCGCGACGATCTCGCGCTGCGTGTCGCCGTCCAGCCCGGCGGCTGCTCCGGCCTGCGCTACCAGCTCTTCTTCGACGAGCGCTCGCTCGACGGTGACGTGGTGAAGGACTTCGGCGGGGTCAAGGTCGTCACGGACCGCATGAGCGCTCCGTACCTCGGCGGCGCGACCATCGACTTCGTGGACACGATCGAGAAGCAGGGCTTCACGATCGACAACCCGAACGCGACCGGCTCCTGCGCCTGCGGCGACTCCTTCAGCTGAGAACGGAGTTCCCCGCGCCCCAAGGGGCGCGGGGTCTTCTCATGTGCGGCCACCGCCGCGCGGGCGCGAACCGTCAGGAACCTCCCCGCAGCGCGCCCGGCTTGCCCTGCGGAATACGGCCGCCGTCGATGCCGACGACCGTCCGCCCGTCGAGCGGCGCGGCCAGCCGTACGGTCTTCACGTACTCCTTGGCGATCAGCACACAGACCTTGTCCGGCCAAGGGTGCTCGGTGACGCTCACGGTCACCCGCTCGCCGCTCTCCTTCGCCGCCACCGTGTAGTCGGCGCACACCCCGCCGTAGAAGCTCACGGTCAGGACCCGGCCCTCGGCCGTGTAGCCGATGACCTTCACGGTGTGCGGGCTCGGTGCCGTGCCCGGCCCGCTGGGGGCAGTCGTCGCCGACGCCAGATACCGCGGATCGACCGCCGGGTACGAGACCGTCGAGGCGCCCTGGCCGGCCGGCTCCCGCACCTCGAACAGCCAGGACGGCACCAGCGTCTGCCGCCCGGCGACGGAGTGCGCGGCCAGCCCGAACTCCGCCTTCTCCACGGTGACCGGGTCCGTCCCCGCGTCCGCCCCCCGCTTCGGCACGCCCGTCGACCCGCCGCAGGGCTGCTCCAGCCGGTTCTTCAGCGGCACCGGACTGGCACAGCCGCCGATCCCCATGCGGTGGTCGCCCTTCGGCGCCGCGTTCATCAGCTTCAGTGTCTTCGCGGCGCTCAGCACGGGATACGTGTCGCCCTTCACCGGCGCCCCGAGCAACCCGTGCCCGCCGACCAGCGCGCCCTGCTGGTCCACGGTCAGGCCGGTCGTCCAGCCGTACGTCGGCAGCCCGCCGACCACCGGGTCGGCGTTCACGACCCGCTGACTCCCCATGACCTGGCTCGCGTCGATCTTCGCGTCGTCCAGCCCCGCCGCCTTCAGCACCGGCGCGGCCACCTCGGTCGCCTTGCGCACGCTCACCGGGGCGCCGGTCGGGCCCATCGGGTCATGCGCGCACAGGACGCCCTCCTTGCAGTCGTCGGTGCCCGGCGCGTACCGGCTGAACGTCCAGCTGCCCGGCGCGTCCCGGTTCACCGTCAGGCTCGGACCGGTGCCGTCCTTGCCGCCGACCCGCCAGATCCGGCCCTCGGCCACCGGCGCGCCGTCGATGCCCAGCGCCTTGGCCAGCCGGGTCACCGCGTCCTTGCCGACCTCGCCCTTCGGCACGTACACCGGCGCGGAGCCGGGGCCGGCCGGCAGCTCGCCCTGGGCGACGTACGTGGCGCCGTAGGGGGCCGGTTCGCCCGGGGCGATGCCGCCCGTGCCGCCGAAGCCGTCCAGCGCGAGCGGCGGGGGAGTGGCCCCGGATCCAGCCGCCCCGGGCCCGCCCGTACGGCCGCCGGTGGCGCCGCTCGCCGCGAGGTAGGCGCCGCCGCCGACCAGCAGCACGGCGGCGGCGACGGAGACGACGACGAGCCGCGACCGCCGCCGGCCGGCCGGCCCGTCCTCCGTGTCGTCGGCGCCCTCCGCCGCGGCGGGCACCGGCTCAGGCTGCCCCGAGTCCTCGACACCCTCCTGGCTCCCGCCGTTCCCGGCGCTCTCCGCGCCCTCGGCCTGCTCGGAGCCCTCGGGGTGCTCGCGGTTCTCGGGTCGCTCGGTGTTCACCGCATCGCTCCTCGCTGGTCGTATCCCGAATCCCCCGTCTGGGGGACGGCGATGGGACGCGCGAGGGGAGCGTGCGGTTCCCCGCGAAATGCGCCCCGCGTCAGTCGCCGTAGTCCGACATCGCGTCCAGCAGCCGTGCGGACCGCGCCGGCACGGTCACCCCGTGGATCAGCGACGGCGGCACCGGCCGGGGCTCGGCGTGCTCGGGGACCGCCCAGTGCGGAGCCATCCGGGCGCAGTCGCCGCGCAGTGCGGCGAGGTCGCCGGGGTCACTCCCGAGGTCTGCGGGAGCGGTGTGGCGGAACTTGAGGTTCGTCATGCCCGCACCGTAGGCCTGCTCCGGGCCGCGAAGAAAGATCTACTATCGGGTAGTTTCGCCAGCTACAGAGTGAGTGGCCGAGCGGGTAGCGTGAACTGTCAACCTTGCCTCCCGCAGGAGATTCCCCGTCGTGCGCATCGCAGTCACCGGCTCCATCGCCACCGACCACCTCATGACCTTCCCCGGCCGCTTCGCCGACCAGTTCGTCGCGGACCAGCTGCACACGGTTTCGCTCTCCTTCCTCGTCGACAACCTGGACGTGCGCCGGGGCGGCGTCGGCGCCAACATCGCCTTCGGCATGGGCCAGCTGGGCACCCGGCCCATCCTGGTCGGAGCGGCCGGCTCCGACTTCGACGAGTACCGGGCCTGGCTCGACCGGCACGGCGTGGACACCGGCTCGGTCCGGATCTCGGAGACCCTGCACACCGCCCGCTTCGTGTGCACCACCGACGCCGACCACAACCAGATCGGCTCGTTCTACACCGGCGCGATGAGCGAGGCCCGCCTCATCGAGCTGAAGACCGTCGCCGACCGCGTGGGCGGCCTGGACCTGGTCCTCATCGGCGCCGACGACCCGGAGGCGATGCTCCGCCACACGGAGGAGTGCCGCTCCCGCGCGATCCCCTTCGCCGCCGACTTCTCCCAGCAGATCGCCCGGATGGACGGCGACGAGATCCGGGTGCTGCTGGACGGGGCGACGTACCTGTTCTCCAACGAGTACGAGAAGGGCCTCATCGAGTCCAAGACCGGCTGGAGCGACGCCGAGATCCTGGCCAAGGTCGGCCACCGCGTCACCACGCTCGGCTCGCGCGGCGTGCGCATCGAGCGGGTCGGTGAGGACCCGATCGAGGTCGGCTGCCCCGAGGAGGAGCGCAAGGCCGACCCGACGGGCGTCGGCGACGCCTTCCGCGCCGGGTTCCTGTCGGGGCTGGCCTGGGGTGTCTCGCTGGAGCGGGCCGCTCAGGTGGGCTGCATGCTGGCGACGCTCGTCATCGAGACGGTGGGTACGCAGGAGTACCGGCTGCGGCGGGGCCACTTCATGGAGCGGTTCGTGAAGGCGTACGGGGACGAGGCCGGGGAGGAAGTGCGGGCTCATCTGGGCTGAGGCCGGGTGGCCGGTCGGGGGCCGGCGCCCCCGGACCCCTCAGCCGACCCGGCGCACCAGATACGCCGTACCCCGCTCCGCCGGTTCCTCTCCGACGTACTCCTGCCCCCGCATCTCGCACCACGCCGGGATGTCCAGGCGGGCCGCCTCGTCGTCGGAGAGGACCCGTACGATCCCGCCGACCGGCACCTGACCGAACACCTTCGCCAGTTCGATGACCGGGATCGGGCACCGCTTGCCCAGGGAGTCGACGAGCACTTCCCCGGGACCCTGCTGGGCGGCCGGTGCCTCCGGTGCGCCCAGCTTCTCCCGGACCTCCGCCACCGCCCCCGGCAGCACCCCGAGGAACCGCTCCACGTCGGCCTCCGGCGTGCCCAGCGGCAGGGACACCCGTACGTTCCCCCCGCTCAGCACGCCCATAGCCTTCAGCACATGGCTGGGCGTCAGCGTGCTGCTGGTGCAGGAGGAACCGGAGGAGACGGAGAAGCCCTCCCGGTCCAGCTCGTGCAGCAGCGCCTCGCCGTCGACGTAGAGGCACGAGAAGGTGACGATCCCGGGCAGCCGGCGCTCGGGTTCGCCGACGACCTCCACGTCCGGCACCAGTTGCGGCACCCGTGTCCGGATCCGCTGCGTCAGCTCCCGCAGCCGTACCGCCTCGTGGGCCGCCTCGGCCCGCACCGCCCGCAGGGAGGCCACGGCCGCCACGATCGCCGGGATGTCCTCGAAGCCGGGCGCCCGCCCCGACTCCCGCTCGTCGACGGGTCCTTGGGCGGCGAACCGCACCCCCTTGCGCACGACGAGCAGCCCGACCCCCGAGGGCCCGCCCCACTTGTGTGCGCTGGCCGTGAGCAGCGACCAGTCACCCTCGACCGGCCCCCAGCCCAGCGACTGCGCCGCGTCCACCAGCAGCGGCACCCCGGCGGCCCGGCACACCTCGGCCACCTCGGCGACCGGCTGCACGGTGCCGACCTCATGGTTGGCCGACTGCAGACACGCCAGCGCGGTGTCCGGACGCAGGGCACTCGCATAACCCGACGGCTCCACGGCACCGGCCCGGTTCACCGGCACCTGGGTCACCGTGCCGCCGTCCGCCTCGAACACCTCCGCCGAATGGAGCACGGAGGAGTGTTCGACGGACGACACGATCAGGTGGCGTCCGACCCGGCGCCGCCCGGCCAACGCCCCCACGACACCCGTGTGTACGGCCCTGGTCCCGGACGACGTGAACACCACCTCGTCCGCCCGGCACCCGACCGCCTCGGCGGCCGCCTCCCGGGCGGCGTCCAGCAGCATCCGGGCCTTGCGCCCTTCCCGGTACAGCCGTGCAGGATCGGCCCACCCCTCATCCAGAGAGGCCAACAACGCCTGACGGGCCACGGGATGGAGGGGAGCGGCGGAAGCAGCATCAAAGTAGGCCATACGGCAACGCTAAACCGCCGGTCGGGGCAGCGTCCCGAAGGGGCGCGCGGCGGTGACATCAGCGGCTCCGCCGCGGGGCACGACCAGCCACAACGCACCCGCAGCCGCCAATTAAGCGAACCACCCACTCCAGTAGGCACCCCTCCCCGCGAACCCCCGGAGGGCGTCGGCTAGGGTTTGGTCCGCATAAACATCCAAACCCCTGCCCGACGCAGGGCGGCGACCGACCAGCGAGAAGAAGGCCGCAGCCGACCGCGCGGGCGAGACTCTCGGGAAGGCGCTACGTGAGTCCCAACGGCTCCGACCGCTCGCCGCGGCGCCCGATGCGGCGGAAGCTGCTGCAGGCACTGACCGCGGGCCTGGTCCTGGCGACCGCAACCGGTTGCACATACAAGGACTTCCCCCGCCTTGGCATGCCCAGCCCGACCACGGAAGAGGCTCCGCGGATCCTCTCCCTGTGGCAGGGCTCCTGGGCTGCCGCGCTCGCCGTCGGCGTGCTGGTGTGGGGCCTGATCCTGTGGAGCGCCATGTTCCACCGGCGCAGCCGCACCAAGGTCGAGGTACCTCCGCAGACCCGGTACAACATGCCGATCGAGGCCCTGTACACGGTGGTCCCGATCATCATCATCTCGGTGCTCTTCTACTTCACGGCCCGGGACGAGTCGAAGCTCCTCGACATCTCCAAGAAGCCCGACGTCACGGTCAACGTGGTCGGCTTCCAGTGGAGCTGGGGCTTCAACTACGTCGAGAACGTCCCCGGTGTCTCCGGCGACGCCAAGACCGACAAGAACCTGGACGCCATTCCGGACCGGTTCAAGAAGGACTTCCCGGCGAACGCCGGCGGTGTCTACGACGTCGGCACCCCCGGCACGCGGAACCCGCAGACGAACAACCCCGGTCCGACGCTCTGGCTCCCCAAGGGCGAGACAGTCCGCTTCGTCCTGACCTCTCGTGACGTCATCCACTCCTTCTGGGTGGTGCCGTTCCTGATGAAGATGGACGTCATCCCGGGCCACACCAACTCGTTCCAGGTGACTCCGAACCACGAAGGCACCTTCCTCGGCAAGTGCGCCGAGCTCTGCGGCGTCGACCACTCGCGGATGCTGTTCAACGTGAAGGTCGTATCCCCGGCGGCGTACCAGAAGCACCTCCAGGACCTCGCCAAGAAGGGGCAGACCGGTTACATTCCCGCCGGCATCGCGCAGACGAGCCACGAGAAGAACCGGGAGACGAACAACCTGTGAGCATCCTCAACGAACCCCAGGGTGCCGCGGCAGCTGAAGGCGCGTACGCGGACGAGCTGCCGGTCAGGCGCAAGCAGCCCGGCAATCTCGTGGTGAAGTGGCTGACGACCACCGACCACAAGACCATCGGGACGATGTACCTCGCGACGTCGTTCGCGTTCTTCCTGATCGGTGGCGTGATGGCGCTGCTCATGCGCGCCGAGCTGGCCCGTCCGGGCCTGCAGATCATGTCGAACGAGCAGTTCAACCAGGCGTTCACGATGCACGGCACGATCATGCTGCTGATGTTCGCGACGCCGCTGTTCGCCGGTTTCGCGAACTGGATCATGCCGCTGCAGATCGGCGCGCCCGACGTGGCGTTCCCGCGGCTGAACATGTTCGCCTACTGGCTGTACCTGTTCGGCTCGCTGATCGCGGTGGGCGGCTTCCTCACCCCGGAGGGCGCGGCCGACTTCGGCTGGTTCGCCTACTCGCCGCTGTCGGACGCGGTACGCAGCCCGGGTGTCGGCGCCGACATGTGGATCATGGGTCTGGCCATGTCCGGCTTCGGCACGATCCTCGGCTCGGTCAACTTCATCACCACGATCATCTGCATGCGCGCGCCGGGCATGACCATGTTCCGCATGCCGATCTTCGTGTGGAACGTCCTGCTGACCGGTGTCCTGGTCCTGCTGGCCTTCCCGGTCCTCGCGGCCGCGCTGTTCGCCCTGGAGGCGGACCGCAAGTTCGGCGCCCATGTGTTCGACGCCGCGAACGGCGGAGCCCTGCTATGGCAACACCTCTTCTGGTTCTTCGGACATCCAGAGGTGTACATCATCGCGCTGCCGTTCTTCGGAATCATCTCCGAAGTGATCCCGGTGTTCTCCCGTAAGCCGATGTTCGGCTACATGGGCCTGATCGCCGCGACCATCGCGATCGCCGGTCTGTCCGTGACCGTGTGGGCCCACCACATGTACGTCACCGGTGGTGTGCTGCTGCCGTTCTTCTCCTTCATGACGTTCCTGATCGCCGTGCCGACCGGTGTGAAGTTCTTCAACTGGATCGGCACGATGTGGAAGGGCTCGCTGTCCTTCGAGACGCCGATGCTCTGGGCGACCGGCTTCCTGATCACCTTCACGTTCGGTGGTCTGACCGGTGTCATCCTGGCCTCGCCGCCCATGGACTTCCACGTCTCCGACTCGTACTTCGTGGTGGCCCACTTCCACTACGTGGTCTTCGGCACGGTCGTCTTCGCCATGTTCTCCGGCTTCCACTTCTGGTGGCCGAAGTGGACCGGCAAGATGCTGGACGAGCGCCTCGGCAAGATCACCTTCTGGACGCTGTTCATCGGCTTCCACGGCACCTTCCTGGTCCAGCACTGGCTGGGTGCCGAGGGCATGCCGCGTCGTTACGCCGACTATCTGGCGGCCGACGGCTTCACCGCCCTGAACACGGTCTCCACGATCAGCTCCTTCCTGCTCGGCCTGTCGATCCTGCCGTTCCTCTACAACGTCTGGAAGACGGCCAAGTACGGCAAGCCGGTCGGCGTGGACGACCCGTGGGGTTACGGCCGTTCGCTGGAGTGGGCGACGTCCTGCCCGCCGCCGAGGCACAACTTCGTCACCCTGCCGCGGATCCGCAGCGAATCCCCGGCGTTCGACCTGCACCACCCTGAGATCGCCGCGCTCGAGCAGCTTGCGCACAGCGGTCACGGCACCGCCATCGCGGGCAGCAAGGAGGCCGGCAAGTGAGGATCCAGGGTCGGATGTTCATCTGGCTGAGCGTCTTCATCCTGATCATGGCCATCGTGTATGGCGTGTGGTCGAAGGAGCCGGCCGGTACCACCGCACTGTTCCTGGCCTTCGGCCTGAGCGTCATGATCGGCTTCTACCTGGGCTTCACCGCCCGGCGGGTCGACGCGGGCGCCCAGGACGACAAGGAGGCCGACGTCGCGGACGACGCGGGCGAGCTGGGCTTCTTCAGCCCGCACAGCTGGCAGCCGCTTCTGCTGGGCTTCGGCGGTGCGATCGCCTTCCTCAGCATCGCGGTCGGCTGGTGGCTGATCTACTTCTCCGCCCCGTTCATCGTGGTCGGTTTGTTCGGCTGGGTGTTCGAGTACTACCACGGTGAGAGCCGCACCCAGTAGCACTCGCGCGCAGGCAACCGGAAGCCCGGACGCTCCCTCAGGAGGGTCCGGGCTTCCGCTTTTTCCACAGGCCACGCCGGTGGGGTCGTTCCTTTGCCGTAGTGTCGATCCCCCGTACGGCCTACTCGCCGCGCCAATGGGGTCAGCGCCTCATAACGTGATCGTATGAACCACACTCCGCGGACCCGCACCGTCGTCAGCCGCGCTCTGCTGGTGACCGCGCTCGGCGCGGGCGTCACCGCCTGCGGTTCGGACGGCAACCCCCTGTCGGCCAAGCCGTACGACGCGGCGGACCTGATCGACTTCAACGGCCCCACCGAGCCGGGGAAGCAGGCCGACCCGGACAAGCCCCTGGAGATCACCGCCAGCGGTGACGACCGCATCACCGACGTCACCGCCCAGGACTCCGCAGGACGCTATGTGGCCGGCGAACTCTCCGCCGACGGCAGCAGATGGCACAGCACCGCCCCGCTGGCCGCCCACACCCACTACACGGTCACCGTGAGCACCGAGGACGGCGACGGCGCGCCCGGCCGGAAGGTCTTCTCGTTCGACACCAGCAAGCCCACGAGCAGGAAGCGCCTGACCGTCACCTTCGGGCCGAAGTCGGGCCAGTACGGCGTCGGACAGCCCATCACCGCCCAACTCGACCAGGAGGTCAAGGACAAGGCGCAGCGCGCCATCGTGGAGCGCGCCCTCCGGGTGGACTCCGTACCGGCCGTGCAGGGCTCCTGGTACTGGGTGAGCGACAAGGAACTCCACTACCGGCCCGAGGAGTACTGGCCCACCCACGCCACCATCACGGTGCACAGCAACCTGGACGGCATCAGGATCAGCGACCGGCTGTGGGGCGGCCCGGCCAAGCCCGTGAAGCTCACCATCGGCGACCGGATCGAGGCCGTCACCGACGCCGCGACGCACCAGCTGACGTTCTACAAGAACGGCCAGGACATCAAGCGGATCCCCGTCACCACCGGCAAACCCGGCTTCGGCACCCGCAACGGCATCAAGGTCGTCCTGGAGAAGGCGTACGTCGTCCGCATGCGCGGCACCACGATCGGCATCGCCGCGGGCAGCTCCGACTCCTACGACCTGTCGGTCTACTACGCCACCCGGGTGACCTGGTCCGGCGAATACGTGCACGCCGCGCCCTGGTCCGTGGGCTCACAGGGCTACGCGAACGTCAGCCACGGCTGCACGGGCATGAGCACCGGCAACGCCGAGTGGTTCTTCGACAACATCCACCAGGGAGACATCGTCAAGGTCGTCAACGCCAACGGCCACCAGATGGAGGACTTCGGCAACGGCTTCGGCGACTGGAACGTCGACTGGAACAAGTGGCGCAAGGGCAGCGCCCTGGTCAACGGCAAGCCGGACGGCCCGTCCGACGCGGACACGGTGAGACTGCAGCCGACGGCCTTCTGAGGGCCCCGCAAGGGGCGCGGGGCATCCGCCGTGCGTAGCCCTGCGCCCCGAGTTCTCAGGCGCTCAGCAACCGCTTCCGACGGAGCAGGGAAGCCAAGGCGGAGGCGAACTCCACCGGATCCACCGGCAAGGTGACCGCCGCGTCCGCCCGGCTCCACGTCGCCAGCCACGCGTCCTGCGGCCGCCCCATCAGCAGCAGCACCGGCGGGCAGTTGAACACCTCGTCCTTGATCTGCCGGCAGACCCCCATACCCCCCATCGGCACGGCCTCACCGTCGAGCACACAGACGTCGATGCCGCCCTTGCCCAACTCGCGGATGACCGCCTCCGGGGTGGCACACTCCACGAACTCGACCAAGGGAACATCAGGAGCCGGCCGACGCCCGGCGGCCAGCCGTACTTGCTCGCGGGTGTTGGAGTCGTCGCTGTAGACCAGCACCGTGGCGGTCGGCTGCATTGTTCCTCCGGGACGTCAGCGTCGTACGGACGGGACGGACAGGGCCGTTCGGGGCGGAGCTTACTCCCGTCGAAGTCCCCATGAACACCACGTCAACACCGGTTCGGCGGGGAGCAACACTCCGAACGGCACCCCCCGGAGTGAGGGCGGGATAAGCGACCGACATAATGTCGGTCGTGGCGACAGCAACGACAGTAGAAACCGGGCACGCGCACCCGTCGGTCAACCGGCCGAACCTCACCAGCGTCGGAACCATCATCTGGCTGAGTTCCGAGCTGATGTTCTTCGCGGCCCTCTTCGCGATGTACTTCACCCTGCGATCGGTGACGGGTCCGGCGCACTGGAAGCACATGGCCGACGCGCTCAATGTGCCCTTCTCCGCGACGAACACCACGATCCTGGTGCTCTCCTCGCTCACCTGCCAGCTCGGCGTGTTCGCGGCCGAGCGCGGTGACGTGAAGAAGCTCCGCGGGTGGTTCATCCTCACCTTCATCATGGGTGCGATCTTCATCGGCGGTCAGATCTACGAGTACACGAGCCTGGTGAGGGACGAGGGCATCTCGCTCTCCTCCGACCCGTACGGCTCGGTGTTCTACCTGACCACCGGCTTCCACGGCCTGCACGTGACGGGCGGTCTGATCGCCTTCCTGCTGGTCCTCGGCCGCACCTACATGGCCAAGAGGTTCACCCACGAGCAGGCGACCGCCGCCATCGTCGTGTCCTACTACTGGCACTTCGTCGATGTGGTCTGGATCGGCCTTTTCGCCACGATCTACCTGATCAAGTAGCCGGGACCGGCTCCCGCACATCCAGAAGCACCGACGCAGAAGATCCTGACACCGGGGTAATCCGTGAAAAAGCTCTCCGCACGACGACGCCATCCGCTGGCGGCGGTCGTCGTCCTACTCCTCGCGCTGGCGGCCACTGGGGGGCTGTACGCCGCGTTCGCGCCCGCGGGCAAGGCGCAGGCCGACGATTCCGCCCAGTCCCTGACCATCAAGGAGGGCAAGAAGCTCTACGAGGTCGGCTGCGCCAGCTGCCACGGCACCGGTGGCCAGGGCTCCTCCGACGGGCCGAGCCTGGTCGGCGTGGGTGCCGCGGCCGTGGACTTCCAGGTCGGCACCGGCCGTATGCCGGCCGCCACCTCGCAGGGCGCCCAGGTCCCGCGCAAGAAGGTCGTCTACAACCAGACGCAGATCGACCAGCTCGCCGCGTACATCGCCTCGCTGGGCGCCGGCCCGAACGTGCCCACCAAGGACCAGTACGGCCCTGACGGTGCCGACATCGCCAAGGGTGGCGAGCTGTTCCGCACCAACTGCGCGCAGTGCCACAACTTCACCGGCAAGGGCGGTGCCCTGACCAAGGGCAAGTTCGCGCCCACGCTGGAGGGTGTCGACCCGAAGCACATCTACGAGGCCATGCAGACCGGCCCGCAGAACATGCCGTCCTTCCCCGACACCACGCTGTCCTCGAAGAACAAGAAGGACATCATCGCGTACCTGCACGCGGTCGACAGCAGCGAGACGACGAACCCCGGCGGTCTGGAGCTGGGCGGCCTCGGGCCGGTCAGTGAGGGTCTGTTCGCCTGGATCTTCGGTCTCGGCGCACTGATCGCAGTCGCCGTCTGGGTCGCCGCTCGGACCGCAAAGGCCAAGAAGTCATGAGTAGCCAAGACATTCCAGAAGAGAACCTGCCCGCTGAGCAGGGCGAAGAGCACCGCGCGGTAGCGGTCGCGGACGAGGAGAACCCGTTCGCCGACCCGGGGCTGCCGCCTCACGAGCACCGCATCCAGGACATCGACGAGCGGGCCGCCAAGCGGTCCGAGCGCTCGGTCGCCCTGCTGTTCACGGTGTCGATGCTGGCCACCGTCGGCTTCATCGTCTCGTATGTGACGATCCCGCACGACAAGAACATCTTCGTCTTCCCGATCGGGCACGTCAGCGCGCTGAACTTCGCGCTGGGCCTGACCCTCGGTGCGTCGCTGTTCTGCATCGGCGCGGGCGCGGTCCACTGGGCCCGCACGCTGATGTCCGACGTGGAGGTCGCCGACGATCGGCACGCCATCGAGGCCCCGGCCGACGTCCGCGCGAAGGTCCACGCGGACTTCCGGCAGGGTGCCAAGGAGTCGGCGCTCGGCCGCCGCAGGCTGCTCCGCAACACGATGTTCGGCGCGCTGGCCCTGTTCCCGCTCTCCGGCGTCATGCTGCTGCGCGACCTCGGTCCGCTGCCCGGCACCTCGCTGCGGCACACCCTGTGGGCCAAGGGCAAGCGCCTGATCAACATGAACACGGGCCAGCCGCTGCGCCCCGAGGACGTCGCCGTCGGCTCCCTCACCTTCGCCAAGCCCGACGGGCTGGAGGAGACGGACGAGGAGTTCCAGACGGAGATCGCCAAGGCCGCGCTGATGATCGTCCGGCTGCAGCCCGGCAACATCAAGGACAAGCGCGAGCTCGACTGGTCGCACGAGGGCATCGTCGCGTTCTCCAAGATCTGCACCCACGTCGGCTGCCCGATCTCGCTGTACGAGCAGCAGACGCACCACGTGCTGTGCCCGTGCCACCAGTCCACCTTCGACCTCTCCGACGGTGCCCGAGTGATCTTCGGCCCCGCCGGCCACGCCCTGCCGCAGCTGCGCATCGGTGTGGACAGTGAGGGTTACCTCCAGGCGCTCGGCGACTTCGAGGAGCCCGTCGGTCCTGCATTCTGGGAGCGCGGATGAGTACTGCAGCGAACGAGACGCCCCGCTCTCGCGGGAAGGCACCGGCCGGCGAGCGTGTCGCCGACTGGGCCGACGGCCGGCTCGGGATCTACTCCCTGGCCAAGGCCAACATGCGCAAGATCTTCCCCGACCACTGGTCGTTCATGTTGGGCGAAGTGTGCCTGTACAGCTTCATCATCATCATCCTCACGGGTGTGTATCTGACGCTGTTCTTCCACCCGTCGATGAACGAGGTGGAGTACCACGGCAGCTATGTCCCGCTGCAGGGACAGCTGATGTCCGAGGCGTTCAACTCGACCCTGCACATCTCCTTCGACGTGCGCGGTGGTCTGCTCATCCGGCAGATCCACCACTGGGCCGCGCTGATCTTCCTCGCCGGCATGTTCGTGCACATGATGCGCGTGTTCTTCACCGGCGCGTTCCGCAAGCCGCGTGAGATCAACTGGCTGTTCGGCTTCCTGCTGTTCGTCCTGGGCATGTTCACCGGCTTCACCGGTTACTCGCTCCCGGACGACCTGCTCTCCGGCACCGGTGTCCGCTTCATGGAGGGCGCGGTCCTGTCCGTGCCGATCGTCGGCACGTACCTGTCGTTCTTCCTCTTCGGCGGTCAGTTCCCCGGTCACGACTTCGTCGCCCGGTTCTACTCGATCCACATCCTGCTGCTGCCGGGCATCATGCTCGGCCTGGTGGTGGGCCACCTGATCCTGGTCTTCTACCACAAGCACACGCAGTTCGCGGGTCCCGGGAAGTCCGAGAAGAACGTCGTCGGCATGCCGCTGCTGCCGGTGTACATGGCCAAGGCCGGAGGCTTCTTCTTCCTGGTCTTCGGTGTCATCGCGGCCATCGCCGCGGTCGCCCAGATCAACCCGATCTGGGCCATGGGCCCCTACCGTCCGGACCAGGTGTCCACCGGCGCCCAGCCCGACTGGTACATGGGCTTCTCCGAGGGTCTGATCCGCTTCATGCCGGGCTGGGAGATCAACTTCTGGGGTCACACGCTCGTCCTGGGCGTGTTCATCCCGCTGATGATCTTCCCGCTGGTCCTCGTGGCGATCGCCGTCTACCCGTTCATCGAGTCCTGGGTCACCGGCGACAAGCGCGAGCACCACATCCTGGACCGCCCGCGCAACGCCCCGACGCGCACCGGTCTCGGCGTCGCCTGGATGACGCTGTACCTGACGCTGCTGGTCGGCGGCGGCAACGACCTGTGGGCCACGCACTTCCACCTGTCGATCAACGCCGTGACCTGGTTCGTCCGGATCGCCTTCTTCGTCGGCCCGGTCTTCGCGTTCCTCGTCACCAAGCGGATCTGCCTGGGTCTGCAGCGCCGCGACCGCGACAAGGTGCTGCACGGTCGCGAGACCGGCATCATCAAGCGGCTGCCGCACGGTGAGTTCATCGAGGTGCACGAGCCGCTCAGCCAGGAGCAGCTGCACACCCTCACGGCCCACCACCAGTACGAGCCGGCCGAGATCGGCCCGACGGTCGACGAGAACGGTGTCGAGCGCAAGGTGCCGGCCTCGGAGAAGCTCCGGGTGCGGCTGTCCAGCGCCTACTACGGCGAGGACAACCAGATCCCGAAGCCGACCGTCGATGAGTACAAGGAGATCACGAGCGGCCACGGCCACCACTGATCCCCGCGTCGCCACGCCACGCTGAAGGGCCCCGTCCGGCTTACGGACGGGGCCCTTCGCCGTGCCCGGGGGTGGATAGGCTGGGCTCACACTGTTCTTACGACACCAGGAGCGGCTGATGAGCGCTGTGACCCCCGCTGGAGGCGACACCGCGGCGGGCCGTTCCTGGCCCGAGGTACTGAACGCCCTGCTGGAGGGCCGGGACCAGAGCGCGGACGCCACGGCATGGGCGATGGACCGGATCATGCGCGGGGAGGCGACGGACGCGCAGATCGCGGGATTCGCCGTGGCCCTGCGCGCCAAGGGCGAGACGGTAGAGGAGATCACCGGGCTCGTCCGCGCGATGTACGCGCACGCGAACGTCATCGAGGTGCCGGGGGAGACCGTCGACATCGTCGGCACCGGTGGTGACGGTGCCAAGACGGTGAACATCTCCACGATGTCCTCGATCGTCGTCGCCGGCACCGGCGCGAAGGTCGTCAAGCACGGCAACCGTGCCGCGTCCTCGGCGTCGGGCGCGTCGGACGTGCTGGAGAAGCTGGGCGTCAATCTGAACCTCCCGCTGGAACGGGTCCCGCAGGTCGCGGAGGAGGCCGGGATCACGTTCTGCTTCGCGGTGAAGTTCCACCCGGCGCTGCGCCATGTGGCCGCCGCCCGTGGCCAGTTGGGCATCCGTACGACCTTCAATGTCCTCGGTCCGCTGACCAACCCGGCGAAGGTCCGCGCCCAGGCCGTCGGCGTGGCGGATCTGCGGATGGCCCCGATCGTGGCCGGTGTCCTCGCCGAGCGCGGCAACTCCTCCCTGGTCTTCCGCGGCGACGACGGCCTGGACGAGCTGACGACGACCGCCACCTCGCGGGTGTGGGTCGTCCGGGACGGCAAGGTCACCGAGGAGACCTTCGACCCGAGGGACGTCGGCATCGACCTCGTCCCCGTGGAGGCCCTGCGCGGCGCGGACGCGTCGTACAACGCGGAGGTCGCCCGCCGTCTGCTCGACGGTGAGACAGGGGCCGTGCGGGACGCGGTGCTGCTGAACTCCGCGGCGGCCCTCGTGGCCCTGCACCCGACGGACGCCCCGCTCGCCGACCAGCTGCGGGCCGGCATGGCCAAGGCGGCGGAGTCGATCGACTCGGGCGCGGCGAAGCGGACGCTGGAGCGGTGGGTGGCGGCGAGCAACGCCTAGCGGTCACCGACGGTCGTCCCGCGATCCGGACTCGGGTTGCGGGACGACGATCATTTCCCGTACGTTCCTGTACCAGGTCATGAGTGACAGCCATTCGGCCCCGGCCGGCTGTCCGGCAACCCTCCGTCCGTGGCGGGGTGCCCCGGGTGAGGACCAGGCCGTAGGCAGCGAGGTCTACGGCAAGCGCGGACCCCTCGCGCGCTGCTGAGCGCGGGACCAGGGGTCCTGGTCATCGAGGGAGCCTTCCGTGAGCAAGCGAATGCGATAGGGCCGCCGAGCCCCGCCTCCGCATCCCCTTTTCTCTTCTTCCCGTACGTCGTCTTCGGCGTACGTTCTCACGGGAGTTCCCCCATGTCCGTCTTCACCGCTGCCGCCGACCAGTCCGTTTGTTCCCCGCTGCCCGTTCTGGGCCGGGATGTCACCGTCCCGCTCGTCACCGGCGGCGAGGTCACCTACGCGGCCCTCGACTACGCGGCCAGCACCCCCGCCCTCCAGCGCGTCTGGGACGACGTGGCCGCCTACGCGCCGTACTACGGCAGCGTCCACCGGGGCGCCGGCTATCTCTCCCAGCTCTCCACCGACCTGTTCGAGAACGCCCGCAGGACGGTCGCCGGGTTCCTGGACTGCCGCCCCGACGACCAGCTGGTCTTCACCCGCTCCACCACCGACTCCCTGAACCTCCTGGCCCGCGCCCTCCCGGCCGACTGCCAGGTCTTCGTCTTCGAGACCGAGCACCACGCCTCCCTGCTGCCCTGGCAGGACGCCCAGGTCAGCTACCTCGACGCCCCGCGCACCCCGCAGCAGGCCGTCACGACCCTGGAGCGCGCCCTCGCCGGCCGCGACCCGCACGGCCCGGCCCTGGTGTGCGTCACCGGCGCCTCGAACGTCACCGGCGAGCTGTGGCCCGTACGGGAGCTGGCGGCAGCCGCCCACGCGCACGGCGCCCGGATCGTCCTGGACGCCGCCCAGCTGGCCCCGCACCACCCCGTGTCCGTCCGGGACCTGGACGTCGACTGGGTCGCCTTCTCGGGCCACAAGCTGTACGCCCCCTTCGGCTCCGGTGTCCTGGCCGGCCGCGCCGACTGGCTGCGCGCGGCCGAGCCCTACCTCGCGGGCGGGGGCGCCAGCCGCAAGGTGGCCCGGCGCCGGGACGGCGGCGTGGACGTGGAGTGGCACGAGAGTGCCGCCCGGCACGAAGCGGGGTCACCCAATGTGATCGGCGCCTACTCCATCGCGTCGGCCTGCAAGGCGCTCACCGAGGCCGGCTGGGACGGCCTGGTCGCGCGCGAGCAGCACCTGATCGCCAGGGTCCGTGCGGGCCTGGCCGAGGTCCCGCAGGTGAAGGTGCTGTCCCTGTTCGGCGACGACGCCCCGCGCGTCGGCGTGATCTCCTTCGTCGTCGAGGGCTGGAACAGCTCCCACTTCGCCGCTGCCCTGTCCGCCGAGTACGGCATCGGCGTCCGCGACGGCCTGTTCTGCGCCCACCCTCTGGTCCGCACCCTCCTCGGCAGCGACCCCCAGACCCAGGGCGAGTGCGGCGCCCCCGAGGCCGCGCCGGGCGAGAAGTCCCTCAACGCCATCCGTGTGAGCTTCGGCGCGGGCACCCCCGACGAGCACGTCGACCGCTTCGTCACGGCGGTCCGGGAACTCGTGACCGAGGGCGCGAAGTGGACGTACCGGACCGAGGACGGCCGCTGCGTACCGGCGGTGTGATCAGCGGCTGAGCGGCCCAGCCCCTAGTTGTCCAGGCCGATCGAGAACGCCGCTTCCAGGTCGTGCGTCGAGTAGGTGCGGAACGCCACATGCGTGTCCGTGCCCTCGACGCCGGGGATCTTGCTGATCCGGCCGGGGATGACATCGGCGAGATCATCGTGCTGCCGCACCCGGACCATCGCGATCAAGTCGTACGTGCCGGTGACGGAGAAGACCTCGCTCACCGACTCCAGCGAAGCGATCTGCTCCGCGATCTCGGGGATCCGGTCCACGCTGGTCTTGATGAGGACGATCGCGGTGATCACGGCTGGTTCTCTCCCTCGGGTGCCGGAGCTGGGGCGCACTTCACTCTAGCCGCCCGCCCGTCTCCCACCACCGCCCTTCCCAGGCCGCCCTTCGGGCCCTTCCTGCTGCCGTAACGCACCCACGCGTAGCCGAAGCCCAGACCGAAGCCCACGAGGTGGGCCAGATACGCCACCCCGGGCCCGCCCGAGCTCTGCTCCGCCGCCGCCCACTGCAGCGCCGCCCAGAACGGCAGCACGATCCACGCGGGAAACCGCAGTGGCAGGAAGAACAGAAAAGGCAGAAGACTGGTCACACGGGCGCGCGGGAACAGGTAGAGGAACGCTCCGAGGACCGCCGAGATCGCTCCGGACGCGCCCACCAGCGACTGCTCGGAGGTGGCGTTGGCGGCCGCGTAGCCGAGCAGGGCGAGATAGCCGCAGCCGACGTAGAAGAGGGTGAACGCGACCCGGCCCATCCGTTCCTCGGTCATCGCGCCGAAGACGAAGAGGAAGAGCATGTTGCCGAGCAGATGCACCCAGCTGCCGTGCACGAACAGGGCCGTGGCGGGGGTCAGGGCCTCGCGCACCGGTCTGGCGAACAGATCGGCCGGCACCACGCCCCAGCTCCGGAAGTACGCCCGCTGTGCGGCGAGCAGCCCGTCCCCGGAGCCGTACGCCGGGGTGAGCCCCGAGGCCGGGCCCAGGACGAAGAGCAGACAGCACAGGGCGATGAGGCCGTACGTCATGGGTGCTGATGTGCTCCGGACCGCTCTGAAGGCCCTGCCTGCCGCCGTGCTCCACGCGCTGATCATGAATACAGAGCATGACGTAACGGGACGCACGCTGACAGACCGCCTCGCCGCCTTGGACAGACCAGCGGCGAGTTGCCGCCAGGCCGTAGGGTTACGGCCACACGCGTCGGCCGGCGGCGCGGTGAGCGACTACGAGAAGGAAGCGGACAGCCACGATGACGGTTCCCCTGCCGACCGCCACCACCCGATGGCGCTGCACGCTGTGCGGCAACCTCACCCGGTTCGACGTGACGCGTTCCTCGAAGGTCGTCGAGTACGTCCACCTCGATCTGGCCGGCGAGCCGACCGTGGAGGAGCGCGAGGTGGTCAGTGAGACCATCGAGTCGGTGCGGTGCCGCTGGTGCAACGCGGTGGACCAGGTGGAACTCGTGGACAGGCCGGGTGCCGGCTCCTGAGCGGAGCGGCCCCCGAAGAAGTCGAAGTAGTGGGGTGTGACGGATGGTGGAGACCGCAGGCGGGGGGCCGGACGACGGCACCGCTGAGGTGCTTGACCGTCCGCTGCCCGACGGTGTGCGCCGCCGGGTCGTCCAGATCGTCTCGGAGGGCTTCGGCGGGCTGACCATGTCCGAACTGCCCGCCCAGCTGAGGCAGTACGCCCGGTTCGCCCCCAATCGCCGGGCCAAGTTCGCCGGAAACGCGATGGCGGCGGCGCTGGAGACCGATGCGCTGTTCCGGCAGCGCATCGGGGAGAAGTTCAGAGAGGCGCAGCCGGAACTCGCCGGCGCCCTCGACTCCGGCTCGCCGCTCCCGGCCGCGGATCCGCTCGACGTGGCGGCCGCGGCCTACGTACTGCGCCCGGCGGGCTGGGTGAAGCTGGTCACCGCGGCCGGCGAGGAGGTCCAGCGCGCGGACGCCGAGCGCGCCGACGAGGAGAACCGGGTCGAGCTGGAGCGGCTGCGCGCCGAGCTGGCCCACGCCCGCGAGTACACCCGCGCCGAGACCGAACGGCTGCGTACGGAGCTGGAGTCGGTGAAGAGGGAAGCGGAATCGCTTCACCGTAAGCTCCGGGCCGCCCTCAGCGACGTCAAGCGGGGCGAGGCAGCCCTGCGCAAGGCCCAGGGCGAGATGGACGCCCTGCGCGCCGAGGCGCACCTGCAGGTCTCGGCCGCCGAGAGCGAGTCCCGCCGGCTCAAGGCCCGCCTCGGCGAGGCCGATGCCGCGCTGGAGGCCACCCGCCGCGCCGCCCGCGAGGGCCGCAGCGTGGAGGACATGCGGGTACGGCTGCTGCTGGACACCCTGCTGGATGCCACCCAGGGCCTCAGGCGCGAACTCGCCCTGCCCCCCGTGTCCGTGCGGCCCGCCGAGACCGTGGATGCGGTCGAACCGGGACGAATGACACCGAAGGACATCGCGGCGCGCGCCCTGTCGGAGAACGATCCGGCCATTCTCGACCAGTTGCTGGCGCTGCCCCAGGCGCATCTGGTCGTCGACGGCTACAACGTCACCAAGACCGGCTATCCGCAGATGCCGCTGGAGAAGCAGCGGCTGAGGCTCCTCGGCCAGCTCTCCGCGCTCGCCGCGCAGACAGGCGCCGAGGTGACCTGCGTCTTCGACGGCGCCGAACTGGCCGCCCCGGTGCTGCTGGCGCCGCCGCGCGGGGTGCGGGTGCTGTTCTCCAAGCCGGGTGTCACGGCCGACGAGCTGATCCGGCAGCTCGTGCGCGCGGAGCCGCCGGGCCGTCCGGTCATCGTCGCCTCCACCGACCGTGAGGTGGCCGACGGGGTCGCCAGGGCGGGCGCCCGTCCGGTCGCCTCTGCGGTGCTTCTCAAGCGACTGTCCTGAAGGTCCAAGGGGCATATGCAATGCCCGAATTAGCCGTATCGTCACGCAACGTAGTGTCAACCGCGCCTCACCCCATGTGACTTGTGTGCAAAGAATGCATTGTGTGACGAGGTTTTTTGGTGTGAGGATTTGAACTGATCACAAGTGGGTCACTAGGGTCTGGGCTCGAACCTCCGAACGGGTGATCACTCACAAGAAGGAGTTCGTCCTCCGTGGCGTCCCACCGTCGACCCAAGCAGCAGAGTCGCGCTCGCGTGACCGTGCTGACCACCGCAGCAGCCGCCGCCGTCGTCCTGAGCGCGAACGCCGCCAATGCCGCGCCGAGCCAGAAGCTCACCAAGGACCAGGTCAAGGCCAAGGTCGACGAGCTCTACCAGCAGGCGGAGCAGGCCACCGAGAAGTACGACGGGGCCCAGGCGAAGCAGCAGAAGCTGCAGAAGGAGATATCCACCATCCAGGACAACGTCGCGCGAGGTCAGCAGGACCTCAACAAGCTGCGCGACGGCCTGGGTTCGCTGGCCACCTCGCAGTACCGCTCCGGCGGCATCGACCCCTCGGTCCAGCTCTTCCTGTCCTCCAACCCGAACGACTTCCTCGACAAGGCGTCCACGCTCGACCAGTTGAGCGCTCAGCAGGTCGACGCGCTGAAGAAGATCCAGGACAAACAGCGCGAACTGGCCCAGGAGCGTGCCGAGGCCACCCAGAAGCTCAAGGACCTCTCCGCCACGCGCGCCCAGCTGGCGCAGAACAAGAAGGACGTCCAGGGCAAGCTCGCCGACGCGCAGAAGCTGCTCAACACCCTGACCGCCAAGGAGAAGGCGGCCCTCGCCGCCCAGCAGGCCCGCGCCGACCGCTCCTCCAGCTCGCGGGTCAACCTCGGCAACAGCACTCCTGCCTCCGGCCGGGCCGGCGCGGCCTTCGCCGCCGCCCAGAGCGTGATCGGCTCGCCGTACGTCTACGGCGCCTCCGGTCCGTCCGCCTTCGACTGCTCGGGCCTGACCTCCTGGGCCTACGCCCAGGCCGGTGTCTCCATCCCGCGCACCTCCCAGGAGCAGGCCACCATAGGCACCAGGATCAGCTCGATCAACGACCTCCAGGTCGGCGACCTGGTCTTCTTCTACGGCGACATCCATCACGTCGGCCTGTACGCCGGCAACGGCCAGGTGCTCCACGCCCCGCACACCGGTGCCGTGGTCCGCTACGAGTCGATGTCCGACATGCCGTTCCAGTTCGGCGTCCGGGTCTGACACCTCCGGCGGACATCGCCCCGCGAAACCGGGTGTGATACCCGCGAGTTCCCGCGAGAAACGCTCGCACGGGGGCGCCCGAACGGGCGAATCCCCTGGACCGGAACTGACTCCACGCCCCGCCGCTGACCTGGGTCAGCGGCGGGGCGTCAGCGTTTGTTGCCGCGACGGCCGTTGGTCGAGCCCCTTGCGCACGGCTACTGTCTGCCGCGTTTCCCCGGCGCCGGGGCCTCCCCGTCCCCAGGCGCCGGGGAAACGGTCACTGTTCGCCAGCAGAAGGACTGCCGTGGGGTCTCATCGCCGCTTTGCCTCCTCCGGATTCGACCGGGGCGCCGTCGCCCTCTGTGTCCTGTCGGCCGCGGCCGGCGCGCTCGGCGCCGTACCGGCGCACGCGGCCCCGCGCACCGACACCCGTGCCGAGGTGGACCGGCTCTACCAGGAGGCCGAGCGGGCGACCCAGGCCTTCGACAAGGCCCAGGAGCGGGCCGGCACCCTGCGCCGCGAGGTGCGCGACGCCCAGGACCACATCGCCCGGCAGCAGCAGCGCGTCAACACCCTGCGCGAGCAACTGGGTTCGCTGGCCGGTGCCCAGTACCGCACGGGCGGCATCGCCCCTGCCGTCGCCCTGCTCTTCTCCGACGACCCCGACGACTATCTCGACAAGGCGTCCACCCTCGACCGCATCACCACCCAACAGGCGGGGCAACTCCGGGAGTTGCAGTCGGCGCTGCGGGAACTCGCGCAGGAGCGCACGGAGGCGGTCGGGAAGCTCGCCGCGCTGGAGAGCAGCCGCAAGGCCGTGGCCGCGCACAAGCGGACCGTGGAGACGAAGCTCGCCAAGGCCCAGCAACTGCTCGACACGCTCCCGGCCGCCGAGCGCGCCGCGTTCGGCCGGGCCTCGCGCTCCGACGACTCCGGCCGCGTGGACCTGCCCGGCCTGCCGGACCTGACCGGTGCCGTCGCCCCCGACGCCCGCGCCGCCGCCGCGGTGGCCGCCGCCCGCTCCGCCCTCGGCCGGCCGTATGTGTGGGGCGCGAGCGGCCCCTCCGGCTTCGACTGCTCGGGCCTGATGCAGTGGTCGTACGCGCACGCCGGAATCCAGCTGCCGCGCACCTCGCAGGAGCAGCGCTTCGCCGGCCGGCAGCTCCCGCTCTCCCAGGCCCGCCCCGGTGACCTGGTGATCTACCGCTCCGACGCCAGCCATGTGGGGATGTACGTGGGCAACGGCCAGGTCATCCACGCCCCCTATCCGGGCGCCGCGGTGCGCTACGACCCGGTCGGGATGATGCCGATCTCCTCGGTCACCCGGCCCTGACCGCGCCGGGCGCCGTTACGATCGGGAAATGGCTGGTCGCAGGCGGGCGTGGAGTATCGGGGCGGTGGGGCTCGGGCTGCTGCTGCCCCTGGCCGGCTGTGGCGGCACCCCGGCCGACTCCGCCCGCACCGAGGTGCAGCACCTGCTCGACCGGCGCTCGGCCGCGCTGCTCGGCCACGACGAGACGGCGTACGGGGCGACGGGCACCCGCACCGAGTACACCCGGCTGCGCGCCCTCCCGCTGGCCTCCTGGGCCTACCGCGTCACCGCCGTGCACCGCACCTCGGCCGGAGCCACCGCCGACGCCGACCTGAGCTACCGCGTCGCCGGGTACGACAAGGCCCCCGTCGACGCCCGCCGCATCCTCACCCTGGGCCGCACCGCCGACGGCGAGTGGTACGTCACCGCCGACCGGCCCGCGCGGGACGCCGGGCAGCAGCTGTGGGACCAGGGCCCGGTGACAGCCGTCAAGGGCGCCCACAGCCTGGTCCTGGGCACCGGCCGGACGGCCGCCCAGCTGCGCGGATACGCCACGCTGGCCGACCGCGCCGTACCGGCCGTCTCCCGGGCCTGGGGCACCGACTGGACCCGCCATGTGGTCGTCCTCGTCCCGCGGTCCCTGCAGGGCATGGCGGGACTGCTCGGCTCACCCGCCGCCAACTACCGGGGGATCGCCGCCGTCACCACCGGCGAGGCGGGGGGCTCGGGCAAGGCGCCCGCGGACCGGGTGGTCGTCAACCCGGAGGCGTACGCCATCCTCGGCGACCTCGGCAAGCAGGTCGTGCTCACCCACGAGACCACCCACGTGGCCACCCGCGCGCACACCACCGCCGCGACCCCGCTGTGGCTCTCCGAGGGCTACGCGGACTGGATCGGCTACCTCGGTACCGGCCGCACCCCCACCGAGGTCGCGCCGGAACTCACCCGCGCCGTCCATGACGGCCACCCGCCCACCGAGCTCCCCACCGACAAGGACTTCGGCTTCACCAGCGACCCGGCCGAACTCGCCCAGGCCTACGAGGGGGGCTGGCTGGCCTGCCGGATGATCGCCGACCAGTGGGGCGCGGCCCGGCTCGACGCCTTCTACCGCGCCGTCGGCGGCCATCAGCAGCGGGCGGGCGCGATCGAGGCCGCGCTGAAGACGGTGCTGGGCACCACACCGCAGGCGTTCACCGAGCGGTGGCGGGAGTATGTGCGGGCGCAGCTGATCCGCACCGAGTGACGACCGGCCCCCTTCTCCAGCAGGTCAGCCGGATGCGCTGAGCGTCTCGATGGCCTCGCGCAGCCAGGCCCGCTCCGCCTTCCCGGTGGCCCGGGCGACCCGCAGCATGCCCTCCCGGAACAGGTCCCCGGCCTCCTCCGCGCGCACCGGCTCGCCCTGCCGGTAGAAGAAGCTCGCCGGGGCCTGAAGGAAGTCCAGCCGACGGCGCAGCACCGCGGCCTGGGCGGCGGGGTCGTCCAGGTGGCGCAGGAAGGCCAGGAGCGTGTTGAAGCGGACTTGGTCGGTGATCTCCGCCTGCTTGGGGTCGCGCAGCCGCGCGAGCAGCTCCTGCCGGCCCGCGGCCGTCAGGGACAGCACCCGGCGCGGGGCGGCGCTCGCGCCTTCCTCGGTGCGCTGGTCGAGCAGTCCGGCGGCGACGAGCCGGTTGATGGCCGGATACAGCGCGCCGTCGCTGACCGGGCGGACATGGCCGCTCAGCGCCTTGATGCGCTCCTTCAGCTCGTAACCGTGCAGCTCTTCCTCGGCGAGGAAGCCCAGGATCGACAACTCCAGCACGCGCTCTCCTCCTTGCGGCGGCCTCGGGAGTCATGCTAGCTCTTATCGAGCTACCTCGTTTCGAGGTAGCTCGATAAGAGGAGCCGTCTGGTGAACGCCCACCGCAAGCAGCTCATAGCCCTCGCCCACCCCGTCTACCTCTCCCTGCTCGCCTCGGTGGCCTCCGGGGTCATCAACACCGTCTGGGTCTCCCGGCTCGGCGGCCCCGCCGTCGCCGCCGTGGCCGTCGCCACCAACACCGAGAACGTGCTGCTCGGTGTCGCGCTGGTCTTCGCCTCCGGTACGACCGTGTCGGTGGCGCACGCCAGAGGGGCCCGGGACCCGGCCGCCGTACGAGCCGCCGTGCGCGGTGGGTGGGCCCTGTGCGCGCTGGTGACACCGGCGGTCGCGATCGGCGGCCTGCTGCTGCGCGGGCCGCTGGCCGCACTGGTCCTCGGCGGCGGCGACGGCGCGGCCCGGGGCCTGGCCACCGCCTACTTCGCGATCTCCCTGCCCGGTATGACCGTCTTCTTCGCCCAGCAGCTCGTCGACGGCATCCTCAAGGGCACCGGTGACACCCGCACCCCCATGCGCCTCGCCCTCCTCGCCAACGGGCTGATCCTGCTCTGCGACCCCGCCCTGATCCACCTGTACGGCGTCCGGGGCGCCGCCGCCTCCACCGTGCTGTGCCGCGCCGTGGCCCTCGCGGTGGGCCTGCGCGCCCTGCGCCGCAACCCCCTGCTGCGGACGGCGGCCGAGGTCCCGTCCGCCGCACCGGCCCGGGCCGCCCTGCGCCGCACGCTCGCCACCGGCCTGCCCATGTCCGCCGACTTCACCGTGCGCCAGAGCGGAGCTCTGGTGCTGGTGGCGATCGTGGCCCGGCTCGGGGTGACGGCGGTGGCCGCCTACGCCATCGCCTACAAGGTCATGTACGTCGCCACCATGGCCTTCTACGCCGTACGCCAGGCCGCCGCGATCCACACCGCGCACACCAGGGGCGCGGGCGCGGATGCGCGGCGGGACATCGGCCGGCAGGCGGTGCTGGTCTCCGCTGCCCTGGGCCTGACCGCCTCCGCGGTGCTCGCCGCGACCGGCCCCTGGATCATGGCCGCCTTCGGCGCCGGGCCCGAAGTCGCCCACCAGGGCGCGCTGTTCCTGCGCTGTGCCGGCCCCTATCTGCTGCTGATGGCCTGCTTCATCGCGTTCGGCGGGGTCTTCGAGGGCGGCGGCGGAGCACCGGCGCTGCTCCGGGTCACCCTGCTCGGCACGGCCGTCCAGCTGCCCCTGGCCCACGCCCTCGGCGGCCTCGGCCTGCCCGGCGTCTGCCTGGCACTGGCGCTCGCGATGGCCGTGCAGTGCGCGGCGGTGGCGGCACTGCTGCGGAGGGCCGGCCGACACGAGGAGACCGGACAGCCCCTGGCCCGCACGGGGTGACCCGGGAGTCGGCGGGAGCGGCGCCGACGGCATGGCCGAGGGCCGACGAGGCCACCGGGGTGTTGCTGGCGGTGACCAGGGTGGGGCCGCGTGGCCCGTCGGTGGGGCGGTTCACGGCGCGGGGGTCGAGGTCTTCCGGTGGCAGGGGCTGCTGGGGCCTGGCGGGAGCGGCGCCAGTGGCATGGTCGAGGGCCGGCGAGCCTGGCGGTGACGGGTGACCGGGGCGCAGGGTGGGGCCGTGTGGCCCGGTCGGTGGGGCGGTTCACGGCGCGGGGGTCGAGGTCTTCCGGTGGCAGGGGCTGCTGTGGCCTGGCGGGAGCGGCGCCAGTGGCATGGTCGAGGGCCGGCGAGCTGGCGGTGACGGGTGACCGGGGCGCAGGGTGGGGCCGTGTGGCCCGGTCGGTGGGGCGGTTCACGGCGCGGGGGTCGAGGTCTTCCGGTGGCAGG